>JAAYIN010000050.1 GCA_012523405.1 Clostridiales bacterium
ACACTGGAAATGGTATGATTTCTGCATGGGGACACTCTCCTTTTTGGGAGGTACGCGGTTTTGTTGCAGAAACATTGTACCAGAAAGGGTTGAGTGTCTTCAACTTTCATTTAACTTTACAATACGTTTACGATATAGAGGAGGAAAAATCATGATATTATCGGGTCTGGAAATACAAAAGCAGGTCGAAGCATCAAAGATTTGTATTGAGCCTTTTAATCCCAAGCAAGTGAATCCCAACAGCTATAATCTGAGATTGCATAATGAGCTTCTTGTTTACACGGATGAAGTTTTGGATATGAAAAAGCCGCTAAACACAGAGCAAATTATGATACCGGAAGATGGACTGGTTTTGCAGCCGGGAAAGCTGTATTTGGGACGCACCTATGAGAAGACAAGCACGAATTACTATGTGCCAATGCTTGAGGGACGCTCGTCAATTGGTCGGCTTGGTCTATATATTCATGTAACAGCGGGATTTGGCGATATTGGGTTCTCGGGATTTTGGACGCTGGAAATACAATGTGTGCAGCCAGTGAAAATTTATCCGATGATAGAGATTTGCCAAATTTATTATCACTCAATCCAAGGAGAACTCTCCCCCTATAATAACGGTAAATATCAGAATAACACAGGAATACAGCCCAGCTTAATGCATAGAGATTTTGAAAACCGTTAATGCATTGTGAGTATGGCGGTTGATGTCATGTTGTCAATGGGGCGTAAGCTGCCTATGCACAAAAATAGACGTTATCCAAAGGTTGGATAACGTCTATTTTTGATGGCTTGATAGTGGTTTGAGAAGCGGCTCTAGCCATATCACAAGGTGGTTTGCCGCCCAATAAAGCTTGGGTTGATGATGATATGCTCGATGATATCGCTTTGGAAATTTGGCGTGTTATATAGTGCGATTTTTCGGATCATCATTTCCATGATGTTTTGAGCAAGTGCTTTGGTGTCTTGGGCAACGGTGCTGATGGTGATGATGCCTTCTTCTGTTAATGGTGAGTTATCAAACCCAATAATCTCAAGCTCGTCAGGGATTGAGATGTTTTTGCGAAAAGCTGAGTTTAGAAGTGAGCTGGCGATATTATCATTTGCACAGAATATGCCTTTTTTACCATCTGGATATTTATCAAAAACATAGGTGAGTGTATCGCTTGTAATGTTCATCATTTCCTGAAACACCAATGGGAATTCTCGGTATATGATCTCGTATTGCCGGTTGTTTTCTTGGCAGGTCTCCTCAAAGCCCGTGATGCGCTGGTAGGTAGGGGAAAGCGGAGATTTTTGATCGTTTAGGTGAAGGATAATATCACATTTGTCAGCTATGAGTTTTTTCGTGGCGAGGCGTGCCCCGACGTAATTGTTTGTACAACAGCTAGATAGATGCTGGTTTTCACGCTCGACCAAAATAACCGGTACTCTTAACTCTGTCAGTTCGCTGGAGGAGAGCGCATGGCTGAAATTAATCAACCCTTCAATCTTGTATGCCATAAGCTCTCGTATGCATTTGCGTTCGATTTTCTCGTCGTCATTGCTAACAAAGACGATGAACTTATACCCGTATTGCTGGTATGTGTTGATGATGCGATTGATCATCACGCTATAAAACTGAAAATAAAAGTTTGGAACAATGATGCCAAGCAACTCGGTATGACCGCGTGCTAATATCTTCGCAACCTTGTTTTCTTGGTAATTCAAGTCTTTCAGCGCTGTTTTGATAATGTCTCTGTTTTTGTCAGTCAGTGTTTCTGGCTTATTAAAATATCTGGAAATAGTCGTTTTAGAAAAACCGGTATACTTTGCTACGTCGTCAAAGGTGATATTGTTCTTCATGATCAAGTCCCTTTCCAGTCAATTGGCTTGTTTTCTATACAGTAGTTTATCCTATAACGGGTAGAAATGTCAATCAAACGAGAAAAATAAAAAAATGAGGGAAGCGGTTATTTGGTAGAAATGAGCAAATACACACCAAATTATCCAGTAAAAACCAAACACAATTAACATATATTAAGAAATTAACCCGAAATGCCTATTGACGAACATATGGAAGCATGCTAAAATAAATCAAAAGAAAGTAACCGGTTACTTTCCGAGTGCAAAAACCACATAATGGAAGGAGACTACTCAAATGAAGAATTGGAAAACTCGCATTTCTCTCTTTTTGGTTATCTGCCTGATGAGCACCATGCTGTTGGCATTCACTGCTGCCTCCGCATCAGCTCAGCCCCCTGTTTATGGCACCAATCTTATATGGGATGGTGCGGCCCAAGTGAACGAAGGTAATGATGTAAGCATTGCTGTTTGGGCACCTAGCGGAACCATCGGTGATTACTATGTGAAATGGGCGGCTGAATACATGAACTGGCGGCCTAATGTGAAAATCGATGTACAGCTGCAAACAGACGATATAGCAGAAAAGGTGATTTTGAGTACGCAGAGCAACACAGCGCCGGAAATGTTCTTTACCCATAATGGATGGACGAATGCAATTGTCAATACTTGCGGTATGCCTTGGACACAGGATGTATTTAATCTGGATGGCATTATGAAAGATTATGTGGGTCTGGAGCAATTTCTCTATAATGACAACCTGTATTATATCCCCTATGGCATAATGACCAATGGTGTTTTCTATAACAAAACGCTATGGGCTGATGCAGGCCTAACCGATGCAGATATTCCCCAAACATGGGATGAGTTAATTGAAATTGCGAAGAAGCTGACCAAAGCAGATGATACAGGATACATTGAAGTAGCAGGCTTTGGCTTTAACGGCAATCAGAGCTTCCTGCTTGAAGCACTCAACTATAACGATGGACTTCCCCTGTTTGATAAGGACGGCGTTCCGATCATCGATGATCCTATCGTCACGAAGAACATTCAGTTCATCAAGGATCTCTATGATGTACATAAGGTGAGCAGCCGCGATTTTGATACAGCAGCGAATACTTTTGCTACAGGCGAATCGGCAATGATATTCAACTGGGGTTGGCTAACCTATACGCTGCAATCCACCGCTCCTGATTTGGACTATGGCTATTTCCAAACACCGGTATGGGAAGCAGATAAGGCATATCCCAGCTATGGTCGTAATGGCGGAGATTCCTCGCTGGCAGTCAGCGTTAAGGTAACTGATCCTGGTAAAATCGAAGCATCATTTGACTTCTTAACCTATCTCCTTGCAAATGATGATGCAGTATATGAGTTTGATGCTTTGCTAAGCATGTATCCGCGGAAGATTTCTCTGAGGGAGAACGCGGAGCTTATTGAACAGAATGTGGTTTTCAAAGTGCTAAAGGACTATGTTGATCGCACAGTATGGCCGGGACCTGTACCCAGCTCTTATATCGACATCAATTACCTCACCTATATCATTGAACCGATTTTCTTTGAGGATGCGGATATCGCAGCTACCTTGGCAGATGCACAAGGTATTTGTACGAAGGCATTGGAAGAGGACGGCGCATGGTTTAACGTGGAAAGGGATTATATCCATGCAGATGAATTCATAAAGTGATACAACCTCCATGCAGCCCACTTCGATGGGAGGTGGGCTGCAAAACTGTCTGAACATGCTTTGGAAAGGTGATTGTTATGCCCAATAGATCAAAAGGGATATCTCCGCAGGCAAAGGGGCAACGCAGACTCGTTTGGATTGTTGTAGGCGTTATGGTTGTGTGGTATCTAGTCTTTATGATATTCCCGCTAGGCTATTCATTTGTAGGCAGCTTCTTTGATTGGAACATAGCAAATGGTACATTCAAATTCAATGGACTTGATAACTACAGAGTGATATTTACGACACCTAAATTTCGCGCGTCTTTGGTGAATGGCATTGTCTTTTCAGTGGTTACAACCATTGCACGTGTAGGGCTGGCCGCTATGTTTGCAGCATTGATTTTCTTTTGCGGAAAGCGGATGCAGAAGTTCTATCGCGTTGTGTTTTTCCTGCCGATCGTTATCTCCTTTGTAGCAGCGAGTTATTTATGGAAATGGTATTTTGACGGGAAGAATGGTTTGATCAACCATTTGATTTTTATGATTTCAGGAACGCGTGGACCTAATTGGCTAAAGAATGGCGACTATGCCTTAACAGCGGTTATTATCATGACGGTTTGGAAGGATGTTGGTTTTGCTATTATCATGTATCTAGCTGGATTGCAGCAAATATCCAGTTCGATTTATGAGGCTGCACAAATTGATGGAGCGGGGAGACTTAGAATGTTCCGTCATATTATGCTGCCATTGCTGGGATCGGCCTCTACATTTTTATTGGTGACCTCTTTGATTGGCTATATTCCTGCGTTTGATCAGTTTTTTATAATGACATCAGGAGGACCAGGCACTTCAACGTATGTGCCGGGGCTCTATCTGTATGAAACGGCATTTAAGCGTTACAATTTTGGACAGGCATCAGCAACTTCATTTGTCATGTTTGCGATTGTATTGGTGCTATCTGTTATCAATCTAAAAATGCGTGCCAAAAGATCGGAGAAATTGCTATGAAGAAGCGAATAAAAAAAATCGGTTTTGCGGATGTGTTAATTCATACATTTTTGATGCTGGCTTCGTTACTTATGATAGGTACTTTTCTGATTTTGGTTATCTGTTCACTCAAGCCCAATCAAGATATTCTGAAATTTCCAAACGGACTTACCAGTCCTAATTGGACATTCTCTAATTACACATCAGTTTTTGAAAAACTGGATTTGGGCAGAGCTACCATCAATACATTTTTCATCACTGTTGTCAAAACATCTTTGGTGCTTTACAGCAGCGCAATCGCTGCTTATGTGTTGGAAAAAACACGGTTCAGGGGACGTAAGGCGCTGTTTTTTGCAGTGCTTTGCACGATGATGGTGCCTGGTACCACATTGGTGGTGCCCAATTATAATATGATGACTTGGTTTGGGTGGCTGAACAACTATGCAGCGCTCATTGTACCATCGATTTTTAAAGCGTATGGCATTTTCTTGGTGAAGCAATATTTGGAAGGTATACCTGATTATTTTGTGGATGCAGCAAGGGTTGATGGCGCTTCGGAAACATTGATATTCCATAGGCTCATGCTGCCAATGATGCATGGCGCGCTGTTTCCCCTTGGCATAATGACAGTGATTGAAACATGGAACGACTTTATGTGGCCGTATATTATATTGAGTGATCGGGCTAAGTTTACTTTGCCAATTGCACTGCAAACGCTATCCAACCAATATTGGAATGATTTTTCATGGATGTTGGCAGGCGTTGTTATTTCTAGCATTCCGATTTTCCTTGTATACATCTTTGGTCAAGATAAAATCATTGAAGGGCTGGCATATTCAGGTACAACCGGCTGAGGAGGGCAATATGAAAAAATACACATATGTAGACCTGCTGGAAAGGCTTGTCTGTTTAAAGGATTTAGCCATACCACCAGAGGAAGGCGAGCAGTCAGGCTGCTTTTCCAGCTATGATCGAAGGAGTCAATATCAACCTGAAAGCAGAAAATATATTGACTGGGGAGCAAACAACGATGGGGATGGCTATCTATACAGGCAAAGTGATGGCGTCGTAGCGTTTGAGATGGACGGACCTGGTGTTATCTGGAGGGCGTGGAGCGCAAACCCCTGTGGCGGCCATATACGCATCTTTTTAGATGGCAGCGCTCTACCTGTGATTGACATGCCCTTTCGAGATTTTTTTGAGCGTTATGATGCAGATAATACGCAGCTTTGGCCGGGAAACTACCCGCAGCTTGTACCCACGCTGTCCAGGGGCAAAAATCGATTTATACCTATCTCGTTTCAAAAGGGCTGCAAAATTACATTGGCAGAGGGCTGGGGTGCATTCTATCACTTTACCTATACGAAATTTGCTGCGGATACTCAGGTGCCTACTTATAATGCGGCGCTAGGGCGCGAACATCAAATGCGATTGCGTGAAATAGATCGACAGCTTGCTATGAGGGGATATCTGCATCATGCCGGCGAGATGATGTGGAACAGCATTACCTGTGAAGGCGGGGAAGACACAATTGTTTATGAAGATGAAAACCCTGGTGCGCTCACCTGTATATCCGTCAGTGCTAATGATCCCAAAGAATTGGAGAACCTGATTTTGGAAGTGTGTTGGGATGGAGAATCATCGCCATCTGTACTATGTCCTTTGCCGAGATTTTTCTCATGCATAGAGGAGAGCACACCTTTTCGCTGCTTGCCGATATCCAAAAGCGCGAAAGAGTATAGCAGCTTTTGGTATATGCCATATGACAGAGCGCGCATTGTACTGAAAAACAGGCAAAGCAGTCCGATCACCCTGTCGTTTGGTTATCACAAAGAAACTCTATCCATACAGGAAGCAGACTCGATGATGCGATTCTGTGCGCTTACCCATGGCGATGATTTTGAGGGACTGGATGTTTCGAGATTTCAAAAGGAGGGTGACCGCTGGCCTGACTGGCCTGTCCTTCGCTGCAAAGGAAGGGGACGATTTTGCGGGATGCACCTGTCTGTGGATGATCGTTGGGATGAATCGGTAGGCGAGGCCATCAATTGGTGGTGGGGGCGAGGGTGATGAGAAATTCTTTGTAGATGGTGAGAAATTCCCGTCCACCTTTGGCACTGGCAGCGAGGATTATATTGGATACGCTTGGGCAGCTGAGCCGCCGCATGTGCTTTTTGATTGTGCATACGCATGCCAAAATGCGGTGCCCATTGATGGTAACGGATTAACATCTGTTGCACGCTACCATGTTGGGGATAATGTGCCTTTCCAGCATTCATTTGAGGCGTATATAGAAAAATATAAAGAAAACAACTGGAATGAAGGACGTGCGATATGCGTTTATGAAGCAACCGCTTATTGGTATGTGATGCCGCAAAACCTTTATTCATGATTGGTGAGTGGAACAATGAAAACGACGATCACAAAGCCCTATCTTTGGTTTCCTGTCCAAAAAGGTGCGCCCAAATGCACGGTTGAAGTATTTAGTGATAAGCGGAAAATATATGAGTTTGATATTGAGGCTTCTCTAGGCGGTTCGGCTGATTTTCATTCGCATTGGCATGTCGCTGAATGGGTGGGGGAAGAGCTTGAGTTTCAAAGCAATTGCCCGGATGGCTGGTGGGAGTTTGTCAGCCAGCAGGATGGTTGGGAGGAGATTGGTGAACACAGACCAAGCCTTCACTTCACAGCGCATACGGGATGGCTTAACGATCCGAACGGTTTGCATTTTGATGGCGTAAATTATCATCTCTATTTTCAGCATAACCCGTATGGCGTTACATGGGGGAATATGCACTGGGGACATGCTGTTAGTAAGGATTTGATCCATTGGGAGCAACTGGATGAAGCGATGTATCCCGATGAACATGGCGTGATGTTTTCTGGGAGCGCATGTATACATCCAAAGACAGGCAGCAATGATGTATTGATGTTTTATACGGCTTGGGGAGGCGAGCAGCGTTGGTCCAAAAATGCGCAAACCAGTCAGTGTTTTGCTCGGACTTTGGGCAGCGAAATTGTGAAGGAGCGCATGTGCTTTTGGGGACCCAATAAGGAGTCGCGCGATCCTAAAGTATTTTTCCATGAAAGTACCGCTGCGTTCGTCATGGTATTGTATTTGCATGAGAATGATTTTGGTATCTTTCGCTCGAATGATTTGCATCGATGGACGCAAACGCAGACGATAACATTGGCAGGTGCAACGGAATGTCCTGATTTATTTTTACTGAAAAACAAAGAAGGGCAAAGCAGATGGGTGCTGCTGACTGCGGATGGGTTTTACTATATTGGTGATTTTGATGGATATTGCTTTACAAATTATTCCCATCGTCATCATGCGTATATGGGTAATCTGCCATATGCAGCGCAGACATGGTCCAATGTGATGGGTGAACGCACGGTTCTTATCGCGTGGCTTCGCACACTGAATACTGGGCATCGATACCGCGGCTTAATGTCACTGCCAATGGATGTTTCTTTAAACCGCAATGCAGATGCTTTACAATTGCATCCGGCCAAGGAGTTTGAGAAAAACCGAAAGCGTGAGGTGCGGTATAGCGGTGAGCCTGTGAAGATGAGCATAAAACATGGAATGTATGAATTCGTATTGAAACTAGATGAAGATGAATCATGCAAGATGCTTATTGGTGAAAATGAGTGGGTTTTTAATCCGAAGCAGAAGGTTTTGATTGCTTTGAATGAACGATACGATTGCTTATCAACACAGTTTAGGATATTTGTGGACTGTGATATAGTAGAAATTTTTGCGCTGGACGAGGGACTGTATTGCGCTGCTGAAATCAAGCAAGATCCATATATGTTGGATATTCGGTTTTTAGGAATACCAAGGAAGGATGGTGCGATCAAGCTTTTCATTCATGAGTGAAGTGCCTAACACACCCACTGATGCGGAGGCAAACAAATGGAATGACGGATGCTATCGTAAAAAAAGCTGCTATAAACGGTTCGTATGAATCGCTCATTAGCAGTCTTTTATATTTATCTGGTAAACATCACATGACGGCATCGACCATCGCTTCAGCAATGCTATGGGTTTGCAGGATGATACGGAAGAATTAAGTAGCGGATGATTAACATCAATCCTGTTGTATTCCCTTAAGATGTGATAAACTATCTATTATCAGGCCGTAATGTTAGGAGGTCATGAAGCGTATGTCTTTTCAATCAGTATTTGGTGAAATAAAGAAGACATTGGGTATCCGCACGCGCGACAAACGCAAAGGGGAGTTCTGTGCCCAACCAATGGAACAACTTGAGCTTGAGACTACAAAAGAATACTGGAAAGAAACATGCCTGCTGACTAACTCAGGGCAGACAGTAGACGATACCACGTGGAATGATCTGGATATGGACTTGGTATATGAATCGCTGCGCTTTACATGCTCTACGATAGGCGACGAGATACTCTACGCAATGCTGCGTGATACCGATGTGCCGCAAGAGGCACTGGAGCAAAGACGGTTGATGATGGATGCTTTTGCCGATGGGACCTATCGAGAAAAGATTCGAAAGATCATGGGTAGACAGTCCAGACAAGCATACCATGGTGCAGGTACATATTTATTCCATCCCAAAGATAAAGTGCCGGGCAAACTTGCGCTGTATATGGCGCTTCCTATTGTGCTGGTGGTTTTTCTTGTGCTGGGGTTTGTCAACCCGATTTTCTTCTTTGGCGTGGCTTGCTCGTTTGCGGTCAATCTCATTGTATACTATTATAGCGGTTCATTATGGATGCGGGAAATCACAGCCGTACGCCATATTGCGCGGGTGATCAATGTCGCTACGAAGCTCGCACCCCAATTGCCGGACTCCCTTTCAGATGTGGCGGCGCAATTGCGAACGCTGACGGACGAGATGAAGCCCGTCGCACGCTGGAACGCCTTGTTTGCAATGCAGAAGATCACGGATATGGATTATTTGATTGACTATATACGTATTTTGTTTCAACTTGATATGATTTGTCTGAACAAACTGGCGGTTTTCTTTTCCAACCACAGTTCCACGCTACGCCGCCTATACCAACTGGTTGGCGAGATTGATGCATATCAAGCCATTGCGGCATACCGCTTGTCTGGTGTTATGTACTGTGAACCCATATTTGATTCGAAGCTTGAGGTAGAGGCGAAAGGGCTTGCCCATCCTTTGGTTGCGGCACCTGTTCGCAACGATCTGGACTGGACCCGCTCGGTGCTTATCACAGGTGCAAATGCCTCTGGTAAGTCTACCTTCACTAAAACCATGGCGGTCAATGCCATACTGGCGCAGAGCATTTTGACTTGCACAGCTGAGCGCTTTGTGATGCCTCGTGCACATATCATGACGTCCATGGCAATGCGCGATAGCTTGCAAAGCGGCGAAAGTTACTTTATCGTTGAGATTCGCAGTCTCAAGCGCATTGTGGATGCACTTGAGCAGCTTCGGCCTGTGTTGTGCTTTATAGACGAAATCCTGCGTGGTACCAATACCATTGAGCGGATATCGGCATCGCAGGCATTGCTCAAATACATCGCAGGACAAAACTGTCTGTGTATGGCAGCCACACATGATTTGGAGCTTACACGGCTGTTGCCAGAGTACCGCCAGATGCACTTTCGCGAGGATTTGACGGAGGAGGGCATGCACTTTTCGTTTAAGATCATTGAAGGACCGAGCAATACCAGAAACGCAATCGCATTGCTCTCGCTGATGCATTTTCCCGAAACGGTGACCCAAAGTGCTGCGCAAGTTGCAGAAGAATTTGCGCAAACTGGGCAGTGGACTGGCTGATAAGAACATTTAAAACAAGCGCCCCTCATTCTGCTGCTATCAGAATGAGGGGCGTTTTGTGATATCGCTAAATCAGTCCATATACTTCTTGAAAAAAGCACATTCCTCAGCGTTGCAGCGATGAGCTGCGTCTGATTTCATGTTGCAGTGAAACACATGCCCCAATCCCTTTGCACCTTCACTGTAGAAATGCAGCTGGAACGGCACGTTGCATTTCATGAGCTGCGGCATGAGAAGTGCAGGCTGCTCGGTCAGGAAATCGTCGGTACAGGTCATGAGGAAGGTGGGAGGGAATGCCTCTGTGACGAAATTCACGGCACTAATACTGTGCAGCTTTTCAGGTGTGGAGCCGTCGAGAAACAAGTCATCCATGAGGACGTTGGTCATTTCATCTGAGCTGTTTCCCTCAAGAGAATACACCCCGCAGTTCAGGGCAATTGCGGTGGGGATGAAGCCCTTAGGCGCGGAGAATGAAAAGGTCTGTGCATAGTCTAAATTGGAGCACAGCGCAGCGTATAAGCTCAGCAGATGACCGCCGGCGGAGTCTCCCAGCGCAAATACATGACTTGCGTCCATGTTGTATTTTGCAGCATTGTCTTGTACCCATGTGAACACGGTGTTGACATCCTCAAGCTGCGCGGGGAATTTGGCTTCTGGCGCTAAACGATAGGAGAAGTTGACCACAGCAAAGCCATGCTCCGCTAAGCTCATGCAGTAATACTGGTAGCGCTCTTTATCTCCATATACCCAGCCGCCGCCGTGAACGCTGACGATAACAGGCAGTGTTTCGCCTGCTCTTGCCTTGGGACGATACAGATCCATCACCTGCAGCACGTCCGCTCCATAGGGGATGTCGTCAAAACGTTCGATGGTTTCGGGCGTTTTAAGACCTGCATCCCGAATGTCATCGCCTTTTTTGAAGTTGATACGCACCATATTGCTCATGTCAGACATAGTCAACCCTCCGATTAGATGTTGTTTTTGTTGTAAACGATGTTGCCCACAACGCCGTCCATGCGGGACATGGTTTCGGGATTCATCGCCTTGGCAATGAACCCGTTATGGCCTTTGAAGGAGAAGGGTACATCGTCAGTAGTTCCTGCCAGGATGTCATCGCAGACAGCGATAACACTAGGAATAATGGACGTTGGGCCATTGCCATCGCCATGGGATAGCAAAATGGCATCATACTTTCCATCTGTTTCAGCCTTCAGCTTCATCAAACTATCGCGATAGGCGGTGATGGGTGTGGAGTAATCCTCAAACATGAATGAGAAGGGATTGCAGCCGTCGCCTGTTAACAGCATACGCTCCTCGCGGATTAACATCGCCACTGAACCATAAGTATGACCCACACAATCATAAATGTCAATATGGATACCACCCAAGTCGAAGCTGTCTCCGCCCTTCACATCTTGAAAACGCGTATAGTCATCAGTTGGGATGTAGTCCTCCGGCGGTAGGCTTAGCTCATTAAAATCCGCTTGTCTGAAAGAATCAGCGCCATGGGGGACGAAAATATAATCATCTTTTCGATTCATGTAGATCGTATCAAATTCCTTTGTACCCATGGCGTGATCTACATGCCCGTGGGTCAAAAGAACGAGGATTGGCTTATCGGTCAGCTTGTCTACGCAGGCTTTGAGGCTGCCAAAGCCGCTGCCTGTATCCAGAAGTGCTGCATAGCGATCGCCCTCTATCAGATACATAAGCTCTGTGCATAGTCCAAAAATACGGGTGATTCGATTGGTGATCTTCTCGGTTTTGAATTCTACCATCTTGTTCTCCTTAATAAGTGAGAGTCCTGCATTCCGCAGTACGGATCGACAGGACTCCCACATTTAAATTTATTTTTGCATCATTAATTCATTAGGCCGCAATTGCTTCTTCTTTGCGCTTGTTGGCAGCAATTGCACGGCGACCCATCTGGAATGCGTCAAACCACATAACACCTAGCATGATCGCACCCTTGACCACAAACTGATAGTAGGTGTTCAGTCCGGCTAGCTGCATACCGTTGGCCAGCAGACCCATGATCAGCACACCTGCAACGCAGTTTGCGATCTTGCCGTCGCCGCCGCGTACCGATACGCCGCCAACCAGCACGCCTGTTAGAACCGTAATCTCTGTGCCTGCTGCTGTACCAGCCGCTGCAGCGCCTACGCGCGAGCATAGAACGATTGCACCAATGCCGCAGAATAGACCTGCAACGCCGCCAACGAGGTACTTCATACGCTTCACGTTGA
The DNA here is from genome assembly GCA_012523405.1 of Clostridiales bacterium. GTDB lineage: Bacteria > Bacillota > Clostridia > Christensenellales > Aristaeellaceae > Limiplasma. The sequence goes on from JAAYIN010000050.1 coordinate 12,525, forward strand.
TACCTGCTAGGCGAGATGCAGCTTCGTTGCCGCCCAATGCGAAGACATAGCGGCCAAAGTAAGTGCGGTTCATGAGGAAGCTCATAATCAGACCCGCGATGACCATGAACACGGTCGCATAGGTCAGGCTGGGATGAAAGATCGTTCCTTGACCGATGACCTTAAAGGCAGCGGGAAGACCTGAGATGGTCTTGGAACCCGTGATAACATACGCAAGTCCCTGATAGACGGTGCTCAGTCCGATGGTGCAGAAGATGCGGGGGAGCTTTAGCACCTGCTCCAGCAAAGTAGCGAGCATGGAAAAGGCAATGCTCAGCAGGATTGTCACGATGACAGCAGCGATGACAGGAACACCTGACGTGATCATCATCGCGCAGACAACGCCGCAGATACTCATCTGGTAGCCAACCGACATATCCAGCCCGCCCGACATCATGATTAGCGCGATACCATAAGCGCAGATGATGACGTATGAGTTTTGGTTGAGAATGTTCAGGAGATTCTTAACCGTCAGGAAGTTTGGATTGGTGAAGCTAAAGACGATGCAAATGATGACCAATAAAACCCATGCCAGATTTCTTCTGCAGAAATCGATGATCTTTGCAAGACTCTTGTTCATACGTTATTCCTCCACAATGCCAGAGGCCAATTCGAGGATTTTCTCCTGGCAGAAATTATTTTTGGAAACTTCGCCGCCAACCGTACCCTCATGGAGCACGATGATGCGGTCGCTCATACCCAGTAGTTCTTCCATTTCAGATGAAATCATCAATATGGACTTACCGTCTTCCACTAGCGAATTCATCAGCTTGTAGATTTCTTGCTTGGCACCCACGTCGATGCCGCGAGTTGGTTCATCAAAGATCAAAATATCGTTTTGTGCAGCTAAGACCTTTGCTACGACTACCTTTTGCTGATTGCCGCCGGATAGATTGCGCACGAGCTGCTTTACGGTCGGCGTTTTGATATCCAAGGTCTCGTTATAGGTTTCAACCAGCTCATCGATCTTCTTGAAATCCATGAAACTCCATTTGCTGTTTTGGCGCAGCGCCATGATGGCGATGTTCCACTCGATGGAGTATTCAAGGAATGCACCTTCCTGTTTGCGATCCTCGGGTACAAGCCCGATGCCAAGATCCACGCCGTCAGCCGCAGAATGTGCTGTCATCTGCTTGCCGCGGACGAGAATCTTGCCGCTATCAGGCTTTACATCGCCGCAAAGCATCTTTGCAAGCTCCGTGCGTCCTGCTCCGACAAGTCCTGCCAGACCTAAGATCTCGCCCTTGTGCAGTGCCATGTTAATATGAAAATCGCCGTTGCCGCTTAGATCCTGAACCTCCAAAACCGGCTCCCCGATCTGTGCATTACGAGAAGGAAACTTCTCTGTCAGCTCGCGGCCGATCATATAGCGAATCAAGTCTTTTTTAGTGATGTCCGCAACGTTTTGCGTGGTGACATATTTGCCGTCGCGGAATATCGTCACGCGGTCGCAGATCTCAAATAGCTCTTCCAAACGGTGGCTGATGTAAATGACAGACACACCGCGTGCTTTTAGTTTGCGAATAATACGGAACATGTTCTGGACTTCTGCCATTGGGATGGAGGCGGAGGGCTCGTCCATGATCAAAACCTTGCAGTTTTTAATCATCGCCTTTGCAATCTCTACGATTTGCATCTGAGCGGTGGAGAGCATCTGAACCTGCGTGTTCACATCGATCTTGACACCAAGTTCTTCCATGATGTCTTGAGAGCGGCGCTTCATTTCCTTGAAATCGGGACAGCCGCGCGTTTTGCCTACTTTGTCGCCTAAAAAAATGTTCTCTGCTATGCTTAGGGAGGGAACTAAATTGAATTCCTGATAGACTACGCCAATGCCTGCTTCTTTTGCAATCGCGGGCGTTAGTTTTGTATATTCCTTGCCTTCGATAACGATGCTTCCCGATTCGGCTTGGATAGCACCTGAAATGGTTTTGATGACCGTTGACTTACCTGCGCCGTTTTCGCCGATGAGGGCAAGAACTTCGCCTGCCTCCACATCAAAGGAGACATCATCCAGTGCTACAACACCCGGATAGATTTTCGTCACATTTTTGACTTCGAGAATCTTTGCCATTTTGTGAGTCCTTTCTCGGTTAAGAAGATATGAGGCTCCTTTCGGAGCCTCATGAGCTTAACTGCTTAATTCTCTGGGAAGTAAGTAGCGATGGTTTCGGGGGTGATAGCGATGCATTCTTCCTTGTACTTGCCATCAACGATGCGGTCAGACCATTCGCCTAGCAGCATGTAGCAGGTATAGGGGGTGCCTTCGCCCAGCATTACGGTGCCGCGGATAGCGGATTCGTTGGCGGGGGATAGCTTAATGCGATCACGGATATATTCAGCTGTATCAACTGTGAAGATAGCGAACTGGGATACATCGCCGGATTTCATTGCGATTTCGTCAGCGCCCTGGCCAAGGTCAGTGCCATAGGTCATGATGACTTTGATTTCAGGATGTTCCATCAGACCGATTTCCACCAATTCCTGTGACTTTGAAGCAGTTGCCTCAACGTTTGCATTCTCGGTTGTGTAGACAACCTTTGCCTTGGGGCATAGGGCTGTGATTTCGTCCATGCCGTTGGAACGAGCGAGTGCGTCTTCGGAGTCGGTTACCTTCATAACCATGACTTCGATGGAAGCGTCGGCGGCATCGGGGAAGGTCTTGTTAATCCAGTCGGCAGCCATCTGAGCCTGAACTGCACCTGTGTTGTACTGATCAACGTTGATGCAAACATCATATGCGTCGGGATCGGATAGCGCGGTGCCGATAACGATGATGAAAGCGCCGTCGTCGCGTGCAGACTTAGCAGCGTCGGAGATAGCGGTCGCATCAACGGGGAACATGATGATGTAATCAGTGCCGTTAGCAACGAAGTTCTCGATATTGGAGATCTGTGTCTCAACGGACATGTTCGCATCAGCTGCGGTGTAGTTCATGCCAGCGCTGGTGAAGTAATTGTCGAACTGGTCGGACATATCAGCGAAGAACTCGGAGGCTAGAGAAATAGCGGAGAAACCGACTTTCTTGCCAGCTAATTCTTCGGCAGTTGTGGTTTCAGCGGTTGCGCAAGATACCATAGCCAGCATCATTGTGAGAGCCAGGAGCAACGCGAGAATTTTTTTCATGTTTTCTTCCTCTTTTCATATTAGTCATTGTATGACCTGTTGATACTTATATTATAGGGGGTGTATGCAGGCAGTGAAAGGCGAAATATGTGTTATTTGGTGGTCATTCTTACAATGCATCCATTTTTGTTGGTTAAAATGAGACCGCAATCCATTTGAAACTGCTCCACCGAGCGTCCTACAAAAACGACTTTGATGCCATTTGATTGCATTTGGTCGAGGTATTCACGCAGTATTTCCTGTTCTTGCGCACTGAAACTTGAAAGTGGATTTTCCAGAATCATCACCTTGGGTTTCTGCAGCGCCCAGCGATATATGGAGAGGATTTTTCGTTGCACACGCGTTAGCTGAGCTACGATTTGCTTTGCTTGTGTGATGTTCATGTAGCTGCAAAATTCTCGGTTCAGCCGATCCTCAATTGCCGGCGCAATATAGCCGAATTTCCCATTGGAAACCCTGTTTTTGAGCGGCAGCATCAGGTTTTGTTTGACGGTCAAGTTGCTTAGCAGCATACTCGCGCTTTCCCTTGGAATCAAAGCTGTGCCATCCGCCCAGCTTTCTCCTTCAGGCGGAATTTCGCCGCCTACGTAAGCATCCCAAACATCACGGTTTTCCTCCCGAATGGTGCGCATCGCCTGCCATAAGCTGTCGCGGCTGGTACGCTCGTAGTCCACCAGTCCAACAATATTCGGATTTGGTGATCGCTGACTGAACATGCCCGAATAGGCATTGCTGCGCAAGCGCTGACGCAAGTTGTCGGTAAGCCCTGTCCACTCCTTTAGCTCGCGCCCCTCTGAAATCACCTGTATTCTGGTCGCGATTTCTGCAAAAATGGCGTAATTATCCGAGCAAATGACAAAGGAAATACCCTCGGCATTAACGGTAAGGATCAAGTCACATAGCGCTTCAACTTCCCTGCTCTCATAAATGTCGCTGGTCAAATCCAGCACCACTAGCTCTGCCTTGAGAAGCTTCGCCTTCAGCACGCTCAATTTGTTTTGTTCCAGTTTGCTAAGCGCCCATAGTCTGGTATGCACGGAGGCATCCAGACCGTATTTTTGAAGGTAGCACTGTACACGCTGCTCTGCTTTTTTTCGGCTGTAGAATTTCAAAGGTGAGGATGGTACGCCGATCGCCGCTAGATTATCACCTACTGTCAGGTTTTCCACCAAATCCATACCTGCGGTAATCGTATAAATACGGTGGGAGATGGCTGTATTGCGATTGTAACCAACCGTTTCCTCGCCCCAAAGAAGCATTTTACCTGATTTCAAAGCGCAGTCGCCAGCCAGAACATTGACCAGCGTCTTTAGACCGCTGCCGCGCAGCCCTTGAATATAGACGATATCCCTCTCGTAAACTTCTAGGTTGTAATTGACTAGCCCGCCTGTTGGGATTTCGCTTGTGCGCAGCGTGCTATTTGCGGCCTGCATACCATTGCCGCGCTGATCACGCATGAAATCCAATGGCAGTTGTTTGCGCGTTGCTGCACTGTCCAAAGGACCGTCGGCAACGCCATGAATAATCCGCAAAACTTCTTTCATCTCTCGGCACCGCTTTCCATGCGGTTTTCATAGCCTGCGCGAGTAAAGACATCCACGACTGGAAGCGTCACGAAAGCATCCGTTCCTTCGCCCTCAATGGAATGATATCTGATCCCATAATCATTGCCGAAGATAATTCTGATCTGCGTGCTGACATTGCGCAGGGCTATGCCGCTATGGCGGCTGGATGAGCTAGTGGGCTTGGGGCTTGATTCGTTTTCCATGCGGCTGTTGAGCTTGTCCAGATTCATCGCGCTCATTCCTGCACCATCATCTGATACGACGATCGTCAGCCTGTTTTGAGTGCAAAACAAGCGGAGGGTGATATGACCTTGCCCCGGTACTTTTTCCAGACCGTGAATCAAGGCGTTTTCAACAATAGGTTGAAGCGTCATTTTGGGCAGATATAGGTCATTGATATATTCGGATTCCATATGGATGCTCATCAGGAATCGATCTTCAAATCTGTATTTCTGAATGTAGAAGTAATCCTCTATATGGCGTATTTCTTCGCCTACCGTCACAAGCGCATCCGAACCGCTAATGCAGTAACGAAAAAAATGCGAAAGCGTTTCCGTTGCTTTTGCAATTTCATGTTGATTTGCTTGTAAGGCCTGACTCCGGATGGAATCAAGGGTGTTGTAGAGAAAATGCGGGTTGATTTGTGATCTGAGATAACTCAGCTCGATCTGTTTTCTGGCGCGCTCTTGCTCGGGTGTACCTACTGCCTGGATACGCAAGCGTTGCTCTTCTCGCATCGTGAATCGCAAAAGATTCCTCTGGCGCAAATAGAGGATCAATACCACCACAAATAATGCTGCAAATAATGCGCAGGCAATCCAGCCAATCCATTTCATATTCCAGCACCTCATCCATAAATCCGACGGTAATCTGTTGGTTTGATTCCTGTTTCTTTTTTGAATAGCTTAGAGAAGTATTTCTCGTCCAAATATCCAACCTGCAATGCAATCTTTTTCACAGGTAGGTTTGTTTTGGCGAGCAAACGCTCCGATTCCTTCAAGCGAAACTGCGTTAAATAGTCATTGAATCCAATATTCATTTCGCTTTTGAAAAGCTTGCTGAGATAGGTTTCCGATACGCCGACCGCCTCCGCTACATCGCGAAGCGCAATCTGATCGCGGAAATGCTCCTGAATGTACTGCACTGCAACGATGATGGGCTTCCCTTTTTTCTCCTTTAAGCCCTGCAATTCTTCCTCAATGTGGCGCACGAGCATCAAATAGAGATTTTCAACCAATTTCACATAGTTTCGAGCGTTCAGATAGGCGTAATAGTAGTTTTCACGGAAGCGCTCTTTCTTTTCCTGAGGCACATAGAGGAGCAATTTATCCTCTAAATGATAGAAGGATTTTTGAAGCACACCTGGAAAAACATCATTTCTCTCGCTTACTGCTTTGCTAAGCTCTGCAAATGTTTTTCCCAGTGCCTCAATCCGAAAATACCTGACGCTATCCACGATCGAATCAAGATAGGCTAGTACTTTGGGAGAATTGAGTGAAATGCGGGGCAGTTGTTCAATCTGCTTGAACTCCATGATGCCGTTGCCGGCGGTCATGAGGCGACCCCACTCAGCGCAAAGAGCTTCTGAGAGAATCTTGGACAATTCGCTAAAATCACTGGTCTCGCTGCTGATGCCGAAATTCAGCTTCATTTCACCATATACTTCCCGCAGATCCAATATGTAATAGTAGAGCGCTTTGATTGCTAGCCGAACAGATTCTCGCTGCTCGGGTTGGTAATTAAAGATCAGCACATATCCCATAAACGTGCGGTTGTAATACACCTGCATCTGATGAGTCAGGTTCTCTTCGATAAAGTGTTCTATTTTTTGATTACCCAATGAATTGGCTTCCTCAAACATAGCATTGAGGCTGGATACAATACACAACGCGAGAAAACATCCATGCGAAATATCCATGCCAAGCATTTCGTTGCAGGCATCAATAGAACACAGATGCGGTGAATTTCCCTTTTCCCACATGCCATTGAGCAGCGGTTCCCAGAATTTCTCCCGCAATAATAGCTGCCTCATTGGCTCGAGATCGGATAGGGTTGTCATATTCAGTTGCTCTTGTCGCTGGGCGTCGATGTTTAGGCAAACCTTCTCAAGCACTTGATTGAGCTGTTCTTCTTCGATGGGTTTCAGCAGATAATCCACCACATTGAGCTGAACCGCGCTGCGGGCATACTCAAAATGACGATAGCCTGAAATCAGCACGAAGAAAGGGTTGACCTCTGCTTGGCGCACCCTTTTGATAAGCTCAAGCCCGTCAAAAACAGGCATCTTAATGTCTGACAGAACTAAGTCCGGTTTGAGTTGACATATGCAGTCATACGCATCCTGACCCGTGGTGCATTCTGCGACGATTTCAATGCCCAAGGTATCCCAATGACCAAGCTGCTTGATAAGTTGTATGATTTTTGGTTCATCATCGGCAATGATCACTGTATACTTCATAATGTATCACCTCATAATTTACATTCTAGCATAACATGACGGACGCTTCAATCTCTCCGAGCAAAAGGGTGCATGCGTTCAAAATCTGAGCGATTTGCGCTGGGCTCGCGTGATCATAATGGATGCCGCAGCGAACCGTGACAGGCTGCTGCGATGCTTTTGCAAGCGCTACTGCCCAAGACTCGGATAACATGGCTTCCTTATGCCCGGCGCGTTCCATGGTTTGATGCGTGCTATTTGATTCTGCGAAGGTAACAGCACCTACATGGCTGCTGTCTCCGCCCAAAAGACTGACATCAAGCCCCTCGTCCAGCTGCAAAACGGTTGCGGTAATGCTGCGGTCAAGAACGGTGATGGTTTTGGTCATTTCATTCCCTCCCAGCGGATGAATGTTTCTGGCGCGTATCCCAGTTGATCCAGAATCTTGCCGACCATATGGTTTGTCATGTCCTCGATGGTTTGAGGACTGCTGTAGTAACTGAGCATGGGCGGCAGAATTCTAACGCCCATTTGGCTCAGATCAAGCAAATTCCGAAGATGAATCTGAGAAAGAGGGCTTTCTCGTGGCACTAAAATCAGCTTTCTGCCTTCCTTTAGCACGACATCCGCAGCTCGAAGCAGCAGATTATCACTATAGCCGCTATGGATGCCTGCGACTGTTTTCATGCTTGCAGGGGCAACCACCATACCGCAGGCGGTGAACGTTCCCGAAGCGAGCGCAGCACCGATATTGCTGTTATCATAAGTTACATCCGCAAGCTTGGATGCATCCTCCAAGTTCATTCCGCATTCCTGTGAAAGCGTCATCTCTCCGCCCTTGGTGACCACCAAATGCGTTTGGACGGGCATGCTTTGCAGGGCTTTAAGCAATGCTACGGCAATGGGCGCGCCGGAAGCCCCAGAAATACCGATGATCAGTCGTTTTTCAACCATTTGGTGTAATCCACCTCCAAAAACTGAGAACGCTTGAATTGTGATTTCAAGTGAAAGGGTACAGTGCAGTCGTAGATTGTTTTGCATGAAATACCGACATGTGAAATGCTAGGGCTATATTCTGGGCAGGAACTTGGGTCGAGCGGATGGCACCTAACACCTGGAATTGTGATGATATCACGGTCCCCTTGAAATCTGGTATTCATCGCCCAAAGCACATCATCCGTATCAAAAATATCCACATCCTCATCCACCAAAATGACGTGCTTGAGTTCTGGGAAAGACGAGAATGCTAAAAGAGCCGCTTGTCTCTGCTTGCCTTCGTCGGTGGGTACGGACTTTTTGCATTGCACAATTGCCATGTACTTCCCGCCGCCTGATGGATGCGCATATACGTTGGTGATTTTCCCAGGCATGGCTTTTTCAAGCATATTGAGAATGGATGCTTCAGTAGGGATGCCCGCCATGGACACATGCTCGCCTGAGGGACCGATGCAGGTTTGCAAAATAGGGCTCTTGCGGTGCGTAACCGCCTTTACGCGAATTTCCCAGCAGACACTGCTGGCGGCACCTGTATATCCAGGGAATTCAGGCATGGCGTAGCCTGTATGCGAATGCTTATCCTCTTGAATGCGATGTCCCGTAATGATTTCGCCTTCGATGACGAACTCTGCATTGGCTATGCAGTTCTCCTTGACAGAGACGCAGGGAGCTAATTCCACAGCTTTTCCGCGGACAGCACCTGCGATGGATAGCTCGTTGAAACCAAGGGGGGTGGTAGGAGGCTCAAAGCATGAGGCGATTTCAATGGCAGGGTCGACGCCGATCGATATGGAGATGGGCAGAGTTTGTCCTAATTCCTCTGCGCGTTCAGCCATGGCGCCGATATGACGTGAACCGGGTTGCAGGAACACGGACAATTCATCAGGACCTTGCAGGCATAGACGATGTATGGTTACATCGGACAACTGCGTATCAGGATGAGTCGCGTAGCACATGCCCATGGTAATGTAGGGACCTGCATCCTGCGGCGTGTTCTTGGGCGCAGGGACAATTTCGCGTATGTCAAAGCCCGCATCGGTTGCCAGATGGACAACCTCTTGGCATTGAGGTTTTTGAGTGATCACCACAGGATCAATTGGATTTCGCGCAGAGTCGCACAGAAGGCGGCCTAAGTCCTCCTTGGGGCAGTCCAGCAACGCAGCAACACGACTGCGTGAACCTACTACGCCAATGGCGACCTTCACATCTGAAAACCCATTAACGTTTTCAAATAACATGGCAGGACCGTTGATATTTGTCGGGCGCTGGACTGTGCCGCCTGCACCGATATAGCGATATACCCCCGATAGCTCTGCTTCGGGATCTACGGCAACTGTGGTTTCCAGCAACATTTTATTCTCACGCAGCAAGTTAAGTGCGCTGCGCAGGTCATGTACTTGAGCCATTCTATTGCACCTCATTCTTTTATTTTGGAGCTTTTATGTGTCGCGACTTCGCGATTTTATTCACAAATGGTTTGATTGATAAAGAGTCTCCATTGATTTGATTATAGAATGATCCCATATGCGTAGCAATTCGATAATACAAGAAACACATTCCAAAACGGAATGTGTTTGCATGGGCGCAAAACCATTGAAAAGTTATCAATTACGTGTTGACACATAAACAAAAAGAACTACACTATCAATAGAGCGTACGGGAGGTATTGATGTGAAGCTTGAGTATATCAAAGAGTTTGTGATGCTGGCACAGCTGGGTGGTTTTCAAGAAACGGCAGACGCATTGTTCATCTCCCAGTCCACCCTCTCCAAGCATGTCAAGGCCATCGAGGGAGAATTGGGTGTCCAGCTGCTTGACCGGAGCAGCAGAAAGGCATCGCTAAATCAACATGGACAAACCTTCTTGCTGTATGCTCAGCAAATCTCTGCATTGCAGGAGCAATATACCCAAGACATCCGAAATCAGTATTCAAACGTCAAAAGCACCGTTGTTTTAGGTACCATTCCTGTTATGGCGCAGTATCATATCACGGATATAATTGCAATGTTCAAGCAAAACGAAGAGCATCTTGCGGTTGCTATCGTTGAAGCAGATACGCTGGTTCTACTGGACATGCTGCGCAATAAAGAATGTGAGCTTGCGTTTTTGCGGAAAGGCGATATTGTTTGTGCCGAATTTGCATATATGGATTTTGCGCCCGATACATTGGTTGCAATCACATCGCAAAAGCATCCGCTGGCATCGCATTCTTCTGTTAAGCTGCAAGAGCTTCAATACGATGCGCTGCTGATGCTTGAGGAGCAAACGCTGCTCAATGACCTTTGCATGAAGGCCTGCCATCAAGCGGGATTTACGCCTAACGTAGCCTTTAGCGGACATCGAACAGACAACATCATTGACCTTGCAGCCAAAGGCTTAGGTGTCGGTCTTCTGATGAAAAAACAGGTCACCTTTCACAATCGCAATGACATTGCCATGCTGGAAATCATCCCTGTGATCCACTCGGATATTTGCCTTTGCTATTTGAAAGATGTACGGCTATCTGATGCGGCGATGCATTTCATACATTGTGTGGAACGATTAAAAATGAATGATAGAGTCGGAATATGAAAACAGGCGAGCGTTACAGCCTGTCGAAAAATCCCTGGTGGTATCGGAGGGGCGAAAAATCAACGAGCGAAGCTCCTCTGATCAACAATCCGAAAGCAGCGGGGCTTCGCCCGTCGATTGTGCGGTGCTTTGGGGACCTTGCGTAGCAAGGGTTCCCTACGCAAATCCCTGACCGTGAGCGAACAAGGGATTTGTGCAAAATAAGAGGGCGACAGCCCCGGCGAAAAAGATCGCGCTAGCGAGCTTTTTTGACGCACTGCGTTATCCATAAGGATAATGTTCGCCTGTTTTCATGTGGTGCTAATGGCAGTGCTACAAGTTTACTGTGCAGCGTCCTTTAGGTATCCATAGCCTGCTGCCTCCATTTGATCGTAAGGAATGAACTGTAGGGAGGCGCTATTGATGCAGAAACGCACTTCGGTTGGCGATTCGTTTTCGCCGTAAAACACATGTCCCAAATGGCTGTCGCCTGCACGGCTGCGCACCTCTGTGCGGTTCATGCTGTGGGAGGTATCCTGCTTGTATACAATCACATTTGGGTCAATCGGTTCGGAAAAGGATGGCCAACCACAGCCACTGTCAAACTTCTTCGAGGAACTAAAAAGAGGCTCGCTGGTCGCAATATCCACATAGATACCGCGCTTGTGACTATCCCAATAAGCATTTTGATGCGGGCGCTCAGTGCTGCCGTTTTGCGTTACGTCATATTGCTCTTTGGTAAGGCGTTGCTTCAAAACCTCATGTGCCGGGCGCTTGTAATGCCCTGGGTCAATTGTTCCTTTGGCAAGCATAGCTATTTCCTTCAGGGGGATATGGCAATAACCATTAGGGTTCTTATCAAGATAGTTTTGATGATATTCCTCTGCATCATAAAACTTCGTCAGCGGAGCAATTTCCACATGGAATGTAGCACAGCGATGTTTCTCAACCTGCGTGATGCGGTCAATAATTTCCTTGCTTTCATCATCTGTATAGTAGATGCCCGCCTGATATTGTGTACCGATATCATTGCCTTGACGGTTGATCAATGTGGGATCGATGACGGCAAAATATGCAAAGAGGATGGCGTCAAGGCTGATGCGATCAGCGTCGTAGGTAACCCGTACGGTTTCACGATAACCCGACTCGCCTTTGCAAACCTCTTGATAATTCGGATCATCCGTATGCCCGTTGGCATAGCCGCTCATCACATCAATCACGCCTGATAAAGACTTCATGAGCTTCTCCATACCCCAGAAGCATCCTCCCGCAAGCCAAATTGTCTTTTTGTTGATCATGTTTTTTGGTTCCTTTCAAAAGTTGATGCCTCAACGGAAGCTTATGATCTATGTTAACCCGACGATAAAGAATTCAACCGATCGAGTAACGCTTTTGATCGCTTTGATGGCGTGAGTTTGCTTAGTATACAGCAGCTGATGGGCAATCAAGGTGAACGCTTCCAAGAAAAATCATATAAACGGAGACTGCGCGCAGCGCTTATCTGCTATTCTATGGTCAAGGCATTTAAATGTCAATATTCCCATGATGAAAAACCTCTCCCTATAGGCGATTGTGCCTGTAGGGAGAGGTTTGATCATAGCATAGAATCTGTAGCAAGCGAGCTTCATCTCAATTATGCAGTGACAGAATTCGCCTCGGGTTTCGCTGTGACAAAGTTATATAGTTTCTTGACGCCAAAGCGTTTGGGCAGAATCAAGAACAAAATAGCGACAAGGTAGAAGCCTTGGAAGCCAATTTGGATCGTCCAGTAGGGGAATACTTCGCCCAGTGCACCAACCAATAGTCCGCCAACAAATGTGGCGGCGGAGGTCATGATGGAGAAGAGTGCATTTACCTTTGCTCGCTGCGTGGCGGGCACTCGTGCCTGTATGGAGCTTGAGCGAATATTAGCGCTGTTCATGCCTAGAATGCCTAGAATAAAACGGGTAGCGCATAGAAAACCGAAGGGCATGAGGTATAGCGGGCCTTCCAGTAGGATAAAGCAGAAATAGACAAAGATAGCAATCATAAAACGCTTGTTGTCGGGTATTTTAATCACATAATGGAGCAGCCCACCCACCAGATAGCCTGCGCTGCGGATGGAAAGCATCAGGGCGTAATGGTCATTTGTCAGAAGCGGGTTGGTATTGAAATACGGATACATCAGCACCGAGGTGGAGCAATCCGACAGCATGATGAGCGTAAATGCGAAATATACGGCTAGTATCGCTTTATCTTCGCGTAGATAGCGGAAAGCGCTGGCTAAGTCTTGCCCATATTCTTTAATAGAAGTCTTTTTTGCCTTGATAAACGCAAAGTCTACCTTGATACGGCTTTCCAATGCTGCGTCAATCAATGTCGTGATTCCGTAGGCGATGAGGATGATCGGCATGCCGAACTTATCAAACAAGAATAACGCAACGGGTGAAAACAGCACGGAACACAGCGGGTATATGACGTTGATTACGGCATATCCGCGCATATAATGTTCTTTCTCCATAATCTGAGGAATGACGCTGCTAGATGCAATCTGCGATATCACGCCAAAGCAGGAAAGAAGCAAAGAGAACACGAGATACAGCGTGTAGTTAAAGCCCCAGAAAATGGTGATAATCGCCGTTGCGAAGAAGAGTATGGCGAGGATGATTTCGTTGCGTACCAACACCTTCAATGGATTGCGCCTATCTACAATAGGACCGATGATCAAGGGTAGAATAATACGCGGAATAATAGATAGAGCACCGAATACTGCTGTTAACATGGTAGAGCCGGTCTGCTGGAATACCACAACGCCGAGTGCAACTGTTAAACCAACATCACCTGCGGCGGAAATAACCATGCCGACCACGGCGAGGATAAAATTCCTGTTCCATAGTTTACTTTTCATACTATGTTCACCTCCAAAGGTATTATACCTTGGCAGTGTGATCAAATGAAAGGGGGTAGTTGTGGGAAAGTAAGCGGGATCTAACAGCAATTTTAATCAAATAGCGGTATATCGAATGAAAACTTGAACTCGTTGGCATGTTTGATGGCTTTTTTATATTGCTTGGTTGAAATATAGGCCTCCACCAAAAAATAACTATAGAAGTCCATCATTCCACGAAAGCGGCGTTTCTTGGCGGTCTGGACACAGGCTTCCAGCAAAGCGCAATATTCCTTGTTATGCATGAAATCAGGATGCTCCAGCATGTAGGCAAGCAACAAGACCAAGGGTGTATCTATGACCGTGATCAGCGGCATGCGCTGCGCAGCCTCCTCGGGTCGTCCAACCCGAAGCAATGCATAGATCATTTTTTGATAGAGCAAATCCTTATCGACTTTATCGTGCTTGTGCGCCACTTCAGCACGCAAGAAATAGGCAATGGATTGCTCTGCCTTGCCGTACATCAGCAGCGTTGCCCCCATATTATATTCAAGCGTGTAGTTCAGTGAAATGTTTTTGGTGGTGTGGTTGATGTTTTTAGCGATGGAATACCAGTATTGCATTCGTTCACTTCCCTGCGTATTGGCGTAGCAGCTGCCGGCATGCATTGCACAATCAAGCATCCCCTGGATATTTCCTTGGGTTGCACAAACCTGATAGCCATGCTCAGCTTCCACTATGGCGGCAGTGTAATCGCCTATGCGAAAATAAATCTCTGCCAAGATCGAATACACCCAGCCTTCATTAGTGGTTTTGACGGTTTGCAGCAAAGCGGTTGCTTGTTGATCCTCCCCAATGCTTCGATAGTATAAGCATTTGACATACGCGTAGAGCAGGTTTTGCTCGCTTGTTAATTGCTCTCTGTTAAATTGCAAAGAGGCTCTTTGATTGGGATCATATAGCGCGCAAAGCAAACACGCATCCACTCCGCGGGGCGAAAACCTAAGCTGATGGCATAGGGCAACTGCCTCGGGATCAGTCTTGGGTAAATCATCGGTTTGCCTAAGGGCCGTAAACGAAGCCTTATATAATGCATCCAGCGTTTCAAGAGCCGTCGGATCGGTGACATACGTAACGTTCAAAACGTGAAATAATTCGCCTAGAAGCTCCGTCGTTCCCTTCGCTGCTCCTGTTTCAATCTTTGATAGGTATGACGTTGCGCAGATGCCATGGCAAAGCGTTTCTTGGCTCATGTTTTGGGATAAGCGCTCTTTTTTCAGCAATGCACCAATCATAAAGATCCTCCTTTGACATGGTGTCGGTTCATATTCTACAATAAGCGTTCTGGATTAGCAACTATCAGGTGCTGGAAAGGCAAACCAGCGAAGAGAAAATCCTATGGCATTTGGTATTTGCTTTGACTGTGCTGCTGCGGAACGTGAATGGCTGTTGTTGCGACATAGTACAAAGAGCATCCGATCGCTTATCGCTAAAGCGCATGGATGCTCTTTGTTTTGGCGGTGCTGCGGTTTAAACGCTCCAGCCTAAGCTCTCCTGCTGGATTGTATAGAGCTTGTGATATAGTCCCTTTTTCTTTAGCAGTTCCTCGTGTGTACCTTCCTCAACCGCTTGCCCCTGATCAAGTACGATAATCTTGTCGGCGCTAGAGATGGTGCGCAATCGGTGGGCGATGACGATAACCGTTTTGCCTTGGATTAACTCGCTGATCGCCTGCTGAATGTAGGCTTCACTTTCTGGGTCAAGGCTTGCGGTGGCTTCATCAAGCAGTACGATGGGTGCATCCTTGAGAAGTGCTCTGGCAATGGACAGGCGCTGGCGTTCTCCGCCTGATATCGTGCTGCCGTTTTCGCCAAGCATGGTTTGATATCCATTGGGCAGCTTGTCTGCGAATTCATCGCATCTCGCAGCTTTTGCAGCGGCGTAAATCTGCTCGTCGGTCGCATCCATATTGCCGATTTTGATGTTGTTGTAGATGGTGTCGTTAAACAGTATGACATCCTGAAATACGAAGGACATATGGCCCATCAAATGCTCTGGATCAAGCTCTTTAACGTTCACGCCGCCGATCTCAACACTGCCGCCTGTTGTATCCCAAAAGCGCGCGATGAGCTTTGAAATGGTGCTCTTGCCGCTTCCGCTTGGACCTACAAGTGCGGTGATGCCGCCCTTTGGAATGGTAATGCTGACGTTTTTGATCGTCTCCTCGCCAGTTTCGTTATAATGGAAGGAAACGTCATTGAGCTTAATATCATATTCCTTGATTTCCTTGGTGGCGTCGCCTTCCATAGGATCAATCGCCCTGAGGGCACGCATGCGTTTGATAGCGATCTGATGGTAGAATAGTTCGGGCAACAAGGTCAGCTCAACGAGGATAGGTCCATAGATGCGCGTTACCACCAGCAGGCAGAGCAGCATGGGGATCAGCTCGATTTGTCCGCCTGTGAGCAGTGTGGTTCCTGCAAATACAGTCAGTGCAATGCCTGCCTGCAAGAACATTTGCGCACTTGTAATGAAGATACCTGTGCCAAATTCAAACTTGATGGCTAAATCACGCATCGTGCGAAGGGAATTTTCAAGTGCGGTAAATTGTTCGCCGTCAAGGTTACAAGCCTTAATTACCTTGATGCCTTCAATGTACTCCTGCACTTGATCGGATGCTTCTAGCTTGGAGGCAGCATGCTTCTTGCCAAGTTTTGCTTGAATGCCTTTGCTTGCGATAACGATGAAAAATGCCGCGGGAACGGAAATAAAGATCGCAAGCGCCATGCGCCAATCCCAGATGGCGAACATCAAGCAGATGACGGTGATTGAAATCGCATTGGCGATTAGCTGTGGATATACATGGCTGAGCACATGTTCGGCTGTTCCGACATCGCCCATGAGGTTCGTGGTTAGCTCAGAGAGATTCTTTGAATTAAACACGCTCATAGGAAGCTTTCTGATATGCTCGGCAAGGGTGGTGCGTGCATTCTCACTCTCCATATAGGACGCGACGTAGGTTTTCTTGTAGTCGTTCTTATTGCAGAAGAACACAACAATCGCGCCTGCAATGCCTATCGTAAATAGCGTCCACATCTTTGTCCATGAGATAGCGCTGCCAGTGAAAGGGCCAATTAATTCCACGATGATTTGAAGCATGACGATAGAGGGAAGCAGCATAGAGAAATTGGTTAGTGTGCAGGCGCCAATGGCTGCTTTGAGATCCGTATAGCCTTTATCTGTCAGCATCAGTGCGTCTTGCAGCTTGGAGGGCTTATTAGACATTCAAACACTTCCCTTCGTTTTCATCGTCCACGTCGAGGTTTGATTGTAGGTGCGCCACATGGCGGCGTATTTTGCTTCCTTAGCCAGGAGCTCCTCATGCGTTCCAGTCTCGGAAATATATCCTGAATCCATCACGACGATTTGGTTTGCACTGCGAATGGTGGCAAGCCTGTGGGCGATGATGATAACGGTTTTGTTATGCATGAGCTTCTCAAAGGCTTTTTGAATGAGGTGCTCGTTCTCGGGATCAGCAAATGCGGTTGCTTCGTCAAGCACAACAATAGGCGCGTCCTTTACGATCGCGCGGGCAATCGCGATGCGCTGCTTTTCGCCGCCGCTGATGTGAATTCCCTTCGTACCGATGACCGTATCATAGCCGTTGGGCATCTTGGTGATGAAGTCGTGGCATTGTGCAGCTTTTGCAGCAGCGATGATTTCGGCATCGGTTGCATTCTTGTTGCCTAGACGGATGTTGTCCTTGATGCTTTGCTTGAACAAGAACACATCCTGAAACACAAAGCTCACTTGATTCATCAAGTACTCACGGTTCATATCGCGAACATCCACCCCGCCAACGGATACGCTGCCCTCCTGTACATCAAAGAAGCGCGGGATCAGGTGCGCGATGGTGCTTTTACCGCCGCCGGACGGACCGACAATCGCTGTTACCTCACCTTGCTTTGCCATGAAACTAACATCGCTCAAAGCTTCGACTTCCTGCGAAACATCATAGGAGAAGGAGACATGGCTGAAGGCAACATCGAATTGCTTGGTGGTTTTAGGATGATCGGGCTCGGATAGTTCAGGCTCTGCGAGGATTTTGTCCATGGCTTCAATGCCGTTTAAAATACGCATGCTATCGCTGTTCACATACATGAGCTTCATGAGGATGGAAGCGATGGAAGGAACAAAAATCAAGTAGAAAATAAAGGTGATAGCATAGGTCTGATAGTCTGTGGTGTTCATGCCGATCAAAATACCCACAGGCAAAAGCAACAAGTAAATATGATTGATGATTGTTGTGAAGGCAGAAAACGAATTCTCCCAGCTAAGCGTATAGGGGATAACCATTGCGGTATATTCCTTGATGGTATCGTGCAGGCGGCGGAAGGAATAGACGGTTTGCTTGAACGCCTTGACAACGGAAATTCCGCGAATGTACTCAACGGATGCGTTGTTCATATTTTCAATCGCTGTTTGGTATTGGGACATTTTGACCCTTGCGCCTTCATTGCCATACATCGACATTTGCAGCACGAACGCAATCGCCATGCCAAGGATAGCCGTCAGACCAAAACGCCAGTCCACTGCCAGGAGTATCAATGCCATTACAATAGGCGAAACGGAGGCGGCAACGATGTCGGGAAGCGAGTGCGCGATGAATTTCTCGATGTTCTCAATGTTTTCATCCATGATCTTGCGCAGCTTACCGCTGCCAATAAACAGATGAAATCCAAGCGGAACCTTTGCAATGTGCGAGGAAAAGTTCACCTTAAGCTCGTACAGTGTACCAAAGGCAGCCAAATGCGAGCACATAAGCGCGCCGAAGTACAGGACGATGTTTGCAATCATTCCGCCAAGCGCCATCCAGCCATAGTTAAACAATGCTGATTGATTGAGCGTATCAAGGTTTGGATAGACGGAAATGATCTCCTTCACGATTTGGTAAATGGCAAGATACGGAATAAAACTCATGACTGCTGCTAGTGAGGCGAGGATGACAGAGGCGATGACCAGTGGCTTTTTCGTCATCGCAAGCTGCATCAGCCTAGCCATACCTGTTTTGGGCTTCTCGTTTTTCTTCATTCGCTTTCCCTCCATATGATTGATCAATGACAATATTGCGTAGAAAACGCCACGGGCTTAAGAAGCTTATGGCGTTTCTGAGTTTTGCAAAGTTTTTGGCTGTGAGCGCCATGGATTGGAGCTATAGGCTATAGTGCTTTGCAATGGATGGCCCACAAACGCTTTGGAGTCATGCTTTTCCAAAACGCTTGCGGTATGGTGTGCTCAACAATATTTGATTATGCTAATGCTTTGCCAAGCGCTACGCAGGCTTGCTGTGCATCGGCATCAGGTGACTCGTTGCAGATAACGGACTCGCAAGCAATGGCTGCCCTTGCGCCCTGGCAACGTTCGTCCCAGTTGCGCATCCACTCGCCATCGCCCCAACCGTATGAACCAAACAGAGCGATTTTTTTGCCGTTTAGCTTTGACTCGCAACCTTCAAACATGGGCTCAAATTCGTCTTCTTCCAGGACTTCCGAACCCATTGATGGGCAGCCAAAGGCAATAGCGTCAAAGCCATCCATCAAATCAGAAGAAAACTCAGATGGAGTAAATAGGGAAACTTCAGCGCTTGCTGTCTTTGCGCCCTCGGCGACAAACGTAGCCATCTGCTCGGTATTGCCTGTTCCGCTCCAATATACAACTGCGACCTTACTCATAATACATACCTCAATTCATTTGATTTATACGTTAAGCAGCTACTGTAAGCTGTATAACGCTGGTTCCATTGCGCCAATGCCTAAGATAGACAGCGGTGCATTTTTTGAACTTTGCAAAAAGCCGGAGTGCTTCTTGCTCATTGCCGTAGACTTTCCAATAGCCGCAGGCCTTGCAGTTTTGTCCCTTGTGATGGATAAATGCCTGCACATCATCAAAGGGATAGCTGAGGAATAAGCCGATCTCATGGGGGAAGGAGTCAAGGGACTGGATGCGTGTTTTTAAATGCTCAACAGCCTCCTGCACGGTAGTGTATTGATACCCATGCACGCATAAAAAGCATCGCACGGATTCCTTTTGTAAATCTTCCGCGAGCTTGCTTTCTCTGTACACATAGACGAGCGCTTTTTGACTTGATCTGCGCAGCATGGTTACATGTACACCCTTCGCGCTTAGCAGCTCATCCAACTTCTGAATTTCATTTTCCAGCTCCTGAGCGGTGTTATAAGCTACGGTAAATAAATTGGCTGTCTTTAATGAAGCTAGGGTCGGAGAGCAATGCGCAATGAGGAGATTTTCCAAAGTAAGTTCCTCCTTATACTGAGAAGTTAGAATCGGCTAACCTCTGGAGATTTTATATGCGCTCGGGGGGCTGAATCCCGAGCGCTGAGGGTGGCCTAGGAGGTTGGTTAGCGGCGTCTAACTAACCATGCGCATATAATACCATGTTTTGGTTTCGCTGTCAACACATCTATCGTGAGATGTTTTATATATGTTTAAATACATAATATCATAACGAAAAATGAGTGTATACAAGCGTTTGGTGCTAATTGATAATAGACGATAGAAGTGAAATGAGTTTTCATTGCAAATAAAAAGGAAAGTTTTAACATGATGGGCTTATTTTGGTTCTTACCCCAAACGACGATAGCCTAGCTTTGCTCCGCAGCTTTCGCGTACCACCAGCGTTGCGTCCCTGACGATTGTAAAGGACTGACGGACGCTGGACTGCTTGGACATGAGCAACTCGCAAATGGCGCTTCTGGCATGTTCGTCAGGATGCAGGTCAATGGAGGTGAGCGGGGGATCGGTATAGGGGCAAAAGAACTGGTTGTCGCATCCGATAATTGCCATATCATCAGGAAGCTTAAGCCCCATGAGCTTGAGTTGCTTGATTGCGCCAAGGGCAACAAGATCATTAAATGCGACAAGGGCAGTGGGCTGCTGCTCCTTTGGGAGGCTTGATAAAAGGCGCTGAACGGAGCGTTCGCCGCTCTCTGCGTCAAAGCCGCCTTCTAGGTGATAGGCGGGGATGTCTGGCAAACCCAGATCTCTCAGTTCCTCCAAGAAGCCTTGACCGCGCGCGCCTGATCCGCCAACCTGAAAAGAACCGCCGATGAATGCAATTCTGCGGTGACCCAGCACATGCAAATGCCTCACGGCATGCCGAACGCAGCTGATCAGATCGTTATACAGACAGATGCAATCCAAACCTGTGATGGGCGGACAAATGGCGACGATGGGCATGTATTGATTGAGGTGGGAGAGTGCAGCGCGGAGACCGGGCTTACATGCCTCCCAAATGCCGCCTACGAAGAATGCACCTTCAAGCCTGCGGCGAATTAACTCATTGACAACTTCGCTTTCAATTTCCTGATTGGCTGGGAGCTGATACAGTAAGACGGAGTAACCATTCCTGCGGGCTTCATCCTCAGCGGCAGAGAATAGCTGCGCAAAATAAGGGCTTGTGACGCTGGGCATGATGATGCCCAGCGTTTTATTGTTACCGTTCTCCAAATCGCGTGCAATGGCACTGGGCGTATAGCCGTGCAGATCAATCACCTGCTGAACACGTTCGCGTGTGGCGGGGCGTACATTGTTTTGACCTGACATGACGCGAGTGACAGTTGCGGTAGAAACCCCTGCTTCCCGCGCAATGTCATAGATGGTAAGTTTTTTATTCAAAATCGTTCCTCCTGCAAAAAATGGTGGGGAATTACGTATAGATTAGATGATAATAGCATTATATATCATAGTGAAGTTGAATGCAATAAGGAATGTTAGCGGTAACATAAAGTTGCAATGCGTAGCTTAAATTAATTAGATGAATTTACTGGCATTTGAGAAATAAATAAAAGTGAAAAAAGATGTTGACAATTTGATGGTAGATATGTATAATAAAGCCATCAAAAAAGGTGAAACCAAATAGAAATGGCATGGAATTAACTCGCGTTGTGAATGTAACCGATAACATTTCGTGGTTTTGCCGAACAAGACAATATTGAGGAGGTAACCCAATGAAGAAACTTCTATCTTTACTTCTCTGCTTAATGATGCTGGCATCAATCGGCTTTGCATCAGCTGAAGCAACCACCACGCTCACGGTAGCTTGCTGGGATCTTACAACCACCCCTTATTATGAGGCAATCAAAGTCGGCTACGAAGCCGCTCATCCCGGTGTAACCATTGAGTATGTTGACCTTGCATCGCAGGACTACAACATCAAGGCTTCCACCATGCTCGCTGGCGGCGACACAACCGACCTATTTTGCATCAAAGAGCTTAGCGACCTTCAGAACTGGGCAAGAGACGGCCAGATCATCAATCTAAATGATAAGATCGCTGGCGCTTCCTATGACATGAGCAAGTATGCAGGCATGGACAACTGCTACACCCTTATTGGCACAGAAGATTATTATGCACTTCCTTTCCGTGCGGACTACTGGGTCATGTTCTACAACAAGACATTGTTTGACGCTGCTGGCGTAGCACTTCCCACCAACGACATGACATGGGATTCTTATGCTGAACTAGCCACCTCCATGACCGGTGATGGCGTATACGGCACTCACTACCACACCTGGCTGTCCGCAGTTGCTAACTGGGCAGTATGTGATGGCGTGAACACCTTGGCTGATGGCGAATACAGCGATCTTAAGTATTTCTACGAGCTGTATCAGGGTCTAGAGGATGCTGAAGTTTGCATGTCTTATGACGAGCTAAAGGCTTCCGGCCTCCACTACTCAGGCGCTTTTGCACAGGGCAACATCGCTATGGTTCCTATGGGCTACTGGTATGCATCCACAATGATCGGCTACATCAATGATGGCACTGCTGATTTCGAATGGGGCATCACCGCTGTTCCTCACCTTGATGACGTAGCTGCTGGTTCTTCCTTTGGCTCTCCCACAGGCATGGCTGTTAACGCGAAGAGCGAAAACGCCGACGCTGCTTGGGATTTCGTTTCATGGCTATGCGGCGAAGAAGGCGCAAAGATCGTTGCTGCAACAGGCACACGTCCTGCGTATGTAAGCTCCGAAGTTGCTGACGTTATGGCTTCCGCTGAAGGATTCCCCACCGACGAGACTAGCCTAGCAGCATTGCTGCCCACCGCTATCGCTCTTGAGTGGCCGATCGGCGAAGGCGTGAACGAGATCAAGACCCTTGTAAACGAAGAGCACACCTTGATCATGACCCGTGAGGTTAGCATTGACGAGGGTATCGCTTCTATGGAAGAACGCGCTGCTGAATTCATCGTTAAGTAATACACGCGAAATTCGGGGGTGAGCGGTCAGCTCATCCCCTTTTTCTTACAATGTTGGGAGGACAACGGAATGGTTAAAGCAACATCGCCGCACAGGAGGATGACGAAGCTGGAAAAGAAGAATACGCTGACGGCTTATTCGTTTCTAGCGCCTAATTTCTTGGGATTTATCATCTTCACAATGATTCCAGTCATCTTTTCTATCGTGCTTGCGTTCCTTGATTGGAGCGGTGGCTCAACATTCACTTGGGTAGGTCTTGATAATTTCCGTTTTATCTTTAAGGATTTTAGCTTTACAAAAAGCAATCTGGGAATTGCTTTAAAAAATACAGTTTTCTATACTTTGGCGACCGTACCGCTGACGATTGCTTGTTCGCTTGGTTTGGCACTTGTGCTGAACAAGGCTGTGAAAGGCGCAAAAATATTTCGCACAATTTTCTTCTTTCCTTATGTTGCATCCTTGGTCGCAATCTGCGTTTGCTGGAACTTCCTGCTGATGAAAACAGGTCCTGTCAACCAGATTTTAAACGCCCTTGGCTTCAATATGACAAAATCTTGGACATCCAGCCGCGACTTGGCCATATGGGCGATTGTTATTGTCAGCGTGTGGCGGAACGCGGGTTACTATATGGTCATGTATTTAGCAGGGCTGCAAGCCGTGCCCGGCGAACTATACGAGGCGGCGAAAATGGATGGCGCCAGCCCTTGGCAGGTTTTCCGTAAGATCACATTGCCTATGCTCACGCCTACCACCTTCTTTGTTTCGATTATGCTTGTGATTAGCTGCTTTAAGATTTACGACGTTGTCGCGATCATGACACAAGGCGGCCCGGGACGATCCACAAAGATGCTCGTTACCTATATTTTCGAGTTGAGCTTTGGTGCGGAAGGCGTTGCAACCTCCGCGCAATATGGCGTAGCGAGCGCAGTATCAATGGTGCTGTTGGTCATCGTTCTGGCTATCACATTTGTGCAGTTTAGAGCGGAGAAAAAATGGGTCAACTACATGTAATGAAAGGGGGACGCAACAATGACAACCATGGTAAATACCTACAGAAAGCCCAAGAAAACACCACTTCAAATCATTGGTACTGTTTTGAAGTATGGCATACTCATTTTTATGGCAACCATTGCGCTGATTCCTTTCGTTTGGATGATTTCGTCCTCGCTGAAGACGAGTGTTGATGTTTTCTCCATTCCCATGAAATGGATTCCCGAAACCTTCCACTGGGAGAATTTCCAGCAAATTTGGCAAAAGGTTCCGCTGCTTACCTACTTCAAAAATACAACGATTGTTGCCATTGTCGTAACACTCATGCAGATTATTACATCATCCTTTGCAGCCTATGCGTTTGCGAAAATGAACTTCAAAGGCCGCGATTTCCTGTTCATGTGTTACATCGGTACAATCGCTGTGCCGTGGCAGGTGTACATGGTGCCCCAGTTCATCATGATGCGTGCAATTGGGCTGTATGATACGATTGGCTCGCTGATGGTGCTGCAATCCTTCTCCGCGTTCGGCGTGTTCTTGATGCGTCAGTTCTATCAAGGCATTCCAAACGAGCTGAGCGAGGCAGCGCGAATTGATGGTCTCAGCGAGTACGGCATTTGGTCGAGAATCATTCTGCCTCTGAGCAAACCCGCTATCGCAACTTTGGCTATCTTCACATTCGTCAATACATGGAATGACTACATGGGCCCCATGATTTATTTGACAACAGATGTGAAAAAGACCATTCAGGTTGGTCTCAAACGCTTCATTCAGGCGTACTCGGCTGACTATAACCTGATCATGGCAGCATCGCTTTGCTCGCTCATTCCTGTATCGATTGTATTCTTTAGCTTACAAAAGTATTTCATTGAAGGCATTGCAACGACTGGCCTGAAAGGTTGATCAGATTGTTTCATGCATTTCTGCAAGATCATGATCTAGGCGTGCTTCTCTTGCCCAGAGAAGCGCGCCATCCGTTTCCAAAACGTGAAGACCGAAAGGATTGGGATGCGCTTTGCTTACAAAGCAAGGCGGAGATCATTAAATGGGGCAATGAGGCTCTAGAGGGGTATCCGCTGCTGACAGCAACGCAGTTCCTCGCCTTTGTGAGAACTGGCGATCGACAGGCGTATGAAGTCCCTTATTTCCAGCGTAGAAAGAAATTGATCGGCGCGGTTTTAGCGGAATGCATCGTGAATGATGGCAGCTATTTGGATGCTGTGATTGATGGGCTGTGGCTGATTTGCGAGGAAACATCGTGGGTCATCAGCGCGCATAATGGCAGCTCGCACCGTGGCATGCCGCCTGCAAAGGAGCGTCCTTTGCCTGATGTACAGAATCCTTATATCGATCTTTTTGCTGCGCAAACTTCTGCAACCCTTTCCTATGCGCTGTACTTTCTAGAGGACAGGCTCGATGCGGTATCGCCGCTGATTGCTCGCCGTGTGCGTCAAGAGATTGAGCATAGAATCATTCGTCCTTTTATGTCTCGGGATGATTTTTGGTGGATGGGCATGATTCGCAAAGACATGAACAACTGGACACCTTGGATTTTGTCCAATATCATTGATACATTGCTCCTTGTGGAGAATGACGATATTCGCCTTGCTCAAGGGCTCAAACGCGCCCTTTTGATGCTGGATAGTTATCTGGATATTATGCCAGCGGATGGCGGCTGCGACGAAGGTTGCGGTTACTGGAATATGGCGGGCGGCTCGCTGCTTGACTGTTTGGAAAGCCTTTATCTGGCAACAGGCGGACAGGTGAATTTCTACGACAATCCTCATATTCGCGCCATCGGTGCATTTCCTATGCATGCGCATATTGAAGGGGAATACTACCTGAATTTTGCGGATTGCGACGCTAAGCCCATGCTGGATGCAGAACGCCTATACCGCTACGGTATGCGCACGGATAACGCTGTTTTATGTAATTTGGGCGCAAGCATAGTTCATGCTGCGCCCGTGAAGTCCGCAGATACGCCCCAGATGAACCGCGTGCTGTTCTCGCTTTTTCATCATGTGGAAGAAGTGAATACTGAAGTGCAAAGCCCAATGGCGCATGTGATTCTGCCTGATTTGCAGATCTACACATGGCGCAAGAATGGCTTTTATGCGGCCATCAAGGGCGGTCATAATGCGGAGGGACATAATCACAATGACTGCGGTCAGTTCGTGATTTATGTGGATGGACAGCCCAAAGTGATTGATGCGGGTAATATGCTGTATACTGCGAAAACCTTTAGTGAGGAACGATACACGTTATGGAATACGCGAAGCATGTATCATAATGTGCCGATCATTGGCGGCTTTGAGCAGCACGAGGGCAGAGAATTCGCGGCGAAGGTAGCGCATGCGGACGATACGAGCGTGACCTTTGAACTTGCGAAGGCGTATCCTATGGAAGCGGATGCGGTGAGTTTTGAACGCACGCTTGAAATGATGGATGCGGGGGCTCGGATACGCGACCATATCACGCTTGCGAGGGAAGCTGAGATCAGCTGGGTACTGATGCTTCGTGATAAGCCGAAATGCACTGACGATGTGCTGATCATGGAAGGATTAACCATTCGTTATTGTAAATCGTTAACCGTGTCAATCGAAGAGATACCTGTTGCTGATGAACGAATGCGCAAGAATTTTGAGGGCAGCTTATGGCGAGCTGTATGTACCGCCTGCCCATCTATGAGTTTTGATATCACCTTTGAATTTGTGAGGAGCTGAGATACATGAGTAATCCTGTGAAAGACAATCCGCTGCGTACGCGTGCGGATGTAGAGCGCGCTGCTGCGCAATTGATAGAACCGCTCATGCCGCTGTTAAGCAATGGCTGTGCAAGATTACACCTTGGGGAAACAGGCGCTGCATATCCTGCGTCAATTGCGGAAATGGAAGCCTACGCACGTCCGCTTTGGGCGATTATTCCGATGCTTGTGGGTAAATGCGAGAGCGTCCGCCCGCTTTGGGAAAAATGGCGAGAAGGCTTGATCAATGGCACTGACCCCAATCACCCTGAATACTGGGGTGAGGTTACTGACTACGATCAACGCCTTGTTGAAATGGCTGTGATGGGTCTTGGCATGTCGATTGCACCTGAAGAATTCTACCAAAAGCTTCCCGAAGCTGCACAGAAAAATCTGTATAATTGGCTCGATCAAATCAATCATCATGACATGCCAAAGAACAACTGGACATTCTTTCGAGTGCTGGTGAATATGGGCTTTATCGTCAATGATCTGCCGTATCCCAAGCACCAGATGGAGATTGACCTTGCTGCAATTGACGAGCATTACGAGGGCGATGGCTGGTATTTTGATTACTTCAATCAGCGCGAATACTATACCATGTGGGCTTTTCATTACTATGGATTGGTCTATGCGTCGGTGATGAAGGACAGAGACAGCGAGCGATCCGCGGCGTTTATTCGCCGCGCAAAGATGATGTCACGTGATTTTGCTTGCTGGTTTGACAAGAATGGCGAAGCCCTTCCCTACGGCAGAAGCCTCACGTATCGCTTTGCCCAATCTGCGTTTTTTGCTGCACAGGCATATGCAGGGGCAGAGGACGAGTGGGTCGATTACGGCGTGATGAAGCATTTGCTTTTGTCCAATATGAGGCAGTGGTTTTCCTTGCCAATATTCACGCGCGATGGTGTGCTTACGATCGGATATCATTATCCCAATCTGCATATGGCAGAAGGATATAACGCCCCTGGTTCGCCGTACTGGGCAATGAAATCATTCCTATGCCTTGCGTTGCCAGAGGATCATCCGTTCTGGCAAGCCGAAGAAAAACCAAACCCAGCGGTCAGGGTGAGCTTGCAACCGCATGCACGCATGCTGGTCACGCGAAGTGAGGACGGCAGCCACGTTATGGCGTTTGAAGCAGGCAACCACGCACACGAGCATTCCCATGATGAGGCAAAATACGAGAAGTTTGTCTATTCGACTGTATTTGGATTCAGCGTACCAAAGGCGCAGAAGCTTCTGCGCGACGGTGCTTTTGATAATATGCTTGCACTCAGCGAGGACGGCGATACGTACCACCCGCGCTATGGATGCGAAAACTATGAAATAACGGATACCTATGTTCGCTCGGTTTGGAAGCCGTTTGCTGATGTGACTGTGGATACAACCATCACGCCGGTTGGCGAGTGGCATGTGCGCGTGCATCGGATCAATTCCACGCGCCCCATGCATGTGGCTGAAGGCTGCTACGCGATTAGCCGCGATGGCGATGGCGTGATGAGCCAAGAAGAATGCGCAGAGCATGCGGTCATCAAAGCGGCGTGGGGGATTAGCGGGCTTGTGAACCTACAGGGCTTTGCAGGCGGCACAATTGTTTATCCTGAACCCAATACCAATCTCATGGCACCGCGCACATTGATTCCAACGCTCGTAGGAGAGATTCCCGCAGGCGAAACCGTACTGGTTTCAGCAGTGCTTGGAACGGTCACAGGCGGCGAGGCGTTGTGGAATAGCATACCAAAGGAGGTTGTGGAGCATGCAAAAGTGGATTGACAGCACATTTGATAAGATTGTTGATAAATTCCGAGTTTCAACTGCAAAAGCCAAAGAGCAAGGCTTGATTCCATACCGAAGCGAAGGCAAGGAATGGATTGGCTCACCCTTTGATGGCAACAGTTGGTGGACAGGCGGCTTTTGGCCGGGCGCAATGTGGTTGCTGCACAACGCCACCAAAGAAGAATGCTTCCTTAAAGAGGCACTCCGCGTGGAAAAGTTGCTGGTACACGAACTGATGGAGTTCACGCACCTAAACCACGACGTTGGCTTCATGTATATGCTTAGCTGTGGTGCGCATTATCGCTTCACAGGTGATAGCGAAGCACATAGAAATACCATGCATGCCGCTACCATCCTAG
The DNA here is from genome assembly GCA_012523405.1 of Clostridiales bacterium. Taxonomy (GTDB): domain Bacteria; phylum Bacillota; class Clostridia; order Christensenellales; family Aristaeellaceae; genus Limiplasma. Next base: position 41,250 of record JAAYIN010000050.1, read on the forward strand.
CAGGTCGCTTCAATCCCAATGGCTATATCAGAGCGTGGGATAAGGATCGCGCGGGCTGGGCAATCATCGACTGCATGATGAATCTGAGCCTGCTTTATTGGGCAAGTGCTGAGGAAAACGATCCGCGCTTTGAGCAGATCGCGCGCATTCATGCTGACACCAGCATGAGAACTTTCGTGCGCGAGGACGGAAGCTGCAATCATATTGTTATTTTTGATCCCAGCAATGGAGAGGTACTCGATTGCCCCGGCGGTCAGGGATATGCGGCAGGTTCGAGCTGGAGCCGCGGGCAAGCGTGGGCGTTGTACGGCTTTGCACTGAGCTATATGCACACGGGTGACAAGCGTTATTTGGAAACTGCTGAGCGCATCGCTAATTATTTCATCGCTAATATCCGTCCTGATGGTCTTACGGATAGTGATTTCTGCCAGCCAAAGGACGAGGAGCGCATTGATAATATCGCAGGTGCATGCGCTGCCAGCGGTTTACTTGATCTAAGTGATCTGACGGAGGATACTGTGCTCAAAGAAAGCTACCGAGATGCTGCAATCAAACTGCTGCAGGGAATTGATGCGCACTGCGCTGACTGGACGGAGGAGACGCTGGGGATCATGCAAAAATGCACTGCGTCCTATCATAATGATGGCGCAGGTCGTCATATCAACATTCTCTATGGTGATTATTTCTTTGTGGAAGCGATCTGCAAGCTTCGCGGGGCAGATGCAAAACTATGGTCACCTATGAGCAAATAAGGGAGCGGAGCATATGAATCAAATTAGCATATGGCGCGGCACAGAGCGATTGGCAAGCATTCAGGGCGAGACCGAGGCACAGCTCGAATTCAAAGGCGAATATCAGGCGGGCGACCTCATTGTCTTTGAAGCGGAGTACAAGCATGCGCTTATTTCGGTCGATCAAGCGCTGCAAACAGCACGCGTTTATTTGCCAAACGGTGCATTTGAATACCGTATCCCGCTAGCTGGCGATAATCTGCTGGTTTATCCGCCGCATGCATTCAGCGGCGATCAGCACGTCCTCTCTATCTGCGAGGACATCAGCAATGAATATCGGAATCTGGCAGTCAATCCAGCGGATCAGCGCGGGGACATTACCGCCTATCCGCATGCAACTGCTAATGTGGAAACACGCGATGAAAGCGTGTTCTGCGCCCGAAACGTCATTGACGGCATGCACATTGCCCGTGGGCATGGCGAGTGGCCGTATCAAAGCTGGGGGATTGGTGCGCGAACCGATGCCCATCTCACCGTTGAGTTTGGCAGACAGGTAACGGCTGACCAAATGGCGCTATACCTTCGTGCGGATTTCCCGCATGATGCATACTGGATCGCGGGAACAGTCACGCTGTCCGACGGTTATCAGCAAACATTTGAACTTAAGGGCGTTGAGGGCAAACAACTCATCAAGTTTGATGGGAGTCACAATATCACATGGGCTAAGCTTGACCAATTGATCAAATGCGATATGCCGTCAGCGTTTCCTGCGCTTCGTCAATGGGAAATCTATGGGCAGGATATAGGTATGTGAAAGGAGTGGGATCATTATGGAGAATAACCGCAAAGATCATGACAGCATCCTTCTAATTGACCCGATTACGCAGTATGACGTCGCGCCCATTACGGCAGAGCAATCGTTCTTATCACTTGGTCTGCGGGACAGAGAATTGCTCAATGGCAGATGGCATTTCTCTGTCGATGTCTACAATACCTTTTTACGCAAGCAATTGTTTTTACAACCTCCTACCGATGCATATGGTAAGATTGCTCCCGTTGATCATGACTATGAGCAATGGGAAAGAGTCAATCTGCCGTCAAATTGGAATTGTGAAAAAGAAAAATATTGGCATTATGAGGGCAGCGGCATCTACACGAGAACCTTTCCCTATGAGCCAAAGGCACAAGGCGAGCGTGTGTTTCTGCGCATTGGTGCGGCTAACTATATCTGCCGTGTGTGGCTCAATGGTGCGCTGATCGCACGGCATACGGGTGGATTTACGCCCTTTGCGATGGAAATCAGTGACAAACTAACGTCCGATAACCGCATCATTCTTGAGGTGGACAGCACGAGGCGCATCAAGCAAGTACCTTCTCTTAATTATGACTGGTTTAACTACGGCGGTGTATACCGCGATATTGAGTTTGTTCGTATGCCAAAGACATTCATTCGCGATGCGTTTGTCTCGCTTGACCCTGTGAAGGATGTCATCGATGTGCAGGTGCATGTGGATGGCGATGCAGTAGGGATTCACGTGCGGATTGATGAACTAGACGTAGACGCAGATATCGAAGTGAATGCGCAAGGCAAAGCACAGGGGAGCATTGGCGTATCGCCTGAGCTTTGGTCGCCTGAAAACCCGAAACTGTACCGTGTACAGATCACCTGCGATGGCGATAGCTGGCAGGACGATATCGGCTTTAGGCGCATTGCGGCACGCGGCAAAGACATCTACCTCAATGGTGAAAAGCTCTTCCTAAAGGGCATTTGCTGCCACGAGGAAGTCCCAAACCGCGGGCATGCGCTCACCAAGGAAGATATGATCCAAACCCTGCAAGATGCCAAGGAGCTTGGCTGTAACATCATGCGTTTGGCGCATTATCCGCATCATGAGCAAATGTCGCGCCTTGCGGATCAGATGGGTATATTGCTATGGGAAGAAGTGCCGGTATACTGGGCACTGTGTTTTGACGCGGAGGAGACCCTCGCTTCTGCACAAAACCAAATGCGAGAGCTCATCATGCGAGATCGCAATCGTGCCAGCGTGGTTCTATGGAGCGTGGGCAATGAGAATCCGGATACGCAAGCAAGGCTTGACTTCATGAAGAGCCTCATTGCTATTTGCAAAGAGCTTGACCCAACACGGCTAACTACTGCGGCATGTCTTGTAAATGGTCAGCAAAAGTGCGTTTCTGATAGGCTTTGTGAATACGTTGATGTGATTTCTATCAATGAATATTACGGATGGTATATCAGCGACTTTGATGAACTAAGGCAAATCTTAGAGAACAGCCAGTTTGATAAACCGCTCATGATATCTGAAACTGGCGCAGGAGCAAAGAGCGGTCATCACGGCGTGCAAGGGGAGTTCTTTACAGAAGAACACCAAGCCTATGTATACCGCAAGCAAATCGAGATCACCGATGGCAAGCTCGCTGGTTTGCTGCCGTGGATACTGTATGATTTCAATACACCGCTGCGGATGAACGCCTTCCAAGAGGGATATAACCGCAAAGGCTTGATTGATGAGTCTAGAAATCATCGCAAATTGGCGTGGCATGTGCTGCATGATTATTATGTAAATCGATAAGGTCATGAAGGGCGAAACAAACCCATTTCCAAAGCAGATGAAATCCTCAATCAAATAAACCTCTCATCGCATCATGCTGCTCTATTGGCAGCGTAGTGCGGTGGGAGGTTTTTGTATACGTGGGTAGATGTTTTTTTCGAACTTTGCTAAAATGTATCTACAATATCATAAGAGAGCCCATTCCAGATGGCGGGCTTGGGATTGCAGGCATGTAGCTGCGCTATCAAATCCGCTTGGGTGAAGACCTGCTCAGGTAGCCAAGTGACATACTTTGCAATCTTCTCATATACATGCGCATCACTGGCACCGATTGGTTTCAGTCCGAGTTCTTGGCAGTATTGAAGGGCCTTACGATTTGCCTCCAGGCTTGTGCTGCCATTGAGCACTTCCACACCGTGCAGTCCATGAACCCGCTTGAGATCGTCCTCGAGTCCGCGGTTGTTATTCCTGAAGGGATGACATGATACGCAGAATCCGCCATGATGATTAACATGGTCAATGAAATCTTGCGCATCCACCCTATGATCAGGGAAACTATCAATGCCCCATGCAGTAACATCTCCCTGCAAGGAATAAAATTCCACACCAACAAAGATGGGGAAATCCACTTGCTTTGCGTATTCGGCGGCATATTGGGTTAGACCCATGCTGTCATGGTCGGTGATGCACACTGCATCCAGTCCGCGGGCTTTGGCAACCGTTACGATTTCCTCAAGGCTGATCATACTATCGGGTGAATGTGTTCGTTCGTGAAGGTGCATATCGATAAGCATTGCAGTGTTCCTTTCAATATCAGATAGCAGCATGTGAAGCATGCATAGATAGTATGGCTTCCAGTACGCCTCCGCCAACAGCTCTTGCTTTGTCTGAAATAGAGTAGCAGTGTTCCTTTCGGCAACGCGGGTCGATATCACCTGATTTCATGCCTTCATGAACGGGCGTACCTTCTGGCAACAAACCGCGCAAAACACCTGTAATCTGCGCAAGCATAAGTGAATCGCCTATGCGTCCTACGGCTTGTCCTTTTTCTACATGGTCGCCGATTTGGGCCAAAGGCACAAAGGTTCCTGCGGCGGGCGCACGAAGCAACCGCTCAGTTGTATATCCTCCAATGTCGCCCGGAATTCCTGTATTTGCAGTAGGGCTGCGATCCAGCAATACGCGGCCAAGGTCATGTCCGCGTTGGGTCTCCACGGCAGCATGACAATCCTTGCCAGGGGTGAAGCCCGGTCCCACGCCCACAACGCAAGGTGCATCTGTGATGGAGGTGCCTAAATTGTGCTTGGCTAAAATGGAATCGACAACAGCAAAGGGATGCAGTTGCGAAATCACATGAGCGAGAGGATCGATCAATATAGCAATGGCTCTGCTTTGGGCGATTGTAAGCGCTTCGTCTGGGGTTTTAGCTAAAACAGCGTGAATGCCTTCGACTTCTGCTTTTCCCACATAAACAGCAGGGGAAAAGGCAACGGTGCAGCGGACGGTTGTTGGCTGAGCGGTTTCAGTCATGATCACATCAAATCCACTTCTAAACAGCCGACACGCAATGCCTGTTGCTAAATCGCCGGCTCCTTTGATAACAATCAGCATTCTTAATACACTCCTTTTATACAGTCTGCATCATGCAATGCAGTTAATACGACCCGACAATGAGGCAAATACTGCTTGATTTGGGCGGCGGTCTCTTCTCCCTGCGTGATGGCACTTGGGTCATCGGCTTGGTTTAGCACGACTCGAAACTGCGCTGGATCATCCACATCTTTATACTGTCCGTACTTTGATGTGAGCAGCCTTGCCAGAAGATCGGGGGTGCAAATGGTTTGTTCATCGACTCCTAGCATCTGACAAGCCAGCTCCTGTCTTTGGCAGATCGCGCTTAAGGGTTGACCTAGTGCGCTCAATCCTGCAACAGCGATGACCAAGCTATCATGAAGCAGCACGGGTTCGTGCGGCGCTGGTGCTTTGATGGGCAATTTACGTGATCCATCCGCTTCTGCGATCACCCAATGTGCAAGGGAACGGCTAGCTTCTAGCAGCTCTGGCGCTGGTGCGGACAGTTTGCAGGGTGTGCCGGAGGATGAAGCAATACACACAACACTGTGCGTTGCAAGGGCTTCGTTGAGTGCTGCTACATTATTATCAAGCAACAAAAAGTCGGCTGCCTCTCCTTGTTTGCGCAGAATATGTGTGGTAGTGGTAATGACTACGCGCTTGGAATCACTCGCTAATTCCTTTGCAAGGCGCAGCATCAGTGTGCTTTTTCCACCGCCGCCAACAAGTGAAATACAGCCCTCATTATGCAAATCTAAAGCATCAGAGAGTCTCATCATGACACCTCTTAATCAGTCGTTATTCTACAAAAAGAATAACATGTTGACAGCTTATTGTCAAACCTCTATAATGTTAGCAGTATGATAAAAATGTTAAAATAAGGAGGCGGCTTATTTGAAACGGTCGATTTCTGTAAAAATTGCGACCAGACTGTTTTTGGGGAATGAAAAGTGCTTTGGTCCCGGAATCGCTTCTTTGATGGATGGCATAGACCGCGGGGGCTCGCTGAGTGCGGCAGCTCGTGAAATGGGGATGGCTTATTCCAAGGCGTGGACTGTGTTTCAAAACTGTGAAGAAGTCTTAGGTTTACCACTTTTGCAGCGGCAGAGCGGCGGACGAAAGGGCGGAAAATCAACCCTTACACCAGAAGGGCGTGCGTTGCTGGCGCATTATCGCAGCATTCAAAAAAGCCTTGAAGATACGGGCGAAATCCTGAGCATGCAGCTTAATGAAGTCTATGATATGCCAAAGCTCAAAGGAAGCACAATGGATGCTTGGGTCAACATGGCTCAGCATCATTTAGCATGCGGAAAAGAACTGGTCTTGGCTACTGTAACAGCGCGCTCGGGCTCTGCACCAAGGGGGGCAGGAGCAAGGATGCTGGTAGGTAGTGAGGGACGCATATGGGGTACGGTAGGCGGAGGGCTTATTGAAAGACAGACTGAGCTTCTCTGCATGGAAGCGCTAAAAGAAAAAAGAGGCTTTTTGCGTGATTTTAACTTGGATACCGATGAAGCAGGATCCATTGGTATGGTATGCGGCGGAAACGTGACGATCATGGTTCAGTATTTGTCATGCCGAAACGAAGAACTTCTGCATCTTTGTGCACAGACGCAAAAGCTCCTTGAATCATGCGAGGATGGGTGGCTTATTTCATGTCTTGATGAAGCGGGAGCAGAATCTTTTATGCTTTGCTCAAGTGAAGAAGGAGCAGAATATGATTCGCGTCTGAAAGATATGCAGAGTGATAAACTGCATTTTCAGCGGGCGTCCACCTATTGTTTTGCACAGCGGCTTGCTCCGGGCGGGACAGTCTACATTTTTGGCGGAGGTCATGTGGCGCGTGAGTTTGCGCCGCTGCTGGCTCGTTTGGATTTTCCGCATGTAGTGATGGATGATCGCGTTGAATTTACGAAGACAGAGGATTTTCCGGATGCAAGAAAGGTGATCTGCGCAGATTTTTCGCAGATTTTAGAGCAAGTAACGCCGCGAGCATCCGACTATGCTGTGGTGATGACCCGAGGTCATGCGTATGATCTTGAGGTGCAAAAGCAGCTTTTAACTACGCCAGTTGGTTATATTGGCGTAATGGGGAGCCGCAGAAAAAAAGACTATGTATTTGGTGAACTGCGAGGGTGCGGGTTTGGAGATGCTGATTTAGCTCGTATTGTAACGCCTGTAGGGTTGGCCATTGGCGGCGAAACACCGGCAGAAATTGCGCTGAGCATAGCGGCTCAGCTGGTGCAAATACGTGCTCAAAAGGATGGGTGATTTTTTATGCAATCGAACGTTTTTCGAAAAACACTCGATGAAAAGAATAATCCAATGACCTTTGATATCAGAGTGAGGCTATTGCGAGAAACACCCTTCTATGGTCCTGGTGTTTCAGAGCTCATGGACCTGATTGAGCGGTTTGGCTCTGTTGCGGGGGCATGCGAGGAAATGGGCATGTCCTACTCCAAGGGCAGGGGAATCATTCGCAAGATGGAGAAAATGCTCGATTTTCCCATTGTACAGCGCGTTCAAGGCGGACGCGGAGGTGGGAGTGCAAAGCTAACACCAAGAGGCAAAGAGCTTCTGGACGCTTATATTGCATATGACGAGGATATTAAGGAATATGCAAAAGCGCGATTTGATGAAGCCTTTTGCAGCTTTACACGGAACACAAATGAGGAGGGCTGCGTGTGAAACTGATCAAGACTGAGGATGCAGTTGGGCAGGTGCTCTGCCATGACATCACTCAAATTATCAAGGGCGTATCAAAGGGCACGGTGTTTCGCAAAGGGCATATCGTGACGGAAGAAGATATTCCTGTTCTTTTGCGTGTGGGTAAGGAAAACCTCTATATCTGGGAGCATAATGAATCGATGCTTCACGAGGATGAGGCGGCTGAGATACTGCGCGATATTTGCCACGGGGAGCATATGCATGCATCGGCTCCTAAAGAGGGAAAAATTGAACTGATAGCTGATATGGATGGTCTCTTTGTGGCAGACACGGAGCGCTTGCAGGCGATCAATGCGCTGGGCGAGATGATGATTGCGACTCGTTCGTCTAGCTTTGCTGTGAAAAAAGGGGACAAGCTTTGTGGAACGCGCGTTATTCCGCTGGTGATTGAAAAGGAAAAGATGGCTCGGGCGGTTGCGGTTGCAGGAGAAGAACCGATTTTGCAGGTACATCCTATGCATCCCAAACGCTTTGGTGTGGTGACAACTGGGTCTGAAGTGTTCCGCGGACGAATTACCGACACCTTTACACCTGTTCTGGAAGAAAAGCTCGGCGAGTTCGGTTGCAAAATGGCTTGGCACCAGATTGTGGATGATGATCCTGCAGCTATCACAAATGCGATCACGTCCATGCTGGCGGAGGGTGCGGAGCTGGTGCTATGCACAGGCGGCATGAGTGTTGACCCTGATGACCGAACACCGCTGGCTATTCGCAATGCAGGTGCTAATATCGTTTCATATGGGGCCCCTGTATTGCCTGGCGCGATGTTTTTGATGTCTTACATGCCTGATGGCACGCCTGTTTGCGGCTTGCCGGGATGCGTGATGTACGCCAAGAGAACGATCTTTGATTTGGTTTTGCCCTTCCTGCTGGCGGATGTGCCAGTGACCCAAGAGTGGCTGTCTACGCTTGGTAAGGGCGGCTTATGCCTTGATTGCGCTGAGTGTCACTTCCCCAATTGTGGTTTTGGAAAGGGCGGTTGATCGTTTTGAATTTCTCGCATCTGGATGGAGAAGGTAATGCGCTGATGGTTGATGTGACCCAAAAGGCAGAGACCGAGCGCATGGCAGTGGCTAGCGGACGCATTCGCATGAGTGAGGAGTGCTTTGCGCTGCTTGAGGCAGGTAATATGAAAAAAGGCGATGTGCTGGGTGTTGCGCAGGTGGCTGGCATTATGGCAACCAAAGAAACTGCGCGGTTGATTCCGCTATGCCATAGCTTGGGGCTGACAGGTAGCACACTCACATTTACGCTGCTGCCTGAGAGCTGCGAGGTGGAAGCGCGCTGCACAGCTACTTGCCATGGTAAAACAGGGGTAGAGATGGAAACGATGACAGGGGTTAGTGTCGCGCTACTCACTGTGTATGATATGTGCAAAGCGGTTGATAAACGCATGGTCATTGGCGATATCCACCTAGTGGAGAAAAAAGGCGGCAAGAGCGGTCATTTTTACTTCGAGGAGGATCTGGCGTGAAAGATCAATACGGCAGAGAGATTGATTATCTCCGCATCTCCATAACCGATCGCTGCAATCTTCGCTGTCAATATTGCATGCCGGATGGGATTCAGCATCTCAGTCACCGAGATGTTCTGAGGTATGAAGAACTCCTGCGCGTGTGCCAAATAGCGACGACGCTTGGTATCACAAAGTTTAAGGTGACAGGCGGGGAACCCTTGGTTAGAAAGGGTTGCGTGGATTTCGTCCGTGACCTCAAAGTATTGCAGGACGTTGAGCAAGTGACATTGACTACCAATGGCATGCTTTTGGAAGAACACGTAGATGCGCTCGTGCAAGCGGGTATCGATGGGATCAATATCAGCCTTGATACGCTGGATGATGATATCTATTCCAGACTGACGGGTGCACCACCGCAAGCAACGGCCATTGTCAGGCGTGCAGCTGCGGAATGCGTAAAAAGCGGGATTCGCACGAAGATCAACGCGGTGTTGCTGCCTGAAACGCTTGATAGCGTTGCAGATTTGGCAGCATTGGCTGAGAACCTTGCTATGGATGTTCGGTTTATTGAGTTCATGCCTGTTGGAACAGAGACAGGGGATTCGCCCATCACAGCGGCTCGGGTGCTGCAATTGCTTCGTTTGCGTTGGGACGATTTGCATCCTGCCAATGAATACCGCGGAAATGGTCCTGCTATTTACTATCAAAGCGATAAGCTAAAGGGCAGGATTGGCTTCATCAGCGCAATGAGCCACAAATTTTGCGATACTTGTAATCGAATCAGGCTTACCAGCACAGGGGAACTCAAATCATGTCTGTGCTTTGAAGGCGTGAACGATCTGCGCGAACAACTTCGCGGCGGAGCAACAGATGAAGAGATTGAATTAGTACTAAAAGATTGCATTATAAACAAACCATGTGCGCATCGCTTTGGCGAGCGTGGTGCAGGCACAGAGGGCAGAAGTATGCATGAAATTGGAGGGTAAGGCCATGGGACAAGTGATGGCTATTTGCACAAGCACGGTTCGAGGTGTGGCAAAGGAGTATATCGGCAGCGCGGCGTTCACCCCTGAATGGGGTATTGTGGGGGATGCGCATGGCGGAAAATGGCATAGACAGGTAAGTCTGCTTGGTGCTGAAAAAATCAGAGAGTTCAACAAACGAGGTGCGGAGGTTTCCCCTGGTGCATTTGGCGAAAATCTGGTAGTGGAAGGTTTTGACTTCAGGTCACTTCCTGTCGGAACGCAGCTTAGATGCGGGCAGGTGCTGCTAGAAATGACGCAAATTGGCAAGGAGTGCCACAGTCATTGCGAGATTTACAAGCGCATGGGCGATTGCATCATGCCGAGGGAAGGCGTATTTGCAAAGGTGCTGGAAGCGGGTACGATCTCGGTTGGTGATGAAATGGAGATCGTATCTTCTGCTGGAAAAGCTCATTATCGAGCAGCTGTTATTACGCTTTCCGATAAGGGCGCAGCAGGAGAGCGCGAGGATCAATCAGGTCCGGCTATTGCCAAGCGCTTGGAAGCTGCCGGCTACGAGGTGATTGAGCAGCTTTTGCTTCCTGATGGCAGAGAAAAGCTTGAGCAGCAGCTCATCAGGCTCTGTGATCAGCGGCAGCCCCATTTGATTATCACCACAGGCGGGACGGGCTTTTCCCCGCGTGATCTAACACCGGAAGCTACCTTGGCGGTGGCTGAGCGAAACGCGCCAGGCGTGGCGGAGGCAATCCGCGCATATTCAATGTCCATTACCAATAGGGCCATGCTTTCAAGGGGTGTGGCGGTTCTTCGAAAGAAAACGCTGATTGTCAACCTCCCAGGGAGCGTAAAGGCTACGCAGGAGAGCTTGGACTGCATATTGGATGTGTTGCCGCACGGTTTGGATGTACTCGCGGGCACATCGGGAGATTGCGGCAGCCCCGTTATCAATTGATAAAATGCACTGATTGTGCTTTTATAAAACAAAAAGGAGTTTTACTTATGAAAATGATGAAAACGCTTGCTATGGTACTTGTACTCGTTCTATCCCTTGGCGTATGCAGTGGCGGACTGGCAGCGGACGCTGAACCAACGGAACTGATTGTATTTGCTGCAGCATCTATGACCGATACTTTGCAGGAGGTCGCAAAGCTCTATGCTGAGGCTGCGCCCAATGTGACGATTTCCTTCAACTTCGATTCGTCAGGCACGCTCAAAACACAGATTCAGGAAGGCGCAGAATGCGATCTATTCATCTCGGCAGGTCAAAAGCAGATGAATCAGCTTGACATTACCGCCAGCGCTGATGTGAACACAGACGGACTTGATATGGTTGCTAGCGAAACCCGTATTGATCTTTTGGAAAATCGCGTGACATTGGTTGTAGCAGAAGGAAACCCCAAGGGCGTTGAGAGCTTTGATGATCTGGTCAAAAAGCTCGAAAGCGCAGAAGTGTTCATGGCAATGGGCAACAGCGATGTTCCCGTAGGTCAGTACACACAGAAAATCCTTGCTTTCTATAATCTTGATGAAGCGACTTTGGCCAGCAGCGGCGTTTTGACCTATGGCTCAAACGTCAAAGAAGTAACTACCCAAGTAGCGGAATCCAGCGTGGATTGCGGCGTGGTCTATTGCACAGATGCTTTCAGTGCGGGACTCACAGTTGTTGACTCTGCTACCGCTGAGATGTGCGGACGGGTTATTTACCCCGCAGCTGTGCTCAAGGAGAGCAAGCAAGCTCAGGCTGCTGCTGATTTCCTAGCCTATCTAACCGAAGATGCAGCGATGGCAGTGTTTGAAAACGTTGGCTTTTCCAAGCCTTGATGAAATAGCATAGTTGCCTAAAAGCGCGGCAGAGAAATGACTCTGCCGCGTTTGAAAGGAGATGGTAGGTGTGGACTTGTATCCGCTGTGGAACTCGTTGCGCATTGCTGCAATTAGCAGTGTGCTTGTGTTTTTCATGGGCATCTTTGCGGCCTATTACGCAGTGCGGCTACCAAGAGTTCTCAAAGGGATACTGGATGTATTCCTAACATTGCCTTTGGTGCTGCCGCCTACGGTGTGCGGCTATTTTCTATTGCTTTTACTGGGCAACAAGCGACCGTTGGGTATAGTCTTGGCGCAATTTGGAATTAAGTTTGTCATGACATGGTATGGCGGCGTGATCGCTGCTACGGTGGTGGCATTTCCATTGATGTACCGAACGGCAAGGGGTGCTTTTGAGAGCTTTGATGAAACGCTCGCCTATTCGGGGCGCACGCTTGGATTGTCCAATACGTATATCTTCTGGCGAATCCGAATGCCCGCCTGCAAACAGGGCATCATGGCAGGAATGGTTCTTGCATTTGCCAGAGCTTTGGGCGAATATGGTGCAACAAGCATGCTCATTGGCTATACCCCTGGAAAAACGGCGACTATTTCAACCACGGTCTATCAACTCTGGCGAACCAATGACGACGAGGGAGCATTCATCTGGGTGATGATTAATCTAGCCATCAGTGCGGCGGTCTTGCTCACGGTCAACATGCTGGAGCGTCGCAATAGGAGGGCTGCGGTATGAGCTTAGTAGTGGATATTCAAAAACGATTGGGCAGTTTCTGTCTTGATGTCAGCTTTGAGACAGAAGGGGGAGTGCTTGGGCTGCTGGGCGCTTCGGGCAGCGGGAAAAGTATGACGTTGAAGTGCATTGCAGGAATCGAACGCCCGGACAAAGGACGAATCATCCTTAATGGCGTGACGCTGTTTGATGCAAAGAAGCATATTGACCTGCCGTCTCAGAAGCGGCATGTAGGCTATCTCTTCCAAAACTATGCCCTTTTCCCTACGATGACGGTGCGCCAGAATATTCTCTGCGGTCTTCACTGGGAGCATGACAAGACAAAACGAGAGAATGCACTTGCCGAGATCATTGGATTAATGCAGCTCACTGGTCTTGAAAAAAGGCATCCGCATCAGCTTTCGGGCGGTCAGCAACAACGGGTTGCTTTAGGCCGAATATTGGTGAATCGACCGGAACTGCTAATGCTTGATGAGCCCTTTAGTGCGCTTGACCGCCATTTGCGTGATCAATTGCAGATACAGATGCAGGAATTCCTGCGTCATTTTGGACGAGAGACGCTCATTGTCACGCACGATCAAGACGAAGCATACCATCTTTGCCATCGAGTTGCAGTTGTGGATGAGGGCAAAGTCCATTCGCTCAAGGAAACAACTGCACTCTTTCACAATCCAGCTAGCAGACAAGCGGCCATTTTAACAGGCGTTAGGAATATTGCGCCATCAGCCGTGAAAACTGGTGAATATGAGGTGGAAATACCCGCGTGGGGTCTGAGACTGACAACGCTGGATTGTGTGCAGGATGGGCTGGATACGGTGGGGATTCACGCAGAGGCGTTTTTGGCAGATTGCGAGGTAAACAGATTCCCCATTGAAGTGACAGGCGAAATGCGAGAACCTAGCGGTGACCGCATTCGGTTTCATTGGGCAAGCCAAGCGGCTGAGTCGCCGCATTTGTGGTGGAGAACCCAAAATAGCTGTTTAAATGGAAATGTATCTGAATTGGGCGTTGCGCCTAAGGATGTTTTGCTCTTATATCCATGATGGATTACCCATTAGCTATGCATGAGCTGATGGGTATTTCTCTGTTTTGGAATGCAATGTTATAAAGTACACGGAAATATGTTCCAAGCATCACAATGTCGATGCTGCTTTTTATATCAAGTCCTTTTAGCGATAGCTCTATGCAAATCGCAATGAACGTGGTATCATTGATCGGTTAGTTAAATATGGAGGTCATAGGATGAATAACGAGAGATCCGCCCGTTTGGGCACGATGCCCATGCCACAGTTGATGTGGAAAATATCCCTTCCCATTATGTTTTCGATGTTGATACAAGCGCTATATAATATTGTTGACAGCATGTTTGTTGCCAAATATTCAAGCCAAGCATTGGCGGCTGTATCATTAGCATTTCCAGTACAAATGTTGATGATAGCGGTTGGCGTCGGTACAGGTGTTGGACTCAATAGTCTAATTTCCCGTTTGCTTGGTGAAAAACACTTGTCTGAAGCTAGAGCGACAGCAAATAATGGTATCTTTCTGGCTGTTATCAGCTGGGCTGCATTTGCGTTGATTGGCGGATTGCTCAGCGAGCCTTTTTTCCGCGCATTCACTCAAGATGAGGCAACCATTGCCATGGGCAATGATTATTTGCGTATCGTTACCATATTCTCTTTTGGTTTGTTTATGCAGCTGGCGGTAGAAAAAATCATGCAAGCCAGCGGCAACACGGTCTACAACATGATCGTTCAATGCGTTGGTGCAGTGATTAACATTGTGCTTGACCCGATCTTTATCTTTGGATTGGGACCAATTCCTTCCATGGGCGTAGCAGGTGCTGCTATCGCAACGGTTATTGGTCAATTTGCCGCGATGATTCTTGGGTTTATCATAAACCAAAAGAAAAACAAGGAACTGTCCATTAAGCTAAAAGGCTTTAGACCAAACAAAAGGATTATTAAATCCATCTACATCGTTGGATTCCCAAGCATTATCATGCAGTCCATCGGCTCGGTGATGACAATCTTCATGAACATGATTTTGATTTCATTTGGAGATATTGCTGTGTCCGTGCTAGGGGTATACTTTAAGCTGCAAAGCTTTGTGTTTATGCCGGTCTTTGGTCTGACCAACGGATTGATTGCTGTTATTGGCTATAATTTTGGCGCGAGAAACAGAAAGCGGATCTATGATGCTATTAAGGTGGCGCTGATCTATGCCCTGATAATCATGGCAGTTGGCACCCTTGCATTTATGCTCGTTCCTGAAACTTTGCTCTCGTTGTTTGAATCGCAGGAAGAAGCCATTGCTGGCGAATTAACCAGAATTGGCGTGCCTGCGCTGCAAATCATCAGCATAGGCTTTTTGATGGCGGCTGTGGGAATTATCTTGTCTACGGTCTTTCAAGCGATCGGTAATGGTGTTTTAAGCCTGATCATGTCACTGGCTAGGCAGCTGATTGTTCTTTTGCCTATGGCGTGGCTGCTTGCGCAATGGAAGGGACTGGATGCAGTATGGTGGGCATTCCCCGTTGCGGAGGTTGTCTCGCTGATCATTTGTCTGTTCATGTACCGCTGGGCTGACAAGAAGTACCTCAAGCCTATTGGTGCTGCTTTAGAAGAATAAGCAAGTTTTTTGCCTGAGAAACCTAAAATGCTCCAGATGAGAACAAACGCTCATTTGGAGCATTTTTTTGATCATTCTATTGAGCGGCGTCAATAAAGATAGCCTTTCAGCAGGTTCTTGTTCATTTCTTTTGAAACATGATACAATGAATATAATATTTTTCAAATGACAATCAAACAAACCAGTCGTTCGTCTAATAGGTGTAAGAGCTCTACAACACCAAGGAGGTATACCATGACACGGGATGAATTTGAGCAACAGGTCACATCTTCCCAAGGGCGATTGTACCGCATTGCCCGAAGCTATCTGCAAAGCGAGCATGACTCATTGGATGCGGTGTCAGAGGCCATTCTTAAAGCTTGGCAAAAACTTGGCACACTTCGGAATGAACAATATTTCAACACGTGGATGACGCGGATTCTCACAAGAGAATGTATCAATATAATGCGGAAACAAAAGCGAATGACACCTGTGGCGGATGTGCCGGAACAAGCAGCTCCGCCCACAGAAAATGAGTCGCTTCGCTATGCATTGGATGCGCTTCCTCAAAAACTGCGCATCGTAACAGTTATGCACTATATGGAGGGTTATTCGGTGGCGGAAGTGGGAGAGATTTTGCGCATCCCAAAGGGAACGGTTTGTTCAAGACTTCATGATGCTCGGCTTGAGCTGCGCGGCTTTCTTAAGGAGGATATCAAATGAAAAAAATGACGAATGCTGATTGGCAGCGTGCCTATGAGCCGTTGCCTGACATGCTTGAATCTCGCGTTCAGTATACACTCTCACATTTAGAGGGGGAAAAGCATGTGCGGAAATTTTCAATGCGAACCGCAGTTTTAGTACTAGCGCTTCTACTAGCACTGGGTGGTGTGGCATACGCCATTATCCACAGCCAGACAGCGGAGTTTTTCGGTGAATTCTATGGAGAAGAGCGCAAAGAGGAAATGCTGGCGGGGGATCTGGCGCAGATCGGGCAATCCTACCAGCTTGGAGATGTGAATTACACGATCGAAGATGCGATTTATAAAAGCGTGGGAACACAAAAAGGAATGTATGGCGTGATTCGCATCAAACCAGTGGAGGGCAGCGGCGCCATTCTGTTGCCTTCGGATTATAGCGTTAATGACCCCGCGGGATACGTGCTTCATATGGGTAATGACGAAGCGATTCCGGATGATGCACCATCTTATGCAGAACTTGCGGGGCAGACGGGCGGAAAAATCCTTCATTGCCGTGCTTCTGTTCAACGAATCGTTGTGGGCGGCGAAGAGCACCAATCAGATTTTGGTGAGGTCTGGGTGGCACAACCGGATGGTTCTATGCTGGGTAGTTTTGAAATCCTAGGTGATTATGAACGCTCGGATAGCTACGAAATCACCTTCGGGCTTTCTAACTGGGAGGTTACAACTGAAGGCGAATGGCTGCGCGAAGAGCCGAATAACACGTGGCTGAAGGAAGCGTGGACGCTAACGGTGACGCCTGAAAGGACGGGTGAATAATATGAAACGACTGCTGATGCTGGTTTTGACACTTTGCTTGGTAACCGGCGGCATGGCAACGGCTGAGGACGGGAGTGATGCGCTGCGGATACTTGATGGTTGGCGTGTCAATCATTTTCAGGAGATGTATCCTGATCATAATGTCCAAGAAATCAAAGTGGTCTATGACGATGATGGATTTGGCAACAAAGCAGAGTTGTTAATGAGCGGTGATTGGGATGTGGCATACTTTCATGAAACAGAGTATGATCTTGCTAAGCTCGCAGAAGCGGTACCGCTCCTTGATTTGAGTACAGAGGCTGTCTATGCTCAGAAGCTTAGCCAAATCTACCCCAACGTACAGGAAGCCGTCACAAAAAATGATCAGATGCTAGCGCTGCCTGTATGGCTGGACGCGGCGGTTATGCAAATGGAGTATGTGGGGACGGTGATCACGAGGGAAGGCGAGATGATTGATCTGGGTGAGCAGCTAGGTATTGCTGCTGATGAAATCCCTACGACCTTCAGCGAATTATGCGACCTTGGCGTAAAATATATGGCACTGCCAAGAGAAACCCGCAAAGGTACGAGCTTTAATGCGTTCATCACAGAGCAGGCAAGCAATGATTCCAAGCATTTCTATTTAGACTATCTAGTAGAATTATATGCGTCGGAAGTCGTTGGTGAAAACGGAGTGGTGAATTTTGATACACCTCTATTCCGCACAAGTCTGGAGGATCTTGACCGACTGCACACAGCACTAAAGAGCGATCCTAAAAGAACTTACGGCGAAAAACGAACGCTCTACAGTGTGGTAACAGATGCGAGCACAGGGTTCCTGCAAGACGATATCCTCCACCTTCGTGTGGCGGATGGAGAACAAATTCCTGCAAGACTCGGCGTTTTGGTGATCAATGCAAATACCAAGCACAAAGCGGAAGCGTTGGATTATCTGGAGTTTTTATCCAGTGAGTTTATGATGCAGTTTGGCCCTGTCATCTATGAAGTGTTTGATTATGATGCGGCTGTTCGTCAAACCTATGACTTGACTATTGAGGCGCAGCAGACCCAAGAAGAAGAGCAATCCGTGATTGATGAACTAATTCGTATGCGTGATGCGGGCGACACTTCACGCTTCTATTCTCTTGAGTTGATTGATGCCTATCGCCAAAACATAGCGCCGAATCTGACGTTCCATGTTATTCCCCGACCCTATACATATAACATGACAAAGGATTATGCTTATGGGAAAGTAACAGCAGACGAATTGGTTGAGAAGCTCAACGCGGCATATCAAGATGCGATGAAATAGGCTTTGAAAACAATATAAAACAACAAAGAAACTGCCGGCGCTAAGCAAGTGCCAGTGGTTTCTTTGTTGTCTAATAATATGGCTTATTATCCCTTCGCTATATTGACATTGCGCCAATGCTTCTGATATGCTCAAGTAAGATGAAAGCAATCATTACACCAAAACAAACAAACAATGCAGGATGAACCATTATAAGCTGCAAAATAGCGGACGAAGCAGCCTAAAATCAGATAATGAATTGGAGGATTTTAAGATGAGCCAATCGAAAGGTCGCCTTACGCTCCCCACTGACATCGATATTGTAAAAGAAACATTGGAAATCGCAAAGCGCTGGGGAGCAGATGCGTTTCGGGATGCGGATGGAACGGAGTTCCCGCCTGAGCTGCAAAGCGTAGATGGGAAAATCTACTCAACTTATTACACAACTCGAAAAGATAATGCGTGGGCAAAATCAAACCCTGATGAAGTGCAGCAATGCTATATCATGACAGGCTTTCACACTGCCGTTTCGGATACTCTTTCAATCAGCATTATGCAGGGGATATCCCCCGAGATGATGAAACCGAATACCTATGATGATATCAAGCGCTGGTGGGAGGTCATTGACCGCACCACAGGTCAAGTAGTGCAGCCTGAGAAATGGCAGTACGCTGAGACTAGTGGTGAGGTTTTTATTCTTGAGGCAGAGGAATTCCATGAGTATACCGTCAGCTTTTTGGCCTATTTGATTTGGGATCCTGTACATATGTACAATAGCGTAGTCAACGAATGGAAAGATGTGGAGCATCAAATTACCTTTGATGTCAGGCAACCAAAGACCAAAGAGTTTTCATTGCGCAGACTACAAAAGTATATTGATGAACATCCATGGGTGGACGTGATACGATTTACAACTTTTTTTCATCAGTTCACGCTTGTATTTGATGAACTTCATAGAGAGAAATATGTGGATTGGTATGGTTATTCAGCTAGCGTAAGTCCCTATATCTTAAATCAATTTGAAGCGGAGGTTGGTTATCCCTTCCGCCCTGAATATATCATCGACCAAGGGTATTATAACAGTCAATATCGTGTGCCGTCGAAGGAATTCAAGGATTTCATGGCGTTTCAGCGCAGGGAAGTTGCAGCACTCGCCAAGGAAATGGTGGACATCACGCATGCAGCTGGCAAAGAAGCGATGATGTTTTTAGGCGACCATTTCATAGGGACCGAGCCATTCATGGAGGAATTTGCATCCATTGGATTAGATGCAGTTGTGGGCAGCGTTGGCAATGGCAGTACGCTGCGGCTTATTTCTGATATTCAGGGCGTAAAGTACACTGAAGGTCGTTTCCTGCCTTATTTCTTCCCCGATACTTTCCATCAGGGCGGCAAGCCCACTCAGGAAGCAAAGGAAAATTGGGTGACGGCGCGCCGCGCAATACTGCGCAAGCCTATTGACCGCATTGGATATGGCGGTTACCTTAAGTTGACGCTGGATTTTCCTGAGTTCGTGGATTATATCGAGCAGGTTGCCGATGAATTCAGAGCCTTATATGACAATATACAAGGTGGGGCACCGTACTGCGCGAAGGTGGTGGGTGTGCTGAATTGCTGGGGCAAAGCACGCAGCTGGGGCTGCCATATGGTGCATCACGCGCTATATCAAAAGCAGAATTACAGCTATGCGGGTGTGGTGGAAGCGCTGTCGGGAGCTCCCTTTGATGTGCGGTTTATCAGCTTTGACGATATCCTTGAAGATGCCGATATTTTAAAGGACATTGATGTTTTGGTGATGCTTGGCGATGGTGATACCGCTCATACGGGTGGGCTTTATTGGGAGAACCCAAAGATTGCCCAGACGCTTCGCAGCTATGTATACAGCGGAGGCGGCTTGATCGGCGTAGGAGAACCATCGGGTCACCAATATCAAGGTCGGTTCATCCAGCTCGCGGGCATTTTTGGCGTAGAAAAGGAAACAGGCTATACACTAGGTTATGACAAGTACAATTGGGAAGAAAAGCCGCACTTTATCCTGGAGGATTTGGAAGGTGATGTGGACTTTGGCGAAGGCAAAAAGAGCATGTATGCAATGCCTGATGCAACGGTACTCGTCCAGCGAGACCGCGAAGTGCAGATGGTAACAAATGAATTTGGCAAAGGGCATAGTGTTTACATCAGCGGCTTGCCATACAGCTTTCGTAATGCACGCGTGCTTCATAAAGCGATTCTTTGGGCGGCTGGTGCGCCTGACGAGCTGCATTGCTGGTTCAGTTCAAACTACAATGTGGATGTGAATGCTTATGTGGCAAACGGGAAATATTGTGCGGTGAACAATACGGACGAGGTTCAAGAGACAGTGATCTGGCGCGGAGACGGATCAAGCTTCGCGCTTACCATGGAGGCAGGCGGCATACAGTGGTTTTCCATTTGACGGACTGTATAAACAATTGACATATAAGAAAAACAAGCCGCTCGTGCAGCGGCTTGTTTTTCTGTGACCAATTGCGCGTTTGAAATTGCCTGAAAAGTTTAATCGGCAGACTGCGGTCTTTTCATGCGTCTAAAGACATATGCATGGAGAGGAATGTATGTGTTTGAATATCCTTATTGAAGAAATAGCATGCAAAGAAAAGACTGACACCGCTTTATAGCGATGTCAGTCTGCATGTCATTACTTTTCATTTGTATAATGCATTCGTACCTTGATGCCCTGATCATAGTTGCCAAATCCACGCCCATAGATGGAAAGTCCACCTGCATGAACGGCATCCTTTGGCGCGGCAATGCGGAGCCGCAATCCGCTGTTTGGCTGGATGTTTAAATCTGTCAGCGTTACGTCCGATAGCTTTCCGCTATCAATAAATGTACCTTCTTCGCTGACGGAAAGCAATTTGAACAAACCGAATTGATTCCAATTGCGGTCCCACCACTCAGGGTTATAAATTCCTCGTGTACGGCCAAAATCACCCGGACTTGTCCATATGCCAACAGACATGCCATTGATCAAGAAACGTATGTCGCTGGGCCAATCATCGCATGAACCGGGGGCTTCGCTGCCGATTTCAAGCGATATCTGAAGCTCGATTGCCTTCTGACCCGGTTCTAAATAGTTTGGAATCAAATATTCAACAAACCCATGACCGAGCCATAGCATTTGTGCATCGATGCGCTCAGGTGAAGCAAAATAGCGCGGGTCATCTTCCTCGCCGATGATCTTCCCCGCTGATGCTAGTCCGCAGGTGGGGAAGGCTTCGTACTGAATGTACTGTCCAACGCCGATTTCTGCTTCATATACATTTGGATTGCGTGAAATTTGTGTTGGATCAATCAAAATACGCTCGCCGCTGGCACTGCACATTCTTTGAACGCCGTGCTTGCCGGTGACGAACTCCACCGTTACAAAGCCGGCACTCGTCAGCATCTTGATATGGCTGGTCAGCGCGCCGTTGGTGATGCCAAGCTCGGTAGCGATATCCCCCATGGATAGCGAACCTTGTTCGTAGAGCAGTTCCATAATAGCGACTCTAGTATCGGATGAAAGGCATTTAAACAAGGGAAGCCCTTCGCGTAAATCGGAGATGTGAAGCAATGGAATCACCTCATAGTATATTTGCATTATTGGTTTCGTGAAAAGTATACCATAATCCAATTGAAAGGGCAATTCATTTTAGCATAATCTAAAATGAAAAAAGATTCATAGTTTTTTTGCACAAACTATTGACATTTATATGGTCAGGGTGTATATTCTAATTAGATTTAGAGCACGGCATTGCTTTAGAAAACACTTAACTAAATATCTCGAGAGGAGGATTGTTCGTTTCTAATTTTACCATATCATTTTTGAAAGAAGTAAAGGAGGAAACCCCATTATGAAAAAATTATTAGCTAGTATTCTATTTGTCTGCATGCTCTTTAGCATGTGCGCTCTTCCCGCGTTGGCAGATGACGCTACCCCAATCACTTTCTGGAGCTTCCAAGCTGCTCATGTTAAGTTCATGGAAGATGCAGCTATCCGCTGGAACGAAACCAATCCCGATCGCCCCATTGATCTAAAGGCAGAAACCCTTGGCTATGATGACCTGCATAACAATCTGCTGATCTCATTGCAGACTGGCACAGGCGCACCTGATATCGTTGATATCGAAATCTCCATGTATGCAAACTTCATCACTGGTGATGAGGAGTATATCCCACTGGTTCCGCTGAATGATATCATTGAGCCCGACAAAGAAGACCTGATCATGGGTCGTTTTGAAAACTACGAAAACCATGGCAACTATTATGGTGTTGACTACCACGTTGGCGCAGCAGCTATGATGTACAACAAGGACATCTTCGCTGAAGCTGGCATGGATATCGCAGACATCGTTACATGGGCTGATTTTGTAGAAGCTGGCAAGGTTATTAAGGAAAAGACCGGCAAATACATGATGGCTGTTGAAACCACAGAGCACTGGACCTATTATCCCCTGATCACACAGCAGGGCAGCGATTTCTTTGACAAGGAAACTGGCGAAGTCATCCTTGATAACGAAATTAATGTGACAACCCTTCAGTGGCTGCTTGATGGCCTCAACGAAGGTATCTTCGTTGCAATGCCTGGCGGATTCTGCCATTCTGAAGAGTGGTATGCTTACATGAACGAAGGCAATGTAGCTTGCATCGCAATGCCTCTATGGTATTTGAATCGCTTCACCGATTACATGCCCGACCTAAATGGCAAAATGGCTGTGACCACCATGCCCGTATGGACTGAAGGCGGCGCAAACTCCGCTGGTCTTGGCGGAACAGGCACATCCATCACCAACCAAACCCAGCATCTTGATTTTGCGAAGGAATTCCTATATTTCTCCAAGATCTCTCGTGAAGGTGCAATCCGCACATGGACAGACCTAGGCTTTGACCCGCTGCGCACAGACATCTATGATGATCCTGACATGATCAAGGCAAACGCATTCACCGATTACTTCGGCGATGATGTGTATGCTGTTATGGATGCTACCGCTGCTTCCATTTCCTCGCTGTCCACCTCCAATCCTCTATATCCGGAAGCTTTGACCTTGGTTCAAAAGACCGTTATGTTCGAAGTTCTTTCCGAGAAGAGCAAGACCCCTGAAGAATCTTTGAAGAATGCTGCAGATCAGCTGCGCTCTTTGCAATAAGATTTTTGATCATGCTTGCTTGAAATGCTGACGGTGCGGGGTAATGAGATAAGTTGCGTGTAGAGCGCAAACATCCCATATCGCGAAGCGAGCCGCATAGTTTATTTCATCAAGCGGATGGGATTGCCTTTCCTGGCAATCCCATCTTTTCATATCATCTTTTACATGGGAGGAATACCCGATGATACAAACGTCCACACGTAAGCGCTCGCCCATACATGCGCTCAATTCGATCAAGGTGGTACCGTATATCTTTTCCCTGCCATTCATCATCTTTTTCTTGGTCTTTTTCTTGTATCCAATTATCAACACCGTCAATATGAGCCTGTACTCAGCGAAGGGTTTTGCCCCGCCGCAGTTCTCTGGGTTTTCAAACTACGCGCTGCTGAATAATGATTATTTCATCAAAGCATGCAGCATCAGTGCGCGATATACGATCTACACCTGTTTGATTTTGATCCCTGTTCCCTTGGTGCTTGCGGCACTGCTTAACTCAGGCTCGGTCAAAGGTGCAAATGCAATTAAGTCCTCTATGTTTATTCCTGCACTTACCTCCGTTGTCATGGCAGGTCTTTTCTTCCGCTATGCGTTTTCTGCAAATGAAAATGCGATTTTCAATGCGATACTGCGGTCGCTGGGATTGCCTGCGCAGGATTGGCTTGCCCAGCAGGGTACAACCATGGCTGTGCTGGTCATTTTCTGCTGCTGGAAGTGGATGGGCGTCAATATCATCTACTATTTCTCGGCATTGCAGAGCATTCCGGCTGAACTGTATGAATCCAGCCGAATTGATGGCGCAAATGTTGTGCAGCAATTCTTCTACGTCACGATTCCATCTGTACGACCAACGATCATTTATGTGCTGACCATCAGCATCTATGGCGGCTTCTCGATGTTCGCGGAGAGCTTTACCTTGTTTAATGGTGCAAGAACACCTGGCGATATTGGCGCAACCATTGTTGGCTATATCTACAGTCAGGGCTTTAACCGTAATAACTTTGGTCTCGCAAGTGCAGCGGGCATCGTACTGCTGGGGATTGTGCTCATTCTTAACGTCATTCAATTGGGGCTAACAGGCTCCTTCAAGAAGGAGGTATCGTAATGCATTCGATCTCTAAGTCAAAGCGAGTTGCAACCATTTTCTGCACGGCATTGATGTTATGCTTTGCGATCTTGGCGCTGATGCCTTTCTTCTTCCTATTGATTTCATCCTTTAAGCCCGGTCAAGAAATGGTGCGTAACGGCTTGCAGTTCAAGTTCGATTTTGAGAACTACAGTCTGGTTAACTATGGCCTCTTGATCACCGAACGCGATGGCATGTACTTGAATTGGTATTTCAACAGCGTTGTGATACTGGTTGTCCAAGTGGCATGCGGATTGGTTTTCTCATCCATGGTTGGTTATGCGCTTGGTAAGTACTCCTTCCGTCTGCGCAATACGCTGTTTCTTCTTGTGCTGGTAACGATGATGATTCCTGTTGAAATCCTCATTTTGCCGTTGTACAAGCAAATTGATGCCTTTGGATTAATCAATACGTATGGCGGTGTTGTCTTGCCATTTTCAGTGTCGGCCACGGGTGTGTTCTTCTTCCGTCAATACTCGATGGGACTCCCCACGGAGCTCATGGAAGCAGCTCGCATTGATGGCAGTACGGAGTATGGTATCTATTTCAAAATCATGATGCCGCTGATGCTCCCTGCATTTGGCGCGATGACCATCCTGATGGCGATGGGCAGTTGGAACGCTATGGTCTGGCCTATGATCGTGCTGCGTACCACAGAAATGCAAACCCTGCCGCTTGGTCTTCAATCCTTGCTGACGCCTTACGGCAATAACTATGACTTGCTGCTGTCAGGCGCAGTCATGAGCGTGCTTCCCATCATGGTGATTTTCTTGCTCAATCAAAAATCGTTTATCGCTGGTATGACAGCGGGTAGCGTGAAGGGATGATGCAATATGGAAAGTAATGTCTCACCATTGATTGAGCAACGTGCCGATCCTTTTGTATACAAACATACGGATGGCTATTACTACTTCACAGCCTCTTTGCCTGCATTTGATGCGATTGAACTCAGGCGAGCTCAAACCATCTCAGCACTAGCAAATGCACCAACTGTGCTGGTATGGCGCAAGCATGACTCGGGTCCTATGAGTATGAATATCTGGGCACCTGAAATCCATTTCATTGATGGTAAGTGGTATATCTATTTCGCTGCCGCGCAGCAAGATGCAGATGAATCGGGTTGCTATGACCACCGCATGTATGTGCTTGAGAATGATTCTGCGAATCCGCTGGATGGAACCTTTATAGAAAAAGGGCAGATCAACAGCGGTTGGGAATCATTCGCGTTGGATGCCACTAGCTTCTTGCTGGATGGGACTCGCTACTATGTATGGGCACAACGCGATTATGCGATTGCGGGCAACTCAAACCTATACATCGCTAAGATGGAGAATCCGTGGACATTACAGCTTCCGGCTGTCATGATCAGCAAACCGGAATTTGACTGGGAATGCGAAGGCTTCCTTGTCAATGAAGGCGCAGCTGTACTGCTTAGGGATGATAAGGTGTTTATCACTTATTCGGGCAGTGCAACGGATGAACGCTATAGCATGGGCTTGCTGTGGGCTATGCAAAACGCTAACTTACTAGACCTGTCATCATGGACTAAATCCCAAACGCCTGTTATGGTGACAGATGAAGCGCGAGGTCTCTTTGGACCTGGGCATAACAGCTTTACGGTGGATGAAGAGGGAAGGGACTTGCTGGTATTCCATGCTCGTCCATACCCTGGTTTTCAAGGAACGGCTCTTTCTGATCCAAACCGCCATACCTATGTGCAGCTTCTGCACTATGATGAAGATGGATGGCCAGTGTTTCAGGAATAAACATGATATGCAAAAAAGCAGCCCTGCCAGATACCATCAAGGTATGCAGGGCTGCTTTTGTATGAAGATGGGCATTTGGTTATTGATTAGGTATTCCAATGCCATACCTGCGCTTCGTAGGGATGGAGCGCGGCGCAAGCAGGACTAGCGTAGTTTGAGATCAAAAGTGTTTTTGGCAAGCTTGATAGTTCGTCACTCAGCGTGATGCAAGCATCTTCGCCGCTGAAATTGAGCAGCACAAGGAGATGAGCGCCTTGATACTCACGGGTATAGGCATAGATTTGCGGATGCTCGCGCTCCAAGAGCTCATATGTACCATAAACCATGACTTTGCATTGCTTGCGCAACTCAATCAATCTCTTGTAATAATGGTATACGCTCTGAGGATCGTCTATCTCTTGAGCTGCATTGATTTCCACGTGATTTGGGTTGACAGAAAGCCAAGGCGCGGCGGTTGTGAACCCTGCGTTGACGGTTGTGTCCCACTGCATGGGTGTGCGGGCATTATCTCGGCCCTTATAGGCGATTGCTTTCATGACATCGGCCGGGTCTTGATGAAACACCTCAACGGCCTCTTTGTAGTGGTTCAAGGTATCAATGTCTCTGTACTTATCAATGGAATCAAAATGAATATTGGTCATGCCGAGCTCTTCGCCTTGATAAATATAAGGTGTGCCTTGAAGCGTGTGCAGGAAAGTTGCTAGCATTTTTGCACTTTGAACGCGGTATTCTTTGTCGTTGCCAAAGCGGCTGACCATTCGAGCTTGATCGTGGTTATTGAGGTATAGGCTGTTCCAGCAGCCTTCTTCAAGTGCCGTTTGCCAGTGAGTAAATACATCCTTTAGCTCTGTGAGCTGCCACGGACGGATATTCCATTTGTCCTCGCCAACAGCATCAATATACATATGTTCAAATGTGAAAACCATATTTAGTTCACGCCGATCTTCATGCGTATATAGCTTGGCTTGATCGGTTGTTACAGACACCATTTCGCCGACTGTCATATAGTCGCCTTTGGATAGTACGCGCTGATTCATTTCCTGAAGATACTCGTGTACATGAGGTCCATTGGCGATATAGGGGGTTGGAAGCTGGAAGCCTTCGCCGGACATGGCAGGAAGGGAAGGCACTTTTGAGATGTAGTTAATGACATCCATGCGGAAGCCGTCTATCCCTTTATCCGCCCAAAACTGCATGATACTATAGACCTCCGCTCGTACCTTGGGATTGTCCCAATTGAGATCGGGCTGCTTTTTGGTATATAAATGGAGGAAATACTGATCACCGCTGGGCTCCTTTTCCCATGCGGAGAAACCAAAGTGACTGGCCCAGTTGTTAGGCAGCTGTCCCTCTTTGCCATCACGGAAAAAATAATAATCACGGTAGGGCGACGATGGGTCTTCGCAAGCTGCGCGGAACCATGCATGTTCATCCGATGTGTGATTGACCACCAAATCCATCATGAGCTTAAGCCCACGGGCATGCATTTGTGCAAGTAAAAGGTCGAAGTCCTCCATGGTTCCAAAATCATCCATGATTCCGCGATAATCACTGATATCATAGCCGTTGTCATCATTGGGTGAACTGAAAATAGGGGAAAGCCAAATGACATCTACACCTAAATCTTTTAAATAGTCGAGGCGACTGATGATACCCTTCAGGTCTCCAATGCCATCTCCATTAGAATCCATAAAGCTTCTAGGATAAATTTGATAAACGACCGCTTCTTTCCACCATGCTTCTGTCATGATGCTTCGCCTCCTTATGCTTGAGGAATAATGATAGTATAACAGATGGAGGAAGTAACTGATTATGATTTCACTGAAAATGAGAAAACAATCAGTTTTGTATAACAGAATCCTTACAATTTATCTGAGGTATGGTGATATGCATTGACTTGCGCGAATGGCAAAGAGTAAAATTGATGATGGGTAAGTGAAGTGTGGAAAGGGTGGATCATATGAATCGCCTAAAAATTACACCCAATCATATCAGCTCGGGCGGCTGGTGCACCGAGGAGCAAAATCAAATAGAATCGATCTTCTGTCAAGGGAATGGATATATGGGACTCCGTGCTGCTAGCGAGCTATCAAGTCCGCTGCGATCCTGCGGCGCATTTGTTGCAGGTTGTTTTGACGCGCTTGCAGGTGAGGTGAGTGAGCTGGTGATGATGCCCGATTTCATCGGCATTGAGTTGCGCGTTGATGGCGAGTATATGACGATGGAAGAAGCAACTGAATATGAGTGCCGCATTGAGCTGGAAACAGGCGAGCTTTGGCGCAAATACAGGCTTGAAACAAGGCCTGGTATTGCGATTGATGTCAGTGCGCGGCGAATTGTATCGCTTGGAAATAAGCACCTTTGTACCCAGCAAATCACGCTGACACCTAACCGAGATTGCTGCATCGCATTGACGCATCGGCTGGACGGAAGTGTGAGCAATAGCGGCGCACAGCATATGCATTTGATTGATCGCAGATGCCAAGTGGGGGATTGCTGGCAGCTTGGTCTAAAAACCAATCAATCTGAGGTTGCGGTTGCACTTTTTGCGGCTGCTCAAATATCACAATCACAAGCACAGACCTCCATAGCGATGGAAAGAAGAACCATCGGAACAAAATATGAGTGGCTGGCTAAAGCGCAAGAAGCTACAGTGTTTACTACCTACATCGGTATACATACGGATCGTGATCCTGATACGATTGATCCAATGCAATCTGCACGCGTGACGGCGTGCGAGGCAAGGCAGATCGGTTTTTCAAAAGTGACGGAGGAAAATGCTGCGGATTGGGCTGTATACTGGAAGAAACATGATGTGAAAATCAGCGGATCAGAGGCCGACCAAGCAGCGATGCGGTTCGCTCTCTATCATCTGCGCATCATGACACCATGCGGCGATGAACGGATGAACATTGGTGCAAAGGGTTTGTCTGGACAAGCGTATAGGGGACACACCTTTTGGGATACTGAAATGTTTATGCTCATGCCTTGGATGATGACTAACCCACAGGTGGCTCGGGATTTGCTGACCTATCGATACTTATGCTTGCCAACAGCAAGGCGAAAGGCAGTAGAAAACGGATGCAGCGGTGCACTTTTTCCGTGGGAAAGTGCATGGATTGAAGACGGTGAACAAACACCTGATGAAGGCGAACCGGATGTTGTCACAGGCAAACCCATCCCGATTTATACGGGAAAAATGGAAATCCATGTGAATGCGGACGTGGCACTTGGGGTGTGGCGTTACTATGAAGCGACGGGTGATGCTGCATTTATGGATGAGATGGGTTGGGAAATCCTATGGGAGACAGGGCGATATTGGGCGGATCGTGCTGAGTGGAATGAAGAGAAGCAACAGTATGAAATCAACCATCTGATTGGACCTGATGAGTACACGGAGCCTGCGGATAACAACGCATATACCAATTACATGGCTCAATGGAATATGGACAAAGCCGTCCTTGCATCAGGACATCTATCAGCGACGGATAAAAAATCAATTGAAAAGATCAAGCGGGTATCAAGCGGTTTATATCTGCCGCAGCCAAACCAAGATGGCATTGTGCCCCAATGCGATGGCTTTTTACAGCTCCCGATGCTTGACATTACTAAATATAAAGGGAAGCCAGGCGCTATATTAAAACGTTATAATGTTGAGCAACTCTCAAAAACCCAAGTTGCCAAGCAAGCGGACGTGATCGCGCTTATGACACTCTTGCCAAACATACTTAGCCAAGAAAGATGGGAAGCGAATTTCGATTATTATGAAGCACGCTGCCTCCATGATTCTTCGCTCAGCTATAATACATACAGCCTTGCGGCGATGCGTCTTTGCCGAGTAGAGGAAGCGTATGAACTGTTTGAAAAGGCAGCAACCGTAGATTTGGCAGAAGGTATGGCATCAGCAGAGGGGATTCACGCGGCAGCCATGGGCGGCATTTGGCAATGCGTGGTGATGGGCTTTGGGGGCGTGGAGGTCAAAGATGGGCAATTGCTGCTGGCACCAGCCCTTCCCAAGGCATGGGACGAACTGAGCTTTCAGATTACCTACCAAGGCATTGATGTCAAAATCGCCGTTCGTGCCGAGCAGCTACGAGTATCGGTGTCCAAGCCCCTTGAAATCATGGTTTATGGTAAACGAGTACTTGTGCTAGATGAATCGATCATGCCTTGCTAGATCGTGGAGGAATGTCATGTTGTGGGTTAAAAAGATATCACTTCAAAGAAGGATACTCCTGACCTTTATTCTGTTTTTTCTGATTCTATCGGTGGTCTTTGGGCTTTTCATTCTTCGCACATCCAATACGGAGCGGGATTATTATGGGCGTGTGCTCATGCAGGCAAACCGCATGATTGATAATAAGCTGACAACTATCATTCAAGATTTGCGCTTTAATTCTTCGATGTATTTGGTGAATACAGACATTCTGACCTATGTGGAGAATGATTTCTACATGGGTAAATCGCTATATGTTGAGGCGCTCAGAGGACTCAAAAGCAATACGCTTTCTGTGAAGATCAATCCGGATATCTCCAGCGTCACTTACCTTACGCTATCCGATCATGTATATAGCGGAGCGGGCTATAACGAAGAATATCTGGAGAATCTGAAGCGGATGGCACAGACGATGGATGAGAACGAGCAGAAATACTACGTGTCACATGTTTATGAAACAACCATCAATCAGCAAAACGTGAAGACGGTGACCTATGCTTTCTTAATGAACAATCCTTATAATTTCAAGCCCATCGGTCATGGCTTCATCAACATCGATATCAAGCGTTTGGCCCAGACATTCCAAGTGCTGACGGTTGGCGAGGATGTTATGGCGATGGGGGTTCAGAATGGGCAAGCGCTCTTTGAATCAGGCGAGGAATCTCAGGTACTCAATCAACCGCTGATTGAAGCCATTGAAGAAAACAAACAAGAGATTAAGGCGGGGGAGTTGCTGATCCCTGTGAAGACGGATGTAGGAAGCTATCTATCTGCAATTCTTTATAATGAAGCAATGGATTTGAACATTGTGAACTACGTGCCAATGGATTTGGTAAATTCGCAGGCAACCAAGGGGATAAAAATTTACCTATATTCGGTATCCTTGCTGATGATCGTATTTGTTGGCAGCAGTGCGATTCTGTCCATGGTCATGACAAAGCCCATCCGTATTTTGCAGGCGGGTATGAAAGAGCTTGAGAGCGGCGACATGAAGGAGATTTCTGAGCAAACGGATCGCCAAGATGATATGGGTGAATTAATTCGAGGATTTAATCACATGGTGTATAAACTGCGTGAGAGTATTTTGAGAGAATATGAGCAACGAGATTTGCAGCGAAAAGCGCAGATTAAAATGCTTGAGAGCCAAATCAACCCGCATTTCCTCTATAATGTGCTGAACTTGATTTCCTCCATCGCTCAGATTGAGGATGTGCCTGAAATCTCCGACATAGCAACGGACCTTGGTGACCTGTTCAGATACAGCATATCTGGCGGCTCGACAGCGACGTTGAGCGAAGAACTGGATCAAGTGCGCCGCTATATCGCTATCCAGCGCATGTGCATGGCTGGCGATCTGAAGGTGGAGTACAACATAAGCGAGGACACACTGGACATGCAGGTGCTGAAGTTCATGCTGCAACCCTTGGTGGAAAACTGCTTCGTTCATGGATTTGGAAGGCGCGGTTCGGGCGGCATACTCACCATTACCTCCAAGCTCATCGAAGATCAACTCTATATCGCTGTGAGCGATGACGGAGCGGGTATTGAGCCTGAACGATTGCATGAACTACAGGAACTATGCAGACATCCGCAGGTTCTCTACCAACAAGATCAAAGCAGCATTGGCATGCTTAATGTGAATTTCCGCTTGATCGGGCTATATGGTATGGAGCATGGATTGATCATTCGAAGTGATCCGGGACAAGGTACCACATTATCAATGCTGATCCCAGTTGAGACTTGAAAGGAGAATGAGTCATTGCGTTTTATTATTGCAGATGATGTATTCTATGCACGTAAAGCCATTGAAAAGATGGTGATGGAATGGGACGCACAATCGCGCATTGTGCTATCGTGTGACAATGGTGTTCGGGTGCTCAAAGCACTTGAGCAGGAAACGGTTGATGTGCTCATTTTGGATATAAAGATGCCGGGCATGGACGGCCTGCAAGTAAGCGAGATTGTGCGAAAGGAATATCCTCACATCAAAACGCTGCTTGTTACGGGTTACGCAGAATTTGAATATGCGCGTAACGCACTAAAAAACGGTGTGTTTCGCTATTTGCTCAAGCCGCTCAAAAAAGAAGAGCTTTATGGTGCGCTTGATGAGTTGAAAGCATTGCTGGGCAGCTATGCCGAAAGAAGGCAACCGGATGGGGATGCGCAGCGCATGATGAACAGCTATCGCATGATGGGATTCCTGTCTGGCGGAGTGGGCATTGAGCCCAGATATCCCTTGCCTGAGGAGGTACTGCAACGCGGTTACCTCACTTCGGTTGTGCTCTGCGCTGAGATTACCGACGCGCAGCTCAGCAGTGTAGCAGAGGAGATCATCTCGGAGGAAGTTTTTATCTATGGTGATATGCTGCACGGACACCGATGGCTGCTTCTCATATGCAATGGGGAAGATTTACCGATTAATAAGTTTCAAGCGGTATGTATGGAAAAGATGGAACTCTTGACTCAGGAGATACCAAGAAGATATGCACAAGTCTGCGTCGTTGGTGCTGCACCTGCGTCAAAATGTATTGCTGAAATGCCCGAATGCTATTTGAGGGCAAAACGCGCATTGAGCTTACGATTGATCCAGAAGAGGGAAAGGGTCTTTCTCTTTAGCGATAGTGGTAAGGATAAACCGGTTCTATCAAAAGAAGACCTTCGAATGATCAGGACAAAATTACAAGCCCACAAAACAGATGAAGTGGAGAAGATGCTTGAAAAGAAGATTGCGATGCTGCCGAGGCTGAGCCTATGCCAAGCTGAAAAAACATACCATGACTTTTTCTCGATTGCGCTTTCGCTTAGGATGGAGAGGGGACAGTCAGGAGAGGGGAAGCTTGCACCGAGGCAGCTGTGGGACTTTAACACATCCAAACAAGTGACTCAATATCTCGAGGATTTGATCTATGGAGAGCAGGATGTCAAAGAAGAAGGGGAATGGGATATCATTTCTGAGATCAAAGAGTTTCTTCAAGAAAACTATTATTGTGAAATTTCTCTCAATGAGCTGGCAACCACCAAGTACTTCATGAATCCAAATTATCTGAGCCGATTATTTAAAAGCCAAGTGGGAATGGGGTTTTCGAAGTATCTACTCCGATTGCGCATGGAAAAGGCGCGTAGCCTCATCAGTCAAGACGACCTTAATATCAACGAAGTCGCTGCAATGGTAGGGTATGCTAGTACATCCTACTTTATTGGGAACTTCAAGAAGTACTATGGTGATACGCCCGGAAACCTTAGCAATGCATTCAAAGATGGTCAAGGTTTGATCACGGAGTAGAGGCCGAATGCAAAACAACACACTTTCCTTACATCATACAAAGTCATTTTTCATGTATCATACGATATATGAATCCATTATAATAGAAAACAGATAAGACGCAGAGCGTCATAATTCAAAAGGAGGGTCCATCATGAAAAAAATGCTTAGTGTTTTGCTAATCTTGGCAATGTGCCTAGGTCTAGCGGGTAACGTCTACGCAGAGGAACAGGTCACAATTGAGTTCTTCCAAATGAAAGATGAAGGCACCGACTACTACGAACAACTAATCGAGGCGTTCGAAGCTCAATACCCCAATATCAAGGTTGAGCACACCAACGTACCGGATGCTGAAACCGTAATGATGACTCGTATGTCATCTGACCAGGTTCCAGATGTTTTCACCGTATTCCCCTTGGACGCAGCTCCCAGAGAGCAAGTCGAAGCTGGTTATGTGATGGAGCTAACAGGCGAAGCAATGCTTGAGAATGTTAGCCCCGACGTTCTTGCAATGACAGAAGTAAACGGCAAGAACTACACAATTCCTGTGTCGCTGAATATGCTTGGTATTTTCTACAATCTTGACCTGTTTGAACAGGTTGGCGCAGCGATCCCCAAGACGATCGACGAGCTATATGCATTATGCGACGTATTCAATGCGGCAGAAATCACTCCTTTCACATTCGCTGACAAGGATGTATGGACTGTTCGTCAGTTCTGCGACCGTGCAAGCGTAACCATGCTAGAGGATCCGGTTGGCTTGTTTGAAAAAATCGCCGCAAGCGAAACCACAGCAGCTGAGTCCGATGAGCTTCGCTTGATGGGCGAAACCATTGTAAAGCTTCGCGGCTACGGTCAGGAAGACAATCTTGGCACAGGCTACGAGCAGGCAATTGCAGATTTTGCAAACGGCAAAGCAGCTATGTTCTTCTCCGGCACCTTTGCTTATCCTGAAATCGTGAAGAGCAATGCAGACCTTAAGTTTGCGATGTTCCGCTATCCTGCTTTCAATGCTGAAAACGAAATCACCGATCGCCTTGGTGTTAACATCGATACTTCGTTCTCCATCAGCGCTTCCACTAAGTATCCTGAAGAAGCTAAGTTGTTTGTAGAATACTGCACCAGCCCAGAGCAGGCTCAGAAGTTCTCAGACTATGACGGCACACCTTCTTCGATCATCGGCGTTTCCTTTAACAAGTCCGAGTTTGAAGATATGTTCGTACAGTATGTACAGACCGGAAAGACCATGTCTGTTCCTGGCAACAGCTGGCCGGCAGGATTCAGCGGCACTTATGGCAACATCTGCCAAGAGCTCATTGACAATGGCGATGTTGATGCATGGCTGCAAAACCTCAATGAACTAATCCTTGATACTTACAACGAGTAAAACTTTAATCCCCCATTTACTAACAAAAGTTATTTGAAGGAAGCGGGCGGGTACCCGTAATGGGTACTCGCCCTATTAAATGGCATGGAAGAGAGGTTGTCCCCATGCAACGTATAAAAAAAGAGAAAAGCGGCGTGCAAATGGGTAGAAAAACCTATGCACTGTTTACGATTCCTCCACTAATCTTATACACGATGTTTTTCGTATTCTCGGTTGTCTATGGTTTCTATTATAGCTTCACAAACTGGAATGGATATGCAAGGACTTATAAATTTGTTGGATTTAAAAACTACGCAAAGTTGTTTACAGATCGCGTATTTAAAAATGCACTATTCTTTACTGTTGAGTATACAGTGATCTTGGTCATTGCTGTGAATATTATCGCACTTTTACTGGCGGTACTGCTTTGCTCCAAAATAAAACGACAGACATTTTTTAGAGCAGTCTTTTTCTTCCCCGCAACGCTGAGCCTGATTACCATTGGTTTGGTGTTCAATGAGATTTATTATCGCGCGCTTCCGGTTTTGGGCAAAGCGCTTGAGATTGGGTGGTTGAGTAAGAACATCCTCTCAAGCTCGTCAACGGCCATATATGGCATTTTAATCGTGCATGTCTGGAAGAGCGTATCCGTTCCGATGGTTTTGCTCATAGCAGGCATGCAGAATATCAGCCTTGACTTGTATGAGGCGGCTTCTATTGATGGCGCAAACAGTTGGCAACGCTTCTTTAAAATCACACTTCCGTTGCTGATGCCCGTGCTAAGCGTCTGCATTATCCTTGTAACCAAAGAAGGTTTGACGGTTTATGACTATATCATGACCATGACCAGCGGCGGTCCGGCAGGTTCGACGCAGTCCATTGCTTTCTTGATTTATGAAAATGCATTTGTCAATACAAAGTTTAGCTACGCAATCACGCAATCGGTTGTCATTTTCGCCTTGGTATGCCTTGTTTCGTTCTTCCAGTTCAGAACAACGCGCGGCGGGAAGGAGATAAAGTGATGACGAGTACGAACGCACGAAAGGTCAACCCACCGCCTGTTCCGTTGCAGACGAGGGTGTTCCAGTTTCTTAAGTATTTGGTGCTGACGGTTGGATGTATGATCATTGCTGCACCGCTATACCTAACGGTGATTACCGCGCTAAAAACGCGCCAGGAGTCCACGGAGAACTTCTTTTCCTTGCCAACATCCTTTTATCTTGGCAACTTTCAAGAGGTCATCAATAAGCAAAACTACTTCACGTATCTTGGAAATACACTCTTTATCACGGTTGTTTCGCTGATACTGATGGCGATTGTGATTCCTTCATTATCCTATGCACTTGCGCGCAATATGCGTAAAAGCAAATTCTATCGATTCTCCTACATCTACTTGGTAATCGGTTTATTTGTTCCCTTTCAAGTGGTCATGGTGCCGCTGGTGAAGCTCGCAAGCAAGTTTAACCTGTCAAACATCTGGGGGCTGATTCTCTTTAACCTGATGTTTGCACTTCGAGACGGCGTATTCCTGTTCGTTGCCTATATTGATTCGGCGGTTCCGCTGGAATTGGAGGAGAGCGCACATATCGACGGTTGCAGCGTGTTTAGAACCTATGCATCTATTGTGTTTCCGCTTCTCAAACCAATGACCGTGACCATCCTGATTCTCAATGCATTGTCGGTTTGGAATGACTTTATGCTGCCATTGCTGCTGCTGAATAAGTCAAAGTCTAGCTGGACATTACAGTTGTTCCAGTACAACTTCAAAACAGCGTATACCTTCGACTACAATCTTGCGTTTGCATCGTTCTTGCTCTCCATGTTGCCGATCATGATCGTCTATATTTTCTCTCAAAAATATATTATTCAAGGATTGACAAACGGTGCAGTCAAAGGATGATGATGTCCATTGCGATAGAAAATGAATTAATGGAAAGGATATTTGTTTATGCGTATTCGTTATTTGGGAACAGCTGCGGCAGAAGGCTGGCCGGCACTGTTTTGTCAGTGCGAGGCATGCCGAAAGGCTGCAAGTCTTGGCGGGAAAAACATCAGAACTCGCGCTCAGGCTGTGATTGATGAAAAAATCCTGATGGATTTTGGACCTGATACTTATCTGCATATGCTCCAGCAAGGACTTGATTTGCCAAGCATTCAAACGGTGCTTATTACGCATTCACATCAGGATCATTGCTATCCTCACGAGCTGCTGCTAAGGGGCGAACCCTATGCACATGGTGACCTTGGGGTGCTAACTGTCTATGGCTGTGCAGAGGTCAAGGCGAAATATGACGAGGCGGCCGGACAAAATGACAGCTCAAACTTTGAGCAGGTGGTTCGATTTGAAGAAGTGCATGAATTCATGCCTTTTGAAACCGCGGAAGGCTATCTGGTAACACCGCTGTTGGCGCGTCATAATCCACAGGAAAAATGCCTGATATATCTGGTTGAAAAAGACGGGAAAACGATCTTCTATGGACATGATTCAGGTATTTATCCGGAGGAAACATGGGAGTATTTGACAGGCAAGAAGATTGATTTAGTGAGCTTTGATTGCACGAACGTTCTGCATCCGGATGGTAACTATCACATGGGGATTCCTGCTGCACTTCAGGCGAGGGAAAGATTTATATCGATTGGGATTTGCAGCGAACAGACTCAATATGTGATTTCGCATTTCTCGCACAACGGTATACTCATGCATGACGAGATCAAAGCTGTGGGCGATCGTGAAAACCTCCTGACGGCTTGGGATGGTTTCTATGTCGATATTTAGACGCCTGCACATTTGCCAAAGCAAACAGATCAATGTTCGTCAAAGGCAGATATTCATCATGTGCTGGATCATCTATACACTCGCATATCTTGGGAGAAACAATCTCTCCGTTGCGATCACTGCACTTGAAACGAGCTTGAATATCAATAAAATGAGCGTGGCTATGTTAGGCACGCTATTTTATTGGTGCTATGCAGGCGGTAAGCTTGTGAGCGGATACTTCGGCGATTATGTGAACAATGAATACTTGTTGCTTGGGGCAACGCTTGTATCGGGGTTGAGCAACATTCTCATGGGATTTGTGACAGAGACATGGCTGCTGATGGTGGTTTGGAGCATCAACGGTTTTGCACAAAGTGCGCTGTGGTGTAATATGATTCGGATCATCTCCAGATGGTTTGAGCAAGAAGCACAGGGTCGTCTGGTCATTTGGCTCTCCACATCAATGATAATGGGTTCGTTAATGGCTTATCTGGGCTGCGGGCTGCTGATTCAGGTGCTCCCATATCAGTTTAGCTTTATTTTACCTGGTGTTCTTCTGATCCTAGCTGGATTGGTATGGATGCTGCTTGGCGGCAATGATGCTAAGAGCGAGGGCTTCATAGTGGGCAAAAATGAAACAGCGATACAAGGACCAGAGAAGCCAAGCGGCAGTATAGGAACATTCATACTCTCCTCAGGGCTCTTGCTAATTACAGTTGCATGCTTGGCGCAGGGGATGGTTAAGGATTCCATTGGTCTATGGGGACCTGTGATGCTGGAGGAAACCTTCAACATTCCTGCAGGCACGTCAGCCGCTATGCTTTGGATGTTGCCGTTGTTTAACTTTGTGGGCATTATGGCCATTGGTTTTCTGCGGAAACATCGATTCAAAGATGAACCCTTGGCAGCCATCTTCATGATCGCAAGCTTAGCGTGTTTGCAGGTGATGAGAATGACGGAAAATCAATGGGTGTATATCATCTCATTATGCATGCTCAGTGCGCTGATGTATGGCGTGAATATACTATTGCTCACGCTGTACCCATTGCGTTTTGTTGCGCAGGGGAGAGTGAGTTTCGTTTCTGGATTCTTGGATGCGTCTGCGTATGTGGCGGCAGGTCTTGGTTCAATGATCCTTGCCAGTGTGCTAGATGGCGGGCATGGCTGGTCGCCCGTGTATCTGCTGTGGATGCTGATGACGGTGCTCAGCTTGGGCTTCCTAATGCTGATTGTCCATTTGCGAAAGCGCAAGGAACCAAGGAGTCGATAATAAAAAACGTCTGTGACTAATTAGTCATAGACGTTTTTTGTATGTGATGTTTCGATTGAATTATCCCTTGACAGATGCTGTCACAACACCGTCAACGATGTATTTTTGCAGGAAGATAAAGAAGATAATCGAAGGCAGAACGGCAACAACCATGGCGGCGAGTGCGTAATGCCATTTGGTGTTGAGGAAGCCAACGAAGTTATACGCTGCCAAAACGAGCGTCTTTGACTTCATAGAACCGTTGACCATCAGCAGGGGAAGGAGGAAGTCATTCCATATCCACATGACATCAAGCACCGCGACAGTGGCCGTTACGGGCTTTAGAATCGGGAAGATGATGCGGCTGTAGGTGGTGAAGGTGGTCGCGCCGTCCATCATCGCGCTCTCATCAATTTCGCCGGGGATGCTCTTCATGAAATTATAGTAGATGAAGGTCGCCATTGATGCGCCAAATCCCCAGTACTGAATGCCAAGACCCACTTTGCTGCCTGATAAGCCCAATATGCTCATTTCTTTGAGCAATGTGATCATGATCGTCTGAAACGGAATCAGCATGGGGATGATGATGATTGAATGGATCAGCTTTGTATATTTGGTCTTTCTGCGGTCTAGGATATAGGCCGCCATGGATGAAATGACCAAAATACCCAGAATGCCGATTGTTGTGATCGTCACATTATTCCAGAACAAATTGAAGTAATCCATCTTTTTGATGACGTAGGTGAAGTTGTCAAACGTGAAATTGACAGGGAGAGCCAGCACATTGGTTAGAATCTCTTTGAAGGGCTTGAAGGAGTTGA
The DNA here is from genome assembly GCA_012523405.1 of Clostridiales bacterium. Taxonomy (GTDB): domain Bacteria; phylum Bacillota; class Clostridia; order Christensenellales; family Aristaeellaceae; genus Limiplasma. The sequence goes on from JAAYIN010000050.1 coordinate 80,966, forward strand.
TGACCATCAGAAAAACAGGGTAGATGTAAAGGAGTGCAACGAGCGTCAGAAAGAAATAGAATATCACTCGCTTCGCTTTTCTTTTCATCACATAAGCCGTATGCTGTTTTCTGCTGCGTTCTACTTTATTGATCATAGGTCAACATCTCTCCTTTCAAAGATTTTCAGCACGAGCTGCGTAAGAATCAACACGAGCACGAAATAAACCAGTGCCTTCGCAGAGCCTAGGCCATAGCGGTTGTTTTGAAATGCTTCGCGGTAGATATCAAGCGTTGCGCTATAAGTTGATCCGCCGGGACCGCCTTTGGTCAGCGCCTGAATGATGTCAAATACTTTTAGAGAATTGGTGACTGCCATAAAGATGCAGGTGGTGATGGATGGACCCAGAAGCGGCAATGTGACCCTGAAAAAACACTGGCTTCCGGTTGCGCCATCGATGCTTGCCGCTTCCAGCACTTCGGTAGAAACCGACTTGAGTCCGGCAATATATAGGACGATGTAAAAGCCCAGTGATTGCCAAACACCTACAAATAGAACCGACCAGAATGCGAGCTTGTCATCGCCAAGCCAGCTCAATGCCCAGATATTCCATCCAGTGAATTCATAGAGCTTCTCAAAGCCCTGTGTAAAAATGAATTTCCAGATAAAGCCTACGATAATCATGCTCATGATATAGGGCACGAAGAACATGCCTCTGAGGAAATTGGCAAGTCGAAACTTTTTTGAAAGCGCTACGGCAATACCGAGTGCGAAGATATTGGTAAAGACAACAAATAGCATTGTGTATTTTCCTGTGAATGCAATCGCATTCAAAAACTCAGGACTACCAGAAGAGAAAATTGTTTTGAAATTTTCAAGACCAATAAAAATCGGTGTCTTGGAAATGCCATTCCACTCTGTAAGAGAATAATAGCCAGCCATAACAAATGGAATATAAATAACAATGATGACACAGATCAGCGCGGGAAGCGTAAAAAGCAGTGTTTCCTTGAGTGCGTTTTGCGAAATGGCACTTTTGTTATTTCTGCGCACGGCAATCCCTCCTTACGATAGATTCGATGTGAATTCTTGAATACAGGCCACGCCATATCCAAAGATACAGCGTGGCCTGTGGTTTTGCTTATGATAGCAAGCTGATTACTTTGTGCCGTCCAGATCCATCCATTTTGCTTCGATCTGTGCACAAGCCTCGTCCTTGGTGACGTTGCCGCCGATGTAGGACTGCAAGATCACGCCGCAAGCCTCGTGGAAAGAGTCGGTGGAATATACGATGGAAACTGCGCCTGCGCCCTTTTCAGCCTCGAGCACTTGGCCCTGCTTTACAACTTCTTTGTCAGGAGCTGCTGCATCTACGACTGGAGGAATAACGCCTGCAACATTGGTGAACCATGCCTTGCCGTAATCGCTGGTGTACCACCAGTTAACGAAGTCAAGAACGTCCTGCAACACTGCAGAATCCTTGTTGATACGGAGTGCTTGGTCAGAGCCTGCAATGATCATGCAATCTGCAGGATCTTCGCTTACGGGATAGCCGTTGAAGCCGAGTTGGAATGCATCATCAATTGCGAGAATGTCATCTTCAACCCATGCGCCTTGGCCAAGGATCATAGCTGCTTTGCCAGTGCCGATTGCGGCTTCTTCGCCAGCAAGGTCGCACTCTAGGGGCTTTGCATCGCCGTACTTAACAACGAGATCAATGAAATTGAAGAAGTTGTCATAAATCATGGGATGATCGGAGATCGTGGACTCGCCGGCAACGATGGAGTTAACAATCGCTTCGGAATCGCCAGCAGCGTTTACGAAATGCTGCATGACATGCTTGTACACCCACCACTCAGCAAAGCCGGTGGAGAAGGGAGTGTAGCCAGCTGCGGAGATTGCTTCGCAGGCTTTTTCAAGCTCTGAGAAGGTGGTGGGGAACTCAAGGCCGACTTCTTCGAAGATTGCCTTGTTGTAGATGATACCAAAGTAGTTGCCCTTGATGGGGAAACCGTGAACTTCTTCGCCGTACATCATAACGCTCTTGACAGGATCTGTCATAGCGGCTGCTGCAGCTTCTGCTGAGAAGTCATAGGAGTAATCCAGATAAGAAACGATTTCCTTACCAGAAGTGGTTGCGAAGATGTCAGGGCATTCGCCTGCGTTAATCTTGGTCTTTAATAGAGTTGGATAGTCATTCTGTGTGGTTTCATAGTTGATGGTTACATTCGGAGCAACCTCTTTATAAGCTGCGATCAATTCTTCAACTGCATCAGCATACTCGGGAGAGTTGATGAACATGTAGATTTCTGCCGAATCATCCGCAAAAGCGGCGGTGGAAATCATGGTCAACATCATAGATACCATTAGTAACATTGCAATAAACTTCTTCATTGTCCTACCTCCATTTAATTTTTAAACAAGGGATTTTTTCATTCCCTAATCATATTTACATTGTACCTCATCGTTTTCACTTATAAAAGGTAAAATGTTAAACGAAAATATGCATAATTGTGCACTGTTTCATGGCATGACTGGAAAAATGTTTACCAAAAGGCTATAATTATCGGGAAAACATGCGTAAAAATATGCGGGAATTGTATATTTGGTGTATAATGATGAAAAATGAGTAGAAGGTATGATTGTGCATGCATAATAGAGTAACGAAGAGATTTCGAATGTGGAGAAACCATACGACGATTCAGCGTCAGCTCAGCATACTGGTGAGCTTGTCGGTTGCGGTGGTCATGATGCTGATGGTTGTGTATAACTATCTTGCACAGGCAAACTCCAATAAAGAACAGCAGATATCTGCTATGAGCCGCGTGCTTGAACTGGAACGTCAGCAACTAGATGATTACATTTCTGAATTGCGTACCTTTTCTTTGCAGCTGCGCAACAATTCGGAGTTCATGAGCATTCTGACTCAAACAACACCGCTTGACTACGAGCAGCGCCAAATTATTGAGAATGCGCTCAAGGCCATTTTCTATTCCAGACGGGACCTGTTGACGTATGATTTGTATCTGATCAATATCGATACTTGCTTTTCCATGAACTCGAAGCTTCGTAAAGTGAGTACAAGTGAAAATATCACTGCGCTGAATTTCGCAGGCTATGATCAATTTACGTCAAAGCCCGATTTTTGCAGCATCATGCAGGATGAAGGCGATGGATTCTTATCCATTACGCGTGGTATTGTGAACTCCCCGCAGGATACATTGCTTGCGGTTGTACGATTTACCGTGAATGATGATATTATCAGCTCCATGTCCCAAAGCCATATCGCTCAAGGTGAATATCTTTGCTTGGTGGACGAGCGGGAGAATATATATTACTCGGGCATTGATTTGGATAGCGAATCGATGCCTTCGCGGCTCACGGATCTATCGGTTGAATCCAGTAGCTTTTCCACAAAGATCAATGGCATAGATATGCTTTGCATCAGTGCAAAAAGCAATTATAGCCTCTATTTGGCAGCTTTAAAACCCAAGGCGGTTATCAATGCCTATCTGAATACTACCCGAAATCTTTCCATTGTACTGGGCATTGCGTTGGCGATGTTTGCGATGCTGTTGGTCATCTATTGGGTGAGATTCATCACCACACCGCTGTCTGAATTGGCGCATCGCCTGCGTAGTGTCGGATCAGGAAACTTCAAAACAAAAGCGCATTTGGAAGGCAGTTACGAGATTATCGGGCTTTCTGAGGACGTCAACAATATGATCGAGAGCGTTAATACGCTGATTGAAAGCACCTATATCGCCGAACTCAACGAACGAACGGCAAAGCTCGTTGCGCTTGAAGCGCAAATGAACCCGCATTTCCTCTTTAACACATTGCAGGCCATCTCAACCCAAGCGATTGTCAACAAACAGGAGGGAATCTACAAAATGGTCACAGCGCTGGCGGGGATTTTGCGCTATACCATTCGCGGCGGCAATCTCACAACGCTTGATACAGAACTGGATAACATAGAGAAATACCTGATGCTCCAGCAGGCGCGTTTTGGGGATAAGCTGACCTATGAGCTAATCGTGGACGCAGGGCTTCGCGAATTGAATGTTCCCAAGCTTGGCGTGCTGTCGCTTGCGGAAAACTCCATTGTGCATGGCTTCACCAATGATGTGGATACCATACATGTTAAAATACAATGCTCGGTTCTGCATAGCAATGTCTATCTTTCTGTTAGTGACAGCGGATACGGAATTCGTCCTGACAAGATAGAGGAATTACGGGTGGCGCTTGATAAGCCGACCACATTCAATCCACAAAACATCGGGCTCACAAATCTTGCGAGTCGCCTCAAACTATTGTACAATGGATCTGCTAGAATAAAAATAACGAGCTCGGATGCTCCGCGTCAAACCAAAATCACTATGATAATTCCATTGGAGGTAATGAAGAATGTTCAAAGTACTGATCATTGACGATGAAATGCCCATCCATGTTGCGCTTCAATCGCTGATTGATTGGGAAAATCTCCATGCGCATGAACCGTATTCCGCATACAATGGAAAAGAAGCACTGGAACTGATGGAACGCCTGAATCCGGATATCGTGTTTGTTGATATGAACATGCCTGTGATGAATGGCAAAGATTTTTTAGCATCAGCCAGTGGACTCTACCCAGAAAGTCAGTTTATTGTCATCAGTGGATATGACGATTTTGAATATGCACATGCTGCAATTAAGTATAATGTCGTTGATTATCTCCTCAAACCGCTGGATCGTGATGAAATTATGAAGGCGCTAAAGGTTGCCATTGATCGTCTGCCTGAGGATAGCCTAGATGCGAATGAACTCACCCCTACAGAGATCATCGCAACGGTTCGTGATTATATTGATCGCAATTATCAAAGGGATATCTCCATTAAGGAGCTAACGGATAAATTCTATTTTAGCAAGGAATACCTGAGCAGACTATTTCGCGAGGAATATGGCTGTCCGATTTATGAATATGTGCTCAAAGTTCGCTTGGAGAAAGCAAGAGAATATCTAATGAATCCCAATATGCAAATCCAGGAAATATCTGACAAGCTGGGCTATAGCAATGCCAATTACTTCGGGAAAGCGTTTAGGCGGCGCTACGGTGTCACACCATCAGAATTTCGAAAAGCTTTGCCGAATGATAAAAATTGATAGATAAAACGGCTCGGACGTGAGTGTTCACATCCGAGCCGTTTGTTTTATGTTTAGCGTTCGCGAATCCATACAGACATTTCACCTTTGCCGCGATTGCCCCATGCAAAATAGGGGACGAGCCGCAGCTTGACGGGGACTTGGGTGGGTGGTTTGGCGCAGTAGAGAGGACCTGAGAGGTGCTCGCGCACTCCGTTGACCTCAAGCTCGGGAAGCCCCCAAGCAAAGCCGTTTTCAATGATGTTGATGTCGCTGTCATGCAAAATGCAAAGCTCATCAATTCGATCTCCATTATCCGCGCTCTCAATGCAGTAGACGATTGGTCCGTACTGTAAGGCAACGCGGCCTGCATCTGCCGAAACAAGCGTGTTTGACCAGATGCGCTTGGGCTTCATTTCTAGATGCAGTTCAAACGTATGCGTTCCTTCCAGAAGCTCAACCTCTAGATAGCCGCTCTCGCTTAGCGCATCTGCCGTGCCGCTGAGTGTGTAGTTCTCGCACCAATCAGGAATGCGCAGACATACCTTGCAGGGCTTGGCGCACTCGCAGGCAATGCGGATATTGCCGTCGGCAGGGTAATTCGTATGCAGGGCAAGCTTGTTGCTGTCCCAGCAAACCTCACTCTGGGCATATAAATTGACGAATAGCGTATCCTCGCAGGAGGTATAGAGTTTGTCGCCAACGCTCATGTAATAGCGTGCCACATTGGGCGGGCAGCATGCGCAGCCAAACCACTGCTGACGCTCGGTCTTGACATGATTGTAGTCGGGATTGTTGTTTTGAATCGCAGGGTTGACCTGTAGCGGATTCACATAGAAGAACCGCTTGCCATCCATGCTCATGCTTGAAATGATGCCGTTGTATAGGACTCTTTCAAGCACGTCTGCATATTTGGCTTGGCCATATAAGCGGCATAGCCGATCGGAAAACATACCCAATGCGATGGAAGCACAGGTTTCATTGTAGGTAAGCGCGTTTGGAAGGTCGTAAGCACTTGTAAACGCTTCGCCGACATGCGTTGATCCCACACCGCCTGTGATAAACATTTTCTTGGTCGTGATATCCTCGTAGACGGCATTCATCGTATGCAGAAGATCGGAATGATCATAGTGTGCAGCAGCATCCAATACGCCTGAGAACAGATAGAGCGCACGGACTGCATGCCCTGCGGCCTCCACCTGATCGACAACGGGCATATGGCTTTGGGTATATTTTCGCCCAAAGGGGATGTTCTCGGGGTATTTGATATACCCACGCGTTTGTTGCTCTTCGTCGTAGAAGAAGGGCTGTTTGCCGCGCACATCCATCAGATAATCAGCATAAGCGGCATACTTCTCTTTGCCAGTCACTTCATACATGCGCATCAGTGCAAGCTCTATTTCGGGATGCCCTGGGTAGCCGTGGATTTTTCCTTCCTCGGGCCCGATGACAGAGGCCATCTGATCAAATGCGCGCTCCATGATGTCAAGCATCCGGTGGCTGCCTGTGGCCTGATAGTGTGCAACGGCGGCCTCCATAAAATGCCCGACACAGTACATTTCATGGCATTCCTGCAAATCCGTCCAGCGTTTTTCGGGAGCCATTACAGAAAAATAGGTGTTGAGATAGCCGTCGTCCATTTGTGCATCGGCGATGAGTTCTACAGCAAAATCAATCTTCTGTTGAAGCGCGTCGTCTGGTTTGATGATCATGCAATAGCAAGCGGCTTCCAGCCATTTGGCTAAATCGCTGTCCTGAAACACTTCACCGTAGAATTCGCCTGTGCTTCTTCCAGCGGCAATTTCAAGGTTGTGGATGGAATGGCTTGGCTGGGCGTCTGGAATCTCGTCATTCAGCGCTGCCCATTGATAGGGGAGGACTTCGCTGGCAATGAGGTTTTGGATATCGGCTAAAAAGCCTCCATTGATTTTGACGTTTGATAATGGGATGATGTTTTGCTTTCGTTGCATATTACGCCTCCGTTTGCGGCAAGTCAATCTCTATGATGCGGGCCATAATGTCGTTGGGTAATTCAATTGAAATGGTGCCATCCACAGGGCTTGCAGACCAACGAAGCTGTTGATCCGTAGCTGGGAATCTACAGGAGATACTTGCGTCTTTGCCCTTGATTTGCGGCACTTTCAAGGTGATGACATTCTTGGTTGAATGGATACGCCACACGGCAATGTACAGTTTCGTGCCGACATCGAGCCCCAAACTCACCCATTCTGCTCCTTGATGAGATACCCCAAGCGGCCAAAACGGAATGGCGCGTTTGATGTTATGACGAATGGATTTATAGTATGCAATGCCCTCGGCGACCAGCGCGCGATTATCATCAGTCAGCTGGCTGGTATCACCGCTTTGATGAATGCGCATGAGGAGTGCATTGACGCTGTTGAAGATGATGTCCTCGCGTGTGCTGGTCTTGAGCGGATAGCTCCAGATCGCGGACTGCTCGGGGGCTAGGGCAGTGGGCGCGTTGGAGGCAATCACTGCATATTTCAGGTAATCGGTTTGATCGCTGGTTGACTGGATGGAGTAGCGAGACAGCATGGAATAGTCCATGCGCATGCCGCCGCTGGAGCAGTTTTCAATCACAAGGTCAGGATAGGTCGCGAATATCTGATCCAGCCACGCTTGATAAGCGCGCGTGTGCTTTAGCAAGCCGTCGCCAAAACTGTCGGAGCCTTGCTCTGTGCCGACACCGCCATTGATATTGTAATCCATCTTGATATAGCCAACGCCGTATTCATTCACAACGCGGTCGATGACCGATGCGGCGAAATCACGCACCTTGGGGTTAGTGAAATCAAGCTGATAGCGATCACGATCGATTATTCGTTTGCCATGGCGCATGAAGAACCACGAATCGTCTGTATCCTTGAGCTTGGGGCTATGGATGCCCATGACCTCGATTTCCAGCCAAACGCCGGGAATCATGCCCTTTGCATGGATATGATCCATGACCTCGGTAAAACCACCGGGGAAACGAACCTGCGAGGGGAGCCATTCGCCGACCGCATCCCACCACTCGCCATCCGCATACCAGCCGGCATCGACCACGTAATACTCACAGCCGATTTCTGCTGCAGCATCGATCATCGGCAATTCCTTTTCAGTTGTGGGGTTGCCCCAGAGGCAGTTCATATAGTCGTTGAAGATGACAGGGAGGTTCTCATTGTCCGCATTTGGTCTGCGAATTCTTCTGCGGTAGCGGGTGAGTTCGCGCATCGCTTCGTTGATCCCGCCGATCACACTGCCAATGCAAATAGGAACGCCAATGAATGTCTCGCCCGGTGCAAGGTTCTTCCACCAGTGATGCTCGATTTCGGAGGGTCCGCTGATATTGAGCACCAACTCGCCGACCATATCGGAAATTTCCCAATGCCAGCCGCCGCTGGTTTCGATCTGCCAAAATAGCATGGAGGAGGTTTCTGTGTTCTCCAAACAGGCCATGGGCAGAGTTTCGCCCGATGACCATGAACCGACATTGGTTCGCTGTATGCGGGTGCAGGAATTGCCTGCATCGGCTAAATGATGAAAGCCAAGCTCGGGCAATGTGCTGGTCAGCCACTGCACTTCCGCTTCCCAGCCATTATAGGGGATGTGCATCAGGAGCTTTTCTTCGTCCGGTTTGATGCCTTCCTTGGAGATGCCTGTCAATGCAAAACTCGAAATATACTCCAACCCTTGCGGCTCATTGCCGACGTTTTCGATTTCCTTCCAGCAGCGCGTGAGGGACAGCCCGCTATAGAATTGAAAGACGCTTCTGACCAATAAGCCGCTGGGCTGATGCTCCATCACAATATCAAGGCGTTTGCCTTGCTCGTTTGTAGTGGTTGTATGATTCACATAGGTCATATCGATGCCGGGTTTGTTCTGCATATACCTAAGGCCGTGGTTTTCGCCTCGCCCAAATCCAGTCGCTTGAAATTCAAACATACGATAGGCATAGCGATCTTTTTCATCTGCCAATGTGCATTCGTCAAAAGGCAAGCTGGAGAAATGCAGAAAGCGCACATCCTTCTCATCTGTGACTTCAAAAACTAACGTGATTCCATTTTCCTCTATGATGTATCTCTCCATATCTATCACCTTTCCATTTTTAGATTGGTATGAAGCGGCCATGTGATTTTATCTCATTGTTTCCCTATCATATTATCGTATGTGAAATCAATATACAAGGTATGATTTGAAACTGATTGATGGAAAATCGTGCAGTCTTGATGAATGGCAAACCACGGATAAGGTGAGCGCGGCGGTGAAATGCTGTTGCTTGAGGAAGTATCAAGTTGATAAAACAAAGAGGTCATCCCCATCAAAGGGACGACCTCTTTTAGTGCTGAACACAGCGGTTAATAGGTATAGTTTTCGATTTCGACCTTATCTGGATCGGTGAAGGGAGCAAGGGTCGAAATCATTTTAACAGCCGCATCGGAGTTGTTGATGACATAGTGGATTTCGCCCGGCTCAATATGGATCAAGTCGCCTTGCGTGAGCTTATGGACGACACCATCCACAATGATATCGACAGTACCTTCAAGAATGAAGAAGTTTTCCTCCATTACATTGTGGTAGTGCGCTTTAAAATCCTCTCCTGCCTGAAATTGAACAATGGCAAAATTGCTGCGAGGACCTTTCATCAGATATTTTGGACCACTGTTTCCAAATCGGTATTCTCTCTCGTTCTCATTGATAATAAACATGTTCATGTCACTCCTCACATCAATTTAAAGACCGGGGGCAGCCCACATATGGTTGGTGATATGCTGATTGGATAAATCCAGCTGGGCCTTGTATACCGCGCGCCATGGCTCATACATTGCCTCGTAGGTCTTGTGATTATCCTCGCTTGGGATAAAGGTTTTATCCCACTTGACAAGGTTTCTGGCCGTTGCGCTAATGTCATCGTATATCCCGACACCATAGCCTGCAAGGATTGCTGCACCGAGTGCAGTTGCTTCTTTGACAACCGGCACCTTGACAGGCAGACCGAGCACATCCGCTAGGATTTGGCACCATATATCACCCTTGCTTGCGCCGCCTGCGAAAACAATCTCTTTGGGAGAATTGCCGGTGGCTTCATAAACAAGTTCCAAATGACCCTTTGTGATCATGGCGGTATTCTCCATGATTGCACGGTAGAAGGTGTATTTGTTGAACTTGGCAGGGTCGAAATTGAAATTGGTGAATGTGGGTGCTGCGTGCTTCCATGAGATATAGTTCATCACATCGCTAAAGGTACATAGCATCCCATGGCAGCCAGCGGGGATTTTCTCTGCCTCTTGGTTCATGAGTTGATAGGGGTCAACGCCCTGTTCTTTTGCTTGACGTACTTCCTCTTGACAGAAGGCATCGCGATACCAGCGCATAACCATGCCGGGCTTAAAGGCAAGTGCCTCATATTGCCACACGCCTGGAACGGCGTGACAATTCACGCGAACGCGGCATCCGGGATCGGTTTGTCCGCTGACGGTATTGCACTCATATTGCCAAAAGCTTCCGCCGAATACAGCGGCCTGTGCATTGTCCACGACGCCAACGCCGATGCAGCCTAGCTGGGCATCGCCGCCGCCTGCGACAACGGTGATTCCTTGAGTGAGCCCCGTATCGCTTGCGCCTTTGGCGTTCACTTTACCAACAATGTCGCCGCACTCGGCAACCTCTGGAAAAATGTCATCCTTTAAACCGACTTTGCGCATGATGGTCGGGTCCCAGTCACGCGTCTGCAGATCGAAAATACCTGTTGTGCAGCCGTTGCTCGGCTCGGTTTTGAGCACCCCTGTTAGCTTGTAGATGAGCCAGTCGTTAAACATACTCACCTTTTTGACGCGTGCATAAAGCTCTGGGAGTTTGTTTTTTACCCAGAGGATACGGGGGAGTGCCCCTAGGGCGTAGGTCTGACCAGATTCCAAATAGATTTCTTTTTCCAGATCGGGATTCATTTGAATCAGCTGACCAACTTCGTCATCACTGCGGGCATCCACATTCGCACAAGCCCAAATTTCCTGCCCGTCCTCATCATATAGGACAATGCCTTCTCGCATGCAGGTGGTGCTGATGGCAGCAATGTCGGTGGGATTAATTTTGGTTTGATCAATAACTCCGCGGATACAATCGGATGTCAGTTCCCAATTGTGTACCCAATCGAAATCCATGCTACCTGGATAACGAGGATCTTCGCCGTGAGTCCATTCATGTTGAACACAACCCACTTGTTCGCCCTGAGTGTTAAACAAAACAGCACGTACGCTACCTGTGCCGGCGTCGACTGCCATTAGGTATTGGTTTGCCATTGTCATCCCTCCATGTACTATATAATCAAAATCAATTGCTTTTTATTGCTCGCCCTCAGCCATGTTAAGGAGCTGGTGTGCGGTGTTGTCATCTGTGATCAAAACATCTAGGTACTGACCGCGAAGTGATGCGCGGATTGCTTCGACCTTGCTGTCGCCTGCGGCTACGCCGATGACGTTTTTCAGCTCCTTGAGGGTCTGGAGTGGGGTGCTGATGAGCCGCTCCTCCAGCGGGGTTTCCAGCAAATTGCCGTTTTTGTCAATGAAATGGCTGAGCAAGTCGCCCACTGCGCCCTGCATGCTCAAGAATAGGAAGTCGTTTTTGTTGAGCACGCCTGATTTGAATATCGTCGCGCTCTCGTGCATCGCACCGATACCCACAACGGTCATCTGGGAGAGGGTGATCATTCGGCTTAGCTCGAGCACGGAGGATTCCTGCCGCAGCGCTTGCGCGAGTTCCTTGGTGCTGATCAGCAGAGGTGCGGGTATTAGATGAAGCTTTGCGTTAAATACATTGCTTCTGGTGTCGGGGAGGTAATAGCTTACGCCGCCTGTGAGCGAGATACAGGTGAGGGGCTGCTCGGCGAGGGTGGCGATATTGTTGAGGATTCTGCTGGGGGTATTTCCGTAGCCTATATTAATGAGGCCATTTTCCGTGAGCCGCTCGCTGATGTACATGCTGGCAGCCTCGGCAATCGCTGCATTGATCATGCTGGGGTCGTTTGCGGCAGGGATGACGAACGCATCCTTCAGGCCGTATTCGCTCATGAGGCTATTTTCCAGCTGCATCCTTTTTTCGCCGTCTTGACGAAGCTTGAACTGGATAATGCCTGTCTGCTTTGCTTTATCCAGTAGCTTAATCACGCGCATGCGGCTGATCCCGAGGAGTTCAGCGACTTGCTGCTGAGTCATTCCACCAAAATAATAGTGCCATGCAACCTTGATCATTAACGATTCTTCGTAATCCATGCTGTTCCTTCCTTGTCATCTGCAGATAGTGTGCAAATGTTTGTGCGAACGACAAATGTTTCTATGTAAGTAGTATATCACTGCGCAAAAATAATGTCAATCCAAGAATGCACTTTCTTTATAATGTAATTTATCAGGGGTAATTTTTGGGTGAGTTGATGCATATACTGAAAAAGGCGCTTGATTATCGGTGGATTATTCCATATAAAGTGTAAAAGGATTAAAAAACTTTGGTGGTTGGCGTTGACAAATGCAGAAAAGCGTAGTATCATAAATTCACGAACAAAAACGACGTATACGAAACAAATGTTACATTGTATGGAGGACCATTGAATGCACGAAGTTGTGAAAAATCATTCTGATTCGCTCCTATCAGTTCGTGGAATAACCAAGTCTTTTGGCAGCAATGTGGTGCTAAAGGGCGTTGATCTGGATGTGAAGGCGGGCGAGGTTGTGGCGCTGATTGGCGGCAATGGCGCGGGCAAGAGCACGCTGGTGAAGATCATCATGGGCATCTACGAGAAGGACGATGGGCGGATTTACATGGACGGCGAGCCGGTCAAGCTGGGCAAGCCATCCGCATCTCTGTTGCAAGGCATTTACCTTGTCCCGCAGGAGCCTATGCTCTTCCCAAACATGACGGTGGAAGAAAACGTCATCATGGGATTTGAGGAGAAGCGCGGCGACCTGCACAAGCGCCTGACAGAGCTGATCGACCACCTCGGTTGGAAACTGGATCTTTCCCGCAAGGCGGCGACCCTTTCCATTGCAGAGCAGCAATTGGTGGAGCTTCTGCGTGGGCTGATGCGCAACTCGCGCCTGCTCATATTGGACGAGCCCACCAGCTCCCTTACCTTTAATGAAGTCAAATCGCTGTTTCGCATTGTGATGGACTTACGGGAGAAGGGGATAGGCATAGTCTACATCACCCATCGCCTGAGCGAGGTCTTTGAAATCGCGGATCAGGTGCTGATCATGCGGGACGGCATCATTACACTGAGCGGCGCGGTGAGCGAGTTCACGCGTGACATGCTCGTGGCGGGGCTGCTGCCCCCTGATTCGCAGGTGCAAAAGGCAAAGGATAAATCCGAAGCTAGCAAGATCGATTATGAAAACACCAAGCCCGCACTCATTGTGGACGGCCTCACGGGCTACGGTTTCAGCGATATCAGCCTAGAAGTGTATCCGGGCGAAATCCTCGGACTTGCAGGCGTTGTAGGTGCAGGGCGCACGGAGCTAGCTACCACGATCTTTGGGCGTGATGTCATCAAGCGCGGCAAGGTACTCATTGACGGCGTGGACATCACGGGGCATAGCACCAAGCAGGTGCTGGACGAAGGGCTCAACTATGTGGCGGAGGATCGGTTCCTCAACGGTATTTCCGCATCAGCGATGTAGCGGCAAATACCACCGCGGCGAATTTGCACCATATGAGCAAATTCTTCCTCAACTTCAAAGAAGAACGGAAAGTCACGGATCATTTTATCGAGGCATTCCGCACCAAGGTCACAGGCAGGGATCAGATGATCGGCTCGCTCTCGGGCGGCAATCAGCAGAAGGTGGTCATTGCGCATGCGCTGTCCACCAATCCCAAGGTGCTGATACTCGACGAGCCTACCCGCGGCATTGATGCGGCGGCACGCGGCGATGTCTATGCCATCATCGAGGAGCTAAAGAGCACAGGCCTTGCCATTCTCCTTATTTCCTCTGATATGGAAGAAATCGTGGAGCTGAGTGACCGTGCTGTCACGATGTACTCGGGCAGAATCAATAAAGAATTTTCAAAAGACGAGATCAGCCAAGACAGCCTGATGGCTGCGGCGTTTGGCGTCGTAGAAGGGAGTGAGGCAATTGTTTAAAAAGCTTCTTCACTCCAGAGAACTTACCTCCATTGTCTTTATTATCGTGATGTTCCTTGGCGTGGGTGCCATCAATCCAACCTTCCTCACCCTCCAAAACATCTGGCTCTGCCTCAATAGCAGCGTCGTGTACACGGTGGTGGCGGTGGGCATCTCGCTGGTGCTTATCACGGGCGAGATCGATGTTTCCGTCGGCGCAACGCTGGGCATGGCGGCAGCGATAAGCGGCACCATGATTCGCAACGGACAACCTTGGGGACTGGCGATCATCTGCGCACTGCTCGTGGGGCTGCTGATTGGCTGCGTAAACGGCTTTGGCGTCGTGGTGCTAAAAATCCCTTCCATTATAATGACCCTCGGCATCAACGGCATCGTCCGTGGATTGATCTACGTGTACACGGATGGCAAATGGATAGAAAATATTCCCTTCGACTTCAAGCTGCTATCGCAGGGACGTTTGTTTGGCACTGTGACGTTCTTTTATCTAGGGGCGCTTATCCTGATTGTCCTCGTGCATCTCTTCCTCACCAAGAGCAAGCGGGGTCGCTACTTCGCCGCTATTGGCGATAATATCGGCGGCGCAACGCTGTTGGGCATCCCTGTAGATGCTACGAAGTTCTCCGCGTACGCCATGTGCGGCGTGTTTGCGGCAATAGGCGGCGTGATCTTCGTGAGCCGCGTTGGCTTTGTAACCCCCCTTGCGGGAAACGGCTACGAAATGAAGGTCATTGCGGCTTGCGTGCTTGGCGGCATCAGCCTATCGGGCGGTGTTGGCTCGGTGATCGGTGCTGGCGTTGGCGCGGCGATCATGGCATCCATCAGCCGCGTGCTCATCTTCATCGGCCTCTCCTCTGACTATGACGATACCATCACAGGCATCTTGCTGATTATCATTGTTGTATCGGATGCACTGCTTCGCCGCCGTACGGTGGCGAAGGCAAGAAGAGAGCGCCTGTCAGCCAAAACGCTGGCATATGATCTTGAGGTCAAAGGAGGCGCTGGCAATGAATAAGCTCAAGAAACTCTTTGTTCGCTGGGAAAGCTTCCTCGTACTGATTATCTTTTTAGAGTTTGTTGTCTTTGGTACCCTGAATTCCAAGTTTCTCAATATCACAAGGCTGTTTAATAGCCTGAACCAGTTCCTGCCCATCTGCATTATCTCCCTCGCCGTTACCTTCGTCATGATTACGGGCGGCATGGATATACAGGCAGGCTCCATCGTGGGGCTTACGAGCATCGTGGTCGGCGTGCTTTGGAACGATGCAGGGCTGAACATCTTCGCGGCATGTGCAGTTGCACTCATTGCAGGCGGATTGTGTGGTGCACTCAGCGGTTTCTTCGTCGCATTCACGGGCGTGCAGCCGATGGTTGTGACGCTTGGCGGCTCGTTCCTGTACTCGGGGCTTGCCCTTGCGGTTACCAACATGAGCGCAACGGAAGCGTATCAGGGGATTAGCAATTTCCCCGAAGCCTTCCGCGCCATCAGCAAAACCAAGGTCTTTGGCGTTGTGCCGATGCAGTTTGTGATCTTCTTGGTGCTGGTGGTCATCACCTATATCCTCCTGCACAAAACCAACTACGGCCGCAAGGTATTCCTCTGCGGCGTGAACCAGAACGCAGCTGAATTCAGCGGCATCAATTCCCGCCTCATCATCATGAGCACGTATGTACTCTCGGGCGTGGCGGCATCCATCGCGGGCATATTGCTCACCGCCTACCTTGGCACCGCAAAGGCGGACCTTGGCGCGGAGTACACATTGCCCATCATCACGGCGGTCGTGCTTGGCGGCACGAGTAACAGTGGCGGCAGCGGCGGGGTAATCGGTTCGGCGCTGGCAGCGCTGGCGATTGGTCTTTTGCGCATCGGCCTGAACCTCAACGGCCTTGCCACACAATATTTGGATATTCCCGTAGGCGTATTGCTGGTGCTGGTGGTCAGCTTCCGCTTTGCGGGTACAAACCCCAAACTCAGAAAATTCTTTATGAAAAAGAAGAAACCAGAGACTGTCTCTAAAGTGGAGAAAGTCGACTAATTTCAATCCTTACGCGCTTTTGCGCGGGAGAAATAAAATCTATGGGAGGTATTCTTCATGAAAAGGTTTACCAAATTCTTGGCTGCAACCCTCGCACTCGTTCTTTTGGTTTCCATGATGTCCGTTGCTTTGGCAGATGATATCACAGTTGTGTTCATCCCCAAACTGTCCGGTAACGCATTCTTCGAGTCTGCCAACGTTGGCGCTCAGGCATTTGCTGCTGAAAACGGCTTCACAGTGAAGTACGACGGCAACCCCGAGGCTTCTGTTGCCAATCAGGTCGCTATCATCCAAAACGCGATCAATAGCGGCGCGGATGCAATCTGCATCTCGGCTGTTGATGCTGCTGGCGTTGACGACGCACTCAAAGAAGCCCGCGAAGCAGGCGTTGTTGTCACCACATGGGATTCTGACTCTAATGCAGATGCACGTACGCTGATGGTTAGCCAGGGCACTCCTGAGCAACTAGGCGAAATGCTGGTTGGCATGCTGGCAGACAGCTTGACCGAGCGCGGCAAGAATGTCAAAGAAGATGCCATCACCTATTGCTGGCATTACAGCCAAGCAACCGTTACCGACCAGAACAGCTGGCATGTAGCAGGCGAAGCTTATATCGCTGCAAACTATCCCAACTGGGTCAACGTTGCTCCTGATAACTACTACTCCGAGCAGGATGCTGAGAAGGCAATCACAGTTGGCGAGTCCATCTTGACTGCTTATCCCGACATCGATGGCATCATTTGCAATGACTCCACCGCTCTTCCCGGCCAGGCACAGGCTGCTCAGAACCTAGGCATTGACGCTTCCAAGGTCACCATCACAGGTTTCGCAGCGCCTAACAGCATGAAGGATTTCTGCCGTGCAGGAATCGTTACTCGCTGGGGCCTATGGGATTGCCAGATTCAAGGCGCATTGGGTTGCTACATGGCATACTTGCTTGCAAACGGACAAGAAATCAAAGTTGGCGACAGCGTTGAAGTACCCGGCATGGGCACTGTAACCCTAGAGCCTAACACCGTACTTGATCCTGCTGCTTACACTGCAGACGACAGCGGCGTAGTTCTTCTACCCGAACGCGCTATCTTCACAGCAGAGAACATGGACAACTACGACTTCTAAGTCGAAAAAACTTGGGGGCGGGCGGCATTTGCTGCCCACTCCCTTTCATGGCGATTGCGAGCGGACATCCCGACGCAAATGCCATCACAATCGTTCCTATTTCGAACACAGGAGGTATATTTATGGCAGATATAGAGGGACTGAAAGTCGCAAAAGACTATCATGTTGGAGAGAATTTTGCGAATCAGGGCGGCTTTTATGTGAAGGGCGCTAATAACCTTGACTGGGGCATGAAAAAGCATTTATCCAACATTTTTGACCCCAAGAGCGGCAATACTGTAATGTTTGCATTTGATCACGGCTATTTTATGGGCTCAACGGCGGGCTTGGAACGCTTGGATATTGTGATTCCAAAGCTCCTTCCGCATGTGGACTGCCTCATGGGCACACGCGGCGCGCTGCGCTCCTGCGTTGCACCTGAGAATAAGAAGGCGATTGCCCTGCGCGTATCGTCGGGTTCCAGCATGCTAAACGATGACCTCTCCCACGAGATCGTTGCGGTGGACGTTGAGGACGCGATCCGCATGAACGCTGACTGCATGGCAGTCCAGACTTTCATCGGTGCGGATGGCCAGCTTTCCAGCATCGATAATATCAGCCGCGTGATCAACGCAGGCATGCGCTACAGCATCCCCACCCTCGGCGTTGTCGCCGTTGGCAAGGATATGGAGCGCACCGACCGCTTCTTCAAGCTCGCAACCAGAATCGTTGCGGAAATGGGTGTTCAGATCGTGAAAACCTACTACTGCGACAATTTTGAAGAAGTCGTTGCGGCTTGCCCTGTCCCGATTGTGGTGGCAGGCGGCAAGAAACTCCCTGAAAAAGACGCGCTTGAGCTTGCGTACAAGAGCATCCAAGGCGGCGCACGCGGTCTGGATATGGGTCGCAATATCTTCCAGAGCGAGCATAGCGTGGAGATGGCGCAGGCGATCGGCAAGATCGTGCATGAAGGATTCACAGACAAGGAAGCGTACGAGTTCTATCTGGATGCTTGGCATTAAGTAGATATCCCACTTCATATGAATGATTGACACTCAATAAAGAGAAGCTGCGATTGCGGCTTCTCTTTTTGGGTGCATTCCAAATGATATATTGAAATGAATGTGTGCATTGTCAAGGCTGTGAAATCATGCTATATTGTGTGATATAACATAAAACTGAAAGTGTGATATGATGCATTATCAAAATCCGATTCTTCGGGGCTTTTATCCGGATCCAAGCATTTGCCGTGTGGAAGATGATTACTATTTGGTTACCTCCACCTTCGAGTTCTCACCAGGTGTTCCATTGTTTTATAGCAAAAACTTGGTTAATTGGACTCAAATCGGTTATTGCCTAGATGGCGAGAGTGCTGTTGATTTAAGAAGCTGCCATGCGTCTGGCGGCATCTATGCGCCAACGATCCGCTACCATCTGGGCATGTTCTATATGATTACAACCAATGTGGGCGGGGGCGGACATCTGATTTGCCACACCGCTGACATCAGAGGTGAATGGAGCAAACCGATATACATAGGCTTGCCCGGAATAGACCCATCATTGCTATTTGATGGAGATAAGGTCTATCTGTCCTGTACGGGTGAACAAGAGGGACGCTCAGGCATCTTTGTATGCGAAATCGATCCAATCAAGGGGACTCTGCTAACGGAGCCTACCTGCGTATCCTTTGGATGCGGCGGCAAATGCCCTGAGGCACCGCACATTTATCATATTGGTGATTATTATTATCTCATGATTGCAGAAGGCGGCACGGAATATGGACATCGGGAAACCATTATGCGCGGTGCATCGCCCTATGGTCCGTATACACCATGCCCTCACAATCCGATATTATTCCATCAGGAACGCATGGATAGCAATCTACATGCGACTGGTCATGCGGATTTGGTGGAGGATACCAATGGCAACTGGTGGCTGGTATGCTTGGGGATTCGTCAATTGCCGTATGTGATGCTGCATCACTTGGGTCGTGAAACCTTTCTTGCACCTGTTGCGTGGCAGGATGGATGGCCGATTGTAGGAAATCAAGGGATGATTGACTACGAGATGGATGCGCCATTGCCTATGCCTGCGCAGGCAACAGATTGGAATTATCATGATGACTTTTCGGGAGATATGCTCAATCTGCGTTGGTCGTATGTCCGCAATCCTGAAAAATCGATGTACTCTCTTTCAAATGGTAAGCTTCATCTAAACGCGGCTGATTCGCTTAATGAAGAGAAGGGATCGCCTGCATTTGTAGGTATTCGTCAGCCTGAGTTTAAGATCAATGCACAAGCGGTATTGTATAATCCAAATGCCTCTAATTTGTTTGCTGGTTTGTCAGTGTATTACAATAATGATTATCACTATGATCTCTGTGTGCAAAACGAAAATGGACAAACACTTGTGTTTTTGAGGCGCAGGGTGCACGACATGGAGGTATGCGGCGAAATTGCAGCATTTACGACCGACCAACCACTGAAGCTCGGCGTACAAGCTGATGAGCAAAGCTATCAATTCGCAATCGAAACGGTGGATGGGGAGCGCACGCTGCTAGGCAGCGGCTTGACGGCTGGTCTTTGCACGGAAGGCACGCACACAATGACATTTACAGGCGTCTTTATTGGCATGTTCAGCGAATGCGGTACAGCTGAATTCACGTCTTTTGACTTGGCTGTAGATGAGTAATTGTCACTGAAAAAGTAGCCCCATGAAGCTATATGCATGCTTCATGGGGCTACTTTCATACATGTTGTAACGCAGAAATCATTTGTTCTCCAAATAATATCTTGGTTTGCCGTGCGATGCTTTGCCATATTCAATTGCTTCTGTTGGGCAACCGCAAATACATGCCATGCAATGAGTACAGTTCTTTCCCCACTTGGGTACTTGATGATCAAGGACTACATTATTTAGGGGGCAAAGTTTGACGCATTTGCCGCAGTGAATACATGCATCGGTGGAATAGAACTTGTTTGCACTCACGACGAAGGGATAAAAGAATGGATTGACAACGTGGCTTTTTAAATTGTCCTGAAAGTTAATGCCGCAAGGATCAAGGGGCTGTTCAGCCATGATTTTTGCGATGGCTGATTGAATGGACGGCTCGGCTGCCTCGATGATCTGATCGGCTTCTGGTTTTGCAGGCACATCAAATAGCGCAATGTAGTTTTCGGGCATAATGATTTGCGCTACACCGTAAAACTCGAACCCTTTTTCTTTGCAGAGCTTTTTCAGATAATGCGCCGCATTGCCTATTTCATCGCCGCAAGTCATGATGAAATAGGCCTTTTGATTGCCATGAAACGTTGTATTGAGAATATGACTGCTAGCAACACGGGGAATTCTCCACGCATATGTGGGTAAAACAAAGACTAGCGGCTTTTGGGATGTAATGCTTGAATGGTCGCTTGTTTTGATGCGTTTGTTAATGGAAAGAACGTCGTCATGGGTTGCTTCTTTGATTTTTTCGGCTACGTAACGACTGTTGCCCGTTCCGCTGAAATATAAGATCATGGTGATACCTCCGACTACTTGTAGTGCTAACTGATACTACAACATAAACTTGCTAAATAGCAAGTCTGTGTCTGCGAAAAACAAAAACAGGTCTGGCGTACGATGCTGTGCCAGACCTGTTTAGGATGCGTTTCTAAGCTCTATTTAATGCCTTGCGCTGAATGATTAAACGGAATAACGCTCAACGATGGAGCAAGGAATAATTTCTCGCTGTGGGGGACTGGAAGGATTTTGAATGAGAGATAGAATATGACTTGCTGCGCGCACGCCGATTTCCATCGTGGGAAGAGCAACGGTTGTCAGCGGAGGTTGCAGATATCTGGCGATCTCTCGGTTGTCAAACCCCACAACTGCCATTTCCTCAGGAATTTTAATGCCTGCTTCACATAGTGCATGAATGCAGCCTGCTGCCATGAGGTCATTCATGGCAAAGATGGCGGTAGGACGGTTGGATAGTTTCAGCAATTCGCGCGTTTGCTCAAGACCGGATTCATACTCCCAGTCACCATAGCGTATATATCCATCAGGCGTAACCAAGCCGGCTTCTTGCATGGCGATTTGATAGCCGTTGAGGCGCCTCATGGTGGGGTAGGAATGCGGATGACCTGCGATCAGCGCAATGCGGGTATGTCCGTGATTGATGAGGTATCGCGTGAGGGCAGTGGCACTGTCGAGGTTTGAATAGGTAACATAGGTATCCTGCTGTGTCCCGTGTGAATAGGCGAACACAAGCGGTCGATCCATTGGATCAATCAAAAGACCCAAATGGCGGTCGTGCATACCAACGTAAATAATCCCATCCACATGAGAGGAGAGCAGCAAGGAGACGCCGTTGTTGATGCGCGTGCGATAAGCACCGATCTGCTCATATTGATTGTATAGGTTTTTGAGTAGGTGTAAATCAAATAGGAGCATGCGATATCCACTCTTTGCAAGCGTTTCGCCTATGCCGCTAACGATCTCGGGAACTGGAAGTCCTTGGATATCCTCGACCAAGACGCCGATATTGTGGGTTTGTCCTGAACGAAGTGATTTTGCCAATGTGTTTGGCGTATAGTTAGCTTGTTGGATTGCCATTAATACTCGTTCGGTTGTATCCGATGATAGTTTTTTTGTTCCATTGACTACATGCGATACGGTTGCAGTGGACACACCTGCAATTTCAGCTACGTCTTTCATCGTTGCCACTATATTTCACCAGCCTAACTAGGTAAATCGATTATCTTATAGGTATATTATAAACTGGAAAGGTATATGCGTCAATGCGTTTTCATGAGAATGTGTGAATGGTTGACTAATTAATTATAAAAAAGTGTACAAAACAAGCAAAAACAGTCTTGACAATTAAAGGGATGACCGATATACTAATACTAAAGATAGGTAATTCGATTAACTAAATGATTATTGCCGGTAGAGTACCGGATAATAATAGAGAAAGAAAGGTGGAAATAATGATGAAAAAAATGCTCGCTCTACTTCTTTGTGCCATGATGGTTTTTGGACTTTGTGCGTCGGCTCTTGCGGAGGATGGAGCTGTACACATCACGTATTCCTATTGGGGAACGCCGGATGAAGCGGCATCGACCCAAGCAGTTCTTGACACCTACAATGCATCTCAGAATAAGATTTTTGTGGAATTGCTGTGCATTCCAAACGAACAGTATACCACTAAATTGCAGGCTATGGCAGTTGCAAACGAAATGCCTGACTGCGGTATCATGAACGAGAACGGCGTATTGGCTTTTGCTAATGCAGGCCTGCTCGCAGATGTTTCTGACATGTATGAAGGCAAAGATTCGCAGCCTTTGGACTGTGTCACATTCAAAAACGAAGGCGTTACCCCTGTTGCATTCTCAGGCTGCAATGAAATTCTGATGATGTTCTACAACAAGGATATGTTTGACGCTGCTGGCGTGGATTATCCTCCAACCAAGGTTGAAGATGCTTGGACATGGGAAGAGTTCATTGATGTATCAAAGAAACTTACCATTGATAAGAATGGTCTGCATCCTGAAGACGAAGGCTTTGATTCTGAAAACATCGTACAGTATGGCTGCGTTGTTGACAACTGGACCTGGCAGCTTGAAGTTTGGGCACAGTCCAACGGCGGCTCCTGGTTTAGCCCTGATGGCAAAGAATGCCTCATCAATAGCCCCGAAGCGATCGAATCCATCCAGAAGGTTGCTGACCTAACATTGGTTGAGCATGTAATGCCTCTATACCTTGGCCTAAATGACGAAGGCATCATCCGTTCCGTAGCCAGCGGCACCGTTGCAATGGCAACAGGCGGCGCTTGGAACATCGGCACATGTATGTCATCCTCAGGCATTGACTTCGGCATCGGCGTTCTTCCCAAAATGAAGGAAGCTGTTACCGCTTGCACATCCGGCCCTCAGGTTGTTTTCTCCCAGAGCAAGCATCTGGCAGAAGCAAAAGAATTCATCGCATGGTACACACAGGAAGAAAACAGCTGGAACCTGATCGAAACAGGTATCTGGATGCCTCTGCTTGAGAAGTACTACACCCAAGAAGAAGCTATCGACACTTGGCTCAAAGACGAAGAGTTCCCCATTAAGGACTATGACATGGCGAAGTCCGTTTTGGTTGACTACACACTGTCCAGTGCAAAGTCCGCATGCTGGTACTATACCCCCAACACCAATGAGTTCACCGACCTGCTCCGCTCGGTTCTAGGCGCTGTTTGGACTGGCGATCAGACTGCTGAGCAAGCAATCACAGAGAACTTTGACGCGTTGAGCGATACCATCACTGAAGATTTCTAAGCTATACCATATATCGGGGGAACGCCCAAGGGTGTTCCCCCGATTTCATTCCAAGCCATGATGAAAACCATGCCAATGATGGCTATAAGCCTACTCGGGTGCCGACCAATCATCATCTGATGATGACGGCAATTCTTTTTTACGGAGGTTTGCAGCTATGAATATCTCTGCAACAACTGGCAAAAGCAAACTGCGCAAGGCTGAATCGCGCACCGCCTATTTGTGCCTTATCCCGTCCATTCTTGGACTAAGTATCATTACCTACATCCCATTGATCGCTGTGTTTATTCTCAGCTTTTTTAGCTGGAAGGGGTTTGACACCGCAAAGTTTGTCGGAATTGCGAATTATGTTCGCCTGTTTACCAAAGACCCTTATTTCTATGATTCGATACAAGCCACTGTTTCTTATGCATTTATGGCTGTCATCGGCAGTATGCTATGGTCATTGATGATTGCAATGCTTCTGAACCGAAAAGTACCCGCCCGCAGTTTTTTCCGTGCGGTGTTTTATTTGCCATATGTACTGCCTGCGATGGCGGTATATCTTGGCTGGTCTTGGCTGTATGACTACAACCACGGCTTCTTTAACTACATCATTTCTGTACTTGGCGGCTCAAAGGTAATGTTTCTTGATAACGCCAACATGATTATTCCTTCGCTTTCAATGATTGCGGTATGGTTGTCAGGGAACCTGATCGTTATCTTCATCGCAGGTCTTCAAAATGTTCCGCGCATCTACCACGAAGCGGCAGAGATTGATGGCGCAAATGGCTGGCAGCGTTTCTGGAATATCACATTGCCATGCATGACCCCTATTATCTTCTATAATTTACTCATGGCGCTTGTCACCAACTTACAAGTCGTTACGCCTGCATTGGCGCTGACAAGCGGGGGACCGGGCAACTCGACTACATTTATGAGTTACTTAATGTATCGATATGCGTTTATCAACAATAAGCTTGGCTATTCATGTGCGATTTCGGCCGTGTTCTTCGTGCTGATCGGCATTTTCACAGGCATCCTTTTCGCAACCAGCAAGTCCTGGATTTTCTATATGGGAGATGATAACGAATGAGTGTAAGCAAAGCGAATGTAAGCAATATGAAAAATGTCTTTGTTGTGCGTAGGCGCAAGGATAAGATATTCAATGTGCTGGCTTTTTGCCTGCTGCTGGTTCTCACGGCTTTGGTCATGTTCCCGATCTGGTGGATATTCCGTTCGGCGCTAATGACGAATGCAGAACTATATGCCTACCCACCAACCTTCCTGCCCTATGTATGGAGGTTTGAGAACTTTTCCGCAACACTTGAGCAGTTTCCATTCTGGATGTACCTCAAGAACACGTTTACGATCATTGCACCCTCTGTCTTTGGTGCCGTGATCACTGCGACCATGGGCGGATATGCCTTTGCGCGTCTTCGCTTCCGTGGAAAGAAGTTCCTATTCACCCTTTGTGTGGGCTCTATGCTGCTGCCGTCGATGGTTACTTTGGTGCCGCTGTATATCGGTTGGACACGCATTGCGAACTTGAGCGGTACCTATTGGCCGCTGATCCTTCCGCATTTCTGCGGCGGCGGTGCATTCAATATTTTCCTAATTCGTCAGTTCATTATGACCGTACCAAGGGAGCTTGATGAAGCGGCTACGATTGATGGCTGCGGCTATTTCAAGATTCTAATTTCGATCATTATTCCGGCGATTAAGTCCGCTATGATCGTTGTGGCACTTCTCAAATTCATTGAGTTGTGGAACGATCTGCTCCAGCAGGTCATCTATATCAACTATCAAAAGGATTTCACCATTGCACTTGGACTTTCGCTCTTCAAAGGCTCGCTTAAATCAGACTGGTCCAAGATTATGTGTGCGACATGCATGGCGTTTATTCCTGGTGTCACGTTCTACATCATTGGACAGAAATATCTCGTTGAAGGCATTGTGATGACAGGCCTGAAGAATTGACCGCACAACAGCAAATCGGAGGTACTAAGCAAGTGATTGATCATATTCAAGCCTTGTCGCTCAGACAAGTCAAGGTTACCGACTCGTTTTGGTCAGCTCGTCAGCAGCTGATCACAGATGTGACGGTGCCTTATATGGAGAAGATTCTACGAGATGAAGTAGATGGGGCGGAAAAATCGCACGCTATTCATAATTTCAAAATGGCTGCAGGCGACATTCAGGGCGAGTTTTACGGCATGGTTTTTCAAGACTCAGATGTCTATAAATGGCTTGAGGCTGTGGCTTACTCGCTTGCTGTAAAGCCTGATCAGGCTTTGGAAACACGTGCGGATGAGATGATTGACCTCATTGCCCGTGCGCAGCAACCCGATGGATACTTAAATACGTATTTCATCATTCAAGAACCTGAAAATCGCTGGAAGAACCTACTGGAATGCCACGAATTATACTGCGCTGGTCATCTGTTTGAGGCGGCCGCTGCGTACTATGAGGAGACGGGTAAAGGCAAGCTGCTAAGCGTTGCAGAGCGCTTTGCAAGCCATATCATTGACCGCTTTGGAGTGGATGGCGAGGTGGGTGTCCCTGGGCATCAAGAGGTCGAAATAGGGCTTATGAGGCTGTATCATACCACGGGCAAACAAGCCTACTGTGATATGGCAAAGCGATTCTTGGATGTGAGAGGGCAAGACCCTGATTACTTCATCGTGCATACACCCCCTCATCCGGGACGTCTTTATAGCGGCTATGATATTAATCCTGATGATACCAATTATAATCAAAGCTTTGCACCTGTACGCGACCAAAAGGAAGCAAGAGGGCATGCGGTTCGCTGTGCCTACATGCTAACAGCGATGGCAGATGTTGCAGGGGTAACGGATGATCACGAGCTGAAAGCAGCATGTGAGCGTTTGTGGAGCAATATCACAGAAAAACAGATGTATCTGACGGGGGCAATTGGCTCAACCGGACATAGAGAATCATTTACAGTTGATTTTGACTTGCCTAATGATATGGCATATGGAGAAACTTGTGCATCGGTGGCAATGGCGTTTTTTGCGCAGCGTATGCTCAATATACAGCCAAAGGGTCAATATGCAGATGTGCTCGAGCTCGAACTGTATAATGGTATGCTTGCCGGAATGCAGCTAGATGGGCAGAGATATTTCTATGTCAATCCATTGGAAGTAGACCCGGCTGTTTCAGGCGTCATCCCCGGTCATGAGCATGTGCTTTGCGAGCGTCCCAAGTGGCACGCTTGTGCATGCTGCCCACCCAATTTGGCAAGGTTGATCACATCGCTGGGAAAATACCTATGGAGCGAAAGCGAAGATACGATATATTCGCACCTCTTTGTTGGCAGTGAAGCGCAGACGGCACATGCCGGCATCACACTTAGCAGTGAGTATCCATGGCAGGGGAAGGCACTATATACGTTGCACCCTCATGTGGATACGGCATTTTCACTCGCTGTCCATATCCCAAGCTATGTTCCGAAATTCGTCGCGAAAATTAATGGGGAATGCATCGATGGTGCTTTACGCGATGGGTACCTATTTATCTCGCGTGAATGGCAGGATGGAGATCAAGTGGAGATCACTTTTGATCTTAAGCCCAGACGCATTTATGCCAATCCGCAGGTTCGTGCGGATGCTGGGCGCGTCGCACTTGCTCGCGGTCCGATCGTATACTGCTTTGAAGGCGTGGACAATGGACAGCCGCTTAGTGCACTGCGCTTGCCGCGAACTGCCCAGATTGAGGAAGTGCCCTATGATGCCCAATTCCTTGGCGGTGCCGTTTCGCTGACAGCACAAGGCCTGCGTGAGCAATGGGCAGAAGCGTTGTACTCATCAGTACCATCGATTGAAGAAGAACAAAAGCTTCAAGCAATCCCATATTATGCATGGAGCAATCGCGGTGAAAACCAGATGTGTGTTTGGATTCGAGAGTAGGTTACAAAATATCATTAGATATGAAAAAGTGCTTGATCGCATGGATCAAGCACTTTTTTGTTATGGGAAATGGTAGCTATGAGCATACCATTTGGCTATCATTATTGGATGTCAAGCACCTTGTAGTCTTGATCTTCCACGGTCTTTTTGAGTACATCGTTAGAAACATCTGCACTTAGGGATACAACAGCGGTGCCTGCGACATGGTCTACGACTGCCTCTGTTACCTCGGCAAGCGCTTCTAGACATTTCTTAACCCTTGCTTCGCAGTGTCCGCACATCATGCCTTCAATAGCCATAGTCTTTTTCATTGTTTTTACCTCTTTCTTTGCTTTTGATTTTATCTTCTTGTCCTTTGTGGCGTCATACATTTTGAACCAGTTAAGCCTGAGTGCATTGGTCACAACGCAGAAGCTTGAGAGGCTCATGGCGGCCGCACCGAACATGGGGTTGAGTTGCCATCCTAGCAATGGAATGAAAACACCTGCTGCCAATGGAATGCCGATACAATTGTAGAAGAATGCCCAAAACAGATTCTCGTGGATGTTTTTAAGGGTCTTTCGGCTGAGGCGAATGGCTGCCGGTACATCCCTAAGGCTGCTTTTCATGAGGACGACATCCGCTGCATCAATGGCGATATCTGTTCCTGCCCCAATGGCAATACCGATATCTGCTCTGGTAAGTGCGGGCGCATCATTGATGCCGTCTCCGACCATAGCAACCTTATTCTTAGCTTTGAGTGACTGGATTACGCGTTCTTTTCCTTCTGGAAGCACACCTGCGATGACTTCATCCACGCCAGCTTGCCTGCCGATGGCTTTTGCGGTTTTTTCATTATCGCCTGTGAGCATGACGACATGAATGCCCATATTTTGCAGCTCTTTGATCGCAGTGGGGCTGTCTTCTTTGATGACGTCAGCTACCACAATAATACCAATCAGTTTGCCGTCTTGGCTGAAAAACAGGGGAGTCTTTCCGTCTTCCGCTAAGCGCTCAGCCGCTAGTCTCATATCATCCGGTACGCTTGCGTTTTCGCTGATAAACTTGTGATTTCCGCCTGCAAGGCGTTGATCATTCAGTGTACCAAACAATCCGTTGCCGGGAAGTGCTTTAAAATCTGTAACGGCAGAAGGCTCGTTCATGCCCTTTTCCTCTGCCATGGTGAGGATGGCATGGGCAAGAGGATGCTCGCTCTTTTGTTCCAGCGCATAAGCAACGTGTAGCAGCTCATCTTGCGTGATGCCGTCTGTGGGAATCATGTCTGTGACTTTGGGCTGTCCTGATGTAATGGTGCCCGTTTTATCGAGCGCAACAATTCCAATTTTTCCTGTTTCTTCAAGCGATACCGCTGTTTTGAACATAATGCCGTTCTTTGCGCCCATTCCATTGCCTACCATAATGGCAACAGGGGTGGCTAGACCAAGCGCACAAGGGCAGCTGATGACCAGAACAGAAATGCCTCTAGCAAGGGCAAAACCGATGGTTTGCCCAGTGATCAGCCAAACGGCAATCGTGACTAGCGCGATGGTGATGACCACGGGAACAAATACGCCTGATACCTTATCTGCGATCTTTGCGATGGGCGCTTTGGTAGCAGCTGCATCGCTGACCATTTGAATGATCTGTGATAGGGTAGTATCCTCGCCGACTCTTGTTGCCTCGCATTTGATGAATCCTGAGTGATTGAGCGTGGCGGCAGAAACGCTATCACCAACGGCCTTATCCACAGGGATGCTTTCGCCTGTTAGCGCGGATTCATTGATGGCACTGTTGCCTTCCAGAATCACACCATCCACAGGTATATTCTCACCAGGTCTTACAACAAAGATATCACCTTTACGAACTTGGTCGATGGCGGTTTCCACTTCGATACCATCTTTGAGAATCACCGCTGTTTGCGGTGTTAGCTTCATTAAGCCCTTGATGGCATCAGTCGTACGTCCCTTTGAGCGTGCTTCCAGCATCTTGCCGACAGTGATCAAAGTCAGGATCATGGCGGATGACTCGAAGTAGAACTCATGCATATAGGACATAACGCCAGCCATATCTCCATTCATTTGCGCATTAGTCATGGCGAATAGGGCATAGGTGCTGTACACATAGGCAGCGCCTGATCCTAGTGCGACCAGTGTGTCCATATTAGGTGCTCTGTGCAACAGCCCACGAAAACCGCCGATGAAGAACTTTTGATTTACGACCATCACTGCGGTTGTGAGCAGCAATTGAATGAGACCCATGGCGACGTGGTTGCCGCTTAGAATGGCAGGAACAGGCCAGTTCCACATCGTATGTCCCATGGAGACATACATCAATGGCACAAGGAAAATCAATGATATGATGAGTCTTTTTTTTAGAATGGGGGTTTCTCTATCCTTGAGAAAATCATCGTCTGCAGCAGCTGTGCTTGGACCTTCGCCTTTTGATTGCTTTTGGGATATGCCATATCCGGCATCCTCAACTGCTTTGATGATTTCTGAGGTATTTGCACTGCCATCCACGCCCATTGAATTGGTCAAAAGGCTGACTGCACAAGTGCTGACCCCTGGGACCTTTGATACGGCTTTCTCTACGCGAGTGCTGCAAGCAGCGCAGGTCATTCCTGTTACGGTGAATTGCTTCATTTATGATCTCCTATTTCATCAGTTTCTGTAAAACCGTTACTAGTTCGTCAAGTGTCTCATCATTGCCTTGCCTGATGTCGTTGGCAACGCATGATTTCATATGATACCCAAGAAGAACTTTATTAAAACTGTTCAGCGCAGCATTGACGGCGGATACTTGAATGAGGATATCGGGACAATAGGCATCACTTTCCACCATTTTTTTTATCCCTCGAACCTGACCTTCAATGCGGCTTAATCGGTTGACTAGGTCTTTATATTCTTTCTCGCAGCGTACTTTGGTTGCATGCAGAAATTCTTGCTTTTCTTCCATTTGCGCACCTCCTTGCATCAATATCATATACCCCATGGGGGTATATTGTCAAGTGGTATTTCATAAAAAATTCCTAAACTTGCCTCTTGCAAAGTCTAGGAATTCAAAAACTCATATCAAATTATAGAAGTGTAATGTTTGCATCGCTGCAGATGCTATGGGTGTTTGCATCCCAGATGGATGATTGAACCTCGCCAATATGCGCCTTGCCAAGCAGCAGCATGCACAAGCGGCTTTGTCCGATACCGCCGCCGATGGTCAGCGGCAATTCACCATCAAGGAGCATGCGGTGGTAGGTTAACTCACGCCTGTCATCGCAGTTGGCCAATGATAGCTGTTCATCAAGTGCAGTGCTATCGACTCGAATGCCCATGGAGCTGATTTCAAAAGAGCAATCCAGCATTGGATTGTAATAAAGCAGATCGCCGTTCATTGTCCAGTCATCATAGTCAGGAGCGCGTCCGTCATGGGGTTTGCTGTTTGACAGCTTGTGACCGATTTCCAGCAAGAAGGTGATGGGGTGCTCGCGAACAAAAGCATTTTCACGTTCTTTTGACGAGAGATCGGGATAGAGATCAAGCAGCTCTTGGGAGGTAATGAAGGTGACGTCACTGGATAGCTGCGTGCATAGTCGTGGATAGCGTCCGTTGACCATCAAGGAAGCATCGCTGATGCTGCTGACGATATCGATAACTGCATCCTTGAGCGTTCTGGTGTTGCGCGTGTCATGTGTGATCACACGCTCCCAATCCCATTGATCGACATAGATGGAGTGGAGGTTGTCCAGTTCCTCATCGCGCCGAATGGCATTCATATCGGTGTAGATGCCTTTACCGGGGTGGAAATCGTAGCGATAAAGAGCCATCCGCTTCCATTTAGCCAACGAGTGCACAACCTCGGCTTGTACTCCGGCAGCAGGAACATCAAAGGATACCGGACGCTCAACGCCGCTTAGGTTATCATTAAGACCGGTAGCTGGATCGACGAAAAGTGGGGCAGACACACGCTTTAGATTCAATGAATGGGCAAGATGATCTTGAAAGCTGCGTTTAATCAGGCTAATAGCTGCCTGCGTTTCATAAAGGGACAACCTTGGGCTGTACCCATTAGGAATGATTGTTTTGCTCATGCTTAAGTCCTCATTTCGTTAAATTGAAACAATGGAAATATCATAGCATGTTTTTGTGTTTTTGTCATTGGAGAATGAGGGCGGATCATATGTTAAAGCAGTAAAAAACCAAGAAGCAAAGGCCTCTTGGTTTTAACTCGCCATATGTTATTGCATGCGCTCCTGCTTTACTTTTTTGTCAATGACGTGACGCTTGGAAAGCTCGCTGATCACATCTTCAAGGGAAATATCCATATCAACCATCAAAACGAGCGCATGATACATTAAGTCGCCAAGCTCGTAGATCGTTTCGGCGAGGTCATCCTTAGCGCCTGCAATGAGTACCTCAGTGCACTCCTCGCCAACCTTCTTCAGGATTTTATCGCGTCCCTTATCAAACAGGTATGTGGTGTA
Organism: Clostridiales bacterium; assembly: GCA_012523405.1. Classification (GTDB taxonomy): domain Bacteria; phylum Bacillota; class Clostridia; order Christensenellales; family Aristaeellaceae; genus Limiplasma. The sequence continues at coordinate 112,990 of JAAYIN010000050.1, forward strand.
GCTGCCTTCTTTGGGCGTTGTTCTGCGTCCCTCAATGACCTGATAGAGCCCAGAGAGCGAGAAAGGCTTGATCTCTTCGTTTTCATACAGTTCATCATAAAAGCAGCTTTCGCTGCCGGTGTGGCAGGCAGGTCCTTGCTTTTTGACCTGTACAACAAGCGCGTCTGCATCGCAGTCCGCCGTTATAGACACGATTTGCTGCACATTACCGCTCGTTTCGCCCTTGCGCCATAGGCACTGACGGCTACGGCTGAAAAAGCAGGTTTGACCCTCTTGCAGGCTGATTTTGAGGCTTTCCTCGTTCATGTAAGCGAGTGTCAGCACTTCATGGGTGATATAGTCCTGAACAATCGCGGGAAGGAGTCCATTTTCATCAAATTTTAAGTTCTTGACCAAGTCATCAAATCGTTCCATCATTTTTCCTCCACTATGCGTATTGGCACACCATTTTTGTTCAAATACATCTTCAGATCATTGATTTTGACTTCTTGTGAGTGGAAGATCGATGCTGCAAGCCCTGCATCAACGCAGGGGAGTGAGAACAGCGTCAAGAAATCCTCCATACAGCCTGCACCGCCCGATGCGATGAGCGGAAGCGATACTACATCGCCGATTGCTTGGAGCATTTCAAGGTCGAAACCATCTCGTACGCCATCGGTGTCGATGGAGTTAAGGACGATTTCGCCTGCGCCATTTTCAGCACCGCTCTTTGCCCACTGGATTGCGTCAATTCCGGTATCATCACGCCCTCCGCGAGCAAATAGATGGAATGAACCATCCACGCGTTTTACGTCCATGCTAAGCACCACACATTGCGATCCATAGCGCTTTGCTGCATGATATATCAAATTGGGATTGCGGATGGCACCGCTGTTCACGCTCACCTTATCCGCGCCGCATTTAAGCACACGATCAAAATCGTCCAATGTGTTGATGCTCCCGCCAACGGTTAGCGGAATAAAGACTTCGGTTGCAACCGCGCGCAATGCGTCTGAAAACAGAGGTCTGCCCTCAGCGCTGGCGGTGATGTCATAAAACACGAGTTCATCAGCACCGGAGTCGTTATAGAACTTCGCAAGCGATACGGGATCATCGATATCGCGAAGCCCCTCAAAATTCACGCCCTTGACCACACGCCCGTTTCTTACGTCAAGGCATGGGATGATACGCTTTGTCAGCATGGCTCTGCCTCCCCTCGTGCGATGGCAATGCAGCGCGCAAGATCTAGCTTGCCAGCATACAGTGCCTTGCCTAATATGCAGCCATGAATATTCATATCGCGAAGTGCAGCGATCTCGCTTTCAAAGGTAACACCGCCGCTCGCGATGATATCCAGTCCGTCAATGGTAGACAGCTCTTCATAAACAGCTAGATTCGTACCGGAAAGTCCGCCGTCCTTGCTGATGTCTGTATAAATAACGGTGGAAATACCTATATCGCGGAGGGTTTTGCAAAACTCAACGCCGCTTACATCGCTGACTTCCTTCCAGCCATGGGTGGCGATGTAGCCGTCCTTTGCATCAACGCCGACGGCGATCTTGCTGCCATACTTTTTGGCGACGGTCTTGACCAGCTCAAAATTGGTGACGGCAATCGTTCCAAGGATGACTCGATCAACACCCAGCGCGAGTGTATCGATGATGTTTTGTTCTGTGCGCATGCCGCCGCCCACTTCAATGAACAGAGGCTGCTTGCATAGCTCACGAATGACCTCGCGATTCATGGGGCTGCCATCCTTCGCGCCATCAAGATCAACCGCATGTAGGCGGGTTGATCCTGCCTGAGCGAATCCTTCCGCAACCTTTACGGGGTCGTCGCCGTATACGGTCATCTGGTTATAGTCACCTTGTGTAAGCCTGACTACTTGACCGCCTCTCAGGTCGATCGCAGGATAAATTTTCATGTTCTTCAATCCTTTTCTGCGGCGAATACATGCAGCATCCGTAGTCCGATTTCCCCGCTTTTTTCGGGATGAAACTGAGTGCCGCATACATTCGCATGCCGAACTACGCCAGGCACTTGTACGCCGCAATAGTTTGATGTTGCAACGAGCGATGACTCGCAATCTGTCGCATAATAGGAGTGAACATAGTAAACGAAGTCGCCCTCTTTGGTTTCCTGAAGAAGGGGATCGTTTGCCTTCACAAAAGCAAGACTGTTCCATCCCATATGCGGGACTTTGGCTTGATTGGTAAGTGCATCTGAAAGTGGGCGGATGGTTCCGCCGATGAACCCAAGCCCTTGATGCACGCCAAACTCCAGACTTTGCTCAAAGAGCAATTGCATACCAAGGCAAATCCCCATGAGAGGCTTGCCTTTTTTGATTACGAGCTCACTTAGCAGTTGATCCATTTTCAAGCTGCGAAGTTTATTTGCTGCATCATCGAAGGCACCAACGCCCGGCAATATGATGCGGTCTGCATCTCTTAGCATCTGCTCATCATTGGTGACAATGCAGTCTGCACCGATATGCCTGAGTGAACAGGTTAGAGAATAGAGGTTTCCAACGCCATAATCAACAACAGCTATCAACCTTGCTCGCCTCCCAGTGTTCCCTTGGTGGAAGGAATTTCAGTTGCGAACTGTGCATCGATGGATACGGATTGCCGCACCGCACGACCAAAGCCTTTAAAGATGGCTTCGATGATATGATGGGTGTTCTCGCCATCAAGGAGCCTGATGTGGAGCGTTGCGGAAGCCTCGCGCACAAAGGCACAGAAAAACTCCTTCACAAGCTCTGTGTCAAATGTCCCTACCTTTTGGGAAGGCATATTTGCTTGAAAGGATAGATGACTGCGTCCGCTAAAATCAAGCGCAATCAAAGCCAGTGATTCATCCATAGGCAATAGCCATTGACCATAGCGCACGATCCCGCGTTTGTCGCCAAGCGCTATTGAAAAAGCTTTACCAAGGGCAATCCCGATGTCCTCGGTTGTGTGATGTGCATCCACATGAAGGTCACCAGTGCACTTGACGGATAGATCAAAACGTCCATGCATTGCAAAAAGCGTCAGCATGTGATCGAGAAAACCACAGCCAGTATCGATATCGCTCTTGCCTTTGCCGTCTAGCTCCAGTGAAAGCACGATATCCGTCTCGGCCGTTTTTCTGGTGATGCTTGCATTTCTCATTTTCATACCTCCGCAAATATCTCTTTGGTTGCTGTGAACAATGCATCCATCTGCTCTGGCGTTCCAACAGTGATGCGTATATGGGCGTAGAGCCTTGGCTCATCCCAGTATCGAACCAGTATCCCTCTGTCCTTGAGACCCTCATAGTATGCCTTGCCGCTTAGAGCTGGATGGGCTGCAAAGAGGAAGTTTCCTTGGCTATCGGTTACTTCAAAACCCAAACTGCGAAGCACTGTCATCGCCCGCTTACGCTCTGATGTCACCTTATGAATACACTCGTCAAAGTAATCTCTATCAAGCATTGCCTCAATCCCAGCCAGCATAGTCAAACGGTTGATATTGTAGGGATGAAAGCTGTTTCTGATGCGGTCAAGATCCGATATGAGTTCAGGTGAACCAAAGGCATAGCCAAGCCGTGCGCCTGCAAGTGAGTAGGCTTTGGAATAGGTGCGAACCACAAGCAAATTAGGGTGCTTAGGCAGCAGCGACAACACACTCTCAGCGCCGAAATCCACATAAGCCTCATCAACAATTACGACATGATCCTGATTGGATGCAATGATCTTCTCCACATCCGATAAAGGAAGAGCAATCCCTGTAGGTGCGTTTGGATTTGCAAAGGCGACCGTTGTATTGACATGTAGAAACTTGTCGACAGGCAGCGTGAAATCCTCATTTAGCGGGATTTGCTTCGCTTCCGTTTCAAAGAGCTTCGCATAGACACGATAAAAACCATAGCTGATATCAGGAATGGTCACAGGGTGCGAAGCGTCACAGAAAGCACGGAAAGCAAAGCCTAGTACCTCATCCGAGCCGTTTGCAGTGAATACATTCTCAGGCGAGAGCCCATATTGATCAGCGATTGTGTGCCTGAGGGACAGGGCGGTTGGATCGGAATATAAGTTGAGCTGACTGATGAATTCACGGCTTAGCGCATCAAGCACTCGGTTGGATGGGGGATAGGGGTTCTCGTTGGTGTTGAGCTTGATGTACTGCTTGCCCTGAGGCTGTTCACCGGGAACATAGGGGCTAAGCCGCTGCATGGCAGGAATCAGAAAATCGCTCATGATGGCATCTCCTTATGAGTGAATGGGTTTATTTGTCGACTCTTACGCGCACAGCATTTGCATGCGCCTGCAAACCTTCATGCTCAGCAAAGCGAATGACATGCTCGGCGGCGCCTTGGAGTGCTTCTCTTGTGTAGTAGATATAGCTGGATTTTCGAACAAAATCATCAACGCTAAGAGGGGAAGAGTAACGGGCTGTACCGCTGGTGGGCAGCGTGTGATTCGGACCTGCAAAATAATCGCCGAGGGATTCTGGGCAGTTGTGACCAAGAAAAATGCTGCCGGCATTGATCAGCAAGGGCAATAGTCCAAACGGCTCTTCGATGCTAACCTCTAAATGTTCGGGAGCGATTTCATTTGCGACCTTAGCGGCTGTCTTAAGATCGGAAACAATGATGATGCGTCCGTTGTTATCGATGGATGGACGAGCGATCTCTTCACGCGTAAGCAGGGAGAGCTGACGCTCAAGCTCCTGCTGCACCTTCAGGGCAAGAGCGCGGCTTGTGGTAACAAGCCATGCTGCGGCGAGCTTGTCGTGCTCCGCTTGGCTTAATAGATCGGCAGCAACATGCACTGGATTGCTTGAATCATCAGCGATGACCAGAATTTCGCTCGGACCTGCGATCATATCAATGTCCACAATGCCTTGAGCAAAACAAAGCTGCTTTGCTGTAGCAACGAAGATATTGCCAGGTCCAACGATTTTATCAACTTTGGGCACGCTTTGTGTGCCATATGCAAGCGCCGCAATGGCCTGTGCACCGCCAAGTTTAACAATTGTTTGTACGCCTGCGATCTTTGCCGCGGCTAGAATCACTGCGGGTACATTGCCATTTTTATCAGGGGGTGTGGTCATCACGATGTTTTGGACACCTGCAATCTTTGCAGGAATCGCGTCCATCAAAACGCTGCTGGGATAGCGTGCGGTGCCGCCGGGCACATACAGACCAACGCTTTCTAGCGGCAAGACGCGCTGACCAACTACAACGCCGTCACTGGGGGTATCTACAAACCCTGAACGCTTTTGCTGCATATGGAAACGCTCAATATTCTTTGCTGCTAGCTGCATGGTTTCATATAGCTCTGGATCGATAGCGGCTACTGCTGCATCGATTTCATCAGATGTTACCAGCAAACTTTCAGGACGAGAACCATCAAACTTCTGGCAGTAATCCAGCACGGCTTCATCCCCGCGGCTTTTTACCTCCGTGAGAATATCGGATACGACCAAAGATACATCCTGCTTTACTTCTTCAGCGCGATTGAGAAAAACCTCTGCAGGTTCGCCGTTGTACTCGATGATTTGAATCATTTTTGAGTCCTCCTTCGCTGGATTTCTTCTGCAAGCTTTTGGGTGAGTTCCTTGATCTGCTGATCTTTGAACTTCATAGAGGCTTTGTTAGCAATGAAACGGGCACTTACAGGCACGATCTCGCGTGTGACTTCCAAATCGTTTTGCTTGAGTGTTGTTCCTGTTTCAACAATGTCCACGATGACATCCGATAGCTGCAATAGGGGAGCAAGCTCGATGGAGCCATTGAGCTTGATCACTTCGATCTCTCGGCTCAGTCCCGCATAGAATTTCTTGGCGATGTTCGGGTACTTTGTTGCGACGCAGAGTGGCCGCTGGATATCTTCGTGGAAACCAACGGGAGCAGCTTCGGCCATGCGACATTTGCCAAAATCGAGATCGAGAAGCTCGTACACGTCATTTTCGCCTTCAAGCAGTACATCCTTGCCCACCACGCCAACATCAGCCGCGCCGTGCTCTACATAGATGGCAACGTCGGATGGCTTGACCAGCAGGTAGCTGATATTGCTGTTTTCGTCTGTCAGGACAAGACGTCTGTCGTCCTTTTCCATCGCCTCGCAGTCATAGCCAAGGGATTTAAAGAGGGTATAGACCTTATCCCCTAAGCGTCCTTTTGGTAAGGCAATATTTAGCATGATAGGTCAACCTCCTTTAAAGCATCCCCTACGAAACGCATGGTCGTTTTGGCTCTGAGTCCATTGGTTTTCTTTGTGGCCGCCAGCACTCTTATGCCTTGAGATTGTAGCTTCTCAACCTCATAGAGCACCTTGGCAGCATCATCTTGCTCGGTATAAAGCGCAAGAACATCCACGTCAAAATCCTTTTGCTCGGATAGAATTCTTGTGAGCTCATCTAAATAGAGCGCGAAGCCAAGTCCATCTCCTGCTTTGCCAAACTTACGCATCAAGCGGTCGTATCTGCCGCCGCTTAGCACCATGCGCGGTGCGCCCATAGCATAACCTTGGAAAACCAATCCGTTGTAGTAAGCGAGGTCATTGAGGATGGAGAAATCAAGCCTTACATGATCCGCCATTCCAAGGGATTTCATAACGCTATAGATTTTTGATAGTTCTGAAACCGCTTGCTTCATTTCGGTGCCGATTGCGATGTCGGCAGCTTTGGCAAGGGTTGTCTCTACATTACCTGCAAGCGTTGGAAGCAAAATGATTCGCTCAGCGTACAGCGGTGCAATTTGCCATTTCGTCAGCTGATTCTTGAGCTCATGTACATTCTTTTGCTGAATCAAGGCAAATGCCTGTGCGCATTGCTCGCTTGTCAGCCCTGCGTCTGCCATCAGACCACCGGCAAAGCCTACATGACTGATGTCCATCACATAAGACACCCCAATCAGCTTTAGGCTTTCAATTGCCAGACGAAGGACTTCGCATGTGCCGTATAGATCGATTTCGCCAAGGTACTCAACGCCGATTTGCTCGATCTCCATAAACTCATGATCGGTAGGAGAAAGGCGGTATACGCTTTCATTATAGTATAACTTTTCCACGCCGCAGCGCTCAGCACGGGCATGCTTGACGATAGATAGCGTAACATCAGGCTTTAGCGCCATGAGCTTGCCGTTAGCGTTGGTGAAACTCAGTACGCTCTCGCTGGTCAAAAAGTTCTTGTTTTCCGAGTACAGTGCATATTCTTCAAAACGGCGCATTGGAAATCGTGAATAACCGTAGCCTTCGTATAGCTTGCGAAGCATTAGCACTAAATTTTCTTGTGCACTTAAAACCGTTGGTGTCTGCATTGTTTGACCTCCCAAATGAATCTGCCAATAGCATATTATACCATAGGTAAACGCGATCTGTCATGGCATAGGATGGAGTATATCATAGAGAAACGCTTTAGTCAAGTAGAGTGATGAAGTGTTTTGCTTTTGTTATGTACTCATTTATCTATAATAGTGATTTTAGTTTGGGATAATACTCATATGATTCTGACCATATTCTGACCACGTGCGAATAAAAGGATGAAAGTGATTGGAATACATATAGAGTGTATAAACAGATGGCAGGGCTGAACCCGCATGTGAATTTGTGGCACCTGTGAAAAACGGCGTTCTCTGAGAAAATCGAGATATAATTATAAAACAAAAAACCGCCAATCCCTTACGGATCAACGGTTTTAAGTGGTCTGGGTGAGAGGATTCGAACCTCCGGCCTCTTGAACCCCATTCAAGCACGCTACCAAGCTGCGCTACACCCAGATGCAATGTTCACTTAGCGAACGATTAAGATTATACCCTGATATGAAAATGTTGTCAAGTGGATTTCTCAATTATCTTTTTTATTCTGCAAGGCAGCGGAAAACCTATCAATTATACGCATATCCCCCCAATCATATTTGCTAATCACTTGTCCCAATGATATAATATTCCCATACTAATAGGAGGTATAGCGATGAAAGGAATTATTTTAGCGGGTGGCGCAGGTTCGCGTCTTTATCCACTGACTTTGGTGACGAGTAAGCAACTGTTACCTATATATGATAAGCCAATGATTTACTATCCACTTTCGACCTTAATGCTGGCGGGAATCAAGGAGATTTTGATCATCTCCACGCCGGTTGATACACCTCGATTTGAGGATTTGCTTGGTGATGGCAGTCAATTTGGCATTAGCTTGAGCTATGCCGTTCAAAGTTCACCAGATGGTCTTGCCCAAGCATTTTTGATCGGGGAAGAGTTTATTGGAGACGAGCCGTGTGCCATGATTCTAGGTGATAATATTTTTTATGGAAATGGGTTGTCCGGCATTCTTCGGGATGCCACAAAAAATGCTGAGCGCGGACGTGCAACCATATTTGGCTATTATGTCAATGATCCGGAGCGTTTTGGTATTGTTGAGTTTGATGATAAGGGTAAGGTGATTTCAGTAGAGGAAAAGCCCGAAAACCCAAAGAGCAATTATTGCATTACAGGTCTATATTTCTACGATAAACGCGTGGTGGAGATGGCAAAGAAGGTCAAGCCATCGGCACGCGGGGAACTGGAAATCACGACACTCAATGATCTCTATCTCAAAGACGAGACGCTAGAGGTTCGCTTGCTGGGGAGAGGGTTTGCATGGCTCGATACAGGCACGATGGATTCGCTTCTGGAAGCAGCAAACTTCGTACAAACCTTGGAAAAACGTCAAAGCCTGATGATTTCTGCACCTGAGGAAATTGCATATCTCAATCGCTGGATCAGCAAAGAGCAATTGCTTATTTCTGCCGCTAGATATGGAAAATCTCCCTATGGAGAGCATCTTGTTCGTGTGGCGGAAGGTAGACTGAAAGGCCGCGATGTCGATTAACATATATATGTAGATATATAAACAGCACCATGAGCTTGAAGCAATGCTCATGGTGCTGTTTTAAATGGTTTTATAAATGTATATGCTGAACCAGTCCATCTATGTAGATGGGGGGGAGCTCGGCTTGGATCAATGGCCTTGCATACTGCAGAAATGGTGCAAGCATGTCAGTGTGTGTATCATTAATCCATTCGAGTGGTACCTTTTTCTCGATGTTTGCAACGGCAGCCACATCAACAAGTTCGGTAGTTGATTGGTAGGGATCATCGGAAACCCTGCGGATGGCTACCATCTTCCCAGTTTCGCCTTCAAGTGCAGCTTTTACTGCTGCGCCGCCGACTTGATAGGCCTCAGTGATATCTGTGCGGCTTGTCAAGTGAGACGCGCAACGCTGAAGTGTCCCAAGCTCAATGCAACGAGTTTTAGTCTTGACGGCTTGAGCGACTCGATTGGAAAGATAACGCGCAGTACCCGTTAGGTTGGTATGACCAAAGGCATCGGTGAAACGAATATCATCTGAAAGTTCGCAAACATAACGCCCATCCTCAAGCCGAACACCCTCACTGACTGCAATTACAACAGATGAATTCTTTTGCTGCATATGAGCAACTTTATCAACGAATCGTTCTACATTAAACGGAATCTCAGGCATGCAAATCATATCAACACCATCGCAGTCCTCGCCCCGTGCTAGCGCAGCTGATGCGGTGAGCCAACCTGCATTGCGGCCCATGATCTCAACGATGGTGACATAGGGCGTGCCATAGACAGTTGCATCGCGAATGAGCTCTTTCATCACAACGCCAATATACTTTGCAGCAGAACCAAAACCTGGCGTATGATCAGTGAGGGCCAGATCGTTGTCGATGGTTTTGGGAACGCCGATAAAGCGAATAGGGCTATTGATGGCTGAGCCATACATGTTCAACTTGTGGATGGTATCCATGCTATCGTTGCCGCCGATATAAAAGAACTCTCCAATATCGAAGCGATCCAGAATCGCAAAGATCTTTTGGTAGGTTTCTTCATTTGATACAAGAGCAGGTAGACGATAACGGCAGGAACCTAGAAAAGCGCTGGGCGTACGTTTTAGAATTTCAAATTCCAGATTTGACGTGATAATATCATTGATGTTGATGATATTTGACTCAAGCAATCCCGCAATGCCATTGCACATGCCATAAACG
>JAAYIN010000051.1 GCA_012523405.1 Clostridiales bacterium
AATATATATTTCAATCCACGCACCCACGAGGGGTGCGACACCGGGTCACATGCACATCATAGGTTCTGCCTGCCGTATTTCAATCCACGCACCCACGAGGGGTGCGACCATGTCCGTAGAGCGCAAAGCGCTCATAACCTGTGATTTCAATCCACGCACCCACGAGGGGTGCGACTGCAAAAACAACCAAAACCAATGTCATCAGCTTGGCCTTTTTCCACATAACAATCATTATTTACGTTCTAGTCTCTGCAATACGTTAAAAACCAATTGAAGTTTTCCACAATAAGCAAGGAATCTCGTGCATGTTTTTGCGCGAAGCTCAGGGCAAAAACATGTCAGCTTATGGTTCGCGCTAGATCATCAAAACACCCTGCGGATCATAGCTTGATTTTGCACCCATGTGTTCGATTTTCTGTTTGTAATTGTCGCCTAGCTTGTAGAACCGAATGCTATCGGTTTCCTTGTTGATGATGTCTTCAAGGGTTTGACGAACTTGAAGATATTGCGCAGAACTCAAGTCACATTCAAAAACACTATTCTGTACCCTCTGCCCATAATTTAGGCATTGCTTGGCAACATGTCGCAAGCGGCGTCGACCGTCTGAGGTTCCGGTGTTGACGTCATAAGTGATCAAAACAAGCAAATCATCACCTCCATAGAAATGGTGGATATCCGTCTAAATCTCCGCGCAGAGAGCGAGCGAGTAGCAAGGCTTGTACATGTGGTACCAATCCCCATTCGATTTTTTCTTTGAGGAAAGGGTGCATGATCTGTTCGCGTTTTCTATCTTGCCATGATGCTAGGACTGTTTTGCGTCCGCTTTCGTCTAAGTAAACCGCACCATTTTCCTTGACATCAAATTGCTTGGGATGCAAAACTTTGGTATTGATAAGTGTGAGTACGAATCTATCTGCCAGTATCGGGCGTAGTTCCTCCATCAGGTCAAGCGCAAGAGAGATACGCCCTGAGCGATCTGCATGCAGAAATCCCACGAACGGATCCAGTCCAACGCCTTGTAAAGCCGCCCTGCAATCATGCGCCAATAGCGTATATACGAACGATAATACAGCGTTGATTCGATCAAGCGGTGGACGCCTCGAGCGCCCTTTAAATGCAAATTCGTCCACATGATGCAGTACAAGCTGATCAAAGCAATCAAAGTATCGTCTTGCCGCATTGCCTTCCAATCCGCGCATGCTGTCGACATCATGAATTTCTGATAGCTGCATGAGCGTGTTTTTCAGTGCAGCAGATGCTCTTGATAATCGATTGACATCAACCCTTTGCGGATGATCCCGAACCGCGCGATCAAGCACCACCTTAGAATTCCAGATCTTTCCGAATAAGAAATTCCGCGCCATGTCGCATCGCTTGCTTTGGATATCGGCTTGCCTGAATTGTTCGCGGCGAAGCAGCACATTACCTTGCATCTCGCCCGTGACAGAGCATAGATATTTTCCGCGCGGAGTGAACATCGAAAGCAGAATCCCGCGTTCTACGCAGGCACCCATTAATGCGGGCGATGCTCCTTTATAGCTAAAGCATAGAATCGATTCCAGCGTGTGCAAAGGAAACCTGCCAATCGTTTCATTTTCCCTCAGTACGACGATGTTTTCGTTGACTAAGGCGAGGTAAACATCCTCAGATAGCACGAACAAACTGTTCAAGAGCTTTTTCATTGATCCATCTCCTTCACAGCTTTTTGTAGGTATTCACGGACGCTGGAATGGCATTGCAATACAGGAACACAAACATTGTTTAAAGAACAATCCTTGCAGCCTTTGTTTGCTTTCACCTTTGGCGTATACCCGCGTTTCATATACTCATGCATTTTTTCCAGCATTTGCTTCACGTCATCGCGTAGCTCATCGGTAAAAACCACCATCGTGCGACGCTTTGGCTCTCCGTAAAACAGCGCGCCTTCTGGGATTGCACATGCAAGCATAGATTCTAAGCACATCGCCTGCGCACATAGCTGCAGCTCATCTGCCTGATGCGCCTTGGGCTTTCCCTTTTTGTATTCTACGGGATAAACATCCCATAAACCTTTTCTACCATGCAACGGTATCCCCATTTCAGATTGATGAAACTCAACCACATCACATGCCCCGCTAATCCCTAGCTCTGCAGAGGAAATACGCATATCACGTATGATAAGCGTATCTCCTCTTTTTTCGGACAAAGAGCCGTCGTGTACGCGCTTGTGCATGATGTCGCCCGCAACCGTATGGATATTCTCATTCCACTGCTGTTCGACATGAATCAGCGCCCATTGTCTGGGGCAGTACGCGTAATGCTGTAAGCCAGAAAGAGAGAGAAAATCCTCTTCTGCATACGCCATTACATACGCTGGCAAGCAACTCCCTGCGGGAGTGCCGATTCATCAACAGTGACTACATAATCACTGTATGCACGTGGGGTGGTAACGCCCTCTTTGCGCTTCACGGTGATGGTCTCAAACAGACGATAAGCAGGTGCTTCGCCAAGCTCTGAGTCATGCTTGAATACGATCAGTTCACGCACAGACATCTTGCCGCGGGCAGCGGAATGGTCATGCTCAAACATGTTCAGGATCGCTTTCCATAGCAATGCCAGATCATCCTCAGAAAATCCTGTGGCCTTTCTGGCTAGGTTCGCAGAGATATATCCCTCACAGCGGTAGAGTCCATAGGGAACGATGAATTTATTGCCCATGGTATTCTTTTTGTCCTCTGCATCTTTTTCCGTTGTGATAGCGAGACGGGTAATCGTTACTTCTTGGGGCAAAATAGGATCAACAGACTTCGAAAAGGATAGCTGTACCGGTCCGCGCACCTGACCACAATTGAGCGCACCCTTGACAAATGTCGTCATGACCGCGCCGAAGGTTCGAATATCAAAGAAGTTGCCGCACATAAACTCACGCAACTTTTGATCAAGTGCGGGGTCCTTTTTCTTTTCAGCCTTGAGTGATTTATCATCGGATTTTACGCCTACATATGCACAAGCCTCCGCATCACTGGTGTTAAGCGGTACATTTTCCTTGATGTAGATACGGTATCCGCTTTCATCTTCTTTGACAGTTTCCACATAGTTGCGAATTTTTCTTTTCAGGCATACATCAGTCACAATACCGCAACCGCTTTCAGGGTCTATGCGGGGCATGTTACCAGCATCAGGATCTCCGTTAGGGTTGCCGTTTTCCACGTCAAATAGGATGGTAAACTCATACCTGTTTTTGATTGCTTCACTCATTGATGACATCCTCCTTCTTCTTATAGCGCATTTGCGTCTGATGATAATATCCAAGCTGGAAAGCTCCCTGCTCAGGCAATGAAAGTCTTGTGGGATATTCCTCGGTCAAAAGCTGCATCAGCTCACCCATTTGCTTCTCAAAGTAAATCCGCCTGCCAGTTTCAAGCTTGCGCAAATGCTTCTGTGCCAAATTGACTAGGAGCGGGAAAATAACTGCAGGAGTCGCCGCAGCCGAATTGAAATATCGATCCTTGATGGTTGTGTTAATGCCTTGAATGGCAGAAAGTTGAATATTCTCAAGCACAGAGAAAAGCCTGCCAAGCACATATGGGGTATGCGTGCTTTCACGATTTAAGCTCACTGTAAGTACCTCCTTTGGACATCCTTGGTTTTCATTTTGTAAGTAATAAGCCTTGATAATGGCGGCCTTTCCTCTTGAAATGTTCTGCTCGGCACGAATGCGCAGCATGCACCCATTAAGCAAGGTTGCGGGGTAGTATCCATCCGTTAATATGGCACGGAGCATATCACCTGCAAGCTGTGGCTTGGCTGACTTATCCTTAGATTTTTGATTAACAGTTTCATTCAGCAATTTCCACAGCGATATAGTTTCATTCTTATCAAAGGATGGTCTGTCAATCTCCAGTCGTTCTTGATGCTTTAACGCATTTTTAATGAAATCACCAAAGTTATTTTGCAAAAAGAACCGAACAGATAGACGCGCTGCGTTTGGCGCAAGTCCCAGCACATAGAACCTGTTTTCCGGGTCAAGCGTCGTCTCGTCCCACACAATCGGTATTCCATTCGCTAGTGACTTCATGATAGCCATTAAATCTTGATCGCTGAGTTTGTCATTCGTATCCGCCATCATCGACATCATACCCATGTCCTGATAGGCCTTGTCGCCACCCGCTGCCCAGCAAACGATGGTGGTATCGCCGATCACGGACACCCGTTCTCGATCCGACAGCAGATGATTGAGCGCGGTCGTATAAGCGAAGGCCGCATAGTCGCTCATGGGCGCATTTGCATTCTGTTCGCGCTCATACGAGCAGAATGAAGGCGCATTGAAGGATACTAGCGCAGCACCTGAGGACTGTGCATCCCTCACCCCTTTAATCGAAGGGTGCGTCAAGGCTACAGGTGCATCCTTCCCCGTAATGAGGCATGGAAGCACCGCTCCTTCTCCCCCGCCATCATAATGGCTTTGCCATGCAGCTTTGACAGCCGCGTCACTATGAACCGGTCTTCCCATGTAATATAGGACGATATTGCTGCCATCCATCAGTTCCTCTAAATGATCAGCCACCTGTGGATGATCACTCGCAGGATTCCATTGCTCAAAGAAAGCAACAACTGCCTTTGCTGACGGAGAATCCACATCCAGCAAAAGCGACAAGTGCAGTTCTTTGCAGAGCCGAAAGCGTTCCGCTGTTTTAGAACTGTTCTCTTCAATATCCACGCCAAGTATATAGGCTGCTCCGTCGCATAAGAAATTCGCAATCGGTTTGCTCGTGCGTTTAACGGGCATTGGTACGCGAAGGATCTGCGGCCTTGGAACAGGCTTCCTATCAGTCTCATTGGCGACTTTCAGCGATAGTACCTGCACAATATTCCCTTCATCATCCAGATCAATGGCATAGGATACCTTGCTTTCGCCCCATCCGGGCGGTGAGATTTCTCCCAATTCCAGCAAGTCATGATAATGCTGATATAATGCTTGAAGAATCATCGGAACACCTCGCAATCGCGTACATCCAGCACACCATTATCGAGCTTTGCGCGAAAGAACATGGGCTTGATGTCACTGCTATCCGCATAGTCCATGTCGTAAAGCATCAATCCCAAATCGCGTGATTCGTCAATGGTTGGAACTTCGCCGCCCTCCCATTTTTTGAAATAGGCAGGAAACTCCCTCGTGCCAAAGTACATCTGATGATAGCATTGACCTTTTTCGAGCCTCCGCCTAACCATCTCGGCAAATTTCCCTTCGTTGTCAGTGTCGTTTGCTTTGTCTGTCATTTCAAAATGCGCATCGATCACGTAATGCACATCCTGCAAAATCATCGCCGCGCGTTGCACAATATCCTCTGATGTCACAATGTACAAATCACTGCTGCCCCTGGTCATGGCAGAGCGTGCTTTTGTATGCGAAGCTTTACTCTTTACTTCATTGCGCCTGATGTTGGTAAACGTAATGGGATTCATCACATGAATGCGATCAATATGCCATTGCAAGCCAGGGTGCCAGAAAACCGCTTCGATCATGCCACGTGCAGCTGAAGGTGTCATCACATCGTAGCTGACGCGTTCCACCTTGAGCTCGGGTCTGCTGAAGCATGCATAATCTCCCCAAACCTCCATTCTAATTGCCAATTGCATTCACTCCTTTCTCTTTTGTTTTGTTCAGCTCCTTTGGGTGGGGTTATATCATCCACCCCTTTCCGCTTTCCACATCAAGTTTTAATCCAAGTGTGTCGTCATAAGCATCCGCATCAATGAGGATATATTGTTCATCCACGCATTCCACTGCACCTGCCGCCAGCAGCTCCTGTAGATGATCCGGATAGACATTCACACTGTATCTTCCAAGCTTCCTAAATAGCATGCGATCATACTCAGCACATCGCAATTGCTTTATCAGCTCTGCTCCTTGCCCAAAAGGAAGATAGATAGCCGTCGTTTGATTTTCAATCAATTTGAAGTTTTTCTCCACTTGTCTAAATGGAAAGCAGCAGCCTTCAATCCCCTTTTCAAACGCTTTGATCACTTTAGCCTGATCCATAGCGCTGGTTTGGCTTGGATCACCGAGCAAACTTCTATAAAACGAAAAATATTCTTTGATGGCTGACGGCGAGGTGATGTCCTCAAAGATGCGCATGATCCGTTGCGTCGAGTCGACGTTTTGCCTGATCATTTGTGGAATCTTGCATTCCTCAAGCTGAAAAATCCACACATGACTATCCTGCGCAGGATTCTTTCCTTCACGATTGCAACGACCCGCTGCTTGCAGAATCGAGTCTAGCCCCGCCAATTCTCGATACACCACAGGCAGATCAATATCAACACCTGCCTCAATAAGCGATGTGGATATGATGATGCAAGGCAGTTCATTGTCAAGTCTATCCTTGATTTCAGCTAGCTTCTTACTACGATGCTCAGGGTAGATCAACGTCGTCAGGCAATAGCACCCCTCACTGTCCCGCGCTTCACACAACCGTGCAAATAAATCCTGAGCAGTTTTTCGTTTGTTAACAATGCATAGCGCTTGATTTTGCCCAGCAAGCTCCTCCGCCAACACATCCATGGATAGTTTACCGTGATCGGATACTTCGTTTCTGCGGAAATATTCAAAATACGCATCAACCCCATCACAGATTTCACTCATTTGAATCGTGGGTGCAAACTCATGGAACAGTTCTCCAAGTGCTGGTTGTGTCGCGGTACAAAGCACAGCCGTTGTGTGATAATTCATCACAAGCTGGGAAATCGCCGCAACGCACGGACGCAGATGAGCAACCGGTATGGTTTGCGCTTCATCAAAGATGATCACCGCGTTTGCCAAATTATGCAGCTTCCTGCATCGAGAGCCGCGCGCCGCGTAGAGCGACTCAAAGAACTGTACCGCAGTTGTCACGATCACAGGCGCATCCCAATTTTCAGTCGCCAACGCTTTGCGGTAGGATCGTTGATCGGTGTCATTCTCCGAAATGTCATACTGAGCCCCCGAATGATGCTCGATCACCTGCTCTGCATCCAGAATTTCTTGAAAAACAGCTGCATTCTGCTCAATAATGGAGGTATATGGAACAACGTAAATAATTCTTTCTTTTCCCTGTGCAATGGCATGCGCAAGCGCAAACGCAAGCGATGCAACGGTTTTACCGCCGCCTGTTGGAACGGTAAGCGTGTATAAGCCCTCGCCAGCCTCTGCCCCTTGATCCAAGCATCTACGCAGAATCTTGCAGCGATTCTGATTGATTTCCGACTTTGCATCCCACCAAGGCTCAATATACTCTTGCAGACGCCTGAGCAACTCCGGAAGCGGCGCATATCCCCCGCGCGAAACATTGCCGCCATTCATGAAGCGTTCTGTATCTAGAAAATCTGCATCCACAAGGCATGAATAGAGCATACGAGTATAAAAGGCATCCGAAAATCCACCCTTGCCCTTCGCCTGAGGTGTTATATGCGTAGGCAGAGTAATCTCATCTGTCCAAGATTGATATGGAATTGCTGGTTCTTTCATGCGACCAAATAGCGTACCGTCATTGGGGTTACTCGCGCTTTTATGTCCGCCATCGGGCAAGCCGCCATGATGCCCTGCAATCGAAAATGCTGCCATGGGATGCTTGGCTTGAAATGCTTCCTTTGCGCCTGCATTTGAATGGTTTGTCCTGATTGATGCGCCGCGTATGCGCCTTTGAAAGGCATCGGAGTATTTGCCGATATCATGCATGAGTCCAGCATAATACCCATCTGCCTCAGCGTCAAAGCTCTTTGCAAAGGATGCCGCCAATTCAGCTGTTTGGTTTAGATGGTCTTTAATGGTTTGGTTCCCATAAATTTCGTGAACATGTGCCAAGAAATGATCAGAAGCCATAACAAGCCCCTCTTTTTCTACATATAGATATGTGATTATTTAGCTTTCTCGCGCAAATGATAAATACAATTACCATTATATCATAAGATCTAATCATTTCGATGAAATCCACGCCCATATTTTTCTTTTTTCTCCATCACATAACAAAAACCTCCTGCCGTAGCTTTATGCTGCGACAGAAGGTTTTTGTGTTATGGTACGTTTCTTGCGGATCAATGCGTATTTCGCAATCACCGCTAAATATTATATAAATCCGCATTGTAGGTAATGGATGCATTTCCGCAAATATGAAGCTTTAGGCGAATACCCGGATGAATTTCCTCGGCAAACTTAAAATGAGTGATCTCATCTTCCTGCGTTTGGTCATCAAGCAGTTCCTTGTAGGCATTCAAAAGATCCTGAACCAATGCCTGAGGCAGCGGGCTTTGCGAATGTCCGCTGTAAATCACAGTGCTTGGGTTAATGATGGTTTGGAAACGTTCCAGCGCATCATGGCAAACCCGAATCCCCTCACGGTTTTCGTCCGACAATGTGATGTTTGCGATCACGGCATCGCTTGAAAATGCGATGTTTTCCGCCGCATAATACACCGCCAGCGAACCCGGCGTGTGACCTGGCAGCTTGATGATTTCAAGCTCAAGGTCTCCCAAGTCAATGTGTGCTTGGTCGTCAAGGTTTTGGTACGTAAGCTTTTCGCATGTCACGTAATGCTCAGATGCATATGCGCGCAGCTCCTCATTATTGCCGCTGAACACATCCATGTCGCTCAGGCGTTTTTCAATCGGCAATGCCCACGCTAAAATCCAATTGTCACGCTCGTTCATATACACCGTATCAAACAGGCAAGCGCCGCCCACATGGTCTGGATGTCCGTGAGTAACGATGCAAATAAGTTCCTTGTCCGTCAATGTTTCAATATATCTGCGCAGCCCATCCACAATCCCCATGCCGCTGTCAATCACGGCAGCACGCTCGTTCCCAATCACAAGACCAATGGTCAGACCATTGTCATCTGCATAGCCTTCCCTGACGATATATATGCGCTCCGAGAGTTTTTCATGTGTAAAGATATTCATTCTCTCACCCTTTCTGCTGCGAGGCATCCACCCCGCAAAAGCGCTCAACCCGCGCCTTAAACCCCGTCTTGGTCAGCAGCTTCACAACCACGCCCACCAAAACAGCCATGATTAAAGTGCCTTCTCGAATGCCGATAATCCCATGCATAAACACAAGTGAAATCAGCGCCGAGAGCACCACAGACGTGATATCAAACCATAGTTTCACCGTAGCAAATTCCTGATTCCAGCGTTCGCAAATCGCCAATATCAATCCCTCAGGCGCTTGCGGAACGATATGCGCAGACACATACAGCGTCGTTCCCAGCGCAATCAAAACCGTACTTATCAATATGCTTAGAAGCTGCAGCAGATAATGATCGACCACAATCCCCGATAGCAGCGCCTTTGTCCAATTGACAAAATAACCAAATAGCACAGCGCAAGCAAATTGAAGTAAATCAAAGCTTTTGAAGGACTTTCCTTTGATAGCTATTTCAATCAATATATAAACGGCGAACACACCCATTGTCACATAGCCCATCTCAACCATCGAGATTTGACTGATCACAAAAGCCATTACATTGAGCGGGGAAATACCAAGTCCTGAAATCGTAGAAATCGAAACCCCGAATGCCAGCGACAATAAGCCCGCCATATACACAAGGAGCCGCCTTCCCCAAAAATGCTTTGCTTCATTGTTTATTTCTTGATCCATATTAACCGCCTATTTTATTCTGCATTGATTGCCGCGCGCATGAAATTCTCCTGCGTCATCTGGTCTCCTTCAAACTCGCCTGTGATTTTACCCTCGCTCAGCACGATACATCTGTCGCTCATTGCAAGGAGCTCAATCGCATCGGAGGTCACCATAACGATGCCAACCCCTTGCTGCGTCAGTTCGCTAAGGATTTTATAAATCTCAGCCTTCGCCTGCACATCAATGCCCTTGGTCGGTTCGTCAACAAAGAGGATTTTCGCATCCTCCAGCAGCCATTTTCCCAAAACCACTTTTTGCTGATTGCCGCCCGATAGATTGGTAATTCGAGTATCCAGTGAAGGTGCCTTGATACGCAAACGCTCAAACATGCTGCTCGCAATCTTTCGTTCCGCAGCTTTTTGAATAATCGGTCCTTTTGGCAGCTTGTCCAGAATGCAAAGGGTCAAATTATTGCAGATGGAGAAATTGGGGATAAATCCCGTCAGGCGGCGCTCTTCAGTGACAAAGCCGATGCCGCATTTCTTTGCTTGACGCGGGCTTGAGATATGAACCTCTTTGCCCTCTACAAAAACCTTTTTCTTCACGCCCGCATTATACTGTCCGAAAATACCCGCCAATGCTTCGCTGCGCCCCGCACCGACCAGACCGCCAATGCCCAGTATTTCGCCTTTCTTCAACGAAAAGCTGATGTCCTGAACAATGTATCGATCCTTGACGCTTGGATGAGGCACAGATAGATGTTCCACACGGAAGACCTCATCGCCGATGACCGCCTCTTCTTTGGGGTATTGGTTTTCAAGCTTACGTCCCACCATACGCTCAATGAGCTGATCTGACGTGATATCGCTTGCCCGATCCACAGATACAAACATGCCGTCACGCATCACCGTAATTCGGTCTGCGATCTGGAAAACCTCTTCCAGCTTATGCGAGATAAAGATGACAGCCGTCCCGCCTGCTTTGAGCTTCGCAATTTCTTGGAATAGGATGTCTGTTTCGCTGTCCGTAAGCGAGCTTGTCGGCTCATCCAGCACAATGACCCGCGGCTTTTGCACGACTGCCCGCATGATGGATAGAAGCTGCAACTGACCGCTGTTGAGCAAGCCCGCAGGTTGCTTTGGTGAAGCTGAAATATGCAGGTTGTCCAGTATCTGCTGGGTTGCGGTGTAGAGTTCTTTCCAGTTCACCATTTGCCCCTTGCCGGGCAGATGGCTTAGAAATAGATTCTCCGCAACGCTCGCCGTGAGCACCATATTCAGTTCTTGATAGACCATTTCAATGCCGCATGCGCTTCCGTCACGCACGCTTGTAAAGCTCACCTTTTTACCATCGAAATAGACATCGCCATCGTATTCAGTATGGGGATAGCTGCCGCTTAAAATGCGCATCAAGGTAGACTTACCTGCGCCGTTTTCACCGCATATCGCCATGATTTCGCCCTGATTAACCTCCAAGGAGATATCATTGAGCGCAATTACACCAGGGAATCGCTTGGTTACGTGCTTGACTTCCAGAATCACTTCACTCATTTTCCTCACCTCCTCATATTGCTTAGGAATTGAGCATCTTCTGACGATACCTGTCAATGAAAAGAGCGGTAATCAAAATAATGCCGAAAATGAGGCTTTGCCAATAAGCAGAAACGCCGATCATGATCAATGCATTGGTGATCGCCGCCAAAAGGATGCAGCCAATGGCAGAACCCACGATGGTACCGCTGCCGCCAAACATGCTTGTACCGCCCACGATAACCGCGGCGATGATGGTAAGCTCCGTGCCATTGCCAATGGAGGTTTGTACCGTGCCCAACCGAGCGCCGTACAATATGCCAACAAAGGTCGCAACCATCGAGGTGATCATGTATACGGAAATCTGAGTCTTATCTACATTGATGCCGGCTAGATAAGCTGCATCTCGGTTGCCGCCAACCGCAAGCACCTTACGCCCGACTTTCGTCTTTGACAATATGATATATCCCGCGATGCCCATCAGCAATGCATACAGAATCGTGATGGGAACAGTGCCAAAGAAGCGATACTGCCCGATGGTTTTGAACGCATCTGGAAAGCGCGAAATGTTCACGCCGCCTGTCCATACATTGTTAACACCATTGATGACGTATTGCATCGCCAATGTCGCAATAAAGCCGGGCAAACGAAATTTCACAATCGTCAGTCCGTTGATATAGCCAATGGCGAGACCGCATGCAAGGGTGATCAGAATGGCGATCATGATCGGCATTCCCGCCTTAATTGCCGTACCGCAGATAACGCCGCCGATGCTGATCGTAGCGCCAAGCGATAAGTCGATTCCGCCGCCTGCCATCAAGAAAGTGATCGGTACTGCTAATATAAAGGAAAAGGAGGCCGTTCGAAGCACATCAAATATATTGTTGACCCTAAAGAAGGTAGGGTTGATAAACAAAACCACCAGCAATAGGAGCACCAGCGGTATGGCTGCCCCTGCCTCATTCCGGGAGAAAACCGCAAAGAAAACGGAGTTCTTTTGTTTCGCTACAGTCTCTTTTTTCATCATTACTATTCCTTATCATCAATTTTGTGTACAGGCAGCGTCCAAAAACGCCGCCTGTACACAATTGGAGTCATTCAAAAATGTAAACGCTTAAAGCCTATCAGGTCATGTCAATCCCGTATTGCTCTGCATATGCATCAACATCTTCAGGATAGATAATTCTTGCAGGGATGGACTGTGAGTACTCGTACTCTACGCCATTGACCAAAATGTCATAAACGATCTGGACTGCCTGATAGCCGATATCATACCACTGTGCAGATACGGTGCAAGCGAGTGCGCCGTCCTTTACAGCATGCAGAACTTCTGCTGTATCATCAAAGCCAATGATGGTGAATTCATCTGCAATGCCATAGTCGGATGTGAATGCAACAGAGCCTGTGACAGCTTCGCTGGCAACGGTGATCATGCAGTTCAGTTCAGGATGTGCTAGGTAGGTAGCGGACAGTTTGTCAGCTGCGTCAGCAGAAGAGGAGCAATCCTCGCGAGCTACAATCGTTGCCTCGGGAGCAATTTCAGCCAACTTCTCTTCAAAAGGACTGATCTGTCCCAGCTGACCAAAGCTGGTCACATCGGTCATCATTTCAACTACATTGATCTCTTTGCCTTCCATGGCTGTTACCAGTGCCTCTGCAATGCTGTGACCTAGATTTGCATCATCTGCACCAACGCGCAGGTCTGCATCGTCTGTGGGCTTTGCAAGTGCAACAACGTAGATGCCCATTTCGCGTGCACGCTGCAAAACATCTGCGAACAATTCGCTGTCTTGTGCAAACACCATGATAACGTCTGCGCCTGCATTGATAGCAGCTTCGCAAAGCTCTACGTTCTCAATGCCAGCAATGTTTGTTGCGGATACAGGTGCTGTAAACTGACCGTCCCAGCCCTTTTCTTCGCAGGCTTTCAAGAATCCTTCGCCCAAACGTCCCCAAGAATCGCCCGCATTAGGCGCAACGACGAATACCTTCATCGGTTTTGCTGTTTCTGCCAATGCAACCGAGCCGCAGAGTGTTACCAGCATCATGATTGCCAACATAAGACCCATACATTTCTTCAAGTTGCCGATTGTGTTCTTCATACAATTGTCCTCCATTTTCATTTTTCAATGATATCTAATTGGTATCCTTTTCTCGATATCATTTTAATACTAGGTGCATTATACGACACATCTCGCAAACATGCAATAGGGATTCTAAATTTATTTACATATAATTTTAGGGATTTACTTGTTCTATCTCATGTTAATTTTTGCCACTTTGTTCATTTTTGCGAATTTTTATCAATATATAGGGTTTCGTTTTTCAAAAAATAATTATATCTAAATTGTATCTTTTTATAAAAATGATTGCCATACGTTTAAAAACAGGGTATAATACATTATAGCTCATATTATCACGTACAAGGATGGTCACGAATATGAATAATGCGCCAAAATATATCTCACTCGCTCATCAAATCAAAGAGGACATTCTTTCAGGGAAATACATCGCAGGTTCGTATCTTCCGCCCGAAGCAAAGCTTGAAGAACTGTACTCCGCAAGCCGTACTACAGTGCGCCGCGCTGTGGAAATCCTCAAAAAAGAACATTTGGTCGAGGCTCATCAAGGACGCGGTACACAGGTGCTGTATTCCGAGAATCAGCCAACTGATTTTAGGAAAGTTCGCGATGTACGGCAGGTGTTCAGCAAGTTCATGATCGACGGCGTTTGCGAGACCAGCACACCGGGGAGCATTGTAGATCAGGTCATGGCCTCCCCTGTCATCGCGCATGCGCTCCATATCCCAACAGGCTCCCCCGTCTATCGTTTGCAGCATATCGAATCTGTGAACTCGATCCCCTTCGCCTATATGACCAACTATATCATTGCAGATCTCGTTCCCAATTTGGATGAATTCAGCGGCAGCATCATCAATATTTACGAATTTCTAAACGATCGCTACGGCATTCGCTACCTTTCAAGCGAGGAAACGATCTGCGCCGTTACCTGCGGTTTTCTAGAGTCAAAGCTCCTCAATGTGGAAGCAGGCTCACCCCTCACCATGTTCCAGCGCGTAGCTCAATGCGAAAGCGGGGTTTTCGAATACGCGGAAACCATCATACGCTCCGATCTGTTCCGCATCGTGCTTAAAATGGGTCAGGAGTAATCGACCGCAACAAAACAAGAAATCCCCTCCTCTGCGCTGGCAGAGGAGGGGATTTCTTTCATTACGGATCAATGTCCGTTCATTCGTCATCTGCAGGAACCGTCTTTTCGGTTCTGCCAATTTCAGCGATGCCGGGGAGAATCATGCGCACAACTTCCGATGCACCCGTGGAAAAGAGCGAGCGGATCATCTTGCGCACCTTGCGCTTGACCTCGGGATCAATTCCGCGAATGGCTTCCAGCATCTTACTTGCACTATCCAGCCAGTCCTCCACCAAATCCGTCACAAGCTCGCTTTGCGCCGCACCAACCACATCATACAGCGTGTCCACAAGCAGCTTGCGCTCATCCATCTTGATCCCGCCAAGCCACGCATGGAGCGCTTCATCGGTGATCTTACCGCTCATGTCCAGATCATCAAGCGTGTCAAACTTGCCGTCTTCAATCTGCCAAGTCATTGCGTCATGCTGAAGGATGCCAAGCGCAGATGCCCTAACGACCGTGTAGACGGGATGATAATACAGCAGCATGCCAACCACACTGCTTTGGGGAATATAACTTTCAATTCGGTCTGTGACTCGATGATATCCATCGCTGCCCAGCGTCTCCTCGTCAAGCCCCGGACCGTCAAAGCTGTATACTTGGGCGATCTGCTCCTGCACATCCACAGATACAGTCGCGCTTGCATATACCGCGAGATTGCCGCCTTTGCTATGCCCGCCAAGCATCAACTGGTGACCGCTCATTGCCGCCCGCTCCACATAGCGCACCGCCTCAAGCTGAGCAGGCACGATCATAAAGGACAGGTTCAGGTCCTCTTTCCAGCCCGCAATGGTTAAGTCCGTACCGCGAAAGCTGATATGGCTGGTGCCGTTTAGCAGATCAAATGTAGCGGCGCAAAACTGCATCTCACGCTGTGCGTCGATTTGATTGACATAATCCCCAACGATCCACTGTGCATAGCGCGAAAGACCGGCGCACGCTTCGGTGAGGCGGTAGCGCTTTTTTTGAAATACGTCAAGAGTTTCGTAGTCGCAATGCTTTCGCAAGCCCGTCCACGCCTGCGCAATCGTGCAGCGCTCGCCATGATCCATCCAGCCTTCCATCGGCATGTATACAATCTGTGTTAGAATCAAGCTATCCAAAGCATCAAACGGGCGCCTCGTCAGGCTGACATTGCCAACAAGCTCCGCATGGTCCAAAATAGTAGGCATCGTCAATCCCCCTTTATATTCGCGGTTTGTGATTCCGTGCTAGTATACACAATTCGATAATCTCATGCAAGTATCGCTCTTGCATGGGATCAGGTGTTTTGCTATCATTCGCATATCAGCTCGGGAAATGCTGCAATTTACCTAGTATCAAGCCAATATCACATGAATAGTATGCGCACTTTACAAAGATTAAAATTTGATGAGATTTGGTTTTTCGCCGCTAGCTGCCAAAAGCGCAATGCCCTCATGCTTTTGGCGGTATAAGCATTGCAAATAAAGAGATTGTGAATATTAAGGTTTGGTAATTTGCTATACATTCACTTTTCCAAATGCTATAATGTGATGATTCCATCCTACTTATGGTTATCATCTGAGAGGAGTTTTGACGTGGTTATCGGACAATTTTGCGAAACCTATCCCCCTGCACGTGATGGTGTAGGCCGCGTCATGCTCGCATACTGCCAGACCTTGGATCAAATGGGGCACGAGTGTTTTTATATCGCGCCCCAGGATAGTGCTCGCAGCGAAACCGACGGCTGTAGCACTCTGCTTTATCCAGGCATTGGCATACCGGGCGAGCCGTATCGCGTTGGCTTCCCCGAAATGAGCAGGACGTTTACAAAGCAAATCTATCACAAGAACTTTGACATCGTGCATGTACATAGCCCATTTCTAGCGGCTCGCACAGCAAGAAGAATAGCGCGCAAGCAGAATATCCCGCTAGTCGCTACATTCCACAGCAAATACTACGACGATTTTTATCGAGCCACACATTCCAAAACATTGTCCAATTTGGGCATTCGTTATATCCTTTCCCTCTATCGGTCATGCGATGAGGTGTGGGCTGTGAACGAGAAAACGGCGCAGGTGCTGCGTGGTTATGGCTATGACGGCGAGATTGTCATCATGCCAAACGGAACAAATGTAAGGGATGTAAGCGCTGCTGAATACGAGGCCTCCCTATCACCATATCCGCTCAAAAACGATCTGCCCACCCTTATCTTCGTTGGCCAGATGGATATTAAGAAAAATACCGAAAGCATCATTCGCGCATGCGCACTCCTCAAGGAGCAGGGCGTGCAGTTTCAGATGCTGATGGTGGGCGACGGACAGGACGTACAGTTCCTCAAGAAGCTGTCAAAAGAGCTTGGCATTCATGAGCAAATACTCTTCACAGGCTTTATTTCTGATCATGCCGCCATGCTCTCCCTGTACAAGCGATCCGATTTACTCGTCTTCCCCTCCATCTATGATAATGCGCCGATGGTGGTACGAGAAGCTGCTTCTATGGGCACTCCAGCACTATTAGTGGAGAACACATGCTCTGCAGAGGGTGTTATTGACGGCGAAAATGGTTTTCTATGCCAAAACTCCGTGCAAAGCATCGCAGACGGAATCCAAAACGCACTCTCCCATACCGCACAGGTAGGTGCAAATGCAAAGCTGACCATTCCCATTCCATGGGAAAAGCTAATGGCTGATGTTCTCAGCCGTTACGAGCAGTTAATTGCCAAAAGGAAATAAAGGAGCTTTTCATGAAATCTAGCACCCGCAAGGTACTCAACTTCCTCTTCATCGCCGCAACCATGGCGATGGTCATCATCCTTGCTTTTGGGAATAGCGAATTGGAGAACGCATGGCAAGTGCTGTTCACGCTCAATCCATATTGGCTTGGCGGGGCTGTGCTGTGCTGGTTTTGTTATCTATTTTTTGATGCCTGCGGCTATCATCTATTCCTCAAAAATCAAAACCATCGGGTTAAAATGCGCTTTGCGCTCTTTATCTCCATGATCGGATTTTATTATGGCAATATCACCCCGGGCGCAAGCGGCGGACAACCCATGCAGGTATACTACATGAAAAAGCGAGACATCCCCATTGGCATTGGCACATCAGCGATATCCCTGAAGTTCATGTCCAATCAGCTGATGACCGTTACCATTGCCTCTGTGCTTTGGATATGCAACGCAACTTTTATCGCTGCTCAGCTGGACGGCGTGATGTGGGCGGTTATCATCGGTTGGATCATTAACTTCTCAGCTGTTCCGCTCATCCTTCTGATCACGCTGCACCGTCCATTCGTGCAAAGCATCGTTGCATTCTTCGTACGCATGGGCGCAAAGTTCAAGCTCATCAAGAAGCCCGACGACGCCATGCTTCGCATGAACGCCATCCTTGACACCTATCATTCCAGCGTGCTGCGCCTTGGCCGCCATCCCAAGCAAATTCTGGTGCAGCTCGTGCTCTCAGCGCTCAGCATGCTCGGCCTTACCTGCGTGGTCATCTGTGTATACCACGCCTTTGGTGAGGTTGGTACGCCATGGTATCAGCTGCTAACCCTCGCATTTCTGCTGTTCCTGAGTGCTAGCTATACGCCGCTTCCCGGCGCGAGCGGTGCGCAGGAGGGCGGCTTCCTGGCATTCTACCGCGGGCTGTTTACCTCAGGAACAATCGGTCTTGCGCTGCTGGTTTGGCGCTTTGCAACCTACTACCTATTCATCATCATAGGCGCGGTGATGACCATTGCGATGCAGCTGCGTTCAGGCAAGAAGACAGAAGCGGCGGCTAGCAGCGAAACAAAAACCGACTAGCATGACCCTACGGATATAAGCAAAGGGGCTGTTGCAGAAGTCTTTTCAAAAGACAATAGCAACAAAAATCCACCTGCGAATTACTTGATTCCCAGGTGGATTTTTGTATGTATTTACTACTATTTTGTAAGATAATGGCCGTTTTGCAACAGCCCCTTTTTGTTATTTATCTTTGGGGATACTGCGCTCTTGATCCGCCGATGAAGGGCAGGCGTGCATACGCCATGACCACATGTGCATGCCCCACCTTGGCCTCCTCGCCTTCCATGCGAAGGGGCACTGCCACAGGGCGTATATGCATGCCAACCAATGTATCGCCTACATCAATCGCAGCGTCTGCTTCCATGCTTATCGCAACCGCAGGACTATCGAATCGCTTGTACGCCGCCGCGCCTGCACTGCCGCCCGCTTTTGGCACAGGCATCACGTTCACCTGCGTTAGGCGCAGACGGTCAAGCACCTCCCGCTCCATCACAAGCGCACGATTGAGATGCTCGCAGCATTGAAACACAGGATGCAAACCCAGATCATTGCAGGTTTCAATCATAGCCTTTGCAATCGCATCGCCAAGCTCAGGCACGCTGTCCTTGCCAATATGTCCGCCTGCCACCTCGCTCGTGCTGCATCCAAGCACCACGGTATGGCCTTTGCGCAAACCGCCATGCTCTGCAAGATAGCGAATGCAGCGATCCAGCTGCGCGCCAATGGTCTTATATTCTTCGTTCATCTCTTATTCCTCCCAACTCATTTGTCTGCATGTACAAACGCATACGAACCGATACCAACTGCTATGGACAGATTGAGCGAGTCAATCCTGTCGTTATGCGGGATTCTAACGGCCTGTCCAAGCGCTGAAAATTCAGGCGGAAGCCCGCTTCCCTCATTGCCAAACACAAGCGTATAAGGCAATTTCCGCATAGCTGTCGCTTCTTCAAGGGACACCGCGCCATCCAGCATAAAGGGGTATAGATGATGGCTTGGGTACTCCGCTTGATAATCACTAAAATCGCTGTATTGCTTCATGCGAAGCGAAAAGATCGCGCCCATCGTAGCCCGCACGACCTTGGGGTCAAAAACGTCTACCGCAGGGGTGATGATTGCGATATCCAATATACCAAGCCCCAGCAGCGTCCTTTGAATCGTCCCCACATTGCCCTCATCCATTGGATGATGCAGCACGACATGCGGCGCCTGCGCGTCCAGCTCGCCCTGCCATTTTTCAAATACAACCGCAGCAAAGCAATTCTGCTTGCCGCTAATGCGGCTGAGTGCCTTGTCCGCAATCTCCTCGCGAACCCCATACTCCCTGCACAGCGCCCTTAGCTTCTCAACGCCTTCGCCCTGTGCCTTTTCGGAGAGCAATAGCCGTTTGGCTCTATGAGGTGCTGTCTGCATCACCATCAGCGACGGGAAAACCCCCGGCGCATAGCTGTAGTCCAGATCAGCACTGTATGATTTGAGTGGCGGCATGATTCCCCTCCGTTCCCTGATCCGCTTATTTCTTTTGTTCTTCGTATTCGGATTTGAGCAGACTGTAGCATACGATATCCGTAATGCTGTCATCAGGCAATTGCTGTGCATGCCTGATGGTTCCCTCGTAGGAGAATCCCAGCTTTTCAATCACGCGTTTGCTCTGCCCATTGGTCGGAAAATGCGACACACCGATGATAGGCGCTGCCAGTTCCTCAAAGCCGTAGCGAAGCACCTCTTGTGACGCTTCCGCCGCATAGCCCTGTCCCCAATGGGTCTCGCCAAGGGCATATCCGAGTTCTTTCGCGCCACCGATGGATCTGACCGTATCCTTATGCAGACCGATTGAGCCGATCACGCGTCCGCTTTTCTTTTCCACCATCGCCCATACTTCTCCGCCGTCAATGAACATGCGGATGGTTTTTCTGCTATCCTCAATGGAGGCATGGGGCGCCCAACCGGCCATCGGACCAACCTGATTGCTGTGCGCATAGGCATATACGTCTACTGCATCGTTTTCATCAAAGGAGCGCAGCACCAGCCGCTCTGTTTGCAGCACAGGAACAGGCGGCGTTGTTGTTTCTATCCTGCGCTTTCTACGCTTCTTAAAAAGCCTCATTCATCTTCATCCTCTCCATCCCCATCGCTCTTTTGATCGAGGTCGGGGAAAGTGCTGGTATCCACGCCCATCTCTTGCATCTTGCTTCGTACCTCGCGATGCGCAATGGATACGCCATTTTCGCTGCTAATAGTGATATAGAAAGATGCAATGGCAGCGTTTTGATACGTCGCGATCATCAGCTGCATAAACTGCGCAGCTACCAGTGCGATGATTGTGCTCATGGATATAAGCATGGTCTGAACAACCATCGCCAAAAGCGACCAGCCGACAAAGCTGATCAGCAATGAAAAATAGCTCATCTTCATATTCGCCATCGAATTTTTGCTTTTTTCAATCGCTTCCATCGCTGTCATCGTCGGGTCTTGTGCCAAGTAATAGGGTGCCATGCTATAGCGAATCGCAGCGATTACGCCCGGCACAATGAAGAGCAGCGACCACAGAAAAGTGCGGACAAACATGATCACATGCAGCCACAGTGCCTTAAGCCAAATATTCGCACGGCTCGCCAGCGCATTCACCTCCAGATCATTGCCGCGCAAACGCTCAATGAAGTAGTGATTGCTGCCCAGCAGCAATGCGGGTGTACACACAAACGAAAGAACATTCAGCACTGCGTAGGCAATCCAAATACCGCTTGATACCTTTTGAATTTCCACTAAATACTGCTCAATCTGTCCATAGGTAGTGTACATGGTGATATCAGGAATCGACACAGCGCTCAGCGTGCTGAGAATTGTGGTGATGATTCCCGCGAAAAACGTGACCACCAAAGCGGTCTGCCAGTTGCCCTTGAGTGCAACCTTTGCTTTACTCTTAAAATAAAAGGAACCTAAAGTCATTATTTATCCTCCTCATAACAGCCTATTGTCATGGTCATTGCTAGAAATTCATCATGCTTTCATCATGATGTTCATTTTACGCCGTGCTTTTGTCACGCCATCTTTACTGCTAACCGTTACATACAAGGATGCAAATGCAGCATTTGAATAAGTAGCTAACACAATATACAGCACCTGCCATACAATCAATGTCAGCACCAAACCGGCAGGAAGCAGCGCCCTTACAAAGAGCTGTGCAAATATCGACAGAACAACAAAGCTGACTGTAAGCGACACGGTGGTTTGCGTCATATCCGCCATAGCTTCTTGGCTCTTTGCAATTGCCTCGGTAGCGGAAAGCGTAGGATCCTCCGCAAAATAATAACTTGCCATGCTACAACGAATCATCTCAATGATTCCTGGAATAATCAATAGCAGTGTCTAAACAACAACATGTACAACGATGCACAAGTTAAGCCAAACCGCTTTGTGCGCAAAGTTTAGGCGACTTGTAACTGCCTGCATACCCAGCTCCTTGCCACGCAGTTGTTGGGCGAAGTAATAGTTTGCACTTACCATCAGTATAGGGGTAACAAATAGTTCAACAAAATAAGTAATATAGGGTACATCATTTAGAATATTCAGATAACGGAGCACAGTCCTAGCAGTCGTGCCCAATCCCACAACGAAAGTGATAAACAACGCTGTTTGCCAGTTGTTTTTAAGTGCAGTTAATGCTTGCTTCTTGAAACAAACAAACCCAAACAGCATTGCAAATTCTCCCATTATGAATCAAATCAATCAAAGAGCGCTGAGACGAATTCCTTTGCATCAAAGGCTTGGAGGTCTTCAATGCCCTCTCCAACGCCCACATACATCACAGGCACCTTCAGCTCCTTGATGATGGAAAATGCGATGCCGCCCTTTGCCGTGCCGTCAAGCTTTGTAAGAACAATGCCGTTGATGCCCGCAGCTTCGCGGAATGCGCGTGCCTGAGCGAGTCCATTTTGCCCTGTTGTCGCGTCCACCACCAGCAGGCAGCGAACGGTTGCTTCGGGGTACTCACGATCAATCACCCTGCGCATCTTTTCCATTTCATCCATGAGGTTCTTTTTGTTATGCAATCTGCCCGCCGTGTCTACGATCAGCAGATCGGCCTGTCTTGATTTAGCAGCCTGCACGCCATCAAATACAACGCCTGCGGGGTCTGCGCCTTCCTTGTGACGAACGATGGGGCAACGTGCGCGCTCTGCCCATACTTCCAGCTGATCAGCCGCTGCTGCGCGGAATGTATCAGCTGCGCAAAGGATGATCGTGCGTCCAAGCCCTTGGAAGCGAAGCGCCAGCTTGCCGATGGTGGTGGTCTTGCCAACGCCGTTCACGCCTACAGTCAAAATAACCATCGGCCAATGCAAAGCGGGTTTTTCAACCTCAAGCATTTCAACCAATATCTCTTGCAGCGCCGCCTTGGCTTGCGTTGTCACCTTCAGGTTCTGCGCCTTCACCTGTGCACGCAGCGATTCAATCGCCTCTGTTGCGCAAGCTGAACCCATGTCAGAGAGAATCAGCGCATCCATCAGGCTGTCGTAGAAATCCTCATCAATCGGGCGGTCATCCGCCACCGCATCCTCCATCACCATCGCCATGTTCTCACGGCTCTTAAATAGTCCCTCGCGCAGGCGTGAAAAAAGATTTTTCTTTTCACTCATTGTGTATGTCCTCCTTGTTGCCTTCATGCAAATACGCCGCCGAAGGTCATTTCTTTATTCATAGTCGGTCAGGTTGACGCTGACCATACTGCTAACCCCTCGTTCTTCCATCGCCACACCAAAGAGCGTATCGCAGCGTTCCATTGTGCCCTTTCTGTGGGTGACAACAATAAACTGCGTGTTCTCGCTGAACTCCTTGAGATAGTCGGCAAAATAGCTGATGTTTGCATCGTCCAGCGCTGCCTCGATCTCGTCTAAAATGCAAAACGGTGTGGGCTTGAGCTTAAGCATTGCAAAGAGAATCGCAATCGCTGTGAGCGCTCGCTCCCCGCCGCTGAAGAGGCTGAGTATCTGGCGCTTTTTGCCCGGCGGCTGCACGATGATATCAATGCCGCAGCCCAATGGATCGTTTGGATCGCTCAGCGAAATTTCGCCTCGACCACCGCCAAAGAGCCTCACAAAGGTTTCTGCAAAGTAGTCTTGAAGCAATGAGAATTGGCCTATAAAGACCGTTTCCATCTGCTCAAGCAGCTGACCGATCAGCTCCAGCAAATCCTTCTTCGCCTGTTCAAGGTCGTTGCGCTGCGCGCTTAGCTGCGTGTAGCGTTCGTTCATCTGCGCATATTCCTCAATCGCAGCGACGTTGACCGTTCCCATGCGGCGAATGCGTTCCCTGATTTCCAGCGCATCCTGCTCCGCCTTGCCTTCGTCAAAGGGTGCAAGCTCCTGCATCGTGCCCTCGTCCCTTGCCGCATATACCGCAAAGGTCTCCTGTGCACCTGCAAAGCTCAGTTCATAGGTATTCCAAAGCCTGTCGCTAAGCTGGCTGAGGTCGTTTTTGATGCGGGTGAGCGCCATTTCCTGACGATGCATGCGCTCTGTTCCCTTGGACACAAGAAGCTGCAACCCATCGATTTCGCCTTGCAGTTCTCTTAGATCGCGCTGCTTCTCGTCGCGCTTGATCTCCATGTCCTTGGCATGCTCTTTTGCTGCATCCACACGCTTTTGAGAGCTTTCGATCTGAGCCTCGGCATCCGCTTTGCCCTGATTGGCATCCTGCAAATCCTCGGCGCATGTCTTTTGCTTTTGCTCAAGTGCCGCCAGCTCTCGCTCGCAGCTCTCCCCATCGCCCAACAACCGCTGCTGATCACGCCTGATTCGGTCGCAGTCATGCTCTGCATTGGTGAGGGTGAGCATCGCATCGGTCAAGGCTTCTTGGGATGATTCGCGTTCCCTGCGCGCCTTGTCCAAACGAATAGCGAGCTGCTCTGTGCGCAGGTTGAGCTCGTCCGTGCTGATGTCATCCGCGCTGCTCTGGCGCTCGATCTTCGCCAGTTCCTCATTGATCTCATCCAAGCTCTCACATAGCTGCTCAATGGCTTCACGCAGCCCCTGGGAGCGCTGGACATGCGCCTGATAATCCGCCTCCGCGTTGCTGAGTCGCTCGCCATCGCGCACCACGGCAATTTCCTGCTGATGCAGCTCATACTGTGCCTGCTCGCGGCGTTCCTTAACACCCGCGCGCCGGGCTTCCATTTGAGTGATAAGCGCCTGCGAGTCCACAACGCGCTGCGTGATCTCCTCAAGCGATGCGCCTAGCTCCTTCATTTCGCGCTCTCTGCCAAGCAGGTTTTGCGCCTTTTGCTGGATGCTGCCGCCCGTCATGCTGCCGCCCGAGTGCATCACGTCGCCGCCAAGGGTCACAAGGCGAAATGAATGCCGTCCAGCTCTCATGATCTCAATGCCGCACTCAAGGCTCTCAGCGATGATCGTACGCCCAAGCAAGCTCTCCATCACAGGGCGATAGATCGGATCAAACGAGCATAGCTCGCTCGCAACGCCTACGCAGCCCTTCATGCTCAGTACCGAGCGTTCGCTTTGAGAAAGGGTACGACCCCGCACAGTGCTCAGCGGCAAAAAAGTCGCACGTCCAAGCCTGTTTTTTCTCAGATAATCGATCATGTCCTTGGCATCGCTCTCGCTTTGGGTGACAATGTTTTGCATCGCCGCGCCAAGCGCCATGTCAAGCGCAGTTTCGTAGTCCTTGGGGACATGGAGCAGCATCGCTATCACATCATGCACGCCCGTGAGCTTTTGGCGTTTGGCATAGGTGAGCGCATTTTTGACTGAATACTGATAGCCCTCATAGCCGTCTTGCAGCTCTTTGAGGGTGCGCAAACGGGTATCGACCGCGCGCGCACTCTGCGCATCCTCCTGCACCTGTTTTTGCTTTGATAGGATATCGGCAAGAAGCTGCTTGGTGGATTGGTCAAATGCCTCTGCGCCGCCTCGAAGCCCTTCCAATGTGGTTTCTTCATTTTGCAGGTTCTGCTTTGCTTCCTCAAGTGCCTCGCTCAGCGTCACTTCGCGCTCATCTTCCCCTGCGAGTTGGTTCTCAATTTCAGTGCGGCGCTGGGTCATCTGCTGCTGCATCGCGGACTGGCGAGCCTGCGTAGTGCGGATGTTTTGGATGCTGTTCATCCTGTCCATGATAAATGTCTTATGCTCCGAAAGCTCATCTTCCAGCGTCTGTGCCTTTTCAGTCACCTGCGCATGAGAGATTTTTCTCGCTTCCAGCGCTTCTGCCGCCTGCGCGAGCAGTTCCTCCGCGCCGCTTAGACCGCCGTCGCTTTGGGTCATCGTCGCTTCGATGAGCTTTATGCGGTTGGCAACGCTCTGCGCCTCGCTTTTGAGGCGCTCCATGCGCTCACGCTCGTTTTCTATTCGGTTGTCAATCGCTGCCGCTACTTCGCGCGCTTGATGAAGGTTGTCATTTTCGAGTAGCTGATGATCATGCGCTTCGCTGAGCGTATGCTGGAGTTCCTCCAGCTTTTCCTCGCCCGCCTCGCGCTCCATGGCGATTTTTTCCAAATGCTTTTCAGACTCCATCACAGAATCAGTTACCTGCAAAAGCGCCAGCTCCGCCGTGCTCTGTTTTTCTTCCAAGCGCTGGTGACGAAGCAAAAACAGCTTGATATCAAGCTCTTTGAGCATATCGCTAAGGGAGAGGTATTCCTTGGCAACCTCCGCCTGCTTTTTGAGGGGAGAGAGATGGCTATGAAGTTCTTCAATCACGTCAATCACGCGAACGAGGTTATCATCTGCGCGTTTGAGCCGTCCTTCCGCCTCTTCCTTGCGCATGCGGAAGCGGCTAATGCCTGCCGCCTCTTCAAAAATCGCACGCCGATCCTCGCTTCGCTGGCTCAGGATTTCATCAATACGCCCCTGCCCAACAATTGAATAGCCCTCTTTACCAACACCCGTATCCCGAAAGAGGTCCACGATATCCTTTAGCCTGCAGTTGCTTCCATTCATGAGGTACTCGCTATCGCCGCTGCGATAGACGCGGCGCGTGATGCTAACCTCTGCATATTCAACCTTGAGCTGATAATCGCTGTTGTCAAAGACAAGCGTTACTTCACAATAGTTCATCGGTTTCTTTTTTTCTGTACCGTTGAAAATAACGTCGGACATGCTGTTGCCGCGCAGCGTCTTCGCGCTTTGCTCG
The DNA here is from genome assembly GCA_012523405.1 of Clostridiales bacterium. Classification (GTDB taxonomy): domain Bacteria; phylum Bacillota; class Clostridia; order Christensenellales; family Aristaeellaceae; genus Limiplasma. Next base: position 26,225 of record JAAYIN010000051.1, read on the forward strand.
CCCAGCACCCAGCGAACGGCATCGCTTATATTGCTCTTTCCGCTGCCGTTAGGACCCACAATGCCCGTCACATTCTGCGGAAAAACGATCTCAGTCCTCTTGGCAAAGGACTTAAATCCGTATATTTCTAACTTGGTTAAGCGCATTCATACACTCCTAGCTACTCGTGCATCAGGTCAAACGACCATGGCCGCTGTATCTTATTGATCCTTTTGTTCGTAGGTGAGCAATGCCGCCTTAGCCGCCGCTTGCTCCGCCGTTTTTTTGCTATTGCCCTCGCCTGATGCAATCGCGCATCCCATCACGCTCACCTGCGCTGTAAAGCGGCGGTCGTGATCAGGTCCGCTCTGTCCGATGATTGTATACTCAGGAAGTGCCATTTGATTGGCTTGCGTATATTCCTGAAGCGCACTCTTATCGTCATGTCCGCGCCATGCAATCAGCTTTTCGTCCTCGTAAAACAACCAGTTTATCACTTTTCTGGCGGCATCCCAGCCGCCGTCCATGTAGATCGCAGCGATGACCGCTTCCATCGCATCCGCTAGGATACTGGGCTTTTCCCTGCCGCCCGTTTGCTCCTCGCCGTTGCCCATAATCAGGCATTTGCCGATATCGAGCATTCGCGCGATTACGCTGAGCGTTCTCTCGCATACCAGCGCTGCTCGCCTTGCGGTGAGTTCGCCCTCATCCATACTCTCATATTTTCGATATAACATGTCGCTGACGCAAAACTCCAGTACAGCATCTCCAAGGAATTCCAATCGTTGATTATCCGGCTGCTTTGTGGAGGGATGCGTCAACGCCAGGCGTAAGTATTGAGGGTCTTTGAAGGTATAATGGATCGATTTTTGAAGTTGTTCCATAGGCTCACTCCCAGTTTTTTTCATTGCTTGCCTCTGTATTGTGTCCCAAGATTTCAAAACTAAATCGAAATGCGCGCGGGTGAATCAAATCACCCGCGCGGCAGTGAAAATTGCGTAATCATATGTACTGGGCTTGGCCGCCGAATTCACCGCTTGGTATTATTGTTGTTTCTGGATATAATCCGCTACGTCGCCAACGGTCTTTAGCTGCAGGATGACTTCATCCTCAACCTCAATACCGAATTCGCTTTCTAGCTCCAGAATCATGACCATCACGTTTGCGCTATCAGCCTTTAGATCTTCAACCAAACGGCTTTCTGCGGTTACCTTGTCTGCATCCACCTGCAGCTGTGCAGCGATCATATCACGTACTTTTTCAAAAACCATGTTCTGTGTCCTCCTTAAAATAAATGTCAGTCATGGCGAAAACGCCTATCTATTCGGAAACGGAATCCGCTTCCGGTAAGACCAATAGTTTCTCGATCTTTCCGACCACATCGCCCTCAACCATCTTGACGGCTTGTTTGATGGCACATGCGAATGCATGACTGTTTGATGAGCCATGCGCCTTGACCACATTGCCGCGAACGCCCAGCAGCGGCGCGCCGCCGACTTCATTGTGATCCATGGATTTAGCCACTCGCTTAAAGGCGGGCTTTGCAAGCAATGCGCCGATTTTGCTCTTGGTGTCGCTGAGCAGTTCCTTTTTGATGGTGCTCATGAGCGTACCTGCTACGCCCTCCATGAACTTGAGGATGATGTTGCCAACAAAGCCGTCACAGACGATGACGTCCGCTGCGTCCTTGGTGATCTCTCTGGCTTCTACATTGCCTACGAAGTTGAGGTTTTTATCGGCTGCGAGAATCGGGTATGCCTGCTTTGTCAGCTCATTGCCCTTCTCAGCTTCCGCGCCGTTATTGACAAGACCCACGCGAGGATTCTTCACGCCGCGCATGCCCTCCATATAGGCGCTGCCCATCATGGCGAACTGGTGCAGATATTCAGGGCGGCAGTCAACATTTGCGCCGCAGTCAATCAGCAGGAAAAAGTCCTTGCCATTGGGCAAAAGAGGCGCAAGTGCGGGACGATCAATGCCGTTAATACGTCCAAGGCGGAACATGCCGCCTGACAAAACCGCGCCTGTGCTGCCGGCTGATACAAAGGCATCCACCTGCCCGTCGCGCAGCTTGAGCATGCCATCAACAATCGCGCTTTGCTTCTTTTTGCGCACTGCCATCACAGGGGATTCGTTGTTGGTGATGATCTCCGGACAGTCAATGATTGTCACGCGATTTTTAACGCCCGCATCAGCATCGGCAAAGGTGCTGGTGAAAACCGCCTTGACCTCCTCAATCGGTCCTGCCAGTTCAAGCGTCAGCTCCGGATACAGCGTCAGGGCTTCAAGAGCACCCGCAACCGTTGCCTGCGGCGCATTATCTCCGCCCATTGCGTCAATATAAATCTTCATCCATGTCCCCGCTTTCCTTTGTCACTTTGGTTTATCGCAGCCCCAAGCATCATGGACCGCTTATGTAGTATATGTATCTCACCGAATGAATACGCATAATGATTCTATATACTTCACAGGCGCGCCAAGCGCGCCTGTGAAGTATTATGGTTTTAGTCGATACGGATGCAGTATACACCGCCCGTATCCTTTCCTGTTGTGCCAATGATCATCAGGTTGCCATAAACAGCGGGGGATGCCTCGATCTCAGCTTCCAGCTTGAGGGAATCGAGCACTTTGCCGCTCTTTGCATCCATGAGGTTGATGTTGCCGTTTGATTCAGCTTGGATCAGCCATGCATCGCCAGCTTCGTTGTACACAGCGACAGGGCTTGATTGGGTGGTGGTTTCAAAGTCTGTTGACCAAACCACAGTTCCCGAATCCTTGTTGAGCGCGAGGACTGTGGAGCCTTCATCGTCCTTGCTCACGGTATAGATCACAAGGTCGCTGATGCTTTCATTGCCGATCACCGGGCTTGCATAAACGCCGCGCTCTTGCTTGGAATTATACTTGAGCTCGGGAATCTCATACTGCCATGCGAGTTCGCCTGTGAGTGCATCAAAGCGGCGAATGGAGCTCACGCCGCCCTTGCTATGAAGGATGTTGGCGGTATATAGCGAAACATCACCGTTTTCGCTCATGTCAAGGGCAGGTGTGGAGATGATGGTATTCTTTGTATTGACTGCCCAAACAGCGGTCAGCGTATTGATATCTACGCATTGCAAGATACCGTCCTTATCGCCATAGTACACATAATTGTTGTACATAGCAACACTGCCATCGATATTGGTTCTTCTCTTGTCCTGCTTGCCCGCTAATGTCTTGTAGGCTTGTACCTCACTGCCTAGGCTGATCGTACCCGCTTCATGGTTGTACGCCTTGGTTACAGCGCCTAGTTCTGCGCTGTACACAACGCCGTTCATACCGCCAAAGACCATCGTACCTGTTGTCTTATCAAACAACGCAGAACCCAGAACGCCTGTATAGTTACTGCTCTTATCCTTGCCATCGTTAGCGATGAGCATTTCCTTCTCGTTGCTGATCAGGTTGATGATATGATAGCCATTGCTGATGGTCTTTTTAACGAGCTTGCTGTTGTACTGACCAACGCCCAAAATCGGCGTGCCGTTTGTTGCAACAGACAATCCGCCAAAGCTTGGTGCGCCCAGTTCAATAGGCTCACGGGTTGCCGTGCCGTCCACTAGGTTGTAAAAGTAGATATAGCCGTCCATTGCAGCAACGATTACTTCCTTGAGCGCCTTTGTGCTCTTGGCAGTATCATTGAGGCCCATGCTTTCGCGAACTTCCGTAGCCCATTTCACAATCACTGCTTGGCCGGGGTTGCCAACGCCAAAGTATGTACCGCTGTCCACCTGCATGCTACCGATGGGCTGTGTCCAAACCTGCGTTAGTTTTTGCTTCTCCACTTCCGCTGTGCTATAGCTTGCGTTTTGGCGGAAGGGGCCGTTTCTGAAGGTCAGAACGCCCGCTTGCTTCCAAATTGCATAGTCATCGCCATCGATGCTCGTGGTAAAAGGCGCGAGCATGGAAATCGTTTTGGTACGCGCGAATGTCTTCATCTTTGAGCCATTCTTATAAAGCGTCGCAGCGAGCTTGATTTTGCTCGGATCGGTATCCTCTACGCTCAGCGCATCTGCGGAAGGCAATGCCGTTGTCGCGGGAATAGGCGTTGCGGTCGGCTCAGGCGTGGGGGAGGGTGTGGGGCTTGGAGACGGGCTTGGGGATGGGGTTGCAGAAATCTCTGGCGTCGGCTCAGCCGTAGCGACAATTTCCTCTGCCAAATTCACCATGACCGTATACCCTGACATCTCAAATGACTGGGCATCATAGCCCGACTGGTAATGCACCTGATATTCACCCGCATATGCAGACTCTATATCTGCCGCCAACGTCCAAATGCGGTAGTCGCCATTGTCCTCGACCTGTGCGAATTCATCACTGATATCCGAGTAATACATCGTTGCAATGGGTGTATCATTCTCATCCACCACGCGAACTGCCGTTACATCAGAGGAGGAGGTGACGGTAAAACGAATTGTCAGCGGGATTTCTCCGCTTTCATTGTCCACTTCAAAGGAGTCAATAGGCGCCTGCTGCTGCTGGGGTTCTGTGATCACGATGGTTTCAGTGCACCTGATGCCATCGCTCTCATCGCCGTCCTTGTCATGTGCATAGACGGTAAAGCCGCCGTGGTAAGCCTCCGTTATCGTGAGGGCAGGCTTCCAAAGGTATACGTTGCTATTGCTGATGATCTCTCCTGATTCTTCCTTGCTCTGAGAGTACATCCCTTCATATACGACAACGCCGCTATCGTTCACGATGCGAAGATCCGTTACGTTTTTGCTGGTTTGAATCGCGAAAACCACCTCAGTGGGGGCTTGTCCTTCCGATGCGGTTGCGCTAAAGCTCTTGACCAGCTCTTCCTCGGGGACGATCATATTCTTAACGCTGCTAAAGACCGACACAATGCCGTTTTTCGCTTTGCTCATGGTTTCGCCGACAGTACCGCCAATGCCGTCCCAATCGGGCAGACAAATGCTTGCGAGCAATACGCCGACAGCCAATATGGTAATGATAATCGGTACGAGGATATTGCCGCCGCGATCGTCATCATCATCATCGTCGTCATCGTCCTCAAAATCATAACGATCTCTGGGGGTTGTGGTCGAGGGGACTTGCTTTCTGCGGAGTTTATTCACAGGAGCAGAGTTTTCGAAATTGGTATCCTCGTCCATTTCAAAGCCATTGCGCTTGTAGGCGATATCCTCCGCCTGATCGCTGTACTGACTTGCGCTGGGCGCAAACTGCGGCTGCCTTACCTCGCTTGATGGCTGCTGAGCTTGGGGGCGCTGCTGAGGACGGCGAGCTTGCGGGGGTTGTGTCTGCGTAGTTTGAGCCTGCGGACGCTGCCTCTGGTTTGCCGCGGCGGGTCTTTGGCCCTTTGGGCGTTCACTCTGCGTGCGCTCACCCGTGGGATTTTGCGCCTGAGCAGCGGGACGCTGGCGCGGTTTTTGTGCGGCAGGGCGGGCTACAGGCTGCTTTTGTTCGGTCTGTGCCGTCTCTTGTGCACCAGTTTGTGCCTGTTGCTCTGCGATGACCTGATCGCGCGTTTCGCGTGCGCGCTGAGCAACGCTGCTCTGCGCTGCGCCGCCGCTGGGCATGGCTGTACGAGCCCCTGTATAGCGTCCGTCCGGCGTTGCCGCCCGACGGCTATGCTGAGGCTTAGCGGGCACTTCGCTATCCCCTGCGCCAAATAAATCAAAATCATTTTCCTGATTCGCAGCAGGAACAACCACAGCAGGTGCAGCGACTGGCTGAATCTCCTGTGCTTCCTGTTGCCTATTGCGATCCATACGGCTGCGGCGACGCTGCGGCGCAGGCGCTTCAGCTGCTTTGGTTTCCTGCGGCTCTGCTGCTGCAGGTATTTCTTCATTCACCACTGCCTTGACCCGCGCCAGCGGATCAGGGTTTGAAGCGGATACGCGCTTGCTGACCATCTGCGCGGTAATCGGCTTACCGATGCGTGTAGGCGCGTCATCTCCTTGAGCCTGAAAACTCAAATTTCCCTGCTGAATTTGCGCACCGAAAAGCGCCGGCTCATTGGCGAAGAAGTTTTCGCCCTCTGGCATCTTCGGTGATTGCCACGAAGTGAAGTCAGGCTTTTGATCGGATAGATCCGACTGGTCAAAGCCCACGAATTCCCCTACATGATTCGCGTCATCAGACGATGCAACATGACCCAATTGACCTAGCTGTTCATCCGCCGACGACAGTATATCTGTCATATCCTGTTTCTTTTGTTGACGGCTCTGGGGTTGGTTGCGATTTGATTTACTCAATATATTCGCTCTCCTTATCCTTGGTTCCTCAATGAGGGTACGGTGGTGTCCTCCACCAGCCTCGATCACTGAGGCAAAAGTTCATTCGTTCATATTGAGGCACGCTGAAATAGCGCGAAGCACACAGTCTATATACAGACGATATGCCACTTTTTATTATACCAATAAACAACAAAGACCACAACCCCCGAATTATCTTCATTGAATGTAACATTTTTCGTCACACCTTTCATTCCCTATGCATATACTAATGAACACCGCCCTACCCCACTTACCGTGATCAGTAAATTTTTACATCTTGTTTTTGCTGAAAACCATGGGTTAGGCAGGTTTTTTCTTGATTTGTGAAGAATACTACCAGTCAAGTGTAATCGCTATCGTCATCTATCATATTGGCGCAAAATCGCTTCAAGGAGGCTGTCATGCAAGAAACCATCTTGGTACTCAGTTCAAACGTAGTGCTGTCTGGGCTTATCGCCCGCACTTTACGTTATCGAAGGATATACTGTATGCCAATTCCGCTTCAAACAAAGGCTACCGATTTGCTGGTGATCAATCCCCGCGGCATCATCATCGCATTACCAGAGGGCGACGCTGATCTGCTGACGCAGCTGGATCTAGGCATATTAACCTCTGGTATCCCGATTTTTGCGCTGGGCAGTGCAGCCATTTCGCTCTGCGAGCATTTTGGCGGGACGATTGATGATATTCTAAGAAGCAATGCGGCTGTGAACCTTGAACTTTCAAGCGATCCGCTTTTTGATCAGATCAACAGCGGCGAGCGCGTGCTTCGCAGCCTCTGCGCCCTTTCGCTGCCCGCGGATTTGGTCGCGCTTGCCAAAGCGTCCAATGATGTGATCGGCTTTAAGCACGTGACCTTGCCCATCTATGCATTGCAGTATTCCATCGAGCGCAATGATCCGGACAGCGCGCAGCTGCTTTTCAACTTTGCGCATGGGATTTGCATGGCCAATACGAACTGGGACGAGGACTTGGTGATTGACACTGCGGTTGATCAAATTCGCAGCATATCCGGAAACGGGCGCGTGATCTGCGCGATTTCAGGCGGCCTTGACAGCGCCGTTTGCGCAAAGCTCGCAAGCCTTGCGGTTTCAGACCGTCTTGTCTGCCTCTTTGTGGATACGGGGCTGCTGCGCCTTGATGAAGCGCAGTCCGTCATTGATAGCTACCGAGATATCATGGGCATTGAGGTTGAGTATATCGATGCGAAGGATTCCTTTTTGCATGCACTGGCAGGGGTTACCTCCGCCAGCGATAAAAAGCGCATTACCTCATCCCTCATGACCCAGCTCCTCCTCAAATATGTCCAAGAAGAAGAGCAAACGCCCACCCTTGTGATGGGTACCAACCTCAATGATACCATATCGGGCTTTGCGCAGGATAACCCCATTCAAAAGTCAAAGGGCGATATGCAGCTGAATATCTACGAACCGCTCCTGACGGTGTTTAAGGAGGAGGTTGTGCGCATAGCAACCACCATCGGCATGCCGCCAAGCATTACCCAACGAAAGCCATTCCCGCTGAGCGGGCTTGCACTGCGCATCTCAGGGGAAGTAACGCAGGAACGGCTCAATGTGCTCCGCGGGGCAGAAGCATGCTTTATGAGCGAGATTCGTCAAGGCGATTTCCAAAAGCGCCTCTGGCAATATTATACGTCCCTCATCGAAGACCCCGATCACCCCAAAAGCTATATGATCTGCCTGCGCGCTTTGCAATCCGCGCAAGGCGGGAAGTACGCCGCACGCTTGCCTTTTGATCTTCTGGAGCGAACCACCAATCGCATTCGCGCAGAGGTTCCCGGCATCTCCCGTGTCGTATATGATTTAACCCCGAGCACAAACATCGTCGATCCGGAATAGCACCCTGATGAACTGCATACCCATACCAATGAAACGGAGGTGTTTTTATGCTCATATGCGATGCCCATGCCGATACGCTTTGGCAGATGAAATTCCCCGACCGCCCAGCGGATCTGCCCTTTGATATCACAAAGGAATTTTTGACTCAAGGCGATGATGTACGGGTTCAGGCACTTGCGCTCTTTGTTGGCAGCAATGGCATGCGGGACTATGATGAAAACATTATTCAGCTAGAGCTCGCTGCCTTTGAAAGGCTAAAGGCGGATGGTTTTGTACAGATCACGGAGATTTCGCAGGCAAAAGCAGGGGTTGCTAATGTGATGCTCACCATTGAAGGCGGCGAAGCCTTCGGAGATTCCGTTGATGCCGTTGATGCGTTCGCCGATATGGGCGTACGCATAGCCGCGCCCATCTGGAACAATGAAAACCTGCTCGCACACTCTGCCACAAGCGGCTCTGGCGAAGGACTCAAGCCCCTTGGGCATGCGGTTATCGCTCAAATGCGCAAGCGGCATATGGCTGTTGATCTCTCTCATTTGAACATCCGAGGCACCATGGAGGTGCTGGACAGCGATATCCCGCCCATCGCAACCCATAGCTGCGCCTATACGCTTTGCAAAGCGGCGCGCAACCTAAACGACGAACAGATTCGCAAGCTCATCTCAGCAGGCGGTTTCATCGGCGTTAACTTCTATCCTGGATTTTTGGACGATAGCGGCGCAGCAGACATAAGCCGTGTCGTTGACCATATGGCGTATATTTGCGATATGGGCGGCGAAAGCATCCTAGGGCTTGGAAGCGATTTTGACGGGATCGATAAATACCCCGAAGGGCTTTACAATGCAGGCGATGTGCCAAAGCTCTTTGATGCCATGAGGAAGCGGGGCTTTGATGAAAAGCTCGTTGCGCTCATCGCAGGCGAGAACTTCGCGGCATATATGCAGAGGATTTAATATTGGTTTGGATGACCCGAGCGCAGACAGCTTTGCGCTCGGGGTTTTTTACGTTCATTCGCGGTAGAAATTCATCGGGTAGCTCAGGTGGGTGATCTCCTCCAGATTGTCCACCGTCACGTACCCAGCGGGGGCGTTGAGCACTGATGGAATGCGGTTGACCACCGTCGCGCAGGTATGCTCCACCGTTGCGGGTTTCTTCACAAAGAAGGTGGTATCGGGCTCTCCCGTGATCTTCCAGTCGCACATATCGCCGTCATCAGGACCGTAAACCTTGCCGATGCACTGCGTTTCAATGATCGGACCTTGGAAGGTTTCCGTGGTCACGACCGCGCTCATGCCGATGCAGTTGCCCTTAGGGATCGTCTCGCCCAAGGTCTCAGAATAGAGATCCTCATCATAGAAGAACGGGATGCTCTTTTGGGTCTGGCTCTTAATCGTCCAGCCCATCTTGGAGCAAAGCGATTCGTTGGAGTTCCAGACATAGGCGGGTTCCAGTGTCTCAGGGTGCGCTATCTGCGCCTCAAACTGGTCAGGGGTTAGCCCCGCGCCATGTGCTTTTGCCAGTGCCAGACCATAGTCCTCCACATTGTAGCTAACCGCGCCTTCGATGCGGTCAATGCGGTGCACGCCCGCTGCTACAAGCGCAACCATGTGATCCCAGAAGATGTCCTGCATGCCGCTGCCGACAATCGTGCAGCCGTTTTCCTTGGCGAGCGTGTCCAGCTTGTTGGTAATCGCTGCGGCGGTTGTCCACGGATAGATCGCTTCCTCGCAGGTCGTGATGATATCGATGCCGCGCATTGCACATTTTTCGAATTGCTCATAGCAATCGTTCATGAAGCTAAATAGCGTCACAATCGCGATATCAGCATCACATTCATCAAGCACTGCATCCGCGTCATCTCTGATCGTAACGCCGATCTTGCAGCCAAGCTCCGCATAGTCCCCCACGTCCATCCCCACCACTGCTGGATCAACGTCAATCGCGCCTACAATCTCCGCGCCTTTTTCATACAGGTAGCGCAGGGTGTATTTCGCCATTTTGCCGCACCCATATTGAACCACTCTAATCTTTTCCATCTACTGATAGCCTCCTAACACATTACATGGGTTGCCCCATTCATAGCTATCATTCCCCATATAATGGGTTATTATGTTAGGGTATGAAAATTGATGGGTCAAAAAAACAGGCATTGCTCATAGAACGCTGCCTGTTTTCTTAATCATCCAATATTCTATGTTACACTTTCTCTATCCGCGCCTTTGCATAGTCGCTGCTCATTTTCCTTGCAGCAGTATTGGCGCAAGCAAAACGTTTCCTTCCACCTCTGTCAGTTCCATATAAATGGATGCCGGCAGTTGATCCATTGCTAAGGTGATGGTTTCCGGCGGTGCTCCATTTGGCAAGGCATTCCCGTCAGCATCAAGCAATGCGAAGCTGTACTCAAAACTCTGCTCCTCCCTCTTCCACTGAGGATAAACATAGGTCGTAAGTCCGCTTTGAGTCATGTTCACAGTTTCAAACGGCAAATCCTCCGAGCTGGCAACCGTATAGACCTTTTCTTGCAGCGGCTGAAGGATGGAAACCGTACTTGGATGCTCATATTGATTGAGCAAAGTGAAGCTCCCCGTATCCAAGTTAACTTCATAGAGTTGAATCAACCATGTAATGGGCAATGATTCGCCGCCAGTGACGACCCTTGCTCCGCTAATCAGAGTGGAGACATGATCCGCACCTTGAAAATAGTCAAGAAAATACTCGGGAAGCGCATCAAATTCCTTTGGATAGGCATATACGCACACCAGCTGTTTGCCGTCTTCCTTCGCAGCCTCGATAAATGTGCGGCTGTCGTCCACTTCGCTTTCCTGATTCATGCCAGAGATCGGGTCATCCATTTCCGCGCCCGCAGGAAAAATCAATGTATCTGCCTGATCGGCTGGAATCGCCGAGACCGCCGTGTAAACCCATAGACCGTCATATAGGATTTCATCCAGTGTGATTTGCACCTCGCCGCAATCGAGCGTTTCCGGCGCATTGCCGTCATGCACTTTTTCTTGCACAGCGGATGGCATTTCATAACCATTTCGCTTCATATAGTCACTGATTGGGGTTGTGCCCTGAGATATATCGGTCTGATCCATTTCCGCCATTGCTCCCATCGTACTGAACATACATAGCAATACTACCATTGCTGCAAAGACCTTTGTTATCCTGTTTTTCATGATGCTGTGTCACTCCTCATTCCTTTAATTTGTCATATCCTTGGCGCGGTTATTGGTTTTCCATTTCAATCATTGCAGCTAATTGATCAAGCCGCTCAACGAACTCAGCTGCATCCATGCTCCCTGAGCAGAAGCGTTCCATTAATTGCCTCACATTTTGCCCGTTCTCTGTATTGGGATCAAAGACGCTGGGCGGCTGGAAGTATAAAGAATCTCCATAAGAACGGTATACGTCCAATTCCTCTTGGGGCACGATATAGCGATTCCTGGGATTTGATACATCTTCCAATGCGTCGATGAATACCTCCTGCGTAATTTCAAGCTCGGCTCTTGCAAGCGGGTCCATATCCTGCGTGTTTTCCAATTGACGCTCTATTTCCGCGACTCTGCCTTGCCATTCTTCAACCATAGGCTCATATTGCGGGTCTTCTACAACAGCGGCATTTGAGTACAGATAGGCCCCTGTTCGATCAGAAAGCGCAGCCAGCGAGGTTTCGATAAACTTCAATGCCAGTTCCTTATTTGGACTGGCCGCATTGAGAAAGTAAGCGGTTAGCATGGACCTGATCAATATGGGTTGATCCTCTGTCATTCGAAGGGGGACAAGGGTTGCCAAATCCGCCATGCTATAACCATTTTCATTAAATAATTGCATTTCTCCCTTCTGTTCAGGTTCATTTTCATACAGCGCTTTGCCCGTTTCTACGCATCGATTCAGCAGCTTTGTGAAAATCGGCGTATCAAACCTGAGCGGTTCGTCAGCATATGAGCGCTGCATGATGTAGTTTTCTACCAGTCTCTGGACTAAGTACGATATATAGCTGTTCTCATCATATAATTCGGAATCAAATACATTGGTCACGCAGATATTGTATTCAGGTTCATCTGCAATACGTTCCGCCCACATATCCAGAAAATCCAGCAGCCCTGTAAATGAGGTCGGCACGTCCTTTGCGCTAAGTCCTGCCGCTTCCCATGTTTCAGGCACATAGGCATAGTAAATTGAAGCAGACTCATATGGAACGCCATAAATGACCCCGTCACGAATGAACTGCTGCTGCACGGAAGGGTACATTTCGCCAATCTTTTGAGCGATCAATGGATTGTCCGGCAGGCTGGCGCAATAGCCCTTCGCAATCAACTGATCGATGTCAAAGCTTTGGGTGTACATCGTAAACACATCATAAGGGAACTCACCCGTCAGCATTTCGCCAATCAACTCATCCGTCGAGTTGTAAATGATGGATTCAAATTTCAAGTCTATTTCTGGATTTTCCCTTACAAACTGCTTGTACACATCACTGTCCGTGGTAAGCCCTTCAACATGCAGCGTATCAGCCAGCGCAGGCATAGCTAGGCAAATAAGGATAAGCGCGGCGGCTAAAGCCCTTAGCAGCATATGCTTCATAGATATCCACTCCTTTACATCAGTCGTTTTTGCACCGCAATCACTTCACCAGATCATCCAATCTCTGAGCAAGCTTTTCAGCCGTGATGCTTCCGGTTGAAAACTGCTTTCTCTGCGCTGTGATTTCGCTGCTGATTGAGTCAAAACCGTCAGGGGAAGCAAAATAGAAACATTCGACTAGCGAGTGATAGGTATCCAGTTGTTCTTTGGTTGCATAGTACTCTTGATCATAGACCTTTCCAAGAACGTACTGCCAGCGTATGACATTCTCTTCATATTCTTTACGGGTCAATTCGTCTGTTGCTGGATCTGCTAGTACAGCATTGCCCTCCTCTATTTTCTGTTGCCAAAAATCCACCAACCCGTAATTCTGGGAAGGCACTGCCTCATGCGTATCTGAAAACAAATCAGCTTTTGCCTTCAGATAATCGGCGTCTTCCGTTGTCTGTTTCATCACATCACAGGTATGGCTGCGCAAATTGTTCATGAAAAAAGCCAGGAAGGACGCGGCTTGTTCAGCGTTTTTGCTCGCTGCACTAACAGCGCACAGCTTCATCTCGGATTTAATGAAGATCGGATCATCGTCCGTCATGCGCAACGGTATCAGCTGACCGAGTGCGCGTAGTTCGCCTGTTCGATCCGAAAACAGGGCTTCACTATCTTTTATGTCGTCATATTGGTAGAGCAGCTCTCCCACTGTTTTTGTCCGTTCCAGCAATGCGATGAATTCCGATGTGCTAAACTGCACCGCCATCCCCTGAAACTCGCATTGATCAACATAATTTCCAATCAGCAGTTCCAGCAACCAATTCGTATAGGCGGTTGGTCCATAGTTATCGTCGTCAAATGAATAGATGCACACATTGTCTATCGGTTTTGTGCGGATGCCTTCACAATACCCTTCCAGAAAGTCTAGGAAGCCTGTATATGATGCGGGAACATCCGTCTCCGCCAACCCTGCCAGCTCCCATACGTTTTTGTCGTAATAGAAATATCTTGGCGAAACACAAAGCGGTACACCATATACCTTTCCATCATAAGTAACCGCATTCATGAGGGACGGATGAATCTGCGCAACGACGTCCATAACAGCCTCATACTGCGACAAATCCACGCAAAGACCTTCTGCGATGATCTGTCTGTGATCATGGGACAAGGTATCCATTGTGAACACATCTGTCTTAAATTCCTTCTTTTCCAAGGCCTTTTGCAAAGACTTCGTTGATTGATAAGGCATCTTCTTATTGGGGGATAGCTTGTTATCGGGATATGCACTCGTAAAGGCTGCATACCATTGAGCTTCAAGCGATTTATTTTCTTCCGAGTACAGAGTTTTTGGATTAAAGTAAATGCCTTGAATTTTCAAAGTTTCTGCTGCTGCGAATGCGGATGTGCAGGTACATAGTAATACCAACAGCCATACGATCCATTTGCTGAAAACCGATTTCATACCCTTTCCCTCCATCCATCATGATGATTCCGCGTTTCTGCTCTACCGGTAGAATGTTCTATAGATAGTAGACGGAGAGCGATGGGAAATGATCGAGTTTGAAATGTAACAAAAAAACGCCTGCCCTAGTTTTAACTAGAACAGGCGTTTTTGATTTTTTCAGTTATTCAGCTTTTTCGTTCAGCTCATCCGCGATCATGCCCGCACATGTTTCCACATAGCGCGCGCAGGGGCGTTGTTTATAGTATTCAGGGGTGCGCTCGCTTGGCTCGCCAGATGCAACGATGTGATTGCGCTTGAGCAGCTCGCGGCATTCGATGGTTTCAAAATCCGCCTCGAATTTCGCTACCAATGCCTGCTCCGCTGCGTACAGATGCTTCTTGCCCTGCATGTCCGCCGCATCATCATAGCCGCCATGCGCGCCAACCACCATCATCATGCCCGTGATCGCGCCGCATACATTGCGCATACCGCCAATACCGCCGCCAAAACCGCTGCTCAGCTTCAGCGCTTGGCTTTCTGTCAGCCCCGCTTCCTGTGCATAAGCCGCAAACACGGACTGCGCACAGTTATATCCGCCTAAAAACAGGTCTCTTGCTTTATCAATCTTGGATTGCTTATTAATGATCTGCATCGTTTCTCCTTACTCGTGAGCAATAGGCTCGAGCTCGTATAGTGCGTCAGCGACCTTGTCCAGCCAATCACCATTAAACAGCTCGATCATACCCTTGTCCACGCCGCCAGCCAGCTTGGGATCGATGGGGAGCTTGGCGGTGAGTTCAATCCCGTAGCGTTCCGCAATTTCAGCCAAGTGGCTCTTGCCGAACACTTCCACCTTGCAGTCGCAATCGGGGCACTGGATGTAGCTCATGTTTTCGACCATGCCCACAACAGGGATGTTCATCATGCCAGCCATCTTCAGCGCCTTTTCAACGATCATCTCAACCAGCTGCTGAGGGGTCGAAACAAGCACGACACCGTCCACAGGAATGGTCTGGAAAACCGTCAGCATCACGTCGCCCGTTCCCGGAGGCATATCGATAAAGAGAATATCCTTATCGCCCCAGATGACATCTGTCCAAAACTGACCAACAGCACCTGCAATCACAGGGCCGCGCCATACAACAGGGTCACTGGCGTTTTCAAGGAGAAGATTGAGGCTCATGACATCAATGCCGGTCTTGGTTGTCACAGGGTAAATGCCCTCATCCGAGCCGCCTGCGCGGTCTGTCAGGCCAAATGCCTTTGGGATGGAAGGGCCTGTGATATCAGCATCCAAAATGCCGACCTTGAGTCCCTGCCGCTGTGCAAGCACTGCCAGCAATGCTGTTACCATGCTCTTGCCTACGCCGCCCTTGCCGCTGCAAACACCAATCACCTTTTTGATATGACTCAGCTCATTGGGCTTGGTTAGCATGCTCTGTGGTTTGGAGCGGTCTCCGCAGCTTTCGCCGCAGCTGGAACAATCGTGTGTACATTCGCTCATTGTCAATAATCCTTTCTATACCGTTACTTAAGGGAGGGATCTGCAAGAACCGCCGCTACCATCTGCGCAGCTTCTTGCACAAGTGAATCAAGCGACTGCTTGCCCACGCCTGCAATCATAAGCCCGCACCGCTCAAGCGGCACAAGCACCTTCTTTGCTTCACTTAGGCTGATCGCACCTGCAATACGGGGCGATATCTCGCCTAGCATCGCATTGGCATGTAGTATGCCCGCAACCCCGACAATCACATCCGCGCTCTTGCATTGATAGGCAATCGCGCTCTCGCCCGTTGCGCCCATGTCCGCGCCTGCGCGAAGCATCGCGGCGGTTGCCTGTGCATTTGTGCCCAGTGCAATGATCGTTTGCGCAGGGACTGCTTTTTTGATCGCAGCAATCAGGCTTTTGCCCACACCGCCGCCCTGACCATCCACTACCAGCAGCTTCATTCCTCATCCTCCCATGTTACGCTTCTTAGGGCGAAATTCGCCCGAGCCTTCATATCATACGCCTTGAAGTACTTTTTTTCAAGGGGAATCCACTGGTTTTGGAATCTCTCAAGCATTAGAGGATTACGATTGGTTAAGCGTCTTTGCTGCTCAGCCTCGTCCACCCATACGAAAACCTTGATCACATCAAGCTTTTTATACGCCTCATCAAAATACGGATGATGGCTGTAGCTCCCTTCGATCAGCGTTACGCCGATGGGGATGTACTGCTTTGCGTGCATCATGCCGCTTTGGCAGTCAAATGCCTGATAGGTAAACGGCTCGTGCTGCGCCATACCGCAAAGCACCTCGGATGCAAACCTTTCGTAGTGCACATTGCCACCCGCCTGCATCATCCGCTCCTTGGTTCTCATCTCAAAGGGCAAAAAGAAATCATCCATTTGGATGGGCTTTGTATCATATAGGCATGCTAAAAGCGCCGCAAGCGTTGTCTTGCCAGCGCCGCAGTCACCATCGATCACCACCGCAGGGTTCTTGTTTTCTTTGAGCGCTTCTTCTATCGCAATCAGTGCGGGCAGCAGCACCGCAAAGTCACTCATCACCACGCGATATGCAGGCTGATAAGCCGCGCGGTAGCGCTGGCTATGGCTGACGACTGGATAGCCCGCCTCCTTGTAGTCCGCCAGATACGCCATGAGCGCATCGGCTGAAAACGGCGTTTCGCCCGCGTCTGCCAATGCCGCCAGAAGTGAAAGGCTCTCTTCAAAGCGCTCCGTGCTTGACTTTTGCTGCTGGGATGAAACCTGCATCATCCTAGCGATCAGCTCGGGCGGCAGCTTTGCCGTATCCGGCGACGCGAGGTTGAGCCTCGCCATTCCCCCGCCGATATAGGTTGCGGGCTCCATCCCAGCATCCTCGCCCGCCTCTGCCATTTCGCGCCTAATCCAGTCCGCGCAGCCTGTGAGGTCATTAAAAAGATGACCGCAGCCAAACTCAGATTGAAAAATGAGCTTGACTGCGTCCGTAATCTCCATTCGCGGAGATAGCTGTATATGCTTTTTCAAAAGCTTACCATTCATCAAATTATCTTCCTTTTTACGCTCAACCCTTGAGCGGAATCAGTTTGGCACGCTCCAGCGCAAATACCACCATCGGTACCAGCACCACCTGAAGCACCATTCCCGGCCATGCTGCGACAAATCCTCTTGCCCAGAATATCGCGAGGGAGAATGTGTTTTCGGTCAGCATGCTGTAGATCGGGATGCTGACAATACCCCATACGATTCTGCCAATGATCATCGCTGCAATCAGCGTGACGTAGACATTGATCGATTTTTTGGGGAGTTTCTCATACAGAACGCCTGCAACTGCGCCATAGGCGGCCAGTTCAAATGCCATGCCAAGCGCCGTTGTCAGCGGCGGCATACCAAAGAGCAGCATGCGCAGCAGCGGCAGGATAAAGCCGACCGCGAGTCCCCACGGCCAGCCGCAGACAAATCCGCAGATCAATGCCGGCAGATGCATGGGGAGCAGCATGTTTCCGATTTCGGGAATCTGCCCTGTGAGCAAGGGCAATACTAACCCAATGGCAAGGAACATCGCTGACAATGCCATTTTCAAAATTGTACTTTTTTTCATTCAATTGTTCTTCCTTTCAAAGTGCGCTACTAAGCCACGCCCAACCTTTCTTCGGAAAGGAAGCGATATCTTCGTGATACCAATATGAAAAGGGCTATTTTTGATACTAGCATATTTGTCCACAAATGTAAATGACCAAAGCTTTTGATGCGTGCCGAAGGATTGACATCGAAACGCAAGCATGGTATTCTTTACCGAAGCAAAGTGCGGTGCACTTTTATCCCGCAATTGCGTACCCTGAGTAATGCGCGAAGCATTTGGAAAACATCGTACTTAGATGGAATGATTGAAATTGGAAGCGAGGCATCCACATGAAGCAGTATCAAGTTGGCATTATTGGTGCAACGGGTATGGTTGGGCAGCGTTTGGCGCTGCTGCTTGAGAATCACCCTTGGTTTCGGGTTGTCTGCGTGGCGGCGAGCAGCCGCAGTGCAGGAAAGACCTATGAAGAAGCAGTGAAAAACCGTTGGGCATTTCAAGATAAACCGATTCCCGCCGCTATTGCTAAGCTCATGGTGCTGGATGCATCGGAAGTTGAGGCTGTGTCCAGTCAGGTGGATTTCGTGTTCTGTGCAGTTGATATGAAGAAAGACGAAATTCGCGCATTGGAAGAGCTGTATGCCAAAACGGAAACGCCCGTCATCAGCAACAACAGCGCAAACCGCTTAGCCCCCGATGTCCCCATGATGATCCCCGAGATCAATGGCGACCATGCAAAGATCATTGACGTGCAGAGAAAACGCCTTGGCACCAAGGCAGGCTTCATCGCCGTCAAACCCAACTGCTCCATCCAGAGCTATGTGCCCGCCCTTTGGCCGCTCATGGACTTTGAGCCCGAAACCGTCATCGCGTGTACTTACCAAGCCATCAGCGGTGCAGGAAAGACCTTTGAAACTTGGCCTGAGATGGTGGACAACGTGATCCCCTATATCGGCGGCGAAGATGAAAAGAGCGAAACCGAGCCGCTCAAGGTACTTGGCTCCATCAAGGACGACCAGATCGTAGATGCTAAGAAGCCGCTGATCAGCGCGCAATGCCTGCGCGTAGCATGCCTTGATGGACATATGGCGGCGGTGAGCGTGAAGTTTAAAATCAAACCCACCATGGAGCAGATTCTGGATCGCTGGGCCAATACAAAGACTCAAATTGCTGATCTGGATTTACCTTCCGCGCCCAAGCAGTTCCTTACATATTTTGAAGATCCTTCCCGTCCTCAGACCCGCCTTGACCGTGATCTTGAAAACGGCATGGGCATTTCCATCGGTCGTCTGCGCAAAGACCCCGTCATGGACTACAAATTCGTATGCCTAAGCCACAACACGCTTCGCGGCGCAGCAGGTGGCGGCGTTCTAAGTGCAGAATACCTATGTAAGATGGGTTATATTCCCCATAAGAACATTTAAGTAGGAGGTCACACCATGGCAAACACTTCCTTGTTCCGCGGCAGCGGTGTTGCGATCATCACACCTTTTCACAATGGGCAAGTTGACATTCCTGCCCTCCGTCGCTTAGTTGAATACCAAATTGCAGGCGGCACAGCGGCTATCATCGCTTGCGGCACGACGGGCGAACCTGCTACATTAACCGCACAAGAGCGCGAAACCGTCATTGCTGAAACGGTCGCAGCCGCAGCTGGCCGCGTTCCCGTGATTTGCGGCACGGGAAGCAACTGCACCCAAAACGTCATTGATTCCGAGAAGCGCTACCGCGGCCTTGGCTGCGCTGCGCAGCTTGTTGTTACCCCCTATTACAACAAGACCACGCAGGAAGGGCTGTATGCGCATTTTATGGCAATTGCCGACAATACGCAGCTCCCCATCTACCTATACAATGTCCCAAGCCGCACAGGGCTTGATATCGCGCCCGAAACGCTCCGCCGTTTGGTGAACGCATCGGATCATTTCATTGCGCTCAAGGAAAGCAGCTTTAACCTTCCCTTCGTGATGGAGAAGCTGGACGCAATCAAGGGCAAGCTCGCTTTGTACAGCGGCAATGACGAGATGGTTTATCCCCTGCTCTCACTTGGCGCACAGGGCGTGATCTCCGTTGTTGCAAACGCATTACCCGCTCAAATGAGCCAAATGGTCAGCGATTATTTCGCAGGCAATCCATCCGATTCCCTCCAAATGCAGCTTCGCCTCTTGCCTTTGATTCATGCATTTTTCGCAGAAGTCAGCCCCATCCCCTGCAAGCACGCCATGGAAATCATGGGGCTATGTGAGGGCGAGCTGCGTCTGCCGCTCATTGATGCAAGCGAAGGCGTAAAGACCAAACTTCGCGCCGTGCTCACCGAGCTGGGCGTTCTTTGAACCCCTCAAGTCATCAACACAAAGGAGATCAACGTATGAAAATCATCATTGGCGGTGCTATGGGACGCATGGGTCGTGAGGTCACGGCTGCTGCCCTGAATGCAGGCATGGAAATCGTATGCGGCGTTGACATCATGTACAGCGGTCAGCCTATGGATATTCCCATGGTGACAGGCTTTGATCTGGTGGAGGAAAATGCGGATGTCCTCATCGACTTCTCACGTGCAGACTCCCTGCCCGAAATCCTAACCCTCGCCACATCAAAAGGCATCGCTTCGGTGCTTTGTACCACAGGCTATACGGATGTTGAGGTAGCGCGCATCAATGAAGCATCCCAGCGCATTGCCATCCTTCGCAGTGCCAACATGAGCCTTGGCGTCAACCTCATGGAAGAGCTCGTTGCGATTGCCTCTCGCGCATTAGCAGATGATTTTGACGTAGAAATCATCGAGAAGCATCACCGCATGAAGCTTGACAGCCCAAGCGGCACAGCGCTGATGTTCTACGACGCCGTCCGCGGCGAAAAGGGCAAGGACACCGAGCCTATTTATGGCCGCTATGGACGCACCCACAAACGCACCTCTCGCGAGATCGGCGTACACGCTGTGCGCGGCGGCACGGTGACGGGCGAGCATGAAGTTGGTTTTTATGGCAATGGGGAGCAGATCATACTCACCCACCGCGCAGAGAACCGCGCGCTCTTTGCACAAGGCGCAATAAAAGCGGCGAGCTTCCTGTCAGGAAAGCCCGCCGGTCTATACTCTATGCGCAATGTCGTGAAAGAAATCCTCGGATAATTATTCTGTTGGTTTGTTCCAGTCCACCAGCTGACCCTGAATCGTGGATAAAATCTCCTGAAGCGCCATGCGCTGATTGGAGTTGAGATTCTGGGGAACAGGTCCAAGACCGCTGTTATTGAGGCTTCCCGCAAGCAAATAATCCAAGCTCACACCAAGGCTATTGGACAGGGCTACGATTGTTTCAAGGCTCGCCTTACGTGAACCACGCTCGACATGACCTACAAACGAAGTGCTGACGCCAATTTTTTCCGCCAACGCTTCCTGAGTCCATCCAAGTGAGGTACGCTGCTTCCGTATACGCCTACCCAAATCAACATAATCCATAGCTAAGCCCGTCCTTTAAGAGAAAATACTAAGTGAAATATATCATTCGACGAGCGTGCATGACATATACGGAAAGAAGTATTTGCTTCCAATGGTATATAAAACAAAAGCTCAACCTGCAAAAACAGAGGTTGAGCTTTTGTTTTGATCAAATTAGCATGGACGTTCTTTGCCAAGGAAGCAAATTGCAACGGTTCCAGGGCCGCAATGCGCACCGATAACCGGTCCCACATAACGGTGCTCAACTTCGCCCAGTGCCGGAATACGCTCACGAAGCAGTACTTCCAGCCTCTGTGCATCCTCAATCGCATCAGCATGCAAAATGATTGCGCAGGCATTTGCAGGATCATCGATGTTTTCAGCTGCCTTGTCCGCAATCACGCGTAGTGCGCGCTTACGTCCCTGCACCTTATCGGTGCTGATCAGCTTGCCTTCTCTGCTCTCAACGATGATAGGCTTTAGATCAAGCACAGTACCCAATGTTGCAGCCACTGCGCTGACGCGGCCGCCGCGGCGAAGATACTTGAGATCCTCTACCGTGAACCACGCTTGAGCGCGCAATTTGTTCTCCTCCAGCCACTGCGCTACCTCTTCCATGCTCTTACCGGCCTTGAAGAGTTCGTACGCCTTGATAATCAAGATGCTCTGGGGCGCTGAAATGCTCAGGGTATCCACAACGATCATCTTGCGCTCTGGGTATTTTGCCAAAAGCGCTTCACGCGTGGCGTAGATATTGTTGATGGTGCTTGACAGTTGGCTTGAGAATGCAACAAATAAGATATCCTTTCCCTCTTTGAAGCAAGGCTCAAAATACTCCTCATATGCAGCTGACGGCAAAAGTGAAGTGACGGGTGCTGCGCCATTGCGCATGTTGTCAAAGTACTCTTTTTGTTTTCCGTTTCTGCCTAGGTCATCCATGTACTCCTTGCCATCCACCATATAGGGCATGTAGACCATTGTCATGTCTAGCTCGTCCACATAGCGGAATGGAAGATCGGAGTCAGAGTCAGTCATAAATACGTATGGATTCATGGTTCTCCTCCTTGTGTGGGTCAACGACCCGAATAAGAAAAAATAATACATTTTTAATTGTAACCGTTCACTATGTATTTTGCAACTGCCTCAGCAGCATTTGTCATAATGCGCGCATAAACACAACAATTCGCGCCCTATTCATCGGCATTTGCCGTATTGAATAGGGCGCGATTCGTTTATTCAGGGAAAAGCTCGGACTCGACCTTGCTGAATACCGATTGCCATTTGAGGAAATCCATATTCCCAACATAGAACGCCTCCAGCTCGTCATGCAGCTGCTTTGCTGCCGTAAGCTGTTCAACTCCGCGCTGCACTAGCAGCTCATACGCATTCAGATCAAATCCGCGTTCCTTTTCGCTCCCGTCCGCCAAGTCAAATGCTCGGTCTGCCTCCACCCATGTCCCCTGCGCTGCCTCTCCCTTGACGCCCGAGCAAAACGCAATGCCGTGAGCTGGGATCACCACATGCGCAATCTCATTGGGAGAAACGGGGTCCAGCAGCTCAACGACGTGAAGGCCGCGCATCACAGCCCGCTGGGAAACCGCCTGCATCAGCTGCGTCACATGTTCGCCAAATGGGCAATCCACCGTGATGCAGCGCTCCCCTACGACCGTCGGCAGGAAATCCACCCAGCCCTTGGGCGTATACGCCGCCGCAAAGAGCCTTCTGACGCTCCCCTTGCCGCCCCTAAGGGGCATTTGATCCGCCCATTCATCTGCGAGTGCAAATGCCTTCTGCGGGTTCTCTACGCCCTTCCTTGATGCCTGGTACACGCTCCTAGCGGCCGCCAGATACTGATAGCACCTGCCAAACCTTCTGGAAATATCGCTTTGCACCCGCTCGATTTCCTTCGCATGAGGGCGCAGCGCCCCCTCGTCCAGAAAATCGCCAAGGGAGAGCAGCGTATCGCGCGCACCCGGAACGCTCGGGTCGTAGACATGCGGGGCAGTGCCGTCCATCATGCCCGCGCCGATCTCAGGTAATGCGATGCCGTCAAGGCTGTCAGGATCGGACGAGCAATGAAAATACTCAACTCGAATGCCTTTTTCCTCCGCACTCTTGGCGACGCGGTGCATCATCGTGCTCTTCCCAACCCCCGGTCCACCCTTGATGTAGTACATGCGTTTTCTTTGTGTCCTTGGCACAATATCCTCAAAGCAAGTAAAAAAGCCCTGCGCTGTATTCGCGCCTGCAAAATAATGATTTGGCTGCATTGATGTCCCCTCCATTACAAACGTTACTACAGGGTATGCAAAAATAAAGCAAAACAAACCTATCATTTTTAGGGCAATGAAAAGAGCCTGCAGATTGCTCCGCAGGCTCTTTGATTGATTTGATTATTTGACCAATGTAGGCCAGAGTTTCTTTGCCTCAGCATATGCTGTATTGATCGCATTGAGATGATCTTTATCCGGTGTAGCTCCGCCATGCGTTGTGCTGTTGGTGAAGTGGATACACATCATGCCATAGTAGTTATTGACTTCATAGAAGTACTTGCCGCCCGGGAACTTTGACCTAGAGAAGCTATCGTCGCCTTCAAAGCCATGCGGGAAACCATAGATGCTGATCGGATAAACCGTGCCATTGACGTTTAGCAGAGCAGCTCGGCGATCCCAACCGCTGCCGATATGCGTTGCGCCGCCAAACGAATTCTTGAAGTCAGGCCAGGTGTATGTAACAACATCCTTATCGCCGTCAGCCTTGATCCTGCTTAGCTGAGAGGAAGTAGGTGCACTGGAATTATAGGGGAAGTTTACGACATCACACATGACCTTCGTATCCGCTGCTGTTGCAGGGACGCAGTCAGCATGGTTGCCGCCTGACCAGCGATAGATTGAGAAAACCTTACCGGTCTTTACATCCATAACCGTTGCGTACGAGCTCTTGGGGAACATCGAAGCGCCGTCATCATCCCTGCTCCATGATCCCTGAACAACCCTGTTCACTGTACCAAAATCGCCCGTTGCGATTCCGCCTGTTGTACCGCCGTCACCGGTGTTTCCGCTTGTGCCCGCTAGCTGCGTACGCAGTGCGTTCCATGTTTCAGCACCGCAAGCGCCGTCAACTGTGACCTTTACTTTGCGTTGGAAGTTTCTCACAGCACTCTGTGTACCGCCGCCGAAGCTGCCGTCCAGACTGCCTGTGTAATAGCCGAGCTTTGAGAGAGCAACCTGCAATGCATATACACGCACATCGCCCACAAGACCCAGTTCACGCTTGAGCGAGGTGCTCAGGGCGCTATTCCAAAGGGTTTCAACATATACGCCAAGCTCTGTATCGCTCAGAATACCAGCCTTTACGTTATCATAGAGCGTATTGTAGGAAGTGTTATTAAAGTATAGGGTGCAGTAGGTAACGCTATTGATGGTATAGGTCTGGGTTGTTACCATTTGCAATACTGTGCCAAGGCTTGCATTGACAATGCCCGAGGTAGGTCTTGTCTGCGTTGTGAACAGCTCGGTCGTTGCAGGAAGCCTGATAAATACCTTGCCTGTGGATGCTACGCCGCCGCCTGTGCCTGTGCCAATGGTTGCAGCTGCACAATCGCCGCGAACATAACCGATCAAACCGCTGCCTGTGCGGATCTTATACCAAGAGTAGCCGCCTGCTGTGGTCGGCTGGGCGAGCAGATCAACCACTGTACCCTTTGCGAGGACAGTACCTGATTTGGAGCCATTCGGTGTCTTACGCACGCGGGTGCTTGGCAAGGTGATGGTCACTGTACCGATCGCCGTTGTGCTGCTGCTCCCGCTGCCGCTTGATCCGCCTGATGAAGAAGAGGAACTTGCGCTCAGGAATGTACCCATGAGCCAGCCCTTATAGCCGTTATAGATGACGTAGTACCAGGTCACGCCGTTTCTCACCCTTGTATTTGTGTAGGTGAACTTAACGCCCTTGGGAACCACTGCAAGACGTGAACTCGTCGTGGATGAAGACTTACGCAGGTTCACGCTTGAGGTTGTCTTAACGGTACCTGTTTCCGAAGCAGTTGAACCACCCGTGGACGAACCGCCGCCGGTGGTGCCTCCGCCTGTAATCGTATTGCCCGAAGCCAATGAAAACAGCACTGTCTGCGTTAATGGGCCGGCACTGCCGTCTCTATCCAGACTGTTTGCGCGCTGAAATAACTTGACCGCTTCCGCTGTTTTATCGCCGTAATTACCATCCGCCACGACCGTATAGCCAAGCTTGTTAAGAGCATGTTGAACCGCATGTGCACGGATATCGCCAATCACATTATCAGCTGCGCGAAGCGTGACGAAAATCGATTGCTTCCATACGGTATTGGTGATATAGTCAACAACTTCAGCATCCGTCATCAAGTCGCCAAGAACATCTGTCTTGAGGACATTGTAACGCTTGCTGAGGTAATATACGCTATAATACTCTTTTTTATCGGATGTATTGGTGTAATAATCATCTGAAACCAGCTGAAATACCTGCCCAGATGCCGCCGCAACGGTTGAGCCTGTATTGTACACCTCACCTGTGAAGAAAGTAACATTCTTTGACAGCTTGATATATGTCTTGGTACTGGAAGAGCTTACGTTTGACGAAGACCCTCCCACTGAGGTTCCGGCAAACGCTGTCGGAAGCATAGAAAATAGCAGACATATCACCAGCGTTAACGAAACCGCTGCGCGTAACGTCCACGCACCCATCCCTATTGCCCGATCATTCGTTCTCATTGTGAAACCTCCAATATTATGGCTATCGCCTAAATCGTTACATCTACCCAACGAATAAATGCTTAAATATCATGCTCATAATATTACATTTTTATTACGTTGTCAATGCTTTTTCTTTACTTTTTCTCGATAATGGCTCATTTTCCTATTGTTTTTCGAATGTTTGTCTTAATTGTATCATCATTGCCACCATTTTCACTTAATTACCAGCGCTGTTATGAATATCCATGAGAAGTTTTTCCACTTCTTCTTTCTTGGTGAGCACCGAGGTGCAAAACCTCACCGCGCTATGTTTTTCGTCAATTTTCTCCATAAAGGAGAATTGATAGTCCTTGGATAGATGATCCAGCTGCGCAGCGGAAAGAATGGGGAAGATTTGATTTGTTACAGTATCGACATAAAGTTTACATCCACTCTGAATGAATGCATCTTTGAGCTGCTGCGCAAAGCCATTGGCACGCGCGGACTCGTCAATATACAGATCATCCTGCATCAACGCTTCAAACTGCACGCCCAGCAATCTGCCCTTGGCAAGCATGCCGCCCCGCTGCTTGATATGATAGCGGAAGCAGTCCTTGAGGCTGTGATTGGTTAGCACAATCGCTTCGCCAAAGAGCAGCCCGACCTTTGTTCCGCCAATGGTGAATGCATCGCAGGTCTTTGCCAGCAGCGCAAAATCGATATCGCGCTCAGCTGCGAGTCCATATCCGAGGCGGGCGCCATCCAAAAAGAGCGTCAATCCCAGTTCCTTGCAGGTATTTGAAAGCGACACCAGCTCCTCTTTGGTATAGAGCGTTCCAAGCTCGGTGGGGTGGCTGATATATACCATGGCAGGGCGCACAATATGCTCATGGCTTGCGTCGCTGCGCTGCGCCGTCACTGCCTGCTCCACCTGCGCCGCGGTGATCTTGCCATCAACGTTGGGCAGTCCCAGCACCTTGTGACCCGTTGCTTCGATTGCGCCTGTTTCATGGACGTTGATATGTCCCGTATCCGCGCAAAGAACGCCTTCAAAGGGGCGCAGGGCAGCAGCGATTACGGTCGTATTCGCCTGTGTTCCG
The DNA here is from genome assembly GCA_012523405.1 of Clostridiales bacterium. Lineage (GTDB taxonomy): Bacteria > Bacillota > Clostridia > Christensenellales > Aristaeellaceae > Limiplasma. Next base: position 53,160 of record JAAYIN010000051.1, read on the forward strand.
CCCACCACAAAGTGGACATCCGCGTCCGCAGCACCGCATTTTTCCCGAATCATCGCCCGTGCCTTTTCGCAATGCGGGTCCTCGCCATAGCCGCTTGTCTGTTCACTGTTGGTGTCAATGAGAGCTTTGAGAACAACGTCAAGCGCACCGCTTGTATAATCACATTCAAAATGAAGCATTTCTTCTGCCTTCTTTCTTGACTTATCATCACTTTCTCATCGTACACACAACCTGAAAATTCGTCAAGTAGTTTTAAATTTTTTCTTAAAAAGAGCCGCTGTTCGCTTGCTCCTGTCCCCCTAGTATGCTAAACTAAAGTCGATTTTTATTTACTTAATAGGAAGGGCGAGGAACGATGAATGCATCCATGACTAAGCGCACCGCGTCCATTGCACGCGTCTTTGCATATGCAATGTTTATCTCAGCAGTCACGCTGTTTTTCTGCTCCAAGTCCTCCTTTGGCTACCCGATCAACGACTGGACGGATGCCAATATTTACTTTACCATCGGCAAGGGCATTACCCGCGGACAGGTGGTATACCGCGATCTATACGATCACAAAGGTCCGCTTCTTTATATGCTCCATGCGCTCTGTGCCTTGATCAGCCCCATGTCATTTACAGGGGTTTACCTGCTGGAAATAATCTGCTCGGCAGCTTTTTTAACGATAGCCTTCCAACTTATGACGATTTATGGGGCAAAAGGTTCACGTTATTTTGCACTTCCTTTGATTTCTTTTCTCATTTTCACCTCCACAAGCTTTGAGCAAGGCGATAGCGCAGAGGAACTCTGCCTGTGCTTGCTCGTTTTTTCGCTCTATGATATCCTCCGCCACCTCAAAACCGAATACCCGCGGCGCATGTCCGCCAAGCATCTCATCATCAACGGTGTGGTTTTTGGCGCTGTGTTTTGGATCAAGTTCACCATGGTGGGACTTTTCGCAGGCTTTTTGTTGACGCTCTTCCTGCTGCATGGGGCAAGGCGTGAATGGAAGCATGCTTTTTCATCTGTGGGTTGGTTCTTGCTCGGGTTTGTGATTTCCACGCTGCCATGGCTCCTGTATTTTGGCATAAACGATGCCCTCCTGCCATGGATGAAGACCTACCTATATGACAATCTCTTCCTATATTCATCCAGCGAGGAGAGCGCGGGGCTTGTGATGCGCCTTGGAGACATCGCAAAGTCTGCGCTGTCTTGGGGCGTATCAAACCTACGCTATACGCTGCTGATCGCAATCGGACTTGCATTCGGCATTTTCCATAAGAGCGCCTCCAAATGGCAGCGCATATCGCTTCTCCTCATGTTTTTGATCGGTGCGCTCGGCGTGTTCATCGGCGGAAAAAGCTATCCATATTATGGATTGATACTCGCCGCCTTTGTCCCCCTTGGCATGATTCCCCTTTGCCTGCTCGCAGACCGTTTCATTCAGCGTCTGCCAAAAGCACAGAAGTTCCTCCCCGCGCTATGCTGCATATGCTGCGCTATGTGCTTTGCGCTTTCCTATCAGCTCAGCCCCAATGTGAAAACTTCGTTTGGGCAGGACAGAAGCACCACCATGCAGTACCAGTTTGCTGCAATCCTCAGCGAGTACGAAAACCCCACACTCCTAAACTACGGATTTATGGATGCAGGGTTTTATACTGCATCGGGCATCACGCCGGATGTTAAATACTTCCACCAGACCAATGTTCCTCTTGAGGAAATGACGCAGGAGCAAATCCGCTATATCGAGGGAGGCGTATGTGATTTCATTGTTACGCGCGGGAAACAACCGGAAAGCATCGATAACCTGTATGAACTAATCGCCACAGCCGATGCACCCGATCACTTCTGGTACGATCACGTGTACCTGTACAAACTCAAAACCTTAGCAAGCCCTTAACACCTGCCCTGCCTTAACTACAGCCGATTCGTTTGACTATTGTAACCCCTCCGTGTACAATGAGATATGTTCGGCTTTTTCACTATCAGTATGCATAAGGGGCATCCAATGTTCCGCATTACCAAAAGCAGAGGAGTAGAAAAATGTTCTTTGTATTTTTTTTGTTGTGGGTAATTTTCAATAGCCGGCTTACCTTGGAGATTGCGATCTTCGGCATCGTTTTCTCAGGTGCGCTGTATGCGTTTTGTTGCGCATTTCTTGATTATAGCCCCAAAAAGGATCTTGCCGCTGTCAAGCGAATCCCCAAGATGTTTCGCTATGTTGGACTGCTGCTCAGCGAGATCGTCAAGTCCAATGTCGCGCTGATCCAGATCGTGCTCAACCGCAAGATCGAGGTCAAGCCGCAGCTGGTGAAGTTTACCACCCCAGTCACGGGCCCTGTCGCCCAAAACATACTCGCCGATTCCATCACATTAACCCCCGGCACCATTACCGTGCTGTCCGAGGGCAACGAGCTGACCGTCCACTGCTTGGATGAACGGTTCATGGATGGCATTGATGACACCCCATTTCAGCAAATGCTGCTAACAATGCAGGAGGAGGGTATGGCTCATGATGCTTGAAAATGCTTATTCCGCGCTATATGCAGGCGCTTTGTTATTCCTGAGCATACTGACGCTCTTTTGCCTGTTCCGTGCCATTCTCGGTCCCCGCATTGCTGACCGTGTCGTGTCCATCAACATGATCTCAACCCTCACCATGGTCATGATCAGCGTGCTGGCGATGTACCAAGGGCAGGGATACCTGGTTGACGTTGCGTTGATCTATGCGCTCCTTGGCTTCCTAGCTGTGGTTGTGCTATGTAAGATTTACATGGGCATCGCGCTTGAAAAGCAGGAAAAGCGAATGGCCGCAGCGCAGCGCAGCATTGATGCAAAGGAGGCGGGCGAAAATGCTTGATTGGATTCGTTTCGCACTGACCGCAGTGTTTCTTGTCAGCGGTCTTTTTCTACTGATGATCGGCGTGATCGCGCAGTATCGCTTCCAATACGTGCTCAACCGCATGCATGCCGCATCCATGGGCGATTCACTTGGTCTTTTTCTTGTAATGGTCGCGCTATCCATCAGCTGTAACGAGGGCTGGATCATCGTTAAGCTCCTGATGGTCGCACTCTTTGTATGGCTGACCAGCCCCACAGGCAGCCATCTAATCGCAAGGCTCGAGCTCACCGCAAATGAACATCCCGAGCAGGAAATGGAGATAAAGTAATTATGATCGATTTATATAATGTCATCGTACTTGGGTTTTTGCTCATCTGTGCAGTGGCTACTTGCCTGAGCCGTAATCTGCTGGTGAGCGTGGTCATCTTCATGGCGTACAGCCTGCTGATGAGCATCGTATGGATGCTGCTTCAAGCGCCTGATCTAGCCATCACCGAGGCGGCTGTCGGTGCAGGCGTCACATCAATTCTGTTCTTTATTACGCTTAAGAAAATTCATGCGATTAAAGACGAGAAGGGAGAGCAGAATGAATCAAATGAGTAAAAAAATCTCCTCATTGCAAGAGCGCGCAAAGCGCTGGATGATGGAGGATGATAACGAGCTGGATCAAAGCATCGCCAAAAGCTTTGATGAGCTATCCGATCACGAGCAGCAAGATCAGCACCCCGAGATTTTTGCTAAGCGTGAAAGTGAGATAGAAGCGCAGCTCCACGACATGCGCGAGCAGGAGGAGCAGCACTACCTGCGTATGCATGCTTGGACAGTGAATCGCGGTTCCAAATGGCTCGACCTTATCTACCGCACACTTTCCATTTTGGTTTGTGCGTTTATCGTGGTCTTCCTGCTGCAAACCGTCATCGCCCTGCCGCCCTTTGGTGCGGCTGACGCGCCGTATAACAACGAAGTGTCCCAGCGCTATATTGAGAGCGGTGTGGAGGAAACAGGTGCGGTAAACTTTGTGGCTGGTATGATTTTGGACTACCGTGCCTTTGATACATTCGGCGAATCAACGGTGCTGTTTGTGGCTGCATGCAGCGTGCTATTGCTGCTCAAGCTTCACGATCATTCTCCAGACAACCCCTCCCCCACCATGATCGAAGCGGAGTTTGACGACCGCCATCACGAACCCAAGAACGATTCGATTCTTCAGTTCGCTGCGCGCGTTCTCGTCCCCATCATATTGCTCCTTGGGATATACATTGTCCTCAACGGACATATCAGCCCGGGCGGCGGCTTTAGCGGCGGCGCGGTGATGGGTGCAGGACTCATCCTCTATCTCAATGCCTTTGGCTTTAAGAAAACAGAGCGCTTCTTCACCTACAAGACCTTCCGCTGGATCACATTCGTCTCGCTCATGACCTACGGACTGCTCAAAAGCTACTCCTTCTTCATGGGTGCCAACCACCTGCCAAGCGGCATCCCGCTGGGCACGCCCGGCGCCATCCTGTCCGCAGGGCTCATATTGCCGCTGAATATCTGCGTGGGACTTGTCGTTATGTGCACGATGTATGCCTTCTACACGCTGTTTCGCAAAGGAGGTTTTTAACGATGCTAACCTTGTTTACCGAGCATTTGGAAGAGACGGTTGCGATGCTGCTCTTTGGCATCGGCTTTACCACATTGCTGCTTGAGCGGAACCTGATTAAGAAAGTCATCGGGCTGAATATCATGGATACCGCGATCTACCTATTTCTGACCGCAACAGGCTATATCGAAGGCCGCATTGCGCCTATTATGGTGGATGGAATCACTTCCTCCTCCTACTACATCAACCCCATCCCAAGCGGCCTTGTCCTCACGGGCATCGTTGTGGGCGTTAGCTTTACCGCCCTATCCCTTGCCCTCATCGTCAGGCTGTACAGGCGTTACCATACGCTTGATCTTGACCAGATCACACTACTAATGAAGGGAGAACACCAGTAACATGCTATTTGTTCAAAACGTTCCCTTCTTTTGCATCATGCTTTGCATGATCAGCGGTATCGCATCCGCCATGATGCCCCACCGCCTAAGCAAGTGGTGGACAGTCGGGCTTTGCGCCCTTGTCGCGGCGCTGAATGCATGGCTGCTCTCCTACCTTCTTGTAAGCGGCGAAAGCTACACCTATATGATGGGTCATTTCCCCGCACCCTGGGGCAATGAGCTCCGCGCGGGTATTCTGGAAGCACTGCTAGCCGTTTGCTTCAGCGTGATCATGCTGATGAGCGTGCTTGGCGGCATGAAGAAGATGGAGCAGGATGCCGATCCTGCAAAGTTCAACCTGATCTTTGTCATGCTTGATCTCGTGCTCGCCTGCATGATGGCCATGCTCTACACCAACGACCTTTTCACCGCTTATGTCTTCATCGAAATCCTGACCATCGCAGCCTGCTCGCTGATCATCACAAGGCAGATCGGGCGCACGCTGGTTGCCGCGATGAGGTATGTGATCATGAGCCTGCTGGGCTCGGGTCTGCTGCTAATGGCGATTTCCATCACCTATAACATCACAGGGCACCTGCTCATGGAAAACATTCAGACTTCGCTATCTGCTCTTCACCAAACAGGGCAGTACGGCCTTCCCTTAACCGTCATCATCGGGCTATTCTTTGTAGCCCTTGGCATCAAAAGCGCACTATTCCCCTTCCACACCTGGCTGCCCGACAGCTACGGCTACGCAACACCAACAGGCGCGGCGGTTCTGAGCAGCATTGTGAGCAAGGCGTATGTATTCCTGCTCATCAAGATTCTCTATCGAGTGATCGGGCTGCAAATCGTCGTGGAAAATCAAGCCTTAAACCTACTCTTCCTCTTTGGTATTGTGGGCATGATCATGGGCAGTCTCAGCGCCATCAAAGCGCCCGAGCTTCGGCGCATGATCGCCTTTAGCTCCGTTGCCCAAATCGGCTACATATACGCCGGCATGGGACTTGGCACAAACGCAGGCTTTGTGGCAGCGATCTATCATATGATCATGCACTCCTTTGCCAAAAGCTCGCTGTTCATCTCCGCATCAGGCCTCTACGATGCATCGGGCAACAGCAAGCGCTTCTCCGATCTTCGCGGCGCAGGCTTTCGGTATCCCGCGGCAGGCGTGAGCTTTTGCGTGAGCGCGATGAGCCTAGTGGGCATTCCCGTCTTTGGCGGCTTTGTTTCCAAGCTCTACCTGAGTGAGGCGGCGATGCAGCGCGGCGGCGTTCACATGTGGACGATGCTGATTGTGCTGGCACTGAGTACGCTTCTGAACGTATTTTACTTCATGAAGACCATCATCACCCTCTATCGCCCCGCGCGTGAGGGATTTATTCCCCCGCCCTTTGAGAAAAGTAAGCTTTCCACCTGCTCCATGTGGGTGTTTGCTATCCTGAATCTATTGGTCGGCCTGCTCGCACAGCCCATCGTTACGGCAATTGCGCGCGGCCTGAATATGTTTGCGTAAGGAGACAGTACAGATGCAAGCGATCTTATTGATTATCACCCCACTGCTGCCCATGATCTGCGGAGCAGCCTGCTGGTTCATTCCCGCTCTTGATGAGCAAAAGCCCCGCAATATCTTTGTTACAGCCACCTTGATTGTGAGCTTTGCGCTCACCATCTGCCTTTGCCTCACAGGCGACGGCGCGGCTACCCTCTTTTCCATCACCGATTCACTGCCCATCATCATGCAGTCAGATGCCATTGGCAGGCTGTTCGCGCTGCTGGTGGGTGCCATGTGGCTGGCTGTTGGCATTTTCAGCTTCGGCTATATGGAGCACGAAGGATCTCAGCGCAGATTCTACACCTTCTACCTGCTCACATTGGGTACGCTGTACGGCATTACCTTTGCAGGAACGATGGTCACCATGTACCTGTTCTTTGAAATGATGACATTGCTCTCCCTTGCATTGGTGCTTCACTCCATGTCAAAGGAAGCCATCGCAGCCGGCATTAAATACCTGATCTACTCCATCGCAGGCGCGATGATGGGTCTGCTCGGTATTTTCTTCCTATCCCAGCACACCACCTCCGCCCTCTTTATCGCAGGCGGCTCGCTAAGCCCCGATGCGGCGCTTGGGAACCAAACCCTGCTGCTGTGGATTCTCTTGATCACAGTCATTGGCTTTGGCACGAAGGCAGGTATGTTCCCCATGCACGGTTGGCTGCCTACCGCTCACCCCGCTGCTCCCGCCCCTGCAAGTGCATTGCTCTCGGGCGTGATCACTAAGATGGGTGTGCTGTGCATCATTCGCATCATCTACTACGTCGTTGGCGCGGACTTCATGCGCGGCACTTGGGTGCAGACCGTACTGCTCATCCTCGCGCTGATCACGGTATTCATGGGCTCGATGATGGCGTTTAAGGTCAAGGGGCTCAAGAAGCGCCTTGCTTACTCCACCATCTCTCAGGTCAGCTACATGCTCTTTGGTCTGTTCCTGCTCAATGAAGTTGCGTTTTCGGGCGCACTGCTTCACGTATACTTCCACAGCGTCATCAAGAATGCGCTGTTCATCTGCGCAGGTGCTGTGATTGTCAAAACAGGGCTCACCTCCGTTGATGACCTGCGCGGCATCGGCAAGCGCATGCCCATCACCATCTGGTGCTTCACCATCGTCAGCCTTGGCCTTGTCGGCGTTCCCCCGCTGAGCGGATTTTTCAGCAAGTGGCAGCTCGCACAGGGCTCGCTAAGCAGCGGCATTGCCGTGTTTAGCTGGCTAGGACCTGTTGTCCTGCTGGTATCCGCGCTGCTGACAGCTGCTTACCTACTGCCCATCAGCATCAACGGCTTCTTCCCTGCAAAGGGCGAGGAGGGCGTGGCGGCAGTTTCCTATCCATCATGCGAAGTTGGTCCAAGCATGTACGTTCCCATGATTGTCCTCGCTGTGCTCACGCTGCTCTTTGGCCTGTGCCCGTCGCTGTTGCAAGCGGCCACAACTGCCATCGCATCAGCTGTGCTATAAGGAGGAAATGACATGTTAATGGTTTCAATCCTTATTCCCATACTGGCTGCCGCTGCGCTGTTCATATGGCGACCAAAGAGCCGCAAGGTACGAAACGCCTTTACTTTTCTTGCGACCCTTCTGACCTCCCTATGCACCGCTTGGTGTATCATCACCGCAGGCGGTCACCAGTTTACCTTGCTAAGCCTAAGCTCCACGCTCACCATCAGCTTTAAGCTGGATGGTCTTGGACGTGTCTTCTCTGGGCTGGTTGCCTTTCTGTGGCCGCTGGCTACGCTGTATGCATTTGAGTATATGGAGCATGAAGGCGGCGAAAACACCTTCTTTGGCTTCTACCTGCTCAGCTATAGCGTAACCCTTGGCATCGCGTTTGCAGAGGACCTGATGTCGCTGTACATCTTCTACGAACTGCTCACGCTGGCTACGCTGTTCCTCGTAACTCACGGCATGAAGCCTGCGAATGTCTATGCAGGCCGCAAATATGTGTACTACTCTCTTGGCGGCGCTGCCCTTGCGTTCCTCGCATTGGTCACCGTCATTCACTACAGCAGCAACTCGAACTTCACCATTGGCGGTATCCCCGCACTCGCCGCTGCACCTATGGAGCTGCTGCTTCCCATGTTCACCCTCGGTTTCCTTGGCTTTGGCGTAAAGGCCGCGATCTTCCCGTTCCACGGCTGGCTGCCTACCGCAAGCGTTGCCCCAACCCCTGTGACCGCGCTGCTGCATGCTGTAGCGGTTGTTAAGGCAGGTGCATTCGCCGTGATTCGCCTCGGATACTACTGCTTTAGCCCACAGCAATTACAAGGCACTTGGGCACAGACCGTCTGCCTTGCTATTGCGCTGATCAGCATCCTATACGGAAGCATCAATGCTGTTCGCGAGCCCCAGCTCAAACGCAGGCTCGCCTACTCCACCATGAGCAACCTGAGCTATGTGCTCTTTGGCGCCATGCTCTTCACCCCCGCAGGTCTTCAGGGCGGCTTGATGCACATGGTATTCCATGCGCTGATGAAAATCACACTTTTCAGCTGCGCAGGCGCTATCATCGTAAAGACCGGCAAAACCTATGTGGAGGATTTACGCGGTCTGAGCAAGAAAATGCCCACCGTTATGGCGGCATTCCTCTTTTGCGCTATTGCACTGGTCGGTATTCCGCCCTTTGTCGGCTTCCAAAGCAAATGGTCGCTGGCAACAGCCGGCTTTGAAAGCACCAACCCGCTGGGCTCCGTCGGCGCGATCGTGCTGATCATATCCGCCGTGCTGACCGCTATTTATCTGCTCGTGCCTGCGCTGTCCGCCTATGTGCTGCCCCTTAGCGAAACCGCAGGGCTGCCCAAGGATGACTATGACCCGGGCATGCGCATGCGCTTTCCGCTCATCGCTGTTTGCGCTGTGATGCTTGTACTTGTGTTCTACTCCGCGCCGCTTGTTCAATACCTTGGACAGGTCGCAAGCGGACTACTGTAAGGAGGGAGAAGCGATATGCAGGGATCTATTCTGTTGTTTGTTGCCGCGGTATTGCCTATGCTTGCCGCACCTCTGGCTTGGGTGCTCGAGCGAAAGCACAAGGGCGCAGCCATCCTTACCATGATCATCACCTCAGCCGCTGTGCTGGGCATGCTGGTGACTCTCTTTGTCTCAGCCCTTGGCGGACAGGAGACCTTCCTCATATGGGACGGCTTTTGCGGTCTTGGTCTCCAGATGCGTGCGGACGGCTTCCGCGCACTATATGCATGCATCGCAGGCGTGATGTGGCTGGTAACATCCATATTCAGCCGTGATTACTTCAAGCACGGACACGCCATCGGGCGCTATGCGCTCTTCACGCTGATTACCTTTGGCGCGATGGTCGGTCTGCTATTGTCGGACACGTTCTTTAGTGCCTTCATCTTCTTTGAGATCATGTCCCTTGCGAGCTATCCTTGGGTTGCTCACGAGGAAACGCCCGACGCTATGCGCGCCGCTGAGACCTATCTTTACATCGCTGTGATTGGCGGTCTGGTCATGCTCATGGGCATCTTCCTATTGCCAAACAGCATGGCTTCGATGTCATTCTCCCAGCTTCCCGCGGCTGCGCAGAGCGTTGGCGTAGAAAGCCTGATGCTGTCCGCGATTTTGATTCTCGTTGGCTTTGGCGCAAAAGCGGGTGCTTTCCCGCTTCATATCTGGCTGCCAAAGGCTCACCCCGTTGCCCCTGCACCTGCCAGTGCGCTGCTATCGGGCATGCTCACCAAGGCGGGTATCTTCGGCATGATCGTGCTCACCACTTTCCTGATGAGGGGGAGCGACACCTTCGCTGATTTACTCTTCCGCTTAGGCGTGATCACCATGTTCCTTGGTGCACTGCTTGCGGTATTCTCCGTGAACCTCAAGCGCACACTCGCCTGCTCCTCCCTCAGCCAAATCGGCTTCATCATGGTGGGCGTTGGGCTATGCGGCTTGCTGCAAGGCGAGAATGGTCTCGCTGCCTACGGCACAGTCCAGCATATGGTCAACCATTCCCTCTTTAAGCTCATACTGTTCATCAGCGCAGGTGTTGTGGCGATGAACACGGGCATGCTTCATCTCAACGATGTGCGCGGCTACGGCAGAGGAAAGATCGTGCTGCACATCGCGTTCCTCACAGCTGCGCTTGGTATCAGCGGTGTTCCGTTCCTAAGCGGCTACATCAGCAAATCACTATTGCATGAGGGTTTGCTTGAGTACATTGCGCATCTGCAGCATATGGGTCTGAGCGCCACGCCCTATGCGATTGCTGAATGGGTCTTCATCATCTCAGGCGGCATGACCTTCTGCTACATGCTCAAGCTCTACATCTGCCTGTTCTGGCAAAAGCACCCCACAAAGCAAGCGGAGTTTGATGCTCAGAAAAAGTATCTCTCCCCCCTATCCTCCATTGCGCTCCTGCTCTGCACGGCGATCATACCGATTCTTGGCACACAGCCCGATCTGTTCATGACAGGCATTGGCGAGCTGTCCAGCAGCTTCCTAAACGCCGCTGCGCCCGCGCATCATATCGAGTATTTCAGCTCTGAGAACCTAATTGGTGCAGGAAAGTCGCTCATCATCGGCTTTGTGCTCTATCAATTTGTATGCGCACTCCTGATGGATACCAAGGGCGAGGATGAGACCATCTACCTTGACCGCTGGCCAAAGAAACTCGACCTTGAAAACTTGGTCTATCGTCCCTTGATTTCGCTCCTACTCACCATCGGTGGCTTGATTGCAAGTTTCTTTGACATGCTGATGGATTGGGTCGTGATCGTACTTCGAAACGTAGGCTTCTTCATCAGCCGAATCCTTGATGGCAGTGTTGATTGGGTCGTCATTGGCGCAAGAAAGACCATGTTTGCAACCAAGCAAAAGGAGCTCCCCGTACCTGTGGGAACCCCTGTGACCTATGCATTTGGTCGTTTCTTTGATAATGTCTCATCGGTTCTAAACAAAACCGTTCGCAAAAAGAAACCCATTCAAACCAGCTTTGTATCCGCTTTTGCAGCGGGTCGCAATGCGATTGCAACGCAGGTGAAACAGCTGACAAGCTCCATCAGCTTTGGACTGCTCATGTTCTGTCTGGGACTTTACGTCACGCTATCGTATCTGTTGTTCTAATCGCGGCAAAAAAGCTCGGAGCTTCGCTCATTCATTTTTTGATCCTCCGATACACTTTGGAGTTCAGCCTGAAGCGGCATCTGAGTCATTCAGATGCCGTAGAGCGTCAAAAAAGCTCGCTAACGCGATCTTTTTCGCCGATTCTTTGCACGTAGTCCCTGTTCGCTAACGCTCTCGGTCGGGACTACGTGTAGGGAACCCTTGCTACGCAAGGTCCCCAAAGCACCGCACATGTCGCTGCTTTGGGATTACTATCAGAGGATTTTGATCCTCCGATACCTCCTAAGGGTTTTTCGACAACCAGCGGCATCTGAGTCATTCAGATGCCGTTTCTTATGCTTATTTTTGTGGTATGATGAGATGCAAGATTTCTTATGCTTGTGGCAACACTAATGCAGGGCTCTATCCAGCCGCTGTTTTTACTATTTTGGAGGTCTTATTTTGAACAACAAACTCGATCGAGATTTTGGCATTCTCTCATTGCTCAAGTTCACCTTTCCAAGCATCCTCAGCTTGCTGTTTTTGTCGATGTATCAGATGGTCGATGCTGTCTTTATCGCGAATTTTATCAGCGACAATGCACTTGCCTCCGTCAACATCGTCTATCCTGTGATCAGCGTTGTCATCGCCATCACCATGATGTTTTCATCGGGCGGCAGTGCGGTTGTGGCGAAGAACATGGGCGAGGGGAAAAAGCAAATCGCCAAGGAGAACTTTACTGCCATCATCATCGCCGTCACCGTTACATCGTCTGTGATCTCCTTGCTGGTGATCCTATTCATGGAACCGCTGCTAAGCTTCCTTGGCTCCACGCCGCTGCTGCACGATGATTGCTACGAATACCTCGTCACCTTAATTCCGTTCATGCCCCTTGCTGCGCTTCAGATGGCGCTTAACGCCTTTTTTGTGACCGCAGGCAAGCCAGGCATCAGCCTCGTGCTCACCGTCATATCGGGCATTACAAACATCGTGCTGGACTACGTGTTCATCGTTATATTGAACATGGGGATGGCTGGCTCCGCGTGGGGCACGGTGGCAGGATATATCATCGCTGCCGTACCGGGGATTCTATACTGCTTCTTCTTTAGAAAAGGCAGTCTGCATTTTGTGAAGCCAAAGTTCAGGTGGCGCGTGATTGGCTTTTCGTGCTTTAATGGTTCATCCGAAATGATCAGCAACCTATCCATTTCCGTCACAACACTGCTCTTTAACAAGATCACGCTTGAGTTTATGGGCGAAGCGGGCGTTACGGCGATCTCGGTGATTCTGTATGCGCAGTTCCTGCTCACCGCCATGTACATGGGCTTCATCAGCGGCACTGCGCCCATATTCAGCTTCAATCTTGGCAAGCAAAACAAGCAGCGCCTGCACGATCTGTTTCGCCACAGCTTGCTGACCATCATTTACCTCACCGTCATCATCATGATCGTGTCCTACGCCTTTGCCACGCCCATCGTATCGGTATACATCAAGGAAACCAGCCCTGCCTTCCCGCTCGCGCACCACGGGTTCTTGCTCTTTAGCCTAAGTTATTTATTTGCAGGCTTTAATATCTACGCTTCGGGCTTATTTACAGCGCTTCACAACGGCAAGGTATCTGCCATCATTTCCACCATGCGCACCTTTGTATTCTTGGTAATTGCGCTCCTAGCGCTCCCAAGGCTCCTAGGCACTGACGGTATATGGTTGGCTGTACCGGTGGCAGAGCTAATGTCGTGCATCGTATCTATGCTGTACTTATTCCGCTATCGGAAAGAGTACTACTTTATCAAGCGGAGTATTATGGCTTGATGCCCGAGCTTCGCTCATTTCTTTTTTGCCCCTCCGATATCGCTTTTGGAGGTGTTCAACAGCTTAAGAGGGCGACAGCCCACCCTCTCTTTTTGCGCATTTACTGCAAAATCGTCCCATCAGGCCACATAGCGGTATAATAGGATTGATTATCAACGGAATAGGTAATCCAATATTGTAGTTTTTCGCGGTTCACATCGCTTGCATGCGTCATATAATGCCACATAACCGTTGCTTGGAATAGTTGCTCCTCCGTCAGCGTGCCTTCACTGAGGAGTTTTTGTTTCGCAATCTCAATTGCTTCCTCGGGCGCTATCGCTTCATCCCCTGGCGTTTCGTATACGTCCATATCGTTATGTTCGGTCAAAAGACCAATCCCGAGCATCATATCCGTGTACCACACCCACGTTTCGTTTGTCCAGTGGGTATAGGGGCCAAGCTCTACCCAAAGAATTCGAGTTAGGGAGATCATGCTCATATCACCAGGCATATCTTCAACGCCATAGCGCGCAAGCATATGCTGATCGATCGCTTCATGTGTACCTACGGCTAAGGCATCCGCCGTTTCATCATCAACCAAGCCATGCTCCTGCATGAGCCGAATGATTGCGCGTTTCTCATCCAAATCCCACTCTTCATAATGCTCGCCATTTTCAAATGTCATTTTCGCGACATCCTCAAAGTACGTCCTTGATAGCGTCCATGCGAACGCACCAGCGACAATGAGCATCAGTGCAATGAGCAATACCAGTCCGACCGATCGTTTCTTTTTCACTTTGACCTCTCCTCTCGTCTGTGCAAGCACCTTGTATTGCAAGGAAGGACGGTCATTCATATCAGCAAAGTAGTCATCCACAGCGGAATGGATTGGTGAATTTCGTGGATCGTTATTCATATACCTCGCCTCCTTCCAATGCCATGTGAAGCTTAGCGCGTGCTTGTTTCAGTCTTTTGGAAACGGCAGGGCTGGAGATGCCGAGCACCTCTGTGACTTCAAGCACCTTCATGCCCTGATAATAATGCAGCAGCACTACTTCTTGTTGTTTGTGAGGCAGTTGCATCACTTCCTGCGTGATTTGGACACTGCTTGCCAGCGCTTGCGGCGCGGGCAGTGGAAGCTCCTCAATGGGGATTCGGCGCTCCACAAATCGAAACCATAAGCCCCGCTGCATACTTTTACAGGTATTCATGGCGATGCTCATCAGCCAAGTCAGCTCCGAGCTATCCCCGCGGAACTTTTCCAAGCCCTGATACGCCTTCAGGAAGGTCTCCTGTACTGCGTCCTCTGCCAGCGATCGATCCTTTAGGTACACACAGCAAATGCGCAGTATATCCTTCTCATACTGCTCCATCAGGGATATCAAACGCTCCTCTAGGATATTGCCTGAATTCTTGGAGTCCTGCATTGCCGTTTCACCGCCTTATACACATTAGACACAGGAAATCACGAAATATTAACCTTCGTCAAAACTTCATCTATGTAAACAATTGGATCATAAGGATGTAAATCGTTGGTGTTCCTATAAATGGTAACAATATTCTGGCCGCAAATGATGCGTTCCCTATATTTTTGCACAAAAAAAGAGACCCTCCGAAGAGAGTCTCTGATTGATCTTAGTATTGGCTGTTACGATTGCGCTCGAAGCACTCACGGCAGTATACGGGGCGATCACCCTTGGGCTGGAAAGGCACCTGGGTGGTTGCGCCGCAGCCATCACAGATAACTTCAAAGTACTGGCGCTCTGCACGGCCGGGGTTATCACGGTTACGGCGAGCTACACGGCACTCGTGGCAGCGGGTGGGATCATTCTGGAAGCCTTTGTCAGCAAAGAATTGCTGTTCGGAAGCAGTGAACACGAATTCCTTGGAGCAGTCACGGCATACCAGCGTCTTGTCTTCAAACATTGTTGGGTTACCTCCATATATTAAGTTTGTTCTGTCTCCCATGTGCTTTAGATTACTTGGTCTTGGGTTACCATGCTTCCGAACGAACTTGAACGAAGAGGTAAGGAACCTGAACCATATTACCTTAGCTGGGCAACGGATGTATTATAACACGAAAACCGCGAATTGCAAAGCTTTTTCAAAACTTTTCTTTTGTGACGGTATTTCCGTACTATTTCGTATCTTTAATCAGGCGACGAATATCGTCCAAAAGACTGGCAAGAGATGGCGATTGTTTGATCGAATCTTCTACCTTGTCAATGGAGGACATGACGGTGGTGTAATGCCTGCCGCCAAAGTTATCGCCGATCTTGGTGAGGCTCAGCCCCATCATTTCGCGCGTTAAGTACATTGCGATTTGTCTTGGTACTGTGATCTCGTGATTTCGGCGCGGGCCTTTGAGATCTTCAACTGAAATACCATAATAGGTTGCCACAGCGTCCTGTATGCTGTCACAGCTGATGCGGCGGGTTTCAGTATGATTGAACAGTTCGCGAAGCGCTTCGCTCGCCAGCTGCATATCAATGGGGCGACGCGTGAGGCTGCTATATGCGGTGAGGCGCGTGAGGCTGCCCTCAAGCTCGCGAACATTGGTCTCGATCTTCTCTGCGATCAGCGCGAGGATATCGTCGCCAATGACCAAATGGTCATAATCCGACTTCTTGCGAAGAATCGCAAGGCGCGTCTCAAAATCGGGGCGCTGAATATCAGCGATGAGGCCGCCCTCAAAGCGGCTGCATAGACGCTCCTCAAGCTTTTGAATTTCTTTTGGCGGTTTATCACTCGTCATGATGATCTGCTTGCCCGCTTCGCGCAGGTGATTGAAGGTATGGAAGAACTCTTCCTCCGTACCATGCTTGCCCGCAATGAACTGGATATCATCGACCATGAGGATATCAGCGGTGCGGAAACGATCGCGGAATTCTTGATTTTTATTGGTTTGCATCGCGCTCACCAGCTGATTGGTGAAATCCTCACTTGTAATGTAGAGAATTTTCATATCAGGGTAGAGCACATGTGCATAATGACCGATTGCATGCATCAAGTGGGTCTTGCCCAGACCCACCCCGCCATAGATAAACAGCGGGTTATATGCCTTTGCAGGGACTTCAGCAACTGCGAGCGACACTGCATGCGCAAAGCGGTTACCTGAGCCTACCACAAAGGTATCAAAGGTGTATTTTGGGTTTAGCTGCGCGAGCGAATTGCCTGAGCTTCTCGCTTCCAGCTCATTCACCCTCGCCTCCAGCTCATCATGGCATAGCACCTCAACCTTGAGGGCCTTGCCCGCCACCGTTGCCACCGCATTTTGAATCTGCGTCATATAGCGGCTTGTACCCACTTGCTGAACGATCGGGCTTACACATTCCAATATAAAGGTGTCCGCAATGACCGCGTAGGGCTTCAGCGCCGTATCAATCCAAGTATCGTAACTTACTCGAATGATTTCCTCCTTTAGGATCAAACAAGCATTGCCCCATAATTCTTCTGCGTTCATCACGTGCATTCAACCTTCCTAATAGCTGTATATTATGCATTCTCAAATGTGTTGGTTATCCACATCTTGTCGTTAAGAGAATAAAATAATGTGGAAAACTCTACTGTGGAAAACCACTTCAATTTCTCCGCATTATGGTTATCATCATAGCAGAACCACTTGCTTTTGACAAGTATCTGCAACATCCGTCATTTCTGCATATCATACCGCCTGCTCGATTCCCCCTCTTCTACCTGTTGTGGATAATCTTTGTCAACCCACTAAACATAGCACTTGACAAGGATAAGATTTATATTTATACAGATATTGTTGCATGATTATTCCTCTATTGTGAAAATTTTGTTAGGAACATTTTTTATTTAACATAAAAACAAGGAGAACCCATTTGGTTGTAGAAATTTATGTATATGTCGATCTATCGATTCACATAAAACAACTGATGTCAGGAGGGAGTCAATCAATGGCTATGCCTGTTTCGCAAGATGATATCGAACGCGTGCTCAGGCCTTGGCTTGGCAGCCTTTTTTTAGGTACAAACTCCCTCTGTGCCATTCTGACAAATCAAATGATGAGCTATGCCCCCTACCGCCAGACCCTTGATGACCTGCACGACATCATCGAGCGCACGGTGTTGACCAATCTCAACAAGCTCACCCGCGGCAGCATGACTATCGTCACCGACAACTATCACTCCAAGCGCATTGGCACTAAGGAAATCGCCCGCATCACGGACGAGCTGATGGGGGTTGTTTTTGACAAGCTCACGCCTTTTTCCGCCAACTTTGTCAAGCTCAACGACTACAGCCTGCGCTATGAGAGCCTCGAGGCCCTCCGCGTGCTGTATCAAAAATATCAGACCTATTACAACGAGGATCAGTTTCGGTTCATGATCCAGATGATCCGCAAAGTCTATCCACCAGAGCGGTATCAGCATTGGCTGGTGGAGTAGCCGCCTTTGGCTGCAGAGGAGCTTCGCTCGTTTATTTTGCGCTCCTCCGATACCTCCTAAGAGTTTTTCGATAGCCTCGGGCTTCGCTCGTTCATTTTGTGCCCTTCGGGTACCTTCCTTTTGACTTTTCGTTGCCCGTAGGTGACTTCGTTTTGCTCTTTATTGCTCGTTTTTTCCTTTATTCGTACCCGCATTCCCCTACGCCAGCACGTATATCAGGTGTATTGCTTGCCAACCTATCCCAAAGTGTGTATAATAAACAATGGTTTACTTTGCAGTAAACTATATTCCCCTAAGTGAGGTGATGGGTGACCTTTTAGGTCAAACCTATGTACAGCAAAGATAAGATGCTAATCACAGGCGGACATCCTCTAGCGGGAGAGATCACGGTCAGCGGCGGTAAAAACACAGCTGTAGCAGTTATTCCTGCTGCGCTTCTTTGCGATGCCCCCTGTACAATCGAAAACTTGCCTGACATTGATGATGTGCACGCCCTCATTGAGATTTTGGAAACGCTCGGCGCAAAGATCGATTATGTTCCCGGCAAGTATATGACCGTCGATCCAACCAACGCAAAGGGATATCACGTCCCATACAAACTAACAAAGCGCCTGCGTGCCAGCTATTATTTGCTCGGTGCTTTGATTGGTCGCGGTCATCATGCGGAAGTTGCCTATCCAGGCGGCTGTGACCTTGGCAGCAGACCCATCGATCAGCATCTCAAGGGCTTTATGGCGCTTGGTGCTGATATTGACGACCGCGGCGGCATGGTCTATGCAAAGGCGGATAAGCTGGTTGGCGGCGATGTATTTTTTGACATGGTCACCGTTGGCGGCACCATCAACGTGATGCTAGCAGCCAGCAAGGCTGAGGGAAACACCATTATTTATAATGCCGCTAAAGAGCCGCATATCGTCGACTTGGCGAATTTCCTCAACAGCATGGGCGCACGCATCAAGGGCGCGGGCACGGATGTAATCCGCATTCGCGGCGTTCAAAAAACCCACGCATGCACCTATACGGTTATTCCCGATCAAATCGAAACGGGTACGCTGATGATCGCTGCTGCCGCAACTCGCGGTGACGTAACGATTCACGGCTGTATCCCCACCCATATGGAAGCCCTCACCGCAAAGCTTCTTGAAATGGGCGTTCGAGTGACTGAAAACGATGACTCCATCCGCGTTCGTCCTCAGGGCGTGCAGCGTGCAGTCAACGTAAAAACGCAGGTATACCCCGGTTTCCCAACCGATCTCCAGCAGCCAATGACAGCCCTTCTTTGCATGGCCAACGGCGTTTCCACAGTGTGCGAAACCATCTTTGACCAGAGGTTCAAGCATCTGGATGAGCTTCGGCGTATGGGCGCAAAGATCAGGCTTGTGGACCGCACGGTGCTGATTGACGGCGTGAGCGAGCTATACGGCGCGCCTGTTACCGTGACGGATCTTCGCGCAGGTGCAGCGCTCATCGTAGCTGGACTGATGGCAAAGGGCGTTACTGAAATTTACGAAACCACCTACATCGACCGTGGTTATGAGCGCATTGAGGAAAAGCTTCGCCTGCTTGGCGCTGACATCCGCCGCGAGAAAATTTAACCGCGCCGTTTGATTTTTTTTGAAGCAAAGAGCGTTTGACTATGGGTTGAAGGGAGGCGGCCAGCCTGCAAGATCTAAACCCTTTTGAAGTGCTTGGTTTAAAACCAAATGCTGATGCACAAGACGTTCGTGCAGCTTATCGACAGAAAGTAAAAACCTGTCATCCCGATCAATTCCAAGATATACAAATGCAGAAAATCGCGCAGGAAAAGCTGGTGCAGCTTAACCTTGCCTACGAGCAAGCGCTCAAAATCGTTTCCCAGCACCGCATCGGCTTCAACCTCATTTCTCAGGAAGAAGCAAAGCATTTCGCGCAGCGCCTTGTCGATCAGGGCAATTTAGAAAGCGCACTCAGGCAGCTCAATCGAGCCGATTCCAAGGATGACGGCTGGTTTTTCCTGCAAGGACAGATTCTCATGGGGCTCAAGCAATACGAGACCGCGCACCAGAGCTTCAGAGAAGCCGTTCGCCTAAACCCCAATAATCGCAAGTTTCGCGAGGGTGCTTTGGATGCAGCGCTCGCCATGAAGAAAAACAGACCCATCTCAGCAAAGCTTAGCAGCTGGGCGAAAAGCACTTTGAAAAGAAAATAAGATTTAAAAAGGCGTCTGCCGCACATCTCTTAGTGCAGCAAACGCTTTTCATTGTTTAGTTAGGTCGACACAGGTCCGCTAGCGCCTTTGGCAGCGGGCTTTTTATTTCGATGATCTCGCCCGTGATGGGGTGGCTCACCTTCAAATAGCTGCTGTGCAGTGCAAACCGTCTAGGCAGTTCATCGATTTCCATACCATATAAAAAATCGCCCGCAACAGGGCAGCCTATCGCATGCATATGCACTCGAATTTGATGCGTTCTCCCTGTATCTAGGCGCAGGTGGATCACGCTTCTTACGCCGTTTGTCCCTTCAACGCAGTAATGCGTCCTCGCTTCCTTGCCCTTTGGATCGATGACGCGCCTGATGGTTGCGGCATCCTCCTTGGCAATGGGCAGGTCAATCAGCCCTTCGCCTTCCTTTGGCACGCCCTCCACCACCGCAAGGTACTCGCGCACAAACGCATCGCTGTGCACCTTCCTTTGAAGCAAATGCTGCGCATGCGCCGTCTTGGCAATCACCATCAGCCCGCTCGTGCCCTTATCAAGGCGATTGATCGGGCGATAGACAAACCCCGCGGGGCAGCCCAGATACGAATAGACCGCATTTTCAAGCGTTGGCTGATCGCTGCGCGTGGATTTCGCAGACGGCATGGGCGCAGGCTTATCAACCACCATCATATCATCGTCCTCATAGGGAACATCAAGCTTGATATCATAAGGAATGGGCTGAGTGTTTTGCGCCTCGGGGATGCGAATGATCAGCTCCTGCCCGGCGCGAAGGCATGTATTGGCGCGCGCTGCTGCGCCATCCGCCAATATCTCGCCCTCAAACTTCGCTCGCTTGAAAAGTCCGCTGGACATACGAAGCACAGAAAGCGCGATATGACGAACCATTTTGCCATCGTATTCAGGCGATATCACCAGTCGTAGTTCCTGCATCACGCGCTCCTTTCCAATGCCTCGCATTTTCCATTCATGACCCGACGTCCATTGTAACATGACCAATAACCCACAGCAATGAAAGACCTTTAAAATTCGCGAGTTTTTTAGCGCAGCGCATGCTCACGCAGTTGACACTTAGTGGCGTTTATTCTATAATTGATAAGCGTTTGTCGCCGCGCTGGCGGTTTAGCATTTACGCTACCGAAACATGTAAGGAGAGACCACCAATGAAAACTTACCACTCCTCCGAGCTTCGCTCGATGTTCCTCCAATTTTTCCAGGATCATGGTCATGCCGTCATTTCCAGCGCGTCCGTCATTCCAGAGAATGATCCGACCGTTCTGTTTACCACCGCCGGTATGCATCCCCTTGTTCCCTATCTGATGGGCGCAAAGCATCCCGCGGGCAACCGCCTCACCGACGTTCAAAAATGCATCCGCACGGGTGACATCGATGAAGTTGGCGATGACAGCCACCTCACCTTCTTTGAAATGATGGGTAACTGGTCGCTAGGCGATTACTTCAAAGAACAAATGATTCCGTGGAGCTGGGAATTCCTGACCAGCCCCAATTACCTTGGCTTACCCAAGGACAGGCTCGCATTCTCCGTTTTCGCAGGCGATGATGATTGCCCCCGCGATGACGAGAGCGCACAGCATTGGCGCGATTGCGGCGTTGCAGACGACCGCATTTTCTTCCTGCCCAAGAAAAACAACTGGTGGGGACCTGCGGGCCTAACCGGTCCTTGCGGTCCTGATAGCGAAATGTTCATGATCACAGACAAAGAGCCCTGCGGTCCTGATTGCTCGCCCGCTTGCGACTGCGGACGCTATCTGGAGATCTGGAACGACGTTTTCATGCAGTACAACAAGACCGCTGACGGCACATTTGAGCCGCTCAGCCAAAAGAACGTTGATACAGGCATGGGTCTTGAGCGCACCATTTGCGTGCTCAACGGCAAAAAGAGCGTATATGACACCGATCTATTTGCAGATATCCTAGCTAAGATCGCCCAGCTCAGCGGCAAGACCTACGAGAGCGATCCAGAAACCAAAAAGGCATTCCGCATCATCGGCGACCATATGCGTACAGCGACTGTCATCATCGGCGATGACCGCGGTGTCAGCCCATCAAACGTCGATCAGGGTTACGTGCTTCGCCGCCTGATTCGCCGCGCAGTTCGCTACGGCATGGGTCTTGATATGCCTGATGGATTCACAGGCGAAATCGCAAAGGTCATCATCGCGCAGTATCAGGACGCTTATCCCGAACTCAAGCGCAACGAGAAATTCGTTCTTGAGCAGCTTTCTCTGGAAGAAACCCGCTTCGCTCGCACCCTCAAGCAGGGCAACAAAGAGTTTGAAAAGCTGGTCACTCGCGTTCAGAACGGCAAGATCGATGGCGTGAGTGCCTTCCACCTATACGATACCTTCGGCTTCCCTGTGGAAATGACCGTCGAGCTCGCCAAAGAGCGCGGACTGAATGTGGACATGGACGGTTTTGCAGAGTGCTTCAAGAAGCATCAGGCAACCAGCCAAGCCGGTGCAGAGCAACGCTTCAAGGGCGGCCTTGCCGATAGCAGCGATCAAACCGCTCGTCTGCATACCGCGACCCACCTCATGCATGCAGCCCTTCGCAAGGTTCTCGGCCCTGAAGTTGCGCAGCGCGGCTCCAACATCACCGCCGAGCGTCTACGCTTTGACTTCTCCTTTGGCCGCAAGATGACCAAGGAAGAGGTTGCAGAGGTTCAGGCATTGGTCAACGAATCGATTGCGGCAAATGCCGCCATTACCTGCGAAGAAATGACCGTGCCCGAAGCGAAAGAAGCAGGCGCAATCGGTCTATTTGAAAGCAAGTACGGCGAGCTGGTCAAGGTGTATACGATGGGCGAGTTCAGCAAAGAAATTTGCGGCGGACCGCATGCCCAAAACACTGGCGACCTCGTCAGCTTCAAGATTCAGAAGGAAGAAAGCTCTTCCGCAGGCGTTCGCCGCATCAAAGCGGTTGTCGGCGCAGCAAAATAAGCGACTAAGCATCCACCCGCATTGTTTCATCACAATGCGGGTTTTTTTCATTCAAAAGACAGAAGGACTTCCCCACATCCTTGTCGAAATTATTATATCCCGTCAATTACATTGATCGGGTACCATCCATTATTCAGGCGGAGGGATTCAAACATCCTTCGTCCAAAACCTCTGCGCCACCGCATGTTTTGCTAACTGCCCAGCATTCATTTGCTTGGCTTTGCATTACGGCGGTGGCTTTTTGCATCCTTTTTTCCGCTATATCCGCTTGCGAGCGGGCAAAATGAAACGAAGGCTCTGCCTCCCAATATCATCGGAGGTGAAATAAAAATGGATTCCAATCAAATAACCAAAAAGGATTGGCAGGAAGAGCAAGCCTTTCTATCCGCTACCCTGGAAACCGTGCGCGATGAGCGCCGCAAGGCCGAGGATGACCTAGGCATAGAAAACGGCAACGACAAGCTCATCCACGTACAAGACGATGGCTCAAACGATGCTATCGTCATGCAAAACATCGTCACGTCGAGACTTCGCAGGCTGCACCAGCTGCGCCTCAGCGAAAAGCAGCCCTACTTTGCGCGTCTGGATTTTACCCAAAAAGAGGGCACTGCCACGCTCTTTGGCATTGCCGCAGGCAAGAACGTGCCTGTGTATATCGGGTGCTGGGGCGTGATCAAGACCCCTGAGCAACGGGTACTGATCGCCGACTGGCGCAGCCCCATTGCCAACCTTTATTATTCGGGGCAGGTGGGCGATGTGAGCTACGAAGCACCCGACGGCAAGGTCGAAGGCGAGCTAACGCTTAAGCGGCTATTCACCATCGCAGACGGCAAGCTTGAGAGCATGCAGGACACGGGCATTATCGGGCAGGAGAAATTCCTCACCGATGTGCTCTCCCAAGTCACCACCGCAAGGCTTCGGGAGGTTGTCACCACCATTCAGGCCGAGCAAAACACTGTCATTCGCTACGACCCCACGCTTCCCCTGTGCGTACAGGGCGTTGCCGGCAGCGGCAAAACCACCATCGCGCTTCACCGAATCGCATGGATTCTCTATCGGCTGCAAAAAACCGTCTCGCCCGATCAGCTCTTAATCCTCGCGCCCAACCCGCTTTTCCTCAGTTACATCAGCCGCGTTCTACCTGATCTGGGCGTGGGTGAAGTAAGGCAGATGACATTTGTCGGGCTATGCTCATGGCTCATCGGCAAGCAAATGCCAAAGCTCACTCAAAGCGCACGCTTAAGCGAGCGGCTCATCATGGACAAGCCCGCGCGTGATGCGCTCGATGACGTGCTTGGGCGCAAAGGCGCACTATCCCTCCACTCAGAAATCATTCGCTTTCTGTCCCAATGGGAGCACTCCTGCATTCCCACCCAAAACATCAAGCTGGGCGACAAGGTCATGATGTCCGCCGAGGAAATGCGGCGGTTCTTCCTCATTGATTTTCAGCATTTTCCCTTGGATGCACGCCTTGGCGAAGTGCGCAAGGTCATGAAGATTCGTCTCAAAAATGCACTCACTCAGGTGACTGCCTCCCTTGAGCGAAACGTTGAAATCCGTCTTGACAAGCTGCTGCGTTCCATGGACGACAGCCCCGAGCGCCAAGCCCTCGCACGCAAGCTCTTCGGCAGCCGCGACGAACGCCTCGCGCAGCTCAAAGCATTACCCAAGGAATTCATGAAAACATTTGACTCGCTATGGGGCTCCATGAAGCTCCTTGATGTATACAAAGCCTTTTGGGAGGATATGATGCAGCGCGATCCAGACAATCAGCCTGTCCTTGACATGACCCTCCCTCTTCTGCAAAAGAAATGCATAGCGCAGGAGGACCTTCCCGCCTTGCTCCTGCTCGCCAACGGACTTTACGGTCTTGGGCGTCAGCAGATCAAGCATGTCGTTATCGACGAAGCGCAGGATGTTTCGCCCTTGCAGGTCAAAGCCCTCCGCGTGCTCTTTGGGCATGATGCCTTCACCCTCGTCGGCGATCTATGCCAAGGCATTTACGGCGATGAAGGCCTTCGCAGCTGGTCCGACATATCAGACGGCATATTTCAGCGCCAGCCCATCGTTGCCAAGCTATCCACCGCCTACCGCAGCACCGTTGAAGTGATGGAGGTTGCTTTCTCCGTCATTTCCCGTCATCCCGTCCATGGCGCAGGCACCGCCAAGCCCGTCCTTCGCCACGGTGAGAAGCCCGTCCTTCGCATCGCAGCCAGCGACCCTGAGCGCTGCACGCTCATCGCAGAAACCATCCGCGCATGGCAGCGCGAAGGCTTCGCAGGCATTGCCATCATCCTCAAAACCGAGAAGGCCGCCAAGGCCTTTCACAAAGCCCTACAAGCGCAAATACCCGAGGCCATCCACATCACCCAAGGCGACGATTCCTTCCTCGGCGGCATTCAAGTCATGGATGCCAGCGTCGTCAAAGGTCTCGAGTTCGACTGCGTTCTCATCGCCGACGCAGACTCCACCACCTACCCCGACCAGCGTTTCTATGCCAAGCTCTTCTACGTCCTGTGCACCCGTCCCCTCCACCGCTTACATTTTGTCTGCAAAGGCGAGCCCACGAAGCACCTGGAAGGCGCGGCAGTGGGCTTCGCCCACTGCACCTCCAGCAAGGGCTTCGCCCCCTGCACCCTCAGCAAGGGCTTCGCCCCTGCACCCCACAAGGGCTAAAGCCCTTGACCCGTTATTGTCCATGCTTTGCATGGACAAGGGGACGTAGAACTTACGTATATTGATAGCAAAAAGAGGTGTTGCACAGTTACTTTGTGCAGCACCTCTGTATATCTGTATCCCTTGGCTGCACGCAGCGCAGCCAATATTGGGTTCAGGACAATTAAAGTGAGCGAAGCTCCCTGAGCAGGGTTTTAGGCACGGCAGTCCCTAGCGTTCACCGTGTTCCTCCCGTATCCCCGTCCCCTCCCCTGCAAGCAGTCCGCTTGCGAACGCAAACATTAGGTTGTAGCCGCCGCAGTCGCCATCTACGTTGAGGACTTCGCCGACTGCATAGAGTCCATCTACGAGTTTGCTTTGCATGGTTTGGGGGTTGAAATCGATTGTTTGGATGCCGCCTGCTGTTACCTGCGCGGCTTCAAAATCGCGTGTGCCCTTGACTTTAACGGTAAAGGCTGTGATGGCCTTTTCAAGTTGCTCAAGATCAGTTGCGGTGAGCGACGCGACCTTTTGGGCTGTGTCTCGAATGCCGCTGGCGGCAAGGATTGCACGGCTGAGAGGCGCGGAAATACTGCCTGCAAATAGGGATGCAATAGGCGCATTCTTTTTTTGTGCTGTGCGGCGTGAAAGCCACTCATGTAGTTTCATCGTTTCTGCCGCGTCCCCCATTAGCGTTTCGCTCATGTCAAGTGTTAGGACTGCATTTTTCTGTACGAATCTTGCCAGTTGCATTGCCGCAATGCCGCTCACTCCGTCCTGCGCAAAGAGGGCTTCGCCCTTGCTTTGGGCTAGGATTTGATCGTCTTTTGATTTGAGTGTGAGCGCTGCTCGCACCCGCTGCCCTGCAAGCCCGCCGATGGGTCTTTCGTCTGTCAGCAATGCACAAAGCGCAGGACAAATAGGCGTGAGGCGATGACCGAAGGTTGTGAGCAGATCGTAGCCTGTGCCGTCTGTGCCATGCGCGGGAGCTGCCGCGCCGCCGACCGCAACGATCAGCCGATCTGCAGCATAATGGACTTCCTTCTCCTCTAGCAATGCGCCTTTTTTCATCTTGCCGCTAGCTTTGGGTTTTTCCTTTCCAAACTTGCTTTGAACTGCCGTCACGTGGAATGTTTCTCCTGTTTTGATGGCAGATTTAGCGCTTGTATTCACATGAATCCGCACGCCAAGTTCATTCGCCTGCGCCAGCAGCGCTTCTACTGCAACGCTCGCCAGCAGCGACGAGGGATAGACCAAGTCGCCTTCATGCACCAGCGAAATGCCTGCGCTTTGCAGGAAATCCCGAACGTTTTCATACGGCATTTGGGTCATGACCTCTAGGGCAAAATCAGCATCGCCAAAGTAACGCAGCTCGCCATGATTGAGCAGATTGCCCCTGCCGTTGCCCGTCACGCCGACCTTTTTGAGCGCTTTGCGGTTGCGGTCGAGCACAGTGACTTGCTGTCCGCTCTTCGCTGCCGCAATCGCCGCCGCGATCCCAGCCGCGCCTGCACCGATAATGAGCGTATGCATCAAAATTGCCTCATTTCGTCAATCAGCCGCTGCTCGTTATGAAGGGCTTCGAGCATATAATCATTCTCCATCAGCACTTCTCCCGCTCGCTTCACGGCATCCTTAAAATCCATGCTCATCGCGCGAAGTCCGCCCTGCTCTAAAATCGGGCAGCAAATCCATGCGCGGGGGTCAATTTCCGCTTGCGCCGTTGCGTCAATTCCGTTATCATCCGCAGCAATCGCAATTCTCAGCGGAAACAATCGGCAAGCAAGCGGTCTGTGCTCCCTAGGGCACGAGCCCTCGCACACAAACCGTTTCCCGCCTTTAAAAAGCGTATCATCATCCGATAGATGATATGCAAAGCCCTCAATGGGTTTCTTGTATAGCTCCGCTTCATAGGGAAATAGGAGCATGCCATTATCGCCCGACTCGTCCTCCTTGCAGCATGCGCCATCGCATAGCTTCCCGCAATTCATCTTCATGGGCGTTACATTTTCCAGAATACTTCTAGCTTCTTTAAGCGCTTTGAGCGCCGCAGGTTTTGCCAATATCGGCATAATCAAAGGCATAGGACACCTCCCGATTGGAATGATCGTATCGTATCAGAGTGACAGATATTTTGCAATAGTACCTTGGCAAATAGGATGTAAGATACTTACATTTTTGAGGACTATATTGTTTACACGCTTCACCTGATGTGGTATAATAACCAAACAGATCCAATGATCATTCAACAATTTAAAGGAGGCCAAAAGCCATGAAAAGAACATTATCTGTTTTTCTGTCCCTTCTCATGCTTCTCACCCTAGTTTGCTCCACGGGCGCAATCGCTGAGGGCAAGGATTATTCCGGTTACACCATCCGCATCTATTCAAACTCCAACTCCACCGAGCGTACCACTTGGCTTATTAACGAAGCGAAGAACGCAGGATTCACCATCTCCATCGATGATAACGCAGTCATCACAGGCGACACCGCCGTGATCCAAGCTGCAAACGAAAACAAAGACGGCGATATCATCTTCGGTCTAAATGAAACCCGCTGGAGCCAAATCGTAAACAGCACCTATGAAAACGTGAAGCTTCTTGACTGGACTCCCTCATGGGCAGAAGAAGTCGGCGCTTATGTTTACCCCGGCAAGGCTTACGGCCTCGTTGTTCAGAACATTCTGATGCTTTATCGCAACGACGAACTAGGCACCAACGGCGAGAAGGTTTCCTTTGAACACTGGTCCGACATCGTTGACGCAGGCTATTCCTGGTATCGCCAAGGCAAAGTCGGCGGAACCACCAACGCCAACATCAACTCCGCAATGCTCTACTCCTTTGTTGATCCCACCTCAGTAGCAGGCGGCATCACCATTGACGGCTGGAAAATGCTGTGGAAGTACTGCGCTGACGGTCTATTCACAGGCGACAGCTATGGCTTTGACGCACTAAACCGCGGCGATGTTCAGCTCTCCACCTTCTACTCCTCTTCCCTCTACGGCAAAATTGATGCTGCTGGCGAAGGTTCTGAGAATCCTCTCCTAGGCACACTTCAGCCTGAGAACTGGGATCTGGTCGAGATCGCAGACGGCACCTATTACATCGCTGAGTACCTCGGCATCCTTGACAAGGCAGACCGCAGCGCAGAAGAAACCGAAGCCGTCACAGCATTTGCTGAGTGGTTTGGCTCCGCTGACGTGCAGGCAGCATGGGGCGAAGAGTTCGACTCCTATCCTTGCAACACCGTTGCAGCAGCAGCTTTGTATGACGAGACCCCTTCCATCTACACCCTAAAGAACTGTGCACTTGAGAAGATCGAAGGCACAGACCTTAACTATGCTGAGTATGTCTCCGCACACTCCGGCGAGTGGACCAACATCATGACCAACCTCGGCTTCTACTGGGCAGATGCCAGCAACGCAGTTGCAGAGCCTGCTTGGGATGGTCTTGACTGGGCAACCCTCACCCAATCCGCTGAATAATAAGCATTAGCTTTCAAATGGTATGGCGGGCCAAACGGCTCGTCATACCATTTTATGATGAAAAACAACGTACAAGGGAGTTGCTCACACCATGATCAAGCTCAGCAACATCGTAGTCAAATTCGGAGATTTCACGGCATTGCACGATATCAACGTCCGCGTCAAAGAGGGCGAATTTTTCACCTTTTTAGGTCCTTCAGGCTGCGGTAAAACAACCACGCTTCGCACCATCACGGGCTTTATTGAGCCTGCTGAGGGCAAGGTATTCGTCAAGGATCAAGACATCACCAATGTACCGATTGAGCAGCGCAACATCGGCATGGTGTTTCAAAGCTACGCACTTTTCCCGTCCATGACGGTCTATGATAATATCGCCTTTGGTCTGAAAATCCTCAAGCTCAAAAAGGATGAGGTTGACAAAAAGGTTCGCGACATCGCCTACAAAGTTGACCTATCCGACGAGCAGCTCAAGAAAGCCGTTTCTCAGCTTTCAGGCGGACAGCAGCAGCGTGTTGCCATCGCGCGTGCGCTTGTCACCAGCCCTGCCATCATCTGCATGGATGAGCCGCTGTCAAACCTTGATGCCAAGCTGCGCGTGCAGCTGCGCAATGAGCTAAAGAAAATGCAGCGCGATTTTGGCATCACCACGATTTACGTCACCCACGATCAGGAGGAAGCCTTGACTTTGTCCGATCGCATCGCCGTGTTTAACAACGGCTTCATCGAGCAAATCGGCACGCCAAATGAAATCTACAATCACTCGGATACCGAGTTTGTCTGCAACTTCATCGGCGATATCAACCGATTGGAGGATGACATGGTTGCAGGTCTGATCAAAATGGGCAGCACCCTCAATCAGAGCGACCATCACTTCATCCGCCTTGAACGCCTCAGAGTCAACACCCCAGCCGCTGCTAATGAACTGGTGCTGGACGGCGTGATTGAAAACCGCGAATATTATGGACTGTACATCAAGTACTATATCAGAGTCGGCAAGCAAACGCTCAAAGCCATCGAGAAGAACGACGGCATCAACATCTATGAGGCCGGCGAGCGTGTAAGGGTTGGCATCCATCCTGTGGATATCATGACCTACGCGGCCGCCGATGCATAAGGGGGTGGGATGATGAATACCGACACCCGAAAATTATTTTCACCCGAAAAGCTGTTCAAGGTATTTGGCACGGCGTTCTTTGTCTATCTCTTCTTTGGCTTTATGCTCCTTCCGTGCATTAATACCATCACTCAGATTTTCACCACCAAAAATGCAGCAGGCGAAGCCACCCCATGGGCGGTCATCGAGTTTTTCTTTGCGGGCAATATGCCAAAGTACGTATGGAACTCGCTCAAGCTCGCCCTTACCCTTGTGGTGACCGTCAATATCGTCGGCGTATCCATCGTGCTGCTCACAGAGTACTTTGATATCAAAGGCGCAAAAATCCTGCGTCTTGGATACATGACAACGTTGATTTACAGCGGCGTTGCGCTGGTAACCGGCTATTTGTTCCTGTATGACCGAAACGGCATCATCACATCCGCATTGAAGGAATCCTTTCCAGATATGAATGCCAACTGGTTTTCGGGCTATAACGCGGTGCTGTTCACCATGACCTTTGCCTGCACCAGCAACCATGCGCTATTCCTCCGCAATGCGATCCGCGGCCTTGACTACAACACCGTGGAAGCCGCCAGAAACCTTGGTGCAAAGCCTCTGAAGGTGCTTGCGAAGGTGGTTTTCCCAACGCTCATCCCCACCATGTTTTCCCTCACCGTCATGACCTTTATCACAGGTCTTTGCGCGATGTCCGCGCCGACCCTTTTGGGCTTTGACTCCATCAATCCCGAAATTGTCCGCCTTGCAGGTTCATCGGTTGCGGACGAGGCGTTCCCGCAGGCACGCGCAGCATTGCTGTCGATCATCCTTGCTATGTTCACCATTGTCTTGCTCAGCGCCCTTTCCTCCTACGAGCGCAAGGGACATTACCTCTCCGTTTCAAAGACCAAAGCAAAGCTGGTCAAACAAAAGATCAGCAACCCCATTGCGAACGTCATGGCGCATATCTACGCCTATGTGCTCTTCATCATCTACATGATCCCCGTTGTGATGATCGTTATTTTCTCCTTCCAAGATCACAGCGCAATCAAGATGAAGTCGATTGATTTTTCCAATTGGACGTTCATCAATTACTTTGGTGAACAGGACTATTCCTATCTCACCTCGCGCGGAACCTACAAGACCCGCGTCGGCTCTATCTCAGGACTGTTCTCAAACGATGCGACCATCGGCGGCATACGTCTAAGCTTTATTCTATCCGCCATTGCAGCTGCCCTTGCATGCGTTATCGTTGTGATCGCCTGCAATTACATCTTCAAAAACCGCAAGAAAAAGCGCAGTACCGTGCTTGAGTACAGCCTGCTCTTCCCATGGCTTTTGCCCACCATCCTCATTTGCTACTCCTACCGCACCTACTTTAACAGCGAAGAGGTCTGGTATATGTTCAGCAACAACATGTACTATATGGAAAATGTGCGCTTCCTCATCATCATGGCGTATACGGTGGTCAAGCTGCCGTTTGCCCTGCGAATGATTAAGGCTGCGTTCTATACCATTGATGAGGAACTGGAGGATGCAGCCAAAAACCTCGGCGCAAGTGGGTTTGTGACCTTCATCAAGGTCAAGCTGCCCATCATCCTGCCAAGCGTACTGGCGGTGTTTGCACTGAACTTCAACTCACTATTTACCGAGTACGACATGTCCGCTACCTTTGCCAGCCGCTACGGCACAACCTACGCCATGATCATCCAAAGCATGTGCACAGACGAAGGGCTCTATGGGTACAACATCAACGCCTCGGGCAGGCGATGCGCCTCCACTGTCTTCATCATGCTGATATCGGGGCTCATCCTCTACCTTGTCTATGGCGTGGGCGCACGCGATTTAGGCGACAGGCTCGAGCTGAAGGAGAAGCGAAAGAAACGCAAAGAGAGACTCATGCTGAGGTTTTCAAAGACGAAAACGCTCGCTGCCCCCGAGTCTTCCAATTCGTAAAACAATCCTATGATAAAAGAGGCGATGCGGCCAAGCATTGCCTCTTTTTTGTTACGTGCTCTTATGTTGCAGCCCCTCCTTGCGCGCGGAATCTCGCCAGGTGCATCTTGCCAAACCATGGCGCAAGTGGTATCATTTTCATTGCGAAAGCAAGGAGGGATGTATGTATGATTCACCATCATTACGACTCCGTCATATTTGATCTGGACGGAACATTGCTTGACACCCTAGAGGACTTGACCAGTGCCGTTAACCACGCTTTACGCACAGGCGGCTACCCCGAACACACCATCGATGACATTCGCACCTTTGTCGGCAATGGGGTCGGGATGCTCATTCGCAGAGCTTTGCCCCAAAGCGCGGACAGTGACAACGAAGCCTTTAGTGAGACCCTGCAAGCATTCAAACATTACTATGCCAGCCACAACAACGATACCACCGTGCCCTATCACGGCATCACCCAGATGCTTGGCGACCTGCAAAAGGCGGGCATTCAGATGGCTATCGTCTCCAACAAAAACGACCCAAATGTCAAAGCACTTAACAAAACCTATTTTAGCCAGTGGATTGATCTGGCGATTGGCGAAACGGAGGGCATCCGAAGAAAACCCTACCCCGATTCGCTGATCAAGGCAATCGAAACGCTTAAGGTATCGCCTAATCGAACGCTCTACGTGGGCGACAGCGATGTCGATGTGCAGACTGCCGCGAATGCGGGGGTTGATTGCGTCGCGGTTTGCTGGGGCTTCCGAACAGAAAGCGAGCTAAAGGCCGCAGGGGCAACGGTGCTGATCACCGAGCCATCCCAGCTGCTGCCGCTTGTGATCGAGTAACTCGTGCATTTCAATCAAAAAACAGCCACCAAGCGGTGGCTGTTTTTTGATATATGGTCAGGTTGGCGGAGTATCAGATAGATGATCCATCCAATTCAGCCGTCGGGGGGTTCAAATCCGTCAGGTGGAGTACCCATGTCTATATATGGGTCAAATTCTCCGTCAGGTGGAGTGCCGCCCGCATTTGGCGGTTCAAATTCGCCATCTAGTGGTTCTTGCAAGGTTTCGTCGTCCGTTTCGCCCTTGCCTCTATTGCCGCCTTGGCCGCGTCCGCCGCCGCCAAAACCTCCGCCCATACCGCCGCCGCCAAAGCTGAAGCCCTGCGTTCCGTCGGTGCTCATGATGACGGTTTGCTCTTCTGTGCCTGTCTTTACCGTATAGCTCTCGCCGCTTACCAGCTTATCAGAATATATGACGATGCTCTGGTAGCTGTTTTTCGCTGCAAAGGTCAGGATGGATGCGCTTGTGCTGTCCAGCACCTCAATCGTGCCAGAGTTTGATTGAGCGCTTAGCATACTGCCCGCTACGCTTGGCGCTGATACGCCCTGCGCCATGCCCGATGCGCCTGCTGCCATCACCAGACCGCCCGACATGGTGTAGCTGCCGTCGTAGTCCAGCGCACCATTGCCGCCGTTTTGCGAGCCGTTAATGTATACCTCGCCGCCCGATTGCGTGATGTCGCCATTGATATCTATGCCGTCGCCTAGGGCTTCCACCAATACATAGCCACCCGAGATGAGCAAGGTACCTGTGCTGGAGGAGAACATATCGCGTCCGCCTCTTCCCATCTCTCCGCCCCAGCCCGATTCGGTTTCGCTTGCGTTGTCGCCGCCCGCACCGTTAATGCCGTCATCGGTTGCGTACACATCGATGTTGCCGCCTGAAATGGTGATATCCGTTCCCTCAATGCCTTCATAGGAGAGGGTGATCTTCAAATCACCGCCGCTGATGGTGATGGCGTTATCCGCATGCATCCCATCATCGCCTGATGAAAGCGTCACTGTGCCGCCGCTCATTTCGATGTCGCCATTGCAATGAACCGCGTCATCGTCAGAGTCAACAGTGAGGGTTGCTCCGCTTAGCACGATCCGCTGCGTTGCCTTCACGCCTTTGGTGCTGGAGGTATCATCCGTCTCGCTATCGCTCATCAGCGCAAATGGATTGCCCCAGCCGCCTGATGTTTGGCTGGACTTCGCATCGCTTGACGCACTGCCCGCACCTGTTGATATGCTGATATCGCCGCCCGAGAGCATCACAAGCCCGCGGTCCTCGTCCTCATCATTGGTCGACTTGATGCCGTCACCATCCACTGCGGTCAGCAATAGCGTGCCGCCGCTGATGATTACCTCATCCTTGCCGACAAGCGCATCGTCCTGTGCCGTTACGGTGATCTGTCCGCCGTAGATTTCCAAGCTGTCACGGGAGTTGATCCCGTCCTTCGCGTTTCCTTCTACGAACAAGGTGCCTGTGCCGTTGATGCTTAGATCATCGCGGCTGTAAATCGCAGCTTCTGCGGTCTCATCAACCGCATTTGCGCCCTGTGATAATGTGTTCACCGTACCCTCTGCAAGCGATATGATCACCTTCTTGCAGTTTTCCGTATACAGTGCAGCGCTCATCTCGTTGTTCACGGTAACGCCATTTAGCAGCAGGCGAACCTCGCCCTTTTTGGCAAGCACCACGCGGATGCCGCCGTCTGCAATCTCGCCGCTGAGCACATAGGTACCTGCCTGCGTAATTTCAACGCTCTCGCCGCTAAGCACAATAGGCGTTGCTTCCGCTTCCAAGGTGATAATCGCTTCCTCGTTAGTCTGCTCTGCCTGCCCTGCCATTAGCAGAGAAACGCTGAGCAGCACTGCGATCAGTAAGAAAACCAATCTTTTTTTCATTCAAATCCCTCCTAGAGTTCATCACTCGCGGACATACCATGGTTTAGTACAATGGTCAAATTTCCATTGCGGCAACGCAGCGCGTCTATAAATTCCTTCTCGATTTTCTGGTTTTTGAGTACCACTTGATACCTCAGCTCAAACATGCTGCCCATATTGGTTGTTTTCACAGCCAGCAGTTTATGCTTTGCGGTATAGAGCGCAAACAAATCATCAAAAACATCCGTGTAGTCAAGATCTTCGGGAATCGTGATGCGCAGGCGAAGCGGTTGTCGCAGGCAGCCAAAATCAGCCTTTGACAATGCTATTATACCAAAACAAACCACGATTGTAACCAAAAATGCGTAGCCAACATATGCCATGCCTGTAGCAAGGCCGACCGCCATCGCCAAAAAGATCAGCGTGATGTCCCGAGATGTCCCAGGAACGGAGCGGAACCGTATGAGGCTGAATGCGCCCATCACCGCAACGCCTGTGCCAAGGTTACCATTGACCATCAGAATCACAATTTGCACCACGACCGGAAGCATGGCAAGGGAAACTGCAAAGTTCTTGCTGCAATCCCCCGTCATAACTGCAGTTATGGCAATGAGTATGCCGCATCCGGCGGCGCATAGGCACAGAATGAGCGCATTCCCGATGGTCAGACCTGCGGTGGTTTCAAAAAGAGCTGTAAGCATGACAAATGCCTCCTTGTTTGGTTGGGTTTCCAGCTGCACTCCTGTATTCGTTGCTTCTGGAAATGGTAGGATTCGTCTCAAACCGCCGCTGATAGATGCGTCCATATTTTGAAAACGAAGTCGGGTATACATGATATTTGGATAGTTCTTCGCAGAGCCAAAGCGGAATCGCATGCGCGGTTTTGACCTCCATCACATGCATGTCTGGCGGCAAAAGCAGTTCCCCTGCATCCCCAAGGCGTAAATCAACGCCATGTTCCCTGCTGCGGATGCCCGTGTCCATTGTGATGCGGAGCATATCCGCGCTGGGCTCGATCTCCCGATACGCCTCACGGTCGTAGGCTAGGTAGAGCTTGGGATACAGATCGTAGCGTCTCTTCATCGCATCGATTTCGCTTGTGATCTGATCCATCTCGCGCCCAATCACACCATCCCGAAAGTACGCCATAGCTTGCGCTGCCGTAAGCGACGTGCGCCGCTTGTACACAATGCCAGCCACCTTCTTTTTGATTTCAAGGTAGACCTTGGAATCGTCGCTTGGCACGCCGTAGCTGCGAAGGCGCATCTTTTCCTTGTACTTTGGTTTTTCAATCGAGCGGCGCACCAGCAGATCGTCTTGCGTATCCATATACAGGTTGCAAATTTTCGTTTTGCCGTACTCATCGATGCTCATATGCTCCAAAATCACCGACAATAAGCGCTCATACTGGTCTTGGTGCAGCAAGTATTTCTTTTCAACCCGCTGAAAAGTTGCCGTATATGATGAACATGGTTTCATGTGTTTCCTCCTTTTTCACTGCGCTTGGGCATCGGCAGCCAGATCCCCATGCTCCCGCATGCTGCCATCAAGCCGCCTACGATCAAAAACGGCATGGGATAATGACTATCAACACCTGCAATTTCTACAATTCCCCAAAGAAACATCCCCGCCGCAATCGCTGATAGCCCTGCGAATAGAATGTTTTGCATCCACAGGGCGTATGCTGTGGGTTTTGCGCCGCGGTGGGTGCATTCATACACCATCAGTTGCAGCATGCCGCCAAACAGCGGCACAAGGGGCGATAGGCTCATCATGCGCGAGGTAACCCCATGCCCAAAGTATTGATAGATATCGCTTGCGATCAGCAGCAATGCGCTGGCGACCAAGCATGTCAGGATGCGGCGGCGCATTTGCGTCTCAATACCCGATGTATACAATATCGCTCACCGCCCTTTCTGAAATTCTGTTCCCGTTTGTGGTAGGCTGGTTGATGACCTCGCCTTGAAACACCATCGTTGACGAGCCGCCGCCATCCAGATTATAAGCGATTTGGCAGCCCAACTTCCCCATCACCTCTGCCAGCTGATACAGTGACAGCCCCGTGCTTTCATCGGTTCGTCCATCGGATACCAGAAAGATGTAATGCAGCTGAGATATTTGCCCGATAGCGGTTCGCGGGTTGCTGACCATTGCCTGCCCTACCTCATCATCCTCGCCAACGCTGATCTGCCCGTATTGAATAAGCACCGGACCAAAGGAGAGCACCTGCCATTGAGCGCTCAGGTCAGACGCGTCAATGAGCCTATCGCTGAGTGCCTGAAACGTTCCTTCCCGATCAATCAGCAGCACATCCGTTTCATTGGATGCCTTCTGCTCCCGATAGATCTCACCGTTTCTCACCACATACCCGCTTCTTCTCGCACCGTAGTAGTCGCCGTTGATCGCGAGGATCGCGTTTTGCGCCAAAGCAATCTCGCTTGTGGTCTCCTTGATGTTCCTGCCATAGGTGTTTTGTGCAAAAGCCGTTCGCAGGTAGGCGGCATCGCTCACCTTCACCTCCGCAATATAGCAGGTGGTGCCATAAGCGCGAAGGGTTTGAATCGCAATCTCAATATTGTCATCCTGATAGCCGGTTTCATTGTTATTTTCACCGGGCTGCGCGGTTTGCGCCGCGTCGCCGGCCGTCTCATTTTCCGTCGTCACCAGCCGCTTGGCATGGGGAATCACAAAAGTGTCAAGCAGTGCAAACCCAAAGCATAGCACCAGGATCGCTGTCCAGCACAGACCGAACCTATAGGGTTGTTGCATAAAGCGTTTCATGCGCCAACTCCTTTCCACAGTTTGCAGTATAAATCATGTTCTTGATGAATGCGTGAACAGAATCGGGCGAATGCCTGAAATCAATATTTTTCCAAGTCAACTGTACAAATCATGCTTTTTTTCGTCAATTCGATTGCAAGAGCGCATCCATAACTCTATAATCAGTGTATATGGGCAGTTCATGCCCATAAATTTTGTTACCACAACGACATATGGAGGACAATAATGAACGTAACCCAAAAAATACTTGCAGCGCATCTGGTTTCAGGTGAGCTTACATGCGGCAGCGAAATTTCCATTCGAATTGATCAAACCCTCACTCAGGATTCCACAGGAACCATGGCTTATCTGCAATTTGAAGCCATGGGCACCAAGCGCGTGAAGACCGAACGCAGCATGGCGTATATCGATCACAACACGCTGCAAACGGGTTTTGAAAATGCAGATGACCACAAGTACATCACCACCGTTGCCAGCAAGCATGGCATCTATTTGAGCAAACCAGGCAATGGCATTTGCCATCAAGTGCAGCTTGAGCGCATCGGCATCCCCGGCAAAACGCTGCTTGGCAGCGACAGCCACACCCCCACAGGCGGCGCACTGGGCATGATCGCCATTGGTGCAGGCGGCCTTGATGTCGCGGTTGCCATGGGCGGCGCACCGTATTATCTGAGCTGTCCGGGCGTTGTGAACGTCCATTTGACAGGCAAACTAAGCCGCGGCGTTGCTGCAAAGGATGTTATTTTGGAGGTTCTTCGCCGCTTGAGCGTGAAGGGCGGAGTCGGCAAGGTTATGGAGTATACGGGCGAAGGCGTCCAGACGCTCTCCATTCCCGAACGCGCCACCATCACCAATATGGGCGCAGAGCTTGGCGCAACCACATCCGTTTTCCCAAGCGATGAGATTACCCGCCAGTTCCTCCGCGCGCAGGGCCGCGAGCAGGATTTCTCGCCCCTGTCCGCAGATGCAGACGCAACCTATGACCAGCTCGTTGAAATCGACCTCTCGGCGCTCGTGCCAATGGTCGCTTTGCCCCATATGCCTGACAATGTGCAGACGGTCAAGGCGGCGGGGCAGATCAAGGCGGATCAGGTCTGCATCGGTTCATGCACGAACTCCAGCTACCTAGACATGATGCGCGTTGCGGCCATCCTCAAGGGCAAGACCGTGCATCCCGATGTTTCCTTGGTCATCGCGCCCGGCAGCCGCCAAGTGCTCTCCATGCTCAGCGCAAACGGTGCCCTTCATGACATGATCGAAGCAGGCGCCCGCATCACAGAGACCGCATGCGGATTTTGCATCGGCATGGGACAGAGCCCCGCAACGGACGCCGTGAGCATTCGCACCAACAACCGCAACTTCTTTGGACGCAGCGGCACAAAGAGTGCAGGCATTTTCCTTGTCAGCTGCGAAACGGCTGCTGCAACCGCACTCACAGGCGTGCTCACCGACCCGCGCGGCGTGGATGCAAACCTTGATGTGGATATGCCCGAAACCTTTTTCCAAAACGACAACCTCATCCTAGCGCCCGTCAGCGCAGCCGATGCGCCCGATGCAGTGGTTGTCCGCGGTCCCAATATCAAGCCTTTTCCACAGGCTCAAGCACTGGAAGAAAGCATTAGCGGCAAGGTGCTCCTCAAGATGGAGGATAATATCACCACCGATCACATCATGCCCTCCGACAGCTCCTTGCTTCCCTTTAGAAGCAATATTCCCAAGCTCAGCGAGCATTGCCTAGCCCCTGTTGATCCCACCTTCCCTGCCCGCGCAAAGGCTGAGGGCGGCGGGTTCCTGCTGGCAGGTCAAAACTACGGACAGGGCTCCAGCCGCGAACATGCTGCGCTTGTACCGCTGTACCTGAAGATTCGCGGCGTCATCGCCAAGAGCTTCGCGCGCATCCATCAGGCAAACCTCATCAACAACGGCATTTTGCCCCTTACCTTTGAAAACGAAGCGGACTATGATCGCTTTGACCAAGCGGATGTCCTCACCTTCAAGGA
This sequence comes from Clostridiales bacterium, assembly GCA_012523405.1. GTDB lineage: Bacteria > Bacillota > Clostridia > Christensenellales > Aristaeellaceae > Limiplasma. Next base: position 92,582 of record JAAYIN010000051.1, read on the forward strand.
TGTGCAGGCATTGGTTCGCAGCGGGGCGCAGCTTATCCCCGTCACAAACGAGACCAAGGGATTCACCGTCAACCTCAATATCTCGCTTTCAGAGCGCGAGCGCAGCATGATTTTAGCAGGCGGCCTGATCAACATGATCGCCGCAGCAAACAAGTAATTCTATCCTTTACAGGACAAAAAAAGACCTCATGGCATCCTGCAAGGGAATGCCTGAGGTCTTTGCTTATTGGCAAAATGCTCGCTACCTTCCCACATGCTTGCGCATATGGCTCAGCGCGTTCTTTTCAAGGCGGCTGACCTGTGCCTGCGAAATGCCGATCTCG
>JAAYIN010000052.1 GCA_012523405.1 Clostridiales bacterium
CTTACGCCGGCGCAAGTTGCGGGTCTCAATCTTACCAAAAATCAAAAAAGGGAGTTTCCGCTCGTTGCTTGAAGCATTGCTATGTTTTCTTCAGCTTTTCCTTTCATCTTTACTTTACAGTGCCTTTTTACTATATTTCGTTTGCTCAAAATATGCAAGCAGATATGATGATTCCATGCAAAAAGTCTCCAGTGCGTACTGATACTCACTGGAGACTTTTTGCTGTCATTGAAATACTTCGACATTGCTATAGAGTGCAGCCAGTTCAATCACGATTAGTTCATCGGACATCTCTAGCACAAAGGTCTCATCCGCAAGAGCATCTTTTGTTTCATAGACATGAAGCTTCAAATTTCCAAAGTTATATACCAAAAGAATACCATAGCGTATAGTTCATCGGACATTTCTAGCACAAAGGTCTCATCCGCAAGAGCATCTTTTGTTTCATAGACATGAAGCTTCAAATTTCCAAAGTTATATACCAAAAGAATACCATAGCGTATCTACAACGAATTCCCACCATGTTTTTTTTAGATCTCCAATGGCTATCCCAATATCCATATCCAAACATATCGATCGATTCTGTATTTCCTTTGGAGCAAATGCTTCATTTAAATTGACGCAAGCATAGAGCGCATCGGGGTTTTGATACGTCATCTGCCAAAACGGATATTTGATAATGCTTGGTGTGTTCCCGCCAACGCCCAACTCAAGAAACAGCAGATGCTGCATACCATGTCTGCGCATAAAGTCAGCATATCGATCCGCAGCAATGTGCCAGCCTTCATCTTGAACAAAGCTGTCATCACAGCGAAGATTATTCGTCATCGGCTTCCCGCATTTGGGGCAACGAGGTACCAAATGCGAAGGTATTTGCAACTCCTTTTGCTGCGAAATCATTTGCAATATTTCAGTCTCATTGTCGTATGTTTGTACGTGACATGGTTTTGAGCATTGCCATAGCCCATAATCGCCTTGTGTATAAAATAGCCTGTGCTTGTCAAAGCCTGATTTTTGAAAACAATGGTCCACGTTCGTGGTCAAAACAAAATAATTTTTATCCTTCAGCAACGCCAGAAGGTCGTGATAGACCTCCCCCGCTTCTTGCACATAGCGGTTAACGTATATATGGCGGCTCCAATACGCCCAGTATTCTTCAGCGGACGGATAGGGATAAAAACCCGCTGAATACATATCAGAGTAGTGGTACTTTGCAATAAAATCTGCAAAGTTCTTTTCGAAACGCTCTCCCGAATAAGCAATGCCAGCCGCTGTTGATAGGCCTGCACCTGCGCCAACCACAATAGCGTCAGCTTGGGCAAGCTCCTTGCTAAGCTTTTCAATTGCCTGAGCGTATGCAGGCGTAGATGCCATGGCCTCTTTCTTTGAAAACATTCAATACCCCCTTTATTTGCGATGAGTGAGCTCGCAAAGTATCCTTTACTATGCCGATCATGATTTGTGTAGCTTGATTTTGTAGCCAACGAAATTCACCTATAGCTATGCAGCAACATCTTACCCAAGCCCATCTTTTCCTCGCGCCACTGCACGCGCAGGACATATTTCACTGCATTTGCCGCAATGAAATAGCGCGTTTGTCCGCTGCTGCGCGGGCAGCACATGTTCCTGCATGACCTGCTCCCACAACAACGATATTTGCACGCTCATAGTGAACGATCTCGTCTTTGGGAATGACCTTGGGAATCTCTGCCCAGCTGTATACCTGCTTCATGATATTTACTCTTATTTACATGCTGCTTAGTTTTTTTCATTCGGACTCTGCGTCAAAGAACGCAAGTGATTTCCGATGCGCTTGTAAATCCACCAAGTGATGACCGATGTCACTGAAAGCTTGTTTATGTTTTTAAGCAAAATAACAATAACGCCTACACTTGGTCCGATAAAGAAACCAGCAAACGGTCCGGGAAACTCCGCTATGTCAAACTTCAAGAATGTCGGAGCAAACGGCAGGGGTATATAGATTACCATCAAAACCGCAGATAAAGCGGATAATATGGCGATCAAGGTCATGGTGCGCAGATTCATGGGTTTGCGTTTCACGATCAATTCTTCCTATGATGAGGGCAAGAAAAAGCGGCTTTGGAGACATGCCCCAACGCCGCATATCTTCTTTCATCCAGACTGTAACTGTCGGTGCCGGAATCTCGCCGGCTCAACCTTTCGGTTCGCGGACTATACCGCCGGTAGGGATTTTCACCCCGTCCTGAAGATTATTTACTTGAATGATTCTTATAAGGAGTAGGTCTGGGGGCCTTGCGCGAAGCTAAACGTTTGAACTTCTTCTGCGTCAATGTAGAAGATTTCAAAAGTCGGGTTTTGGGGCGTGTTGTACAACCCTTTGATACCGGGGTTTTCATCAAGCGCACGCGTCTTAAGCGCCATGTCATCTACAAAAACGGCTTTGCCGTTGACGGAGACAACAGGACCAAAATCTGCAGGATAGGTGCAAAAAGATACATAGGGGTTGTTCTTGATTTGGGCGAAAACAGGCTTTTCATTGCTGGTGGAAAAATATGCCTTTTTGCCGTCAGAGAACAGATATTGGAACACTCGTGTTTTGATTTTCCCTTCATCCTGTGTTGCCATCACACCATTGGGATTCTCTTTTAATACTGCTACATAGTCAAACACTGTAAATACCTCCGTTTTGTTTTTAAGGACTTGTTTATTATGTCCGTTAACGATATAATAGATGTGAAAGTATCAAATGTAAAGTAGGCACTTTGAAGTGGTGTAGTTACTCAAAAGTAACCAATGGAGGTTGAGCATGAAAAAAGACTTGCCGGCATGTCCGGTTGAAACAGCGCTATCGTTGATGGGAGACAGATGGAAGATGCTGATTGTCAGAGATTTATTGACGGGCACAAAGCGTTTTGGCGAGCTCAAGAAATCTTTGACGGGTATCTCCCAGAAGGTACTGACGCAGCATCTGCGAGCGATGGAGGAAAGCGGGCTTGTTAACCGTAAAGTCTATGCTGAGGTTCCGCCGCGTGTAGAATATTCTCTGACAGAGATGGGATGCAGCCTCCGAATCATTCATGATGCGATGTGGCAGTGGGGGGAAGAATACAAGAAGGCACTGGAAACATAATAGATTGTTTTCTTGCTTCAGAAAGCATGCTTTTTTACAAAGAAACGACGCTCCAACTTACGGAGCGTCGTTTACATTATCATCTTCTAAAATCCATCATCACAAAGACTCTGTAATCTGGTTTGATCCGAGCATGATCAGCGATTCACGTACCACGCCTTTACCGCTGTGCCATAAGACAAAGGATTGTTTGCGTTTTTTAGGCTCAGATTATTTCTACAGATTTTGCCGTTTTTTTGTCTTTCAGCATCCAGAGAGTCAGGAGAGAAATGAAAAAATTAACGGAAGCAAAGAGCAGAATATCCAAACCCATAGAATGAACATCAATGATTTTGCTCATTGCAATATTCCCGAGGATATCTCCAAGGCTAGCGGACATAGCAATCAGTGCAAGCTCAAACCCCTTTGCGTCATCGCGCAGATAATGCGACTGCGCCACAGGAATCGCAACATAGGTTAGCGTAATAAATATCCCTGATAATAAGAAGCCAAAAAGGAAAAGATACGAATGATTCGCTGCATACATGATAATCGAGGTAATCGCTACCAATAAATATCCCCAAAACGTCGTTTTTCTAATGGGATATTTATCAACAATGTGTCCGGCTGGTATGTATACCAGCGAACCCACAATCTCATCAAGCGACATGAAAATTCCTACAACAACAGCAGAGAACCCAAACTTCACATAAAAATGCAATGGGATCAGCGTATTCCAAAGAGGACTGGTAACAAACGTCTGGCAAAACATGATCAAGCAAAACAACAGGATTTTTCGATCCATCTGTAAAAACAATTCTTTGCTAAATAGTTTTTTCTGCTCCTTCTGAATATCAGGCAGTGTAGATACACATAAAATCAAACCGACTAAAAGCAGTACTGATATGACGACAAAGGCCCAAGCGCCCTGATTGTTTCCATATAAAACGCCTGTCAGTATTCCTCCGATAGATGATAAGAACGTCGAAATGGATAGTATATTTCCAATCCCCTTCCCTCGGCTTTCTTCATCTGTTATGTCAATCATATAGGATGTATGAACGGATGTGAACATTCCGCGAAAAACACCGAACAACGCTAGCAATATCATATACGATGTAACCGAACGTGCAAATATCATTAGGATGCTAATGCCAATACTACCCGCTAATGAAATGGTTAGATAGCGTTTTTGTCCAACTATATCCGACCGTCTGCCGAATATTATTTTGATAAATAACACACCAAAGGACAACGACGCAAGCGCACCCCCAATGCTGCTGTATGACAGTGTTTGATCTGCCATCCTCAATGGTACGACTATACTAAACGCATTCGCTCCCATCAAAAAGAGTCCTGAAACAATCGAGTACACCCATACTTCCGATTTTCTACGCAAATTGATTGCCTTCTTTCGCATGCAATGCTGATATCATCAGATGTTTTTTCGAGCACGAACATAGGATTCACCATCAACTTCACCAATGAGGTGTCGTAGCCAGCATTATCGTTATCCATCAGGTAAGATTCGACATTAAATGTAAATATCCCTTCAGCCGCCTGTACTTGTTATGTATGTATCTCTTGCCGCGTTTCTGAAAAACCATATTCAACTGCATTATATGGAACAGTAAAATATTCTGTCAATGTAAACGCCTTCATTCGTTTATGGTAACCCTTGAGATGTTCGAATTCCCATTTTTCTTTTCTCCTCTCACGCCGCAAATATGATATAATCACATTATCAAAAACAAGGAGGAAGCATAGATGAATCAGCAACGAACCTATCTGTGTATTGATCTGAAAAGTTTCTATGCTTCTGTGGAGTGCATGGAGCTCGGCCTTGACCCAATGAGCACCAACTTGGTCGTAGCAGACCCAAGCCGCACAGAGAAAACCATCTGTTTAGCTGTATCTCCCTCGCTCAAATCCTACGGCATTCCTGGGCGTGCACGATTATTCGAGGTGGTGCAAAAGGTCAGGGAAGCGAATTACAAGCGCAAACAAATGGCTCCCAATCGCACGTTTTCAGGCGAATCCAGCGATGCTCTGAAACTGAAAAGCAATCCAGCCTTGGCGATTGGTTACATCACTGCCCCGCCGCAAATGGCGCGTTATATGGAGATTAGCACACAAATCTATCATGTTTACTTGAAATATATATCAGCAGATGACATCCATGTTTATTCCATTGATGAGGTATTCATGGATGTCACCCATTACCTTGATACCTACAAGCTTTCGGCCCGCGAGCTGGCAATGCGGATGATCCACGATGTCTTGCGCACCACAGGCATCACGGCAACCGCCGGTATCGGCACGAACATGTATCTTGGCAAGGTCGCCATGGATATCGTCGCAAAACATGTTCCAGCGGACAAGGATGGTGTACGCATTGCGGAGCTGGATGAGTTATCCTATCGGCGGCTGTTGTGGAATCATCGCCCGCTGACAGATTTCTGGCGGGTTGGTCATGGATACGCCAAAAAGCTAGAGGAAAACGGCCTGTTCACCATGGGCGATATTGCCAGGTGTTCTCTAGGCGGTCAATGGGATCGTCACAATGAGGACTTGCTCTATAAGCTGTTTGGGGTGAACGCCGAGCTGCTAATCGATCACGCATGGGGCTGGGAGCCCTGCGCCATTGGCGAGGTAAAGGCCTACAAACCGCAAAACACCAGCCTTGGTTCAGGTCAAGTTTTGCACTGTCCCTACGATTTTACCAAGGGCAAACTCATCGTCCGCGAGATGACGGAAGTGCTGGTTTTGGGGTTGGTGGACAAAGGGCTTGTGACCAATCAAATGGTTCTCACCGTGGGCTACGACATTGAAAACCTAAACGACCCTGTTCGAAAACGAGCTTACAAGGGACCCATCACAACCGATTTCTATGGGCGATCCGTTCCAAAGTCAGCACATGGCACAGCCAATCTAGACAGGCAAACATCCTCCACAAGGCTGATCTTAGATGCAGTCTTAGCGCTATATGATCGCATCGTGTCGGATCATTTGCTCATTCGCAGGGTCAACCTTGTTGCCAATCGTTTGGTCGATGAAAACAGCATTCCTAAGCAGCCGCCCTGTGAGCAGCTTGATCTATTTACGGATTATGCTGCAAAAGACGCGGCGCAAGAAGCTGAAAACGCAGCGCTGGCAGACGAAAGAAAACTCCAACTCGTCATGCTGAAAATGAAAAAGAAGTACGGCAAAAACGCCATCCTCAAAGGCTCAAACCTTGAAGAAGGCGCAACAACCATGGATCGCAACAAACAAATCGGCGGTCATAAAGCATAGGGAGGAACGAGATATGAGCAGCCATTCAAACGATTCCCATCGCTACGATGACATCATCGACCTTCCGCATTTTGTATCCAAAAACCATCGTCCAATGTCACTGCAAAATCGTGCAGCGCAGTTTGCGCCCTTCGCTGCGCTGGTAGGATACGACGCTGCCATCAAGGAAACGGCGAGGTTAACCAGCAAACGAATCGAGCTGGATGATGACGAGAAAATCATCATCAACGGGTTGCTTCAGTTGATTCAGGACAATATCAAATCGCGTCCAGAGGTGACGGTTACCTATTTTCAGCCCGACGGACGAAAAAGCGGCGGCGCCTATGTCCAGACAACCGACACTGTCAAAAAGGTCGATGGGTACGAACGCGCTATCCTCATGACAAACGGAATGAGCATCCCAATCGATGAAGTCATTGCCATAGACGGAGCGTTATTCAAGGGCTTAGGCGAGCCTTTAGGGTAAACCATGCTCGGCATACATCCTATCCACCACATGGTTTTCGGACGTTTCCCACGCATCAATTTAAAACAAATAAAGAAATCGCAGTAAGGTTTCGTCCTTTCTGCGATTTCTTTTTGACTACTCTACTCTGAATACAATAAGTCTCTATTCCGTTGCGATTTTACTGTGTTTCCACTTACCCGAATAATAGAACAGGATTCCAATCCATATGGGTGTAAAGCTTGCGAATACATCACCCAGCCAGAAACCCATATATCGCATATTTAGCACCAAACCGAACAGCACCGACAAACCAATACGCAACACGAACCCATCCAGAATAGCCGTGATTAGATTGATTCTGTAATTACCACTGCCATTGATCAATGCGTTCATGGTCGATCGTCCCGCACTGCTCATAAATGACATCACGGCAATCGGTAAAAATTCCAGCGCCAAGTCAAGCACCTCTGCCTCGTCTGTGAATATACCAAAAATATGTTTAGGGAAGGCGATAATGGCGATGGAGAGAATCACCGCAATACCCAGCGTAATGCAGAAGACCGTACGCATGATTTTTGAAACTCGTTCGTACTTCTCAGCGCCGATGTTTTGTCCGATCATCGATGACCCTGCTGTGCCCGTTGAGTTTGATACGATGTTGCAAATATTGCTCACCTTGTTTGCAATGCCGGAGAACGCAGACACGACCACACCATAAGAGTTAATCCACGAGTTCACAAACAGCTTTGAAAACTGGATGGACGCGCTCTTGATCGCCATCGGTACACCTAGCTTAGACAATTTGATCAGCATTGCCTTATCCCAACGAAAGAAGTCCTTGGGCTTGATATGGAAATCAAACCGCTTACGGTTTTGATATAGAAAAATAACACAGCTTATGAAACTGACCGCTTGACTGATCACAGTCGCCAGAGCTGCGCCCATCGCGCCCATTCCCAGCTGTATCACAAATAGCAAGTCCAGCAGGATGTTTAGCACGGATGCCACGGCAATAAAAATGAAAGGATGCTTTGAATCACCCATTCCGCGCAGAACCGCGCTGACCGCATTGTATCCGCATATGAATATCAATCCCGTTATGCTAACGCCTGTATATGCAAGCGTTTCGCTCCATGCTTCGGCAGGCGTATTCATCAGCGATAGCAGCGGCTCTCGCAGCAGCAGGCAAACGATGCTCACCACCACAGCGCAGAGCGCGATGAAGGAGAACATGGTGCTAATACATACCCCCACACGATCGCGCTGGTTTTTGCCGATGTATTGCGAAATAATCACCTGACCTGCCCCTGTATAGCCCATAATGAAGAACGTAAGAAAACCGGTGATATCGCCGCCAACGGATACTGCCGATATACCGACTTTTCCCATTGCCTGTCCGACAATAATCATGTCGACCATATTATAGACGACTTGAAGTAAACTGGATAATAGCAGCGGAAACGCGAAATTAACAAGTTGCTTTGGTACATTACCCTGCGTAAAATCTGTGACCATTGATTTCTTTTTTATCATGTATTGTTACACTGTCTTTCTTTGCTAGCTCATCACGCCTTTTTCAAGTGGTTATGCTTCTTCGCTTAACTGGTCCATGGCTGCAAAACGCTTTTCAATTCCGGCAATATGTTTGCGAAATACGATCAGGCAGATCACGACAATTCCAAGCGGGATAATCATCAACCGCCACATCGCTGTATATCCGAACTGTGTCACAAACGTTCCAGCCATCACAGGTCCGATCAAGTTACCCAGATCATCACCAATATAGTTGGTGCTGCTTGCTGCCCCTCGTCGTTCACGAGGGACGCTCTTCATGCATAGCGTTTGCACTGAAGGCTGGCATGTACCATAGCCAAATGCCGACACAACAGCTGACAGCAGGAACATCCACAATGAGTTTGAGATACTGATCAAAACAAACGCAAGTGCATAGCAGCACAATGCGGGAATCAGCGTTTTTCCCAGACCATACCGATCTGACAATTTGCCGACCAACGGCCTAGCGATTAGCATGACCAGTGCATAGACCGTAAAGTACAAGCCGATGCTTGCAGAATCCACACCGCGATCCCCCGCATAGATGATCAAAAAAGCATGGACACAGGAGTAGGACGCACTCATGAGCATCATCATAGCCGCAGGAAGCAGCGCCTCTTTGGCAACCACATTATTGAGCGAAAACCGAAACTTTTTCCTTGCCGAAGACGTTGTCGTATGCACACGCGTTGCCATCACAGCAGCCATAACCATCACGCCTGCGCCCACATAGAACGTCTGAGAATAGCCGATGCTCTCAGCAAGTGCCAAACCTACCGTAGGCCCTATCGTTTGGCAGACAACCGTCCCGAGCGAAAAATAGCTGATACCGGCAGCAAATTTCTTTGTCGGCAATGAATCAGACGCAAGTGCGAGACATACCGTTGCCGAGAATGCCTGTCCAGCGCCTTGCACCAACCTGAAAATAATCAGATGATTGACTGAGCTGGAAATGCCATAGCCGAAATAAGAAATCGCCATCACAAGGGCAGACCCCATCAAAATATACTTTCGGTTGAAGGTATCATTAACAGGTCCCGCAATCAACTTGAAAATCAGAGCTGTTACTGCAAAAGCACTAGACACCACACCAACCATCACAGCAGACGCACCTAGCAAATCGGCATATTTGGTGATAAGTGTAGACATCATCTGTTTACTCAGGTTCAAAAACATATTGGCGACAAAAATGCTAATGAATGTTTTATTCCATATCGTTGTTGGCTGCGCAGTCTGAATACTTTGCATTTTGTATCACTCCTTTATTCACTGATCGAATGATTCGAAACCATCGATTGTTAAGGCGCAAACGTCCATTTGCGCTGATAAGAATGCCGTTGATTGGGAAGGAGTGAAAACCGCGTAACGATTTCTGGTGACACGATATGATTCATCGCCCATACAACCACATGATGAACATCCGCATTGGTCTCCTCCGTAATCTGGCAGCTTTTGCCGTCCGTGTACAATGTCCATTGAAAAGGCGCTGCCATATCGGATTTATCAGGCATCCTTGCCTCGATCAGCGCTGGTGTCACGCAAGTATCTTTGAAGGAAAATCCATCCTTTGTTCCAATCAGTGAACCGCCTGGAATTTTGGATTCCAAGCCTTCTTGAGAAGGCAGCATGGGCATTTTCAGGTGATGGTGCCTGTCGATTGGTGCACCGTTTAAAGAAACAAAATTATGACAGTATTCCTCAAGCACAAGTGCTTTGCTTCCGACATTTTCATAGCAATAATCCACCGTAATAGCGCAGTCATCCACTGTCACCTTTTTCTCCTGGCGCAGACCAATCCCCTTATATAGAAGCGGCTCGACCCTAAAGATCGCGCAATGGTCCGTATGCTCTGCCGTAATGGGAAAGTCATCACACGGATACTGCTTTGCAAAATCATAGTTTTGATGAGACAGCTGCAAAAGACCAACACCAAACTTTGGATATAGGTCCTCTCTCTGGCTGCCAAGCAGGCTCCGCAATGGATATTTCGCTGCATAGTCCAACTGCCACACTCCCCTCGCCCTCTGGCTCGCAAAAGTGGCATCTATCATTAAATTTCACTTGGCTAATAGACCCGCTTCTGTCAAACCTTGTACCATGATGGGCATTGGGTTCACAAATTGTCACAGCCAAATGTTTGCTCGTCAGTATCAATCTACTTTTCCACCCTTTCAAGCGTTTGGAATCCATTATCTGTCATTTCTCTAAAAGTTCAAAATCACTCCGTCGAGCAAAGCCAAAAGATGCTTTACCCCGCCGCCTATTCCCTATCAAATTATATCGACTCCAGCACCCTTTATACAGGCGTAAAAATCTAGAGTCTTGAGACATATTCTGTTTATCCCTCAAAAACATGTACTATATAAAATCCAAATTTGTCTCATTGAGCTTGTCACTCACGAGCCTGCAAGACATGGCAAAGCTCACTGCCTACCACTGGATAAGCAATCAATCGTCGCGAGAATCCATTATTCCTTTGCCAAAACAGCTATTTTCCACTTCTTTTTGAATGAGCTCCGTCTCGTCCCGCTTTTGCACGACTTCCTTGGAAGCTTTGCTAACGTCCATCTTGATACGATCCCAGCGTCTGTTGATCAAAATCGAAATGACGATACACAGCAAGTATCCAGCTCCGACAACCAGCTCCAGCCTATCAAATGTCCCTTGATGTGTAAGCTGATACCAAATATCCACAATCAGCGCAATGCACAGCAAAGCGATGGTCACGTAAGTACCACAAGTAATGGTGATATGAATCGTACGAAATTCCCAGTTTGGAATATCATGCTTTGCAAAGATATAATTCAAAACCCCGTAAGCCGTACATCCGATTCCGATAATGCCTAGACCAGCAGGCAGCATCACCATACGCGCCGAATTGCTGGGTACGGGTATGGCAAGAACGCTCATATAAACAATGCATTGGCATAGTGCCAGGAGAAATAGGAGCCATTTGATTTTCAAGGATGCTTGTTTGGACATCTTGGGATGATAGAGCTCACCCTTGTAGACATACGTCGTGCGAGCTTTCTTTCCATCCTGTGACGGCTGCACTACGCGCTCATACTCCTGGACACCCATTTGAAAACGCTTTCCCATTGTTACTCCCTTGTGCATGTGACGTTAATTGGCTGCGCCATCATGCAGATTTTCTTTATCTCATTGATAGCTGCTCTTATATGCCTTGGGCGGCATGCCAACCAGCTGCTTAAACTTCTTGCTGAAATAACGCTGATCGACATAACCCACGCTATTTGCTACTTCGCTTATGTTTTTATCGCCTTTTTTCAGCATTTCCATCGCAACATGAATACGCTTTTGAGTTACGAATTCTGAAAAATTACACCCAATTTCCCTTTTAAAGAGATATGAAAAGTAAACTGGGCTAAGCTTCACGATATTGGCAACCCGTTCCAGATCCAAAGACTGAGCATAGTTCTCTTCAATATATTCCACAGCCATGCGCACAGTCAGTGATTTCTTGAGTTGGTTGGCATTGTTGATTTGATCGATCAGTTTCAGCAAGCTCTCCAAATAATCACTCTTAAACTCAGCGGTGGTCCTGGAACTCTTGAGCTTGCCCGTTAGAGTGCTTTTTAGTTCGGTTGCATCCGTGATAGAGTTTAGAAGCTCTCCATTTACCTCAAAGAACAGATTGAATATATCATCGCTCCAAATCTTTGCTTTTTCATTTTTCAGTGTACTATCCGGCAATCCAAAAAACTCCGTCACATTCTTTTCGAATTGTTCAGCGTCCAGCGCCTTAACCGCTTTGCGCGTTTCGTAGGTCAACGTGCTGATTTTGCTCATGATTTCATCTGGAAAATCATCGCTTTGCTTGTCGTAATACAGTGTTTTCCCAAGGCTGCTATCCGTACGAGACCAGCTTGCTATATCAGCCTCGTCATTGGAAAGCTTACAGCCTGTGAGTGCATCCACTGCGCTTCCGATGCAGAGCGTAACGCTGAATTTTCCCTCAATGGATGGCAAATGTGCCAGCCCTTCACGCAGCTCTTCCATTGTTTTTCGGAGCTGCTTGTCGTTTTGCTTGCTATAGTTAACAAGAAACTTGAAGCCCGTGATCTGTCTTGCACAGATTACATCAAAGCAATGAGGAAGCAATACGCCATGGGTCACGCCGATCATTTGCTGGCATTGTATATCCGTAATACCATAAATGCCGTCCTTTGAATAATTATCAAAGCGCAGAAATGCTACACGAAACAAGCCTTCATGAAAATGCGTACTGAATATCTCATTGATCTTGGGTAGATTGTGACTTATTGTCCCAGACCAAATATCATACTTGATGAATTTCTGCCTGATTGCTCTGATATGCCGCTGGATCGCTGCATAGGTCGTATCGTTCTGCGTCTTTTCCTTGATGCGAGAAATGCATTGATGAAGCATCTGCGCCCCATAAGGCTGCAGCAACAAACCATCCACATGCAGCTCAAGGCAGTCATTGACCTCTGCGATATTCTCCTGTGTGCCCAGCGCGAGGCAGGCAGTCCACATATTCTGTCTGCGCATATATTCAATGCACTCAGCCAAAGGCATATCCCCAAGATGCGACGAAGCAATGATAAGGAATGGATCATGCTTGCGCACTGCTGCAATCAGCGACACCGAGTCAGCCGCTTCCGCCGCGCAAACAATCTCCAACTCTTTCCAGTCAATCGATTGCCGTATGCAGGCGCGCTGCGCTTCATCTGGAATAGCGATGACTACATTGCCTATCATGTTTGTCACTCCTAGTTTCATTTGATACGATTATATCCTTTATCGCTCACAATCACAATGTTCAGCAGTTTTTATTCACGAAAACCCGTTGAGCTCCTTGACTCTGCAGCATGAAACAAAATGATTAGCCGAAATCTCTTCAAGCTTCATCGGCTGCTTGCACGCGGGGGTGGCATACAGGCAGCGAGCAGCAAATCTGCATCCGGGCTCCGGATCAATGGGTGATACGATTTCGCCCTTGAGCTCAATGCGCTTATGCGGCGTGTGAATATCCACAGAAGGGATGGCCGAAAGCAAAGCTTTGGTATATGGATGCATCGGAGAGATAAAGAGTTCTTTGGAAGGACAGGTTTCGACCAGCTGTCCAAGATACATCACGCAAATATGCGTGGAAATATGACGGACAACCGAAAGATCATGGGTAACGAACATATAGGTCAGCTTGCGTTCCTGCTGCAAATCCATCAGAAGATTCAGGATTTGCGCTTGGATCGACACGTCCAATGCAGACACAGGTTCATCGCACATCACAAATTTTGGGCTGAGTGCCAGCGCTCGGCCAATACCCACGCGCTGCCGTCTGCCGCCATCCAGTTCATGAGGATAGGCATACCACAAGCGCTGCTCGATCCCAACCATATCCATCAGCCGTTCCGTCTCCACATCCAGTTCCTGCTTGCTAAAGCGCTCGGACAGCAAAAGCGGTTCTCTAATGGTATCGCGCACCGTCATGCGGGGATTGAGCGAGGAGTAGGGGTCCTGAAAAATAATCTGCATGTCTTCCCGAAGCGCTGCAAGCTTATGGCTGTTTACATGGGTGACATCTTCGCCCTGGTAAAGGATTTCGCCGCCAGTGCTTTCTAGCAAATGAATAACCGTGCGGCCAAGCGTTGACTTACCGCAGCCTGATTCGCCTACAACGCCCATCGTGGTTCCTTCTTCAATTTTGAAGCTGACATCATCTACAGCATGCACCATACCACGCGAGGTCTGGAAATATTTTTTTAGATTCTTTACCTCAATAAATGATGCCATCTTGCACCTCCTGCTTTTCTAGGCAACAGCAACGACACAGGTGCCCAGGGGTGATTTCTTCAATTGCAATTTCCGTCTCCCTGCACTGATCTGTTGCGTGCGGGCAGCGTGGATTGAACTTGCAGCCAACGGGTAGATTGGTCGGGTCTGGCGGCATGCCCAGAATCGGAGATAAGCGCGCGGCATCATCAGTCATTTTTGGCAGCGAAGCAAATAGCCCCCTCGTATACGGGTGCAGCGGATGATCGAAGACATCAATCAATGAGCCGTACTCGACGATTTGTCCGGCATACATAACCGCTACATGATCACAGTTTTCCGCCACCACACCAAGGTCATGCGTAATCAAGACCATCGCTGTATTGGAATCTTTTTGGAGCTTGCGAATCATTTCCAGCACCTGCGCCTGAATCGTTACATCCAGTGCGGTGGTGGGTTCATCTGCAAGCAGAAGGTCCGGATTGCACGCCAGTGCCATCGCAATGACCACGCGCTGCTGCATGCCGCCCGAAAACTGATGTGGATATTCTCTAGCTCGATCCGCAGCAATGCCCACCTTTTCCAGCATTGCAATCGCACGCTCCCCCGCTTCTTTTCGTCCGCATTTGTCATGCAATCCGATTACCTCGGCAATCTGATTTTTGACACGCTTTACAGGGTTTAGCGCCGTCATAGGATCTTGGAAAATCATAGAGATTTTTGTACCTCGGTATTTTCTCATTTCCTTTTGAGGTAGTGTCAGCAGGTTCTTTCCTTCCAAGAGAACTTCACCGCTGACAATTTTAGCAGGCGGCTCCTGCAAAATACGCATGATTGATTTAGCCGTTGTTGTTTTTCCAGCGCCGGTTTCTCCGACAAGTCCCAGTGTCTTTCCTTTTTCAAGCGTCAATGAGACACCGTTGACAGCCTGTACAATCTTTCCATCCGACGTATATTGAACCACTAGATCGCGAACAGAAAGGAATGTTGAACTTTGATG
Source organism: Clostridiales bacterium (assembly GCA_012523405.1). Classification (GTDB taxonomy): domain Bacteria; phylum Bacillota; class Clostridia; order Christensenellales; family Aristaeellaceae; genus Limiplasma. The sequence goes on from JAAYIN010000052.1 coordinate 15,145, forward strand.
ATTCTTTTCCATATCGTTTTCATTCCTCCTATTTCTTTAGTTTCGGATCCAGCGCATCACGCAAAGCATCGCTGAAAAGATTAAAAGCAAGTACGAAGATCATAATGAACAGACCGGGAAACAATGTCAGATGAGGATAGTTCATAATATAATCTTTACCATTTGTCAGCATTGCGCCCCATTCCGGATAAGGCGGCTGCACGCCAAGCCCAATATAGCTTAAGCTTGCAGCGGCGAGCACTGCTGAGGAGATTGAATTGGAGATAGATACGAGCACAGGTGCCATCGCATTGGGCACAACATAGTTCATAATAATGCGAGAACTCTTGCAGTTGATGGATGTAGCCGCCTCGACGTAGTCCATGCCCCTAACGGTCAGGATGCTAGCACGCATCGTTCGCACCGTACCCGGGATACTGGATACACCCAGTGCGAGCACAGTTGGTATATAGCCAGAGCCGAGTACTGCCGCTACTACAATTGCCAGCAAAATAGAGGGTAGTGCTTGGAAGATATCCACAACTCGCATGATAACAAGATCGGTCTTTCCGCCAAAGAACCCTGCGATTGAACCGATGAGCACACCGCCCACCGTGCCCAGCAATGTGGAGAGAATACCGATACCGATTGAATAGCGGCCACCATATAGCAGGCGTGTCAGAATGTCACGTCCCATTGAGTCACATCCACACGGATGCTCCAGTGAAGGAGTCGCAAAAGCATCTAAGATGCTAATTTTAGTATACGAATAAGGAGAAATCAGCGGAGCAAAGATCGATAGCAATACCAGCATAGTAATGATGACAATACCAAAAATACAACTTTTTGTCTTCAGCAGCGACTTCATGACAAGCATATTGCTGCTGCTGTGTTTTTCTTTTTTGATTTTTACCTTTACTGTTTCATTCTTCATGTTTTTTACTCGCCTTCTTCCCCTCGTATTGCGCTTTGATGCGAGGATCAATGAATGCATACAAAAGATCCACGAGCAGCATGACAATGCCGAATACAAAAGCAACAAAGATGACAGAGCCTTGGCAGGCTGTATAATCGCGAGCATTAATTGCCTTGACCATATATGCCCCAATTCCCGGTATTCCGAATACATTTTCAATGATCAGCGTACCGCCAAGCATTGCACCAAAGCAATTACCAACGCCGGTAACAATGGGAATCAATGCATTTGGGAATGCATGACGAATGAGCACATTGAATTCAGATACGCCCTTGGATCGTGCTGTTGTTACATAATCCGCACGAATAACCTCTAGCATACTCGAACGTGTCAGACGAACATTGCCCGCTATGCCGGCGGCTGCATTGGCTATGCACGGAAGGATTTGGTACTCGATTCCGCCCATGCCTTGGGACGGTAACCAGCGTAATTGTACTGCAAATAACATGATCAATATTTCAGCCAGCCAGAACTGGGGCATCGAAACGCCCACAAGCGACACCGTCAGCGCAAACTTATCCACCAGCGAATCTTGGTATACAGCAGCAACCATTCCAAGCGGTATGCCGATACCAAATCCAACGATGACCGTGCCAATGGCAATAATCAGTGTTCTGGGGAAACGTTCCAGCAACGCAGTCGTAACACTGATCCCTTGAATGTAGGAGGTACCGAAGTCAAGCTTTGTTACGATGTTCTTGATGTATTGGAACAGCTGAATGATATAAGGTTCATTCAGACCCATGGATTCGCGATAAGCTTCCCGCTGTACGTCTGTGGAAGATGATCCTAAAACAATGGCCGCAACATCACCGGGCACAAAATACATCAAGGTGAAAATCAAGATTGTAACGCCCAGCAGAACAGGTATCATTAGTAATATTCTCTTGGATATATATCTGCCCATATAGTTACCCCTTTTTTAGCTAAAGCCCAGAACGAGAAGGCTCTAGGCTTTAGCTTTATCACAGTATCATTCGGTGTCTGTCTTGTACTTAGTCATTCCAAACGTAGGTGCAGCCACCGATCTTGATTTCGCCGCCTTCACGCATATCCAATGCTGTGCAAACTGCACTGTTGGCTACGCAGTAACGCATTCCGGTATACAGGCCATAACCATATGCCTGATCTTCCAAATATTGTTCGAAAGCCGCAACGGTCTCTTCACTATGTGTGTCAGGTGAAGAACAAGCCATGTATAGTTCTTGTAGTGTGGGATCATTGATGAGGTTGATGTTTAGACCGGAGCTAAAGCCATTCGCGTTGAATAGGAGCATCCAAGGGAATGTGCAGTAGTCATCGCAGCCGCGAGCAGCAAATCCGAAATCCCATGCAGTCGAAATACTATATTCAGTATCTTGAAGCGCACCATCAACCACATTCAGGTCAACGATAATGCCAATTTCAAGCAGCTGTGCTTGGATAACCTGAGCTACGCGCTCATACTCATCGGAATGCACAACTAGCATCTTCAAATGCTGTGAGGTATCAAAGCCAGACTCTGCGAGCAATGCTTTTGCCTTGTCCAGATCCTGACCGAAGTAATCGCGCTCGTTCCATGCGTCAATGTAGTCACTGGCGCAATCATTTGCGAAAGCATTGAGCACTTTACCATAGCCGCTGGTTGCGAACTGCATGATCGTTTCATTATCGATTGCATAGCCGATCGCTTGGCGAAGTGCCAGATTGTTGCATTCGCTGTCAGCAGAGCAGTTGAACACAACGCTGTGTACCATGGTCGCAGGCTGTGCATCTACGATCCAGCCCTCGGTAGCCTGACCATCAACGTAGAAATCTCCCAGAACTGCCGGTGTGATCAGCTCAGCCATGTCGATTTCATTTGTTTTCAGAGCTACGGACATCTGAGTGGCATCCATGATAATTTTCATTTCAATGCGGTCAACATTTTGCTTTGACCACACATAGCGAACGCTCTCATCCGTCTGCCAGTAGTTTTCCGCCTTAACAAGAACCACTTCAGAACCATTCACGAAAGTTTCAACCTGATAAGCGGCTGTTGTGATAGGATTGTTTACCATCTTATCAGCACTTGCTTCGTAAGCGGACTGAGAGATGATCGGAACCATGCTAAGCAGCCATTCCAAGTTGCCAAGACCGTTATCGGTAATCTTCAGGCGCACTGAGTAATCGCCAGTTGCTTCAATGGTGTCCAAAACGAACATCTTAGGATAGTTGCCGGATTCCTTCATAGCATATGCAGCCCATACATAGTCTGCTGCAGTGATGTGGTTTCCAGCGGAGTCAGAAATGTAATCGTACATTTCGATGTCATAGGTTACATCGTCAACCTGTGTAATGCTCTTGGCGCATACTAGATCCATTGCGTCCCAAGAAGCCCCAAAGGCTACGCGCTGTGCCATGTACTCATAAATAGCCTGATATACATAGGCACGGCCACCGTCCATGGGCCCAAAAGGAGAAATCGACGATACGTCAGCATCAATACCAACGCGCACAACCGTGGTAGCATCCTCTGCTGCCGCTACGTTGCACAGTGTCATCGAGAATACCATCATGAGTGCCATTACCAGAGAGAGAATCCTTGTGTTTTTCATTTTTTCATGTCCTCTTTTCTGTTTTTTGAAGATTTTCCTTGTCTTATTTGCTCGGATAATCTCAATTGCTTTATCTGATACTACCATACTTGTGAGGGCTCGTCCATTTAGTAGAATCTAGATTATGTGTAATTATTCATGTTCTGCATGGCAACTGTTCAAAATACGCCTTTGGTAATATTTAACATAAACACCTTTTGTTCTTTGGAATACTACTTGTAGAGTTGCTGCAGCATATTTTGCAATGCGCACAAAATATATTCCTCACCAAGTCCATCCTTAATACGCGTGTTTGTGCCCTCAAAGGTCTTTCTCTCAAAGCCTTGCTTGTCTGGAATGTAGTCAATCCGTTCTGCAATATGCTCGATAATGATGGTGTTTTTATAGGGAACCAATGCTTTGATTCGCTCCCCAATTTCCATCACAATTTCCCCGCCGACCCCTACAATGGCAACGTCATTTAGCATCACCAGTTTTAAGACCAGCTTGACAAATTCCTCATCTGTCGATTCCTCGTTTACCAGCCGCGGCACTTCAAGCGTCTGATCCACCACGGAAAAACGCAGTGTATCTGCCAGATGATCAACGCTGCCAAGCGTGCGCATAATATCCATGCTATGTAGCTCGGCAAGATGTTCACATACCGTCCAGCAAGCATACCCCAAGTCATAGGAAAGATCATGAGAGCCATCGTGATAGATTCGCTCCATCTGCGGCATGTACAAAGGTGCTTGGTTGCCCGCTGCTCCGCTTGTCCAAAGAAATACCGTTTGCTTATCGGCATAACGCTCTTCAAGATAAGCAGTGGTCATTCCCGGCAGATCGCCTGAAATCATGAATTCCTTTTGAGCTTCGTCCTTGCCAAAAAAGCAGACCGTGCCATGCACAGCGTAATTGGTCACTACGGCAACTTCCTTGCCCTGCATATCCACAAAGCTGATGACATCAAGCTCTTTATCCGATGGACCTGCGTAGTTCATGCCGATGTCCCATGTTCCATCCTCATAGAGCAGATCACGGTTTGTATTGATATGGCTGCTTCCCTTGGCGAATCCCCAGCGGACAGGCTGTAATAAGGTAACGGCTTGCCGAACACATTCCGTCATTTTCTCAATGACAAAATTTCCATACTTCGTTACCCATGCCAGCTTCTCAGGGTTATCCCGAATGCTGACATGATCATTTGCAAAGGATGGCGCTTCATGCGTATGCGTCACCGTGAATAAAACGTTCTGGGGCTGAATATCAAACTGCGCCAGAAGAATCTCTCGCATTTCATCCCCGCGGCTCATATCACCCGAGTCAAACACGATGAGCGCAAAGCGTCCATCATCATGATCAAGCACCAACGCACGAACAAACAAATCCCGATAAACCTTCGTCAGCTTGATCGGCAAAAAGCTTTCCGCAGGCATCATCTCCGGCGGGGGCGTAATGCAGGTCTTTGCCGCACCAGCATACAGTTGTTTCAACGTATCCCACCCCTTTCTTAGCAGTCAATCACTTCACATCGGTTGGATTCAGCGGCTCGCGAAACAGCATGGTAGCAAACTCACGCAGACCCATCCGCCAGCTATCCCAGCGAATAAAGCGACCATCATGCAGCACGCGGCGATAACCCGGCATAACCCCTTCGATACCCGCCTCACGCATGATTTCAGTGTCCTTGGTGAACAGATCAATATGATCTTCTTGAGGCGTTGCAGAGCAGAAGAAGATTTTATAGTCCTTCATAAACTGCTGTGGATTCGCCATAACTTTGGGCCAAGGACGCTCATAGGTCGCCTTGAAAGTCGGATGATACATAGTGCTGGTAAAGGAAGCCATGTTGCCAAATACATCTGGATGATTGAAACCTATGTCGTTTGTTTGCATGGAGCCCATGGATAAACCGGCAATCGCGCGATTCCATTTGTCCGTTTTCACGCGGTAATGACTCTGGATATAGGGAATGCAGCATTTCAGCAGTGAGTTTTCAAAGCAATCATCCACATACTCGGTACCCTTCCATTCATCATAACGAATCATGCCGTTGTTCATGACAATGATGAATGGCTCGCATTCTTTTGCTGCGATTAGATTGTCCATGATATAGTTGGCGCGGCCTGTGGATGTCCAGCAAGTTTCATTTTCCGTTCCGCCATGCTGCAAATAGAGCACAGGATAAGATTCGTTGGTATTCATATACCCCGGCGGTGTATAAACAAGGCAGCGCTCCCACTCGTTTGTTTCCGTTGACCAATATACCTCGTGACTGATTGCGCCATGCGGTACATCTTTGATATAGGCAAATTCCAAGTCTTGATCCGGTATTTCCAGATAGTTATACGGATGTCCGCCCGACCAGAACATCGGCAAATACGGCCAGATGACAAAGGTATCATCAATATAAATTTCAACATTACGCGGGCCTGTTTTGCGCAGGTCATATGGCAATATGGCTTCAAACACGCCTTCTTCATTCTTTAGGCAATGGATGGTCTCATCACGCCATGGAGCGTAGCCCTCCGGTGTCGGATCGCCAAACCATGGGATGATGTGAACCGTATTTGCATTGGGCGCACCGATGCGAATCAAGTAATCGCCATTGGGCTGAAGGATAGCAGCCTCCACCACAGCTTTTTCGTCACTCCTGGGGGTAACCTTGTCAAAGCTCAGCTCTGTCGCCTGAAAAATCTTATTGTCCCTGATTTTCTTACTGATTTCCATCTATTTGTCCTCCTTGATCTTTATACCATTTCGTTGTTACTTGAGATTTTTATCGTTTTTTCTTGCCTGCAATGTACATACTGCTGCCATTTCACCCTTTCCGCTCGTATGGACATAAACAGAAATACAAACGCGGCACAGCCTCAGCAGTTTATCCATTCATCTCTGATTTGCCAATCCACCATGTGCCAAAAACTATCGAGTTCCTCATGATTGGAGGTCGATATCAGCATGCATTGGTTTTGCAAATCCGTTCCCCAAATCGCCAAGTTTTTAAATGAATGTGTGATTTTTGTAGTTCTACAAAGTATCTGCTATTGCTTCTGCGTTCCGTCGAAGTCTTTTCATGTCTGATTATATCATGTCCAATGAAGGCTCTCAACGGAGGAAAATCCATTTATTTGTGTGTTTTTTCAAGGTCGAGTAAATGATGATTGTGTGGATTATTTCTGGGATTTGCCCAATCCCCTTCCATCCGCAAAAGATATCATGTTATAGTATTGAGTAATATATACAAGTTGCAGGAGGACTATTTATGAAGAAACTCAACATCGCATTATGTGGTTGCCGCGGGCATGCTGTTAAGTTTGGTAATCTGGTGAACAGCTATGATGAAAGCAGAATTGTTGCCGTTTGGGATAACGAACAAACGCTGGGCGAAGCTGCCGCCAATGCACTGAACTGTCTGTTTGAGAATGATTATGACAGGTTACTAGCGATGCCTGATTTGAATGGTGTCATCATCACTGCAGAAAATGCATTACACCGTGAGCTTGCTGTAAAGGCCGCCGAGGCACACAAACATATTTTCATCGAAAAACCGCTTTGCACACACAAAGAAGATGCCTTCGCTATACAAAAAGCAGTCCACGAAAACGATGTGCGGTTTTATATGTCCGATCCCTTTGTACGTGCGCCTGTGATCTATATGAAACGCATGATGGACAGCGGTAGAATCGGTAAAATTACAGCTGTACACATTCACGTATCCAATGATAACGGCGTACCCGGCCGCCCCGCAGAGCTTCATCCCGATTATAGCTATGAACGAATGGGCGGGGGCGTCATGGCTGACATTGGAGGTCATGCGCTTCACGCACTGCATTACCTGCTGGGCAAGCCAAATGCTGTCACGTCTGTTTTTTCATCTTTTCACGAGGAAGCCATCAATGCAGGCATCGAAGAAAGCGCCATGATGATCATGCAATATCCTCATGGCGTGCTTGCTTCTGTTGAATCCAGCTTTGTCAGCCAATATGAATCCCTAAACATCAATGTATACGGCATGGAAGGTACTATTTGTCTGACTAATTTCGGCGGCTGTAACGAGCGTTGGGATGTCAAATATAAATTGGGCAATGACCCCTGGACTATTGTACCAGAGGATTACCTGCCTGCCGCCCCTTTGAAGCATACGCGCTACTGGGTTAACATGATGGTGCAGGATATCCCAAATGAAAACGTCGGCATTGACGATGCTAGCAACAATGGCATGAGCATCGACAACGCCGTCGAATGCGCCGAAATCACCGACGCTATTTATCGTAGTGTAAACCAAGGAACTGTACTACTTTAACATTCTATAGAATAATTCCTTTTCGCCCGCCAGAATTGGTCCTTCACCCTTTCCGGGAACAACTTCGTTAAACGCTTGAAAGGTTTTGTGTTCCACAGAAGCCTGATCCAGCACATAACCCACATGGTTAGCCGTATGGGTTACAACGATTGTTTTTTGAAAGGGTGATTTTCTTTTGAGTTCACTGCCGATAGCACAGTAAAGCTCTGCGCCCACGCAGACAATGGCAATATCTCCAAGTTCAATAGCTTCCATCTCCACTGGGACAGGGTTTGCTTCATCGCATATCAGCTCAGGCACAATCGGCGGCAAAGGCATATCCTCAGGCTTTCGCGCACCATGTCCGCCCATTCGGTACGGACCAGCCGAATCGGTCGCGCGGCAAACACTCTGCCGTGGAAGCTGAACTGTTGTCTGCGCATGTCTCAGCCTAATAGCTGTTTGGTATTCTGTGATAGCGTCAAGCCCTCGCACCGCATCCACCGCATGACGTCTCCCGACATATTCCATCTGCAAGTAACCCGCTCCATCGGGATAGGGCACCTGCGTAGTATATCCATCCGGGTAATCCAGCTGAACACCATGGCTCATGATCGGCGCTTGATCCCCCGCTGCACCAGACGTCCACAAAACAATGCCGCCATAGCGTTCTTCCAAAAACGCACAGGTGATACCGGGGAAATTGCCCGAGAGTTTCGTTTTTCCATCAACATCACGTTGCAGATAGATACAGGTAGCATGCGTGCAGTGATTGAGCACAGCCGCAATCAACTTGTCCTCTTCATCCACCACCTTAATGATGGACAATGTTTGATCGCTGTAACCTGCCTCATTAGGTGCCTCCACCCAATAACCACCGATTGTTTGATAATCTCGATTCACATTGATCGGACTTTGAACGCTGCCAAATCCAATCTTGGCCGGACGAAGCTCGGCAATAGCCTGCTTGCAAGCTTCAATGGCGGCTTGCAGTTCAATTTCCTTATAAGCCTCACATCGCGCAAGGATTTCAGGGGGCTGCTCGTGAATGTTTTCATCACAGGGTGATGAGTGGTTATGTGTGACCGAAATCACGATTTGCTCGGCTTTATATCCCACTTCATTTGCAATTTTGTCTTTATAATTCGTAATTTTAGGCCAATCGCTTAACTCGCAACTGAGAAAAAGCAAACGCTCCTGCTCTGTTTCGATCGCCAATGCTCTGCAAAAACACGATGTATACTGCGCATCGCAAACGCCGAAATGCGTGGGCATGGGGTACATATCCGCATGCGGATCCAGACTCGATTTGCCAGCTCCTGCCTTGATCATTTACTCATCTCCTTTGGTTTTTCACTTTTTGAACAGGAGCTTAGCATAGTCGCGCAAGCCCATTCTCCAGCTGTTCCACTTGCTCGTATTTTCCGAATAGACCGTACGATGGCAGCACGGAAGCTGATCATAGCCCGCCTGCGCCATCAAGCGATCATCCGCTTCAAAGAATTCAAAGTGATCCTCCTGCTCTGTTGTCGAGCGGAAGTAGACCTTAAAGAGCTTTGAGAATGCATCGGGTGACACCTGCTTTAAAAATTCACGATATGGGCGCACTACGCCGGGTGCAAGTTGTATATGCTCTTCGTTATGGGTCATGCATGCTGTAAAAGTACCCACATATCCAAAGCTATCCGAATGTCCCAGTGCGATATCGCAGGTCATATAAGCACCCATCGATAGCCCTGCAATAGCCCGATCCCACTTTTGCGTTTTTACGCGGTAGTTGGCTTCAATAAAGGGAATGCAGTCCTCAAGCAGCATGGTATCAAATGCTCCGTCGCGCACCATGGATACCTTGCCTTCAGCTCGCAACATAGAATTAGGCATCACAACAATCATGGGCTCAGCTTCACCAGCTGCAATCAAATTATCCATGATAGCAGAAAGCCTGCCGGCGTATTCCCAGCTGGTTTCGTTATCTGTTCCGCCGTTGAGAAGGTACAGCACAGGATATTCCGCTGAATTCTTCATGTATTGCGGCGGCGTATAGACCAAGCAGCGCTCCCAATTGCCCATAGGCTTCGCCCAGAATAGCTGATGGGTTACTGCACCATGCGGTACATCACGAATGAGAAATGCATCATTTCCTTCATCCGGAATTTCCAGATAGTTATGCGGACGATTGTTCGTCCAGAAAATCGGGAGATATGGGTCAAGTACCAATTGGTCATCGTAAAAAGCAAGCACATTCGCAGGGCCGGTAAAGAAGCGGTCATATGTCAAAACACCGCGGAACTGCCCCTGTCCATCCCCTTGCAGCGCAATGTCACGAACGCGCTTTCCGCTCGTAGCACAGGTGATTTTCACAGTTTTCGCATTCTGTGCAAAAATGCAAATCGCAATATCCCCGTTGGCTAAAACCGTCGCGCCAATATCCTCAGGCGCACCGTTTGGCAGTTCTTGTGTATACCTATCCACAGTTAGCGGTGTGCTATAAAGCGCTTTGTTGTGTAATCTATCACCATCAAGTAACATATATTTTCCTCCCATATGATATATTTATATACATTCATTATATCATTCTGCTCAATCCCATTTCAATGAAACAAAAGCAATAATCTGTGGATGGATTCTGGTTTTTCATTATATATACTCACTTTTGGGTGAAGCGTTACTTTCGATCCTTGTTCCTTTTCAAAGAATGCCGCCGCCTTTGGGGGAAGTTGTCCTCAGTTTTCAACCAGTATGCCATCATCTTTTCGTGATATGGAAGTGAGCAAACCTGCATAGGTACTAAAAAGAGCTAACTGACGCAAAATCAGTTAGCTCTTTTAAAAACGATTGGATGATTACATCAAATCCTCATGTGGCGTTGACTCAACACCATCGCAGTGCAGTCGCAATCCAAAGATACTCGTCAGCGAATTCACATCCCGTGTCCGATTTCAAACGTTCACCTGATATAAAATGCCGATCTTTGAGTAATTCGCATCGGAAATATTGAGCAAATACTAATATCCATCTTTCATAAACCGATCATAAAATGACAAAATATGAGAGGTTCGTATTTTTGATACTTATCACAAAACGAAAAAACATACGACGTAATTCTATATGATGTTTTATGGGTCAACAACAGTAAAATCGATTTCCTGCAAACCACTTGATCTATCAAACCATTATTTGGTAACGCTATAAATATTATAGCAGTATTCTGGCAATATCCGATTTGGACGCATGGGAGTATTCTCGTTTAAATTCGGATAGGCATATAATAATGATAAACAAGCTGGAATATGAAAAAGAATAAACATATAATGAGTAGACCAAAAGGCACGAAGAAGATATAATTTGAGTAAATCCGGATGACAAACAAAAATGAAATAGCGAAGGTACCTCCTATTCCATTTTTGTTGGTAAAAACTGTTGATGCAGCAGAAATGAGGAGACCGTTATCATGAACTATCATGACGAGAATTTAAAACTAATTGCGTTGTTTAAACCCTGTCGCGTAACAGATGTACGAGATGGTATGGATTGGATGGGATACCATTCCTTTGGATCACTGTCACCTGAATATAGGCCGCTAATTCCCGCACATTGTGTTGGCATTGCTCGCACTGCACGCTACATTCCATATGAAGGACCCTCCCCGCTACTTCGTGGTGATGAGTATACGCAATGGGCATCCGATTATTATCGTGATGTTTGCTCAGTTCGCCACTGGGTTCAGGACGTTAAGCCAGGTGACTTTATTTGCATTGATGTGAGTGATGTAAATGCAGGACTTCTAGGTTCGAACAACTCCATCCCGCCAATGAAAAAGGGAGCGGTTGGGTACCTGCTTAACGGAGGCGGCATTCGGGATACAGATGAAGTTATTTTGCAGAAAATCCCGATTTGGAGCAAATTTATTTCTCAGGGGATGGATCAAGCTCGCCTGCGTTATCTGGAAAAGGATGTGCCCATTGCGATTGGCGGTGTTGCAATCTATCCTGGCGATGTTGTTATTGCAGACAATGACGGTGTGATTGTTGTACCCAGAAAGATTGCCTTTGATGTAGCAAAATACGCATGGCAGGAAATGAATAATGATAAACTCGGGCGACAAGAGCTGTACAAAATGATGGGTTGGGAACTGGACGATACCGTCATTCCCGTAGAACCAATATAAGCACACAGGATAGCGAGTGATCGCAGAAATGAAGGAGGCACTAAAATGAAGAGGATTTTTGCCCTAGCAATGACACTATGTATTTTACTATCACTGAACTTGCCAGCAATGGCTAATGCGGAACAAGCAGAGGAAATCACCCTTCGATTTGCATGGTGGGGAGATGCCTCTCGCCACGATGTCTACAACAAAATCTGCGATACATTTGAAAGCATGAACCTAGGCGTTACAATCGAACGTGAGCCCAATACGTTCAATGCCTATTTCGAGAAGTTAGCAACACAAGTCGCAAGTGGTAATGCACCGGATGTGTTCGGCATGCACGCGCGCTTTGCAACTGAGTTTGCCAGCCGTAACGTAATGGAAGACCTGCAACCCTATGTTGATCAAGGGATCATTAACTTAACAGATCTAGACCAGCCTGTTATTGACAGCGGTAAGATCAGCAATACGCTGTACATGATTTGCCAAGGTGTCACGCTCAATGAATTCCTACTAAATGAAGATATGTGCAAGCGGCTAGACGTTGAAGTACCGGATGTACTAGAGGATTGGACGTGGGAAGAATTCGTCGCGACTTGCTATGATTTCCGCGAAAAAGCACTCGCAGCAGGAGAAGATGTCTACTTTATCGATGAACCTTATCAGTATAATTTCTTCCGTATCTACCTGCTATCATATGGCGAAGAATTATTCAATAATGACGGTACGATCGGCTGCACAAAAGAACGCATTACCCAATGGTTTAGCATGTGGCAAAACATGCGCAATGATGATGTGATCCCCGATGCTGCCAGCGTTACCGAAAATGTTAACGCTACCCTTGAAACCCAAATGTTCACATTAGGGAAATGCGCTGTCACCAATATCCCCGTTAACAAGCTCAACCAGTATCAAGCACAGATGACGGATAATCTTCGTCCTTTGCGTTCTCCGCTGGGCAATGACGGAACCCGTGGGGTATATATTGAAGGTGCTCATAACTGCATTTCCTCAACAATTGATGATGAACATAAGCTTGTTGCCGCTAAGTTCTTGGACTTCTTTACAAACTCAGAGGAATGCCTCAAGGACCTGCTTATTCAGCAGGGTACGCCTGCCAATACACAGATGAGCGAGTATGTTCTGCAGTTTATGGATGAAACTCAGATTGAGGCAATGGAATATGTAAAGTATACTCAGCCCCTTGCATCCATCGGTAATATGTTGCCGGTTGGATATAGCGAAATGAACACCCTTTACTTGGGCATCCGCGAAGCATCTGACTTTGCTGCGATGACACCCGAGGAAGCAGCGCAGGCTTATTTAGATGGCATTCAGGAGATTCTTGATAAGAATTCGAAATAAGCGTTCTACTTCTTAAATGCTCAGTATTATTCCTGGCTTGAAACCAGCACTCGGCTACGCTGGTTTCAAGCCGACGAAGGAAGGAAGTGCATAAATATGGCAAATACAATACGCAACACGACAAGGCAGCGGAAAGAAACCATGGCAGGTTATTTGTTTTTAGCCCCTTGGTTGGCAGGCTTTTTGCTGCTTACCATCATACCCATGTTCGCTTCTTTATACTTTTCGTTTACGCGGTATGATATGTTAACATCAGCCACTTGGATTGGTTTGGATAATTATGTTCAGATGTTCAAAGATCAGAAATTCCTTAAAAGTTTAGAAGTCACATTTACCTATGTATTTCTTTCTGTGCCATTGCAACTGACTTTTGCACTTTTCATTGCCAATACGCTAAAGAAGAATAGACGCGGGGTACGCGTCTACCGTGCCGTATACTATTTGCCATCTTTGTTTGGCGGCAGTGTCGCTATCTCTATATTATGGCGTCAGATTTTCAATAAAACCGGTCTGTTCAATCAATTCCTTGCTGTTTTTGGCATCAAAGGCATCAACTGGATTTCCACCCCCGATACCGCCCTTTACACGCTGATTGTACTAGCGGTATGGCAGTTCGGTTCATCCATGGTGATCTTTCTGTCTGCTCTAAAGCAAATTCCTGCCGATTACTATGAGGCGGCTTCGATTGACGGTGCCAGTAAACCCAGACAATTCTTTCAAATCACAATACCGCTTCTTACCCCTATGGTGTTTTTCAACATCGTCATGCAAGTCATCAATGCGTTCCAAGCATTCACACCCGCATACATCATCTCAAATGGGACAGGCTCTCCTCTGAATTCCACACTCTTTTACTCGCTCTATCTATATAACAAAGCATTTAGTCAATTCGAGATGGGGTACGCTTCCGCGCTGGCATGGGTACTGTTGGTGATTATTACTTGCATTACCGGATTGCTTTTTGGAAGTGCGAAAAAATGGGTTTATTATGATTAAAGGAGGATGGAGGCATGGTTGTTTCTAATGCAAAATCAAAGTCTTTTCTATTTCATGCATTGATCATCCTTTTTGCAATTGCGATGATTTATCCACTGATTTGGATGATATGCGCATCTTCGAAAATAGGCCCGGAAATCTTTCAAAGCAAGTCGCTGCTGCCGAAACAATTAACACTGGAAAACTATCGGACAGGCTGGAAAGGGATCTCTGGTTATTCGTTTGGTTCCTTCTTTAACAATTCATTCCAACTGGTCATTTTTTCTATCCTTGGCAATTTGCTATCTTGCGCAATGGCTGCATATGCTTTTGCCAAATTGAATTTCAAAGGACGGAATTTGCTTTTTACACTGATGATGGGAACGCTCATGCTGCCAAAGCATGTACGCTTAATTCCTCAATACATCATCTTTAATAAGCTAGGGTGGGTTAATACCTATCTTCCAATGATCATACCAAAATTCTTAGCAATGGATGGCTTCTTTGTTTTCCTCATGACACAGTATATGCGTGGTTTACCAAAGGAGCTTGATGAGGCGGCAACCATTGATGGGTGCGGTTATCTCAATCACTATCTACGAATCATTATTCCTATGTCAGTACCTGCGCTGATCTCAACAATGATATTCACTTTCCTATGGACATGGAATGATTTTTTCATGCAGATGATCTATATCAGTCGCTTGGAACAGTACACCGTTGCATTGGCTTTGCGTATGTTTATTGATTCCACAGGAAGCAACGCATGGGGAGCTTTATTTGCAATGTCCACACTATCGCTGATCCCGTTATTTTTGATGTTCATCATCTTTCAAAGATATCTTGTGGACGGCATTACCGCTGGCGGCATCAAGGGATAGAAATCAATGATATGGAGGTATTCACATTGAATACATTTGTTTCACAAGGATATGGCAGGCATATCATTATCAACTTAACAAAAGGCGAAAAAATCCTGGAAGCAATTGAAAGCGAAGTGGCACGCCTGCAAATACAAAATGCTATTGTTACATCAGGCATTGGTGCGTTGCGCAAGGCAACATTCCACCGCATAGCCGACACGCAGGATCAACCAACCAATGAAATGCTGACTGTTGAAGCACCCATTGAACTAGGCTCCGTTCAGGGCTTGATTATTGGATCCACGCCGCATCTGCACATGACATTCAGCGATAAGCAGCGCGCATATGCGGGTCACATGGAACACGGCTGTGAAGTACAGTACTTGGCCGAAATTTCTATATTGGAGCTCACAAACTGTGATTATGTCCGCAGACCAGACCCGTTTGGCATTGACTTCATCCAGCAAAGGTAATGTTTGGCCACCTGCTTATCACAGGAAAAACAAGAAAAACGACGAATACTTAACATTATGAAGTGATGCGTTATTCATCGCACAAGTTCATAGCAATTGGCAGTCGGGAGGTGAAAACATGCCTACAAAACCCTTGGATTTATACTTTCTGTTTATGGGGCGGCCGCAAGGGATGTTTATAGAGGAAATGTATATACCTGACCGACATTTACACAAAGAAATTGAATGCATATTCATTCAAGAGGGTTCCTTGCAAATTCAAGTGGATGAGCATATCTTTACCATCCGCGCTGGGGAGATGCTCGTCATTGGCAGCAATGTACTGCATGAATTCAAGCCCAAGGGCACCAAGGATCGAATTGTCAAGCTAAAGTTCTTGAAGGAATGGCTTTTGCCGCCCTATGCTAACGATGAAGAACGAGTTAAGTACAATGACTTGTTTTCTCACTCGTTCAAAACGCAACCCGATTCATATCTCAGTCATCTGATTGACCAAATGATGGAGAATCCATTGGGCGATCAATACGATTTCTATTTGTACAGTAAAATGCTAGAATTCGCCGCTTTCTTAATGGCAAGACCGGATGTTGTCACTGAAAAGTTGGAAAGCAATCTTGAATATCCGCATTATCTAGATGAAATCACTTGCTATATCCATGAGCATTTTAATGAAAAACTATCGCTGAAAATGTTAGCCAATCATTTAGGACTAACTGAAAGCTATTGTTCGCGCTATATAAAGAAGCATACGGGGCTTTCATTTGTAGAGTATTTAAATGCAATCCGTGTGAATTGTGCGCAAAGGCTGCTCAGCTATACCGACAGCAATATAACAGAGATCATTGATGCAACAGGGTTTTTCAGCGTTCAAACATTTAACAGAGTTTTCAAGAACCAGACAGGGAAAACACCAACTGAATACCGAAAAGTACGGCGCAACAATGAAAAGCCAGCCCCAAAAGTGCCTGCTACGGTTTTAGTTCATCAAACAGCAGCTATCGCATCTAGGACACTCCGTCGCCGCAATAATGAGCTGATTCTGGATTAACGGGAAAATTGACGAAATATGCCACCATTACAATTGATTGCTTTGTATAAAATAATCACTGGCAACCAAACGAAGTAGAAAGCAGTGAAACAATGCTGGAAAGTCAACGCATTAGGCAAATAGCTCCAGAAATGGATCCGCTCCGCCTCGGTATGGGATGGACAGAAGAAGAACTGGAGCAAGCGCAGATTCTGGTTGAAAGTACATTTGGAGACAGTCACCCCGGCAGTGCACATCTTGACACACTTGTTGCACAGGCGGTCAGCGGCATTCGAGCCGCAGGTGCGCATCCAGCACGTTATTTCACAACCGATATCTGCGATGGGATGGCTCAAGGGCATGATGGCATTAATTATTCGTTGGCACACCGCGACATGATAGCCAATATGATTGAAATTCATCACCATGCCACAACATTTGATGCTGGCGTATTCATCGCGAGCTGTGATAAAGCGTTACCTGCTCAGCTGATGGGGATTGGTCGAATTAACATCCCATCTATAGTGATAACAGGCGGTGTGATGGATGCCGGTGATCATATGCTGACACTTGAACAGATTGGCACTTACAGTGCAATGTACAGACGCGGTGAAATATCAGAGGAGACTTTTCGCAAATACAAACACAGCGCTTGCCCAAGCTGTGGTGCTTGCAGCTTTATGGGCACTGCGAGCACAATGCAGGTGATGGCTGAAGCACTTGGTCTCATGTTGCCTGGAACAGCGTTGCTGCCTGCCACTTCGCCCCAATTGCAACAAGCCGCCTATGATGCAGGCTTGCTTGCAGCTGAGCTCGCGATAAAAGGTGTGAAAGCACGAGATATTGTCACATTAGATAATTTTGAGAACGCTATTATGATTCATGCAGCAATATCGGGTTCAACAAATGTAGTGATGCACCTACCTGCAATTGCCCATGAATTCGGCATCCGGTTGGATGCGCAGCGTTTTGATGAAATTCATCGAAATATACCCTACATACTCGACATACGACCAACCGGTCGCTGGCCTGCGCAGTTTTTTCATGGTACAGGGGGGGTGCCAGCTATTGAACGTGCATTAAAACCGTTACTTCATTTAAATGCAAAAACCGTAACCGGACGTACAATGGGCGAGGAGCTTGAGCGGCTAGAGAAGTCGGATTATTTCCAGCGATGTGCTGAATCCTTACAGCCTTATGGCATCAAACCAGGAGACATCATTCGCGATGTCAAGGCTCCCATAAAGGCAAATGGTTCGATCGCTATATTATATGGAAATCTCGCTCCCGAAGGTGCGGTAGTTAAGCATAGCACTGTTCCTAAAGATATGTTTTGCGCAACCCTAAGAGCTCGTCCGTTTGATTGCGAAGAGGATGCCATAGCCGCCATTATCCGACATGACATTCTGCCTGGAGATGCGGTTTTTATTCGTTATGAAGGACCTCGCGGAAGCGGCATGCCCGAAATGTTTTATACCACCGAGGCAATCAGCTCCGATGCCGAGCTCAGCAGGAGCATTGCCCTGATCACAGACGGACGATTCTCTGGTGCATCTAAGGGTCCCGTAATAGGTCACGTCAGTCCCGAAGCCGCCACAGGCGGGGCGATCGCACTGGTTGAAGAAGGCGATATCATACAAATCGATATTGAGAACCGTTCGCTTGATATCGTTGGAATCGATGGTGTAATCGAATCGGCAGATACGATCTCCTTAATCTTGGAGAAACGCAAAGAAAAATGGAAGCCGCGTCCTTTGCGCTATACACAAGGTGTGTTGAAGCAATATTGCGCTCATGCGGTATCGCCTATGCTAGGTGCTTATATGGATGACTAAAGGGTGTGCCTTCAGATTTTAGCATCAGGAGCGGGAACATACCAATCCAACGACCTACGAAAAATGGGGTTGCCAAAAAGAGTAAACGGACACAAAAATCGAATTGATATAAAGATAGTGATCACGCTTTGCGCGTCCACTATCTTTTTTGCCATACTAGAGAAATGGGAATGAACAAATGCGAAGATTGCACTGGCAAAGCTTTATCTGTCAGGAGCTCCTCTCTATACCCAATCTAAGAAACTTAACCTTTCGATGCGGGTCAGAAGCTTTGCCGTTCCTGTCGGCATTGCGGTATGCCTTTGAATCGTTAGGCTGATATGCAACATTACAAGGCTCGGCAGTCTGTTTTCATACGCTCAAATCATCCTCGGGCTATCCAACCATGACATTGCTTTCATTTCTTGTGCATGCTATAATTTCCTTGAATTACCGAGAATCCTATAATCTATGATTAAGGGAGGATATTGCCTGTGCCAACAAAAGACAACTTAGCAAAAATGAGAATTAACATGGCAGCACTTATTCTATCCATTATGGCTGTATGGCGTCTGCCCATCGCACTGGGACCATTGCAAGAAGATTTGTCTATTGCCAGCAGCGGACTCTCCATTGTATTGGCCGCCGGCCTCTTCATGTTGCTGCGCTATGTTTTCACATACAATGACATTCGCCTAAAGCGAATAGCTTATGTGATTGGGCTGATTTTTTCAGGGTTCACAGTGATTGGAAAGTCACTGAGTATCAATAGCAGTTTGGGGCAACTGTCATGGGACTTAGTGCTGGACGGTATTTTCCTGATCGCATTATATACGATCATTTACGGTGCAGGGTTGTTTTTGATCTACCAAGGTGCAGAATTCATCATCAACCGCGAGCCCTCAGGCAACGCAGAATCTCTCTTTAGCAAAATCACAGGCAACGGCTTTTTCGTTTTTGCATTTTTGATTGTCTGCTGGCTGCCCGTTTGGCTTGCCTTTTATCCGGGTGCTTTTGCGTTCGATGCAAACACTCAATTTTATCAATATATGGACTGGGTGCTTGATACCCAACATCCGTTGTTGCATACGCTTCTATTGGGTGCATGCATGATGTATGGCATTGATCACAACATTGATGGTTATGCAACCGAAGGCCTTGCTATATATAGCGTGGTGCAAATAGTGCTGCTTGCTGCCATGCTCGCATATGCCTGCCATTGGCTCAGGCGCAGGTCTGCACCGCTTTGGTCACGCATATGTGTGACGCTGCTATTTGCGCTGTTTCCTTTTTACTCCATTTGGTCATTTAGTGCCACAAAAGACGTGCTCTTTAGCGGACTGGTACTCCTCGTTGTTTTGCAGCTGATCGACATTTGGCATGATGGTTTTGCTGCGTTTCGATCACCGCTGCGCATCATTACATTTGTGGTCACAACTGTGCTAATGATGCTGATGCGTAACAACGGTCTGTATGCGCTTATTGTGCTCATTCCCTTTGCGCTCCTATGGGGCAAGGGCATGCGGATACGCCTGACAACGATTCTCGCAGCTTCTATCGCTTTGTATTTCGTCGCAAATAGCGCACTGGTATGGGCTACAGAGGCAACAAGCCCTTGTAAAATTGAATTTCTGTCCATCCCACTCCAGCAAATTGGGCGCACACTGCGCGATCATCCTGAGGCAATCGAGCTGGATGATGATCATATATTAGACGTACTTTATGACCAGAACCTCGGCGAAGTATATACACCCGCGATTGCCGATCCTGTCAAATGGGCTGCGCACTACGATATGGTAGATGAGAGCATCCCTGCATTGCTATCTTTATGGGCTAAAATGGGCATACAGCATCTGGACTCCTATCTCGAAGCATTTCTGGTACAGAACCTGCCCTATTATCTGCCCGGAGCCGAGATGCTCTATCGTTTTGATCTAAGGATACTTCAGATCGATATGTACCCCATTGAGGAGTCTTCCTACTTCCCCAAAGCAAAAGCGCTCTATCAGCAATACGACGAAACGCTCACCTTCCTTGGATTGCCGTTTGTCAGGCTCTTATCGGATACTGCATTTCAAGTATGGCTTTGCATTGGGGCATTTGGGCTGGCGATCTATCGCAAACAAAAACAATGGATGGTCGGGCTGAGCTTCTTGCTGGGCATATGGATCACCTGCTTGATCGGTCCTGTTGCGATCATCCGCTACATGCTAGGGTTCTTCTATGCAATGCCTGTCATCATTGCTGCCATGCTTGCGCCTAGGGATAGCACCAAAGCTTTGAGTTGATGGCTCGTTTCTAAGGGGCGTTATTAGTACAAACCCATTCTTGTTTAAAGCATTGCTAAGGAATGGATCATCTCAGAACGGCAGATAAAGCGAAGGTTCAGTATGGATGAAAATGAATTCTATGGCATCTATGATTTAGCTAAAGACAATAGCCAAATCAGCACAACGCAATCCCTGAAAAGTGAAGCGGGCATCGGCGAAATGACATGTTACGAGGTGGCTCCATGCATCCAGATTTCATACAATGACCTCAACATGGATTCCTGTTTTGCGCCGCTGAAGCTCCAGCATGATATTCTGCAAATCGACCATTGCCTGAAATGATGCTATGAATTTGAACTAGCAAGCGGCTCGGTCAGCTTTCTTGGCGAAGGGGATTTGTGCGTCAGCCATTTGTTCCGAGATAAGCAAACTTTTACAAGTTCGGGCATCCCGCCGAAAAAATACCGCGGAATCACGGTGCTCCTTGAAATGGAAACCGCACAAAAAACCTTGCATAAGGATTTTGGACAGGCGGACATAAGCGTTGCAAAAATCAAGGATACATTATGCAAAAACGAACGCTCCTTGCTGATTAAATCCAAGCGCGAGATTGATCACATATTCAGCGAGCTGTACAATGTGGATGAACGGATTAGAATGAAAAAAACGTTGTTGCCGCGGCTTGCTTGAAGAAAAATATGTCGCATTGCTTCGAGTTGAAATCCAATAACAGGCTCTTTCCCTATACCAAGTATTTCTTGTATCATCAGATGACGCATGGATGCGAAGCTTCCGGAGTGAAGCGTATCAGAGTGCATGATATTCGGCACAACCACGCAGGCTTACTGGTCGAGATGGGTTTCTCCCCGCTTCTGATTGCAGAGCGCCTCGGTCACGAGAAGGTACAGACTACGATGGATACCTATTCACACCTTTAGGTAGTGTCAAGAATTATGCGCAAAAAGGTTTGCGGACCTAGTAGTTAGAAGAAATTATCCAGCAATAAAGGGTTCCTCGAGGGCAGCCTCTAGATGCTTCATGTTCATGTATTTCTTGCTACCC
>JAAYIN010000053.1 GCA_012523405.1 Clostridiales bacterium
GACAGAAAACGCTGACGGTTCGGGCAAGGCATATGGTTACGGCTCGGGTCAAACAAGAGAAATCACGCTAACCAAAAATTGCTCAACCAAGACCCTATATGCACAGTACAAAGCCAAGGAGTACACCGTATCCTTTAAAACGGCAATTGGCGATAAGCCCAATGACCAAACCGTCACATACGGCGAGACCTACGGGAGTGAATTCCCAGATGCGCCTTACCATTCGGATGGCTACAACTTCTTTGGTTGGAACACCCAAAGAGATGGCAAAGGGGCGACCATCACAAGCAGCAGCGAGGTTAAGACAGCCAAATGCCATACCCTCTATGCCATCTGGGAATACACGCTCACATACGATACGCAAGGCGGGAATATAGCCACTCATAGTGAGGTCGTCAGAAGATATGACAAGGACTACGAGTTCACCATCGTGGATAACGAGCCTAGCAAAAGTGGCTATACATTCGCTGGCTGGAGTCGTGAAAAGGGTGGCGCAAAATACGAAAGCACAACGATTGTGGTGCCAAATACGACCACCTTGTATGCATTGTGGGATGAAAAGGAATATACCCTAAAGTACGATACCCAAGACGCGGCAATCCAGAACCCTGCGGATCAAAACGAAAAAGCCGCGGCTGAAAGCCATACTTTTACCATCGAAGCGGCTAATCCCATCAAGACAGGCTATGATTTCATCGGCTGGAGTCTGACAAAAACATCGGATCAAGAGACTCTGCCTCAACAAGGAGGCGAGATCGCTGCAACGGGCAAGATAACGACTGTCTATGCGATCTTTAGGCAGAAGACATTGAAGGTGAAGTTTGAAACAGCAATTGGCGATAGGCCAAATGACCAAACCGTCACATACGGCGAAACCTACGGAGATGGCATCCTAGGTGCACCCGAGGGATCGGATGGCTACAAATTCTTTGGTTGGAGCACCCAAAAAGAGGGTAAAGTGAATATCGTCAAAGGTGACACCGTAGTCAAGGCGACCCAAGACCATACCCTCTATGCCATCTGGGAATACACGCTCACATACGATACGCATGGCGGGAATATAGCCACTCATAGTGAGGTCGTCAGAAGATATGACAAGGACTACGAGTTCACCATCACGAGCAGAGTGCCTACTAAAACGGACGATACATTCGCTGGCTGGAGTCTTAGTGAGAATGGCGCAAAATACGAAAGCACAACCATTGTGGTGCCAAATACGACCACCTTGCATGCATTGTGGACGAAAAAGGTATACACCCTGACCTACGACTACAATGGCGGCATCCAGGACGGCCAAGCCAAATCCATAGTGACAGGGGAATCCAAAGAAGGTAAGTGCAAGTTTACGATTCAAAGCACCGTGCCGACCAAGGAGGGCTATACATTCGTTCGTTGGGATACCGAGCAAGACGGCGAGGGCGGGCAAACGTACTTGCCGAATGGCGAAATCACGTTAACCTGTGAATTGCCCGCCGAAACCCTATATGCGCAGTGGGCGGAGAATGAATATAAGGTCGAGTTTATAACGAAATATGGTACAGCGCCTAATGGAATCCCTGTAACCTATGGGAAAGAATATGCTTTCCGCGGCGGATTCCCCGACTCATTGCCAACAGTTGAAAACCATGCCTTCCTAGAGTGGCGGCTGGAGCTTGGCAATCCCGCGGCAAAGGTAACGGGCAAAACAGTGGTCACCACGGCTGGGGATCACAAGCTGCATGCGGTCTGGAACAACACCTACAACCTGACCTTCGATAACAACGGCGGCACATCGGCTGCGCCCCAGCCCATCCAGTCGATCACCAATCAACTTGATGCGGCGGTGTTTACGATCGAGGCGCAACTGCCAACCAGAGAGGGCTTTGTATTCGCTGGCTGGAACACCAAGGCGGATGGCAACGGCTCTACAACCCAGCAGGGCGCGCAGATTAGCGTAAGCAAAGCGAACACTACATTGTATGCGCTGTGGCAGAGCGAGCAGCTCTACACCGTCACCTACACCGACGGCGTGGACAGCGCAGTGATCTTCAAAGATCAGGTGACGAGCGGGCTGAAGGCAACCGACAAAACCCCCAAGTTCAATGGAACGCCGAAGCGCTCGGGCTACAAGTTCGCTGGCTGGTCGCCCCTTGTCACTGAGTACGTGAAAGTAACCGCTGCGCGTGCATTGCAGGCGGATATCAACATCGTGTACACTGCAAAGTGGACGAAGGTATCGGGCGGAACGACCGTGACCGATACGGACGTGCCAAAGACAGGCGACTGGAGCATGACGTGGCAGATGGCGCTCATCCTCAGCATCGCATTGCTAAGCATGAGCCTGATCAGCGGCGGCGCATATCTCAAGGAACGCAAAAAGAATCGTTAATCAAACGAACCTAACGGAGGGGCATCGTCCCCTCTGTTTTTTTGTGCCGCGAGATACGCCTCAGCGCGTGACATATATAATGGAAGAAACTGCGTCAAAAACCGTGCTGAATAGGCTGCAAAGCCATGACTCAGCGCATTTTCATGAGATTCTCATCTTGCAGATATTGATCGCCGCGTGTGAATTGTGGTATGATGAATCGGCTGGGCTATGTGCAAGGCTGCATTGCTGCGCAGCCAAAGATCATATATTTATATTGAGGTGCCATATGATAGAGGAAATCACCCCCATCAAAACAAAGAAGCGTGAGCGAGCGGCGAGTGTTGCGCTTCTTTTCATCGTGCCGCTGATACTCATTTTGCTGCTGGAGGGCTACTCCCGCAACAGTTTTGGCAGCATGGTGATGTGGATTCGCAAAAGCCCCTTTTTATTTTTATGCAATTATGCGCTGATGCTATCGGTATACCTGATGCTCTACGTCTTCAAAAAGGAGAGCACCCGCGCGGCGATTGTCGTCGTGCTCGGGCTATTGGCATCGCTGCTGGGCATGGCAAACTATTACAAGATGCTCTACCGCATGGAGCCCGTCTTCCTCACCGACATCACGCAGGTGCGGGACGCGATGGCTACGCTCACAGGTATGCAGTTTGACATCGATACGCGCCGCATTATCGCGTGGTGCGTGTGCAGCGTGGTGGTGCTGGTGATCGCGCTGATTGGGCTTAAAAAGTACGAGCACAGGCGTCGCTGGATTCCCGCATTGATCGGGCTGGCGATGCTGGTTTGGCTTCCCACCCAGTACACGTTCAAATTGGCGAATGGCACGAACCGCTACGACATGGTGGATCATGCGAAGAACGAGGGGAGCCTGTACACCCTCATCGCCATGGAAAACCACCGCCACGACCTGATGCGCCTTGACTACAAGGAGGAGGACGTCAGGAGCAAGTATCGCCAGCTCCAAGAAGGTCCTGGTCTTGCGGAAGGCGGATTGAGCGACGGTCTTGCAGACGGCAAATCAAACACCGTACCCCCGAACGAAGCCCTTGCAGACGGCAAATCAAACGACGATCCAAATCCAAACACCGTACCCCCGAGCGAAGCTCGTCAAAAGGGCGAAGCCCCGAATGTCATCTTTGTTCTTGCGGAGAGCTTTGCGGATGAGGCGTATCTGTCCAAGTACCTGAACCTCACGCAGTCGCTCACGCCGTTTTACGATACGCTGATGGATGAAGCGCTGTCGGGTCAGCTTTACGTGCCCAAAATCGGCGGAGGGACGAGCGAAACGGAGTTTGAGGTGCTGACGGGGATGAAGAGCCAGTATGCGATCAACCCGTATTCGATGGGTCTGCCGCCCACGAGTAGCGTGGCATCGGTGCTTGGGGCGAAGGGCTACGAAGCGACGGCGCTCCACTGGTACGCGGGGGTCTATTACAATCGCTATAATAACCTCAAGATGCTGGGCTTTGATAGCTTCCACACGACGGACACGAGCGCGAAGGACTTCCAGAAGACAGGGATGTTCGTGAGCGATGAGGAGCATTTCTCGTCGGTGATGAACCAGCTGCGCAGCACGGAGGAGCGGGACTTTATATTCACGCTGACGATGCAAAATCATGGCGGCTACGAATATGACGATTTCAGGGAGACGTATGGCGCGAGTCAGCTGTTTTCGGATCAGCTGACCCCTGCGAGCGAGGTGATCGTGAATAACTTTTGCTATCTGGTCACGCAGACCGATATCGCATTGGAGAAGTTCATTCAGGAGCTGAGGGCGTTCCAAGAGCCAACGATCGTCGTGTTCTTCAGCGACCACATCCCGCCCTTTGGACGCGCGGTATTTGATGAGCTGGGGATATCGATGCAGGACGATACGAGTCACCTCACGCCGTATTTCATATGGAGCAATGACGAGAACCTCAGCGAGCATCTCGACCTGAAGGCGTACCAGCTGGGCGCGCATGCGCTGACGATTGCAGGGCTCAATGACGACCCGTTCCTTCATTATGTGGAGGAGCTGCGGGCTGCGGGCGTTGCGGATGATAGCACGTACGACCTGCTCAGCTACGATGCGCTCTTTGGCAAACAATACGCTTATAATGAAGGAAACCTTTCGCCGAAGAATGAAAACTTCCAAATTGGCGGCGAAATGAAGCTGCTGAGCATTGATACGGCGGTGATTGACGAGCGGATTTACCTGCGTCCCAATATGTCCGCGGCTGACCAGAAGTTCAAGCTGGAGGTAAACGGGAAGAAGCAGGACACCTATATGATGCGAAAGACGGATCAGCCCATCGAGATTCGCTGCGTGCTGGCTAACTCATCGGGACAGGAATATAATCATAGCAATACGCTTGTTTTTGAAAATTCCGATGATCTGGTAGGAAGTGGTGGGTATTTGTCCTCGGAAAAAATTTCTTTGACAAATTGCGAATTTGAACTGGTCGAAGGAAAGAAAAGTGACGGGTTTTATTTGTTCCAAAGCAAGGACGTTTTTAGCTCGAAGGTGAACACGGCGATGGTGTCGGATGGAGAATTTATCCAATGGCAACCGATTTACGGCATCGTCAAGGCGGGTCAATATGGATTTGATGAACAGAAAAAACTGACCATCTCCGTAGGCAAGAAATCACTGCCTGAACCTACGCCAGAGGCACTGGGTGACCTGTTGGCACAAAAAAACACGATTCTATACATTTTCTCGAACTAAAATTTCGTTGTGTGGTAAGGGTTTCCAAATTAAATCAAAAGAAAATGAAAAGAAAGTGAAAAAAGGTGTTGACACAAATCCGAGTCCGTGATACTATAGACAAGCTCACTTGAGAGCAACGCGCTACAAGCGCTGAGCGAACGAGAAGCACCGAACCTTGAAAACGATACAGAATATATAATAACGCAAGAACGACAGTCAATAGATTTTGAGTTATAGTACTTGATTGAATAAATCGAGAGCATATAATGAATTA
>JAAYIN010000054.1 GCA_012523405.1 Clostridiales bacterium
CTGATCCTGAATATGTTTCTTATGTGCTCGAGCTTCTCAACAATAGACCTAGAAAATGCCTTGGCTGGCTTTCTCCTTTTGAGGTCTTTTCTCATGCTTGTTGCACTTGATTTGACAATCTGCCGAAGCCCCCAAGATATGTATGGGTTCAGTAGGTTAGCTTGTAATACGGAGCCAACATTGAAATAAAGAGGGGCGAAGCCCCCAAGATATGTATGGGTTCAGTAAGTTAGCTTGTAATACGGAGCCAACATTGAAAAAGGAGGGGCAAAGCCCCCAAGATATGTATGGGTTCAGTAGGTTAGCTTGTAATACGGAGCCAACATTGAAATAAAGAGGGGCGAAGCCCCCAAGATATGTATGGGTTCAGTAAGTTAGCTTGTAATGCAGAGCCAACATTGAAAAAGGAGGGGCGAAGCCCCCAAGATATGTGCGGGTTCAGTAGGTTAGTTTGTACCGCAGAGCCAACATTGAAAAAGGAGGGGCGAAGCCCCCAAGATATGTGCGGGTTCAGTAGGTTAGTTTGTACC
Source organism: Clostridiales bacterium (assembly GCA_012523405.1). Classification (GTDB taxonomy): domain Bacteria; phylum Bacillota; class Clostridia; order Christensenellales; family Aristaeellaceae; genus Limiplasma. The sequence goes on from JAAYIN010000054.1 coordinate 531, forward strand.
GCAGAGCCAACATTGAAATAGGAGGGGCGAAGCCCCCCCTGTGGAAGGAGCGCGGGCTTGTACCGCTTTGTAGATGGAGCAAACGAAGAAGAAATTCCTTAAGAACATGGTAGGCTTTTCGATGGTGACATGGATTGCATTTGTCATCGGCTTTGTCGCGTCGCCTATTGCTACGCGGCTTTTTGTGCCGACGGAAAAGGCAAAAATCGATATGTTCAGCATCTATGCGTCGTTGATTGCGTCGACCTGTTATTTGGGGCTGGATCAAGCCTTTGTGCGCTTCTTTCGCGAGCCGCCTAAGGGGTTAACGAAAAAAGGCTTGTTTACGCTGTGCATAGTGGCTGCGCTTGGCTTTAGCCTGATCAGCTCGTTTGCGCTTGCGTTCTCATGGAAGTTTTGGAGTGTGAATATCACGGAAAGCCTTAATCCGTTGGTGTTCATCTGCCTGTGCATTTTCAGCTTCTGCCTTGTGGCATATCGTTTTTTATCTATGAATTATCGCATGGAGCAAAATGCACGGCTGTATACGATTCAAGGCGTAATGTATGCGTTGGTGACCAAGATCGCCTATCTGGTGGTGGGCTTCGGCTCGGCTAAGGGCGAGGAGGCGCTGCTGTCGCTCACGGTGTTGATGGGTATATTCACAATGGTTTGCATCTTCTTTCAGCGCAAGAGCTTTCGTTTTGGCGAGCTGTCGCAGGTTAGCGGTCCAGCGGTTAAGGAACTGTCGCTTTTTGCACTGCCGCTTGTGCCGCTGTCCATTCTGTCGTGGGTGAACTCCAATATCAGCTCGGTTGCGCTCAGCAGTCTGCTGGGACTTGGCGCAACGGGTATCTATACTAGCGCGTTGGGGCTTGCGTCCACGATCAATATCATCCAAACGGGCTTTAATGCGTATTGGGCACCGTATGTGCTTGAAAACTATAAGAGTGATGACCGCAAACGTTTTTTCACTGTGCACCGCCTGATGGCGTGCCTGCTGACGTTCTTTGGTTTGGCGGTTACGCTCATGCAAACGCCTGTGTTTATGCTGCTTGGCAAGGACTACCGCAGCTCGGTGATCTTCTTCCCGTTCCTGTTCATATCGCCGATTTGCTATTGCCTAGGCGAAACAACGGGCATGGGCATTACCATCTCGAAAAAATCCTATTGGACGACGATTATCTTTTTGTTCTCGGCGGTTATCAATATCGGGCTTTGCTACCTTCTGATTCCGGCGCTTGGTATGCCGGGTGCGGCGATTGCTTCGGCGATTGCGGCGGTGCTGACGCTGCTGCTGCGCACGATTGTTGGCGAACGTTACTATAAGGCGATTGATAGCTATCGTTACTTGATCTATACGCTCGGGCTGATGTTTTCAGCTTCGATTATTAACCTGCTGATTGAAGGCGCGGTGAAGTACTTGCTTCTCGTGGGCATTTTGCTGCTGGCATTTGCGCTGTATAGAAAAGAAGTCGTGATGCTGTGGACAACCGCTAGGCAAATTCTTGAAGTGGTGAGGGCAAAGTTCAAACGCCGCAAGAGCACGAAGGAGAATACAAATGAGTAAACAAAAACGCGCCCTTGTGATTGCGGACGCGAATAGCTTCTGGACACAGCGGCATATTGAAAACCTGCTGCTGGCGGAGGGATATGAAGTGGTGCTGTTTCCGATTTGGGGAAATCAGCACCGCTATGATGTGTTTTATCGTGAAAACCATATCACGGTATATGAGGATCAGCATACCATGCCCATCGTAAGCCGCATTCCAAAGCTTCGCATGTGGGCGCGCATAGCGCTTAATAGCAAGGATCTCAAAGCGCTTGGGCCGTTTGATGTTGTGCATAATCATTATCTGTCAAGGCGTGATTTGGCGCTTGGCGGCATGGTTGCCAAAGCCTTTGATGCCAAGTGGGCATGCAGCTTTTGGGGCAGTGATTTGCTGCGTCCAAGCGAGAAGGAACTGCTCACGATGAAGCCCTATCTGGAAAAATGCGATCATATCAGCGTCCATAGTCAGCTTAAATGCGACCGCATCCGTGAGGTATACGGCGAAGCAATCGAGCGGAAAACCACGCTGCTGTATTTTGGGCAGCTGGGATACGGCGATATTGATCGAGTGCGCGCAGGAAATAGCAAGGCGGATTGCAAAGCGCATTTCGGCATTGATCCGGAGAGCTTCGCGGTGAGCATTGGCTATAGCGCATCCTCTGCACAGCATCAGGTTGAAGCACTTGAAGAAATTTCAAAAATGCCCAGTGAGCTGCTTTGCAAGATGACGATCATATTGCAGCAAACCTATGGTAATAATGACCCGATCTACACCAAACAGGCACAGGAAATAGCCGCGTCGCTGCCAAGTAAGCTTGTGGTGCTGACGGAGTTCATGGATGCAACTCAAAGCGCATATTTGCGATTGGCTGCGGATGTATTTGTGCTTGCGATTACGACAGATGCATTTTCTGCGAGCATGCAGGAGTACCTGTATGCAGGCGCATGCGTGATCAAGGGTTCGTGGCTTGGATACCCGCAGCTTGACGATATGGGCATTGAGGTGAGCTCGTTTGATGAGTACGCGGAGCTCCCCGCTCTTTTGCAAAAGGCCTTGGATGGCGAGATTAGCGGACTGACGCGTGCGCAGCGCTCACTCTTCCCAAAGCTCTACTCATGGGACGCGGTGCGGGACAGCTGGCTTAGCTTGTATCGCTGAGATTACATCGCCCGCTGGATGGGCAGCCCTTTTTGCATGTAAAGCCATACGGATAGACGGATGCGCCAGCGATTCCGCTGCCCTGTGCGTCTGATTCTTGCCTTACCATATGTCATACCGGAATTGCCATACATTGTTTTCATAAGATCAGGCTCCTTTTTGTGTCTTTGCTTATTAGACGCATAAGGAGCCTGTTTAGTTTGCTGTTTTGAATATTTATTTTTACAGGAGCGCAGCGGAGGTCAGTTCGCGTGTGGCGGTGAATAGGGCGTAGGTCTCATCTGCGAGCGCTGCATCCATGTGGACATGACCGAAATACCATTTTTGGTAGGTCACCTCATCCTTTACACACTGCAAAAAATCGCTCAGCTCTTGCTCTTGTGCATTGGCGGCGAAGATCTCTTGGGAAGCGCTGGTAGGCGAGGTATGGGTGAGGATGTAGTCGACCTCCATGCCCGCCGCTTGTAGGTTTTGACGTGCGGTTTCATATTCCGCGCTGCTGGGCATTTCGTTTGCCCACCAGTCAACGCCCTCATGCAGGCGATAGCGGTCGATGCTGTACCCGCCGCCCATGGTAAAAATCTTGTGCTGATCCACCTCATATACCTGACCGCGCATGAGGTGAATGATATTGTGGCGGATGCGGTGCACCATCCCGCCATGCCACTGGGTGACAGGATAGGTATTGAGCAAATCGATGTTGTCACGGTTGCCATCTAAAAAACAGATGGTATAGGGTCTTAGCGCCAGCTCGCGCAGCAAAAGATCCTCTTTCGCAGCGCCGTTGGCTAGATAGCCAAAATCCCCGCAAACGATGAGCATATCATTCTTGCCCCATTTCTTGGAAAAAGGCATGGCTTGGGATGATAGGCGCGCTGGCTTGCCATGCGTATCCCCCGTGAGATAAATCATAAGAGTCCATCTCCTTTAGCGTTCCGCTTGAACCTTTGTGAGCGCATTGCTTAGCACAACTGAGATATCGTCATGAATCAAAAGCTGCGCCTTTTTGTCATAGGGTGTGCTGCTTCGGTTGATGAGCACCAGCTGTGCATTCTTGGGCAGGTAGTCGATGAGACTGGCAGCGGGATGCACCATCAGCGATGTGCCGCCAACGATCATGAGGTCGCAGCTTTTGACTGCGCTGATGGATTTGCGCAGGACCTGCTCATCCAGCGGTTCGCCGTATAAAATAATATCAGGACGAAGCACACCGCCGCAGCTATCGCAATGCGGGGTTGTACTTTGGGCGAGTACATAGTGCAAATTGTATTGTTTGCGGCATCGCAGGCAAGAATTATGATGCACGCTCCCATGGAGTTCAAGCACATTCTTGCTTCCGGCGGCCTGATGCAGACCATCGATATTTTGGGTGAGAATCGCGCGAAGCTTACCCATTTCTTCTAGCTTCGCTAGGGCAATGTGCGCGGGATTTGGCTGGGCATTGGGATAAAGAAGGATATCCTTGTAGAAAGTCCAGAAGTCATCTTGGTTGGAATGAAAGTAATCTATGGATAACATGGCTTCATAAGTGGTTCCTTTGATGGATCGATAAAGACCGAAGGCTGAACGGAAATCTGGGATACCGCTTGCGGTACTAACGCCTGCTCCCCCAAAAAAGACAATCTTCTGAGCAAAGTGAACCATATCCTGCAAGCTGTTTTCATCGCTTATCATTAAGTTGGACTCCTATATATATTTTTCATATAATTGTCACTTTCGACAAATGAAGAAAAAAGTCCTGTTAATTGTAAAAATATAGCAATGTTTGTTTCAAGTTGTCTCCCAAGCATAAAAAACACTCGCCTGTCCCATACTCCATTTACAAGCCTAAGTGCGGAGGGGGATCTTTTATGGCGATTAACAAGGTTGAAATCTGCGGTGTGGATACATCAACATTGCCCGTGATCACAAACGAGCGCATGAGGGAGCTCTTTCCACTTGTGCATGGCGGGGATTTGAATGCACGAGAGGAATTTATCCGAGGAAATCTGCGATTGGTACTGAGCGTGATCCAACGCTTTAGCAATCGAGGCGAGAATGTGGACGACCTGTTTCAGGTTGGCTGCATCGGTCTAATCAAGGCACTTGATAACTTCGACGTATCCCAAAACGTCCGTTTCTCTACCTATGCTGTGCCGATGATCATCGGCGAGATCAGGCGTTATCTGCGGGATAACAATTCCATTCGCGTTAGCCGAAGCCTGCGCGATATCGCCTACAAAGCACTCAAAGCACGCGATGTGCTCGCTGAACGCCTGGGCCGCGAGCCTAATGTGAGTGAGCTTGCAGCAGAGCTACAGCTCCCGCGCGAGGACGTGGTGTTTGCACTGGAAGCGATTCAGGACCCTGTCAGTTTGTTTGAACCCGTGTACAATGATGGCGGCGATGCGCTGTATATCATGGATCAGGTGACAGACGAAAAAAGACCGGACAGCCTGTGGCTGGATGAAATTGGCGTGAAGGAAGCGATGAGCCGCCTCAACGAGCGAGAGAAGCATATCCTCAAGCTCAGATTCTTCCAAGGGCGCACACAGATGGAAGTGGCTGGCGAGATCGGCATTTCGCAGGCACAGGTCAGCCGCCTTGAAAAGAACGCGCTGAGCCATATGCGCAAGCATGTGGGAAGGTAGCGAGCATTTTGCCAATAAGCAAAGACCTCAGGCATTCCCTTGCAG
>JAAYIN010000055.1 GCA_012523405.1 Clostridiales bacterium
ACACTGGAAATGGTATGATTTCTGCATGGGGACACTCTCCTTTTTGGGAGGTACGCGGTTTTGTTGCAGAAACATTGTACCAGAAAGGGTTGAGTGTCTTCAACTTTCATTTAACTTTACAATACGGCAAAAGGCATGTGGAGGGAGGGATGTTTTCTGTGCATATATCGTTAGTCAGTAGGTTGTTCTTACGACTTTGAAATGTATGTTGTGGCGTGATTATATGCCGCAAATGTTGAATTATCATCAATTATCATGAATGCAAAGGATCTTTGCGTGACATCAAGGTAGTCCGCTCATATAATTGAGATACACAAGGTCAGTCAAAGCAAAGAAGACTGAGTGAACGGCACAAAAATCTAAGTTGCATTTGCAGATGCACAAGGAGGGGGGACTATGGCTGCTTATCTAGGTTGGATACCGGCAGCGTTGCTGGTTGGCATGCTATTACTGCGTTGGCTCGGAAAAAAACGGTCAAAATTGCAGGTGCGTTTCAATGCAATCAATAGCTTATGCGATAAAAGCTACACGGAAATCATCACCATTGTGAAAGCTTCGTCACAGTTGCTAGAGCACAGGGCGAATGGAGACATGCTAAGGACGTGGAGTGAGGGGGACTATTCCATCTCTCTTTTGTTTGATAGCGATGATCGCTGCCTTGGTGTGGAAGAAGAATGCATGTAATGCGGGTATTTATACCCATGACTCTAGGTTCAATGGATTGAAAAATAAATATATGGAGGTTGTATTAAATGAAGAGGATAATCAGTGTGATTCTATGCGCCATATTGATGCTGGGGGTTTGTACTTCGGCATATGCATGGGGTGAAAGTGTAGAGGATCAGTATAATAAGGCAATTGGTTTGCTTAAGGATAGCCAATACTCAGAAGCTGCGGAATCATTTAGCGCTCTGGGCGGATATTGTGATGCTCCGCGTTATGAAATGTACTGCAAAGCTATTTTGGCCGCACAGGATGGTATGTACGGGACAGCAGTACAGAACCTAAGCAGCTTGAACGGCTTTTTTGATAGTGCGTTATTGGTAAGCTACTATAGCGCATTGAGCTATGAAACAGCGGAAGAATTTGAAAAAGCATCAACACTCCTTCAAGAAATATCACTTTTCAAAGACAGTTCGCAGCGTCTTGAAAAATACCCCGAATTGATTCTGCAGCGTGATTACCGTATGGCGGATCAAAACGAACAAGCCAACATGCTTGATACAGCGCTGGATGGTTTTCGCAGCCTTGGCAGCTATAGCGATAGTACCGAACGAGTGGAAATCATACTGGAGAAAATCAACGAGCGTGATTATCAATCTGCGCTGACTTATGAAGAAAAAAGCGATTATGAAAATGCACTAGTTATCTTTAGTGCACTTGGGCATTATAGCGACAGTGCGGATCATGTCACATTCGTACGTGAAAAAATCAACGAGCGTGATTATCAAAAAGCAATTGGATACGAAGAACAAGGCGATTATGCATCAGCATACGATGGGTTTATAGCGCTGGGTTCTTATATGGATTGCGTGCAACGTGCCGCTGCTGTACAGCAGCGAGCCAATTATGCTAAAGGGATCGAGGCTATTAGCAGCGGAGCGTATTCCGAAGCTTATGAAATCTTTGGTGCGCTGGGTGACTATGAAGATAGCGTAGAAAAGAACTATGTACTAGGTGTCAGTAACTTTGCGTCGCTGAAAACCGTAGCAGAGGGTGTGGCGACATTCGAATTTCACAGTTCGTATGGATTGGTAAATCTCAATGAAAACACGATGATTGCACCGCAGTGGGAGTCAATCGGCAAATTCGTTGATGGCTTGGCAGTAGCTACGAAAAACGAGATGTATGGCGTAGTGAATTTAAAGGGCGAAGTCATCATGAATTACGTCATGGAGGATATCAGCGATTATCAAGACGGTATTTGCACTGTCGCTGTGGAAAATGAATCGTATAGTTCTTACCGTGATCCTTTCTATCTATATGGTCTCATGGACGCGAATGGTACATTGCTTGGTACACCGCAATGGGAAATCCTTGGTGATAGTAATAATAATTATTCTTCTTGGGCCAGTAGCGAGACGCCTATTTTCACGGAAGATAGAATAATTGTTGGGAATGAAAATGGCTATGGTCTCATCAATCGCAAGGGTGAAATTGCTGTAGAAACAAAGTATAATGAAATAAGACCAATCTCAAATGGATTATATGCTGTTAGCAATGGTGACAAATGGGGATTCATGGATGTGGATGGCGGGATTGTTATTCCGCTGAAGTATGACCGTGTGGTATCGTTTGCGGCGGACGGCTTTGCGGACGTTTGCTTCCAAGGCGAATGGCGAATTATTGATAAAGAGGACAATTTGATCTATTTCAAGTAATGGCCATATACGTCTCTTTCGATGTCATGTTGCGAGCTGGACATGACATTGAAAGAGACCATAAATTGCAAAAAAGAGGTTGACCCCTATTATGAACAGCACCTCAATTGTTTTCAGTAGATCATACTGTTTAGCAATTGGGGTGCTGTTCACTTGGTATTCAAATATGTAAAGGAAAGGAGATTGACGTATCATTTCTCTACACATAATAGGATATTATATGGTCACACGTTTGGATCACACATTCGATTTTGCTAAAAGTGGCATAAGGCGATAAGTCACACTCGATTCACACGCTTGTCATGCGGCTGAACCTCAACATGCAAAAAAGCCGACCCCCATATAGAGGATCGGCTTCATTAATATACAGTCTATTAACCGAAATACCGCTTGAGCAGACCATCAAAGCCCTTGCCGTGACGAGCTTCGTCCTTGCACATTTCATGCACGGTGTCATGGATTGCGTCAAGATTTAGCTCCTTGGCCAAGGTGGCAAGTTCTTTCTTGCCGGCGGTTGCGCCCCACTCGGCTTCTGCGCGAAGCTCAAGGTTCTTCTTGGTGGAAGGGGTAACAACTTCGCCTAGCAGCTCTGCAAACTTAGCTGCATGCTCTGCTTCTTCCCATGCATAACGCTTGAAAGCTTCTGCTACTTCAGGATAACCATCGCGGTCAGCCTGGCGGCTCATGGCCAAATACATGCCAACTTCGGTGCACTCGCCGGTGAAGTTTTGGCGAAGACCTTCTAGGATGCGCTCATCAACGCCTTCTGCAACACCAACGCGGTGCTCGTCAGCATAGGACTTATCGTCGCCCATCACGTCAAACTTGGTCTTGGGTGCCTTGCATTGGGGGCAAAAATCGGGAGCCTCGGGTCCTTCGTGTACATAACCGCAAACCTTGCAAATCCATTTCATATAAATTTCCTCCTTGTGGAATCTTTATTATTGTTGAGTTAGTGTGTGTTGCTTACAATTATGTTATACCCCAGTTTGTGGGAGAGTGAAACAAGTATTTTAATATTTCTATCAAAATACTTGAAATAAAAAACCTTGCTGCCGATTTCAGCGGCAACAAGGTTTTGTAATTAGTCTATGTTTGCTATTTCTTTAGCTGTGCAAGTAGAGCCGTTTCCATATCGTCCTTTTCGCAAACAATCTGGCTGCGAATGGGAAGATCGTGCAGCTCAGCGATTTGCTTTGGAATCGGTACGCCGGAAATCTCTTCGAGCTTCTTGGCACAATCAAATGCATCAAGGCCTTTGACTGCCTCGTCTCCCAGCAAGCTGCGAACGACATCCTCAGCGAACTTGTAGGGGCTGGCGGTTGCGATCAAAACAGCGGGCGTATGGTCGTTTGTGGCATCTCTGTACTTCTCGAGCACATAGGAAGCAACTGCAGTATGCGGATCCAAGACGTAGCGGTTGCGCTCGTGGATGAGCTTGATCTCGTCGCTTGTCATGGTGTCGTCTGCAAAGTCAGCCCAGAAGGTCTTTTGCAGATCGGAGAGCCTTTGTGCACCAATGGAGAAGCTGCCGCAGTCGGTAAGCTGCTCCATCCATGTTTTCACCAGCGAAGAATCGCGATCTGCACTCTCATAGAGCAAACGCTCAAGGTTTGAGGAGATCAGGATGTCCATGCTGGGGGACATGGTCTTAAAGAATGTACGGTGGGTGTAATATGTGCCATCGGTGAAGAAATCGGAAAGCACATTGTTGCGGTTGCTGGCACAGATCAAGCGGTTAATGGGCAGTCCCATCTGCTTGGCATAGTAGCCGGCAAGGATATCGCCAAAGTTGCCTGTAGGCACAACGAAGTTAATGGACTGACCCATGCGGATCACGCCGCGTTGAACAAGGTTTGTGTAGGCGGTGAAATAGTAGACGACCTGTGGAGCAAGGCGACCAAAATTGATGGAGTTTGCGGAGGAAGGCAAGCAGCCCATCTCGTCCATTTTCGTGTGGAAGTCTGCGTCGTTAAAGAGCTTTTTGACACCTGTTTGGGTGTCGTCAAAATTCCCCTTCACGGCAATTACATGCGTGTTGCCGCCGCCGGTTGTATTCATTTGCAGTTCCTGTACCTTGCTTACGCCGTCTGCTGGATAAAATACTGAGCAGCTGGTGCCGGGAACATCTTTGAAGCCTTCAAGGGCAGCCTTGCCCGTGTCTCCGCTTGTTGCAACAACGATGCTGACCTCGCGCTTTTCTTCGTTCTTCTCTGCGGCAAGGCGGATGAGATGGGGCAGGAGATTGAGGGCAATGTCCTTGAATGCGAGCGTAGGACCGTGGAATAGCTCCATCACATAGGTATTGTCGGATAGATGGCGAACAGGCGCAATGTCTTCATGGTCAAAAGCGTCTGCACTGTATGCAGAATTCACAGCTTCTTCGATTTCTGCAATCGAATAGTCCTCTAAAAAGTCGCGCAGAATTCTTGCTGCTTGGTTTTGATAGCTAGTGCCGCAAAGCGCAGCAAGGCGCTCTGGAGAGAGCTGAGGAAACATGCTTGGAACATATAATCCACCGTCTTTTGCGAGTCCCCATAGAATGGATTGAGAGGCAGTGACACATGCGCCGCCGCGCGTTGAGAAGAAGGACATGTCCATCACACTCCTAATATATAGTCATTACAATGCTATGATACACGCTTTTTGGCTGGGTGTAAAGCAATGATCACATTTTTATCCAAACTTTGCCTAAAATACGATTTGGCTTGAAAAATGGTGAATAAAAAGCGAAGGGAAATCAACCCTCCGCTTATTATTTGAATCATTTTGAGCACATGTAGAAAACGAGAACCGGTTCCTAGAACATGTTAGATGACATACTTTTGAATGAAATCAGGCAGTTCGTCTACACCAGCGCTGACGGACAACACAAAATCAACGCTATGCTTTTCGCTGATGGTCTCCATGCGCTTAAACAGCCATTCGGTCGTAGCTAGTTCGGTTTTGATAAGTTTTTTGAATGCATCAACGAAGATTAGACCGACGTCGAAATTCTGAGCCACTGCACCGCAGAGGAAGCCCATGAACATATGATCACTTAGCAGATCATATTCTCCTGCGTTGATGAATCGTACTTCATGGCGAAGATCAAACATATAACGGTTGTCATCGTCAATGAAAACGATGTCGTGATGACTTTCCTGAGTGGCCTTGTTAGCCATGTCGATGATACGCTTGGTTTTACCCGAGCCTTTTTTTCCGGCAATCACCTGAATCAATGGTAACGCCTCCTTAAATATTGTTTTGTTTTATGAATAGTATGGGTATGCGTTAATAATGAAATTGCGTTTCTTATTATGCATCACACTCATGCTATCGTCCACATTTATTATACATGATCAGTTTCATAATAGCAACGTTTTTTGTTAGTAAAATGTGAACAACGCGTTAATTAAGTAAATCAAAGCGGTGAACAGTAAGGATTATCAAGGCTTTGAGAGCTCGCGGCGCAGGTCGTCCATGTTCATTTTGGGGACTTCGCGCAAGGGTGCATCGGGCGAATTGGCGTCAAAATGACAAATTGCGCGGAAGTCGCAATAGGTGCATGAAACCATGTCTTGATTGCGTGTGGGGAGGATTTCATTCTTGCCGCCAAAGAGGTCGTCGGCAAGTGAGGTCGCGACTGAGCGCGCGTGGGCAAGGAGCGAGGTAAACTGATCCATGTCAAGGGCTTTGGCTGTTTTGAGGATGCCGCCTGATTTTTGGTGGACGGAGGGGAGCACCCATTTGACTTCGCCGGAGTCGGCAGCGTTTAGGATTTCCACATCGGATAATGTGATGCCGCGCAATTGGAATACCTCGCGCAGCTTGCCCTCAACGATGGGTGCCAGATCCGTTTTGCTTTCGATGAGCGGATCGGCAACATAGAAGTAGAATGCGCCTGCTGGCTTGCTGTTTGGCACGGCAGCAACGCATACGTCAAGGTAGAGCAGCAGCTGCAGCTGCAATCCCCACCATGTGCGCGCAGCATCTAGGCTTTGCTGGGAGGACTTGTAGTCAATTACGCGAAGGTAGACAGCATCCGCGGAATCATATCGGTCGATGCGGTCGATTCTGCCTCTGAGCATGATTTCCTTGCCGTCCGCCAGTGATAAAACAATGGGGGGCATGCCTCCTTCATAGCCAAAGGAAGCCTCGGTTTGATATAGCGTGAAGCTTCCGGAGGCGAGCTGCTTTGTGATGGTGACGGCGGCTTTGCGAATCGCATTCTTGGCAAGTTCAAAGCGTGCTTGGCTGCGCTCGCCATCGCCCATAGGTCCTGTGAGCAGCTCCTTGATCAGCGGCTCGATGGCCTCGTCTGCCATCTGCGTGATATCTTCGGTCGATAGATGTGGAAAACTCTCGTTTTTCTTTGCGAGCTTGCTGAAATTGTTGAGGCTTGCATGATAGAAGGTACCCGTTTCGATGGGGTCGATCTTCCATTCCCGAAGAATCTCAGGACGCAAACCATAACTCACAAAATGCTTGAAGGGGCAGTCAGCAAACTGCTCAAGGCGGCTGACCGACAGCGCTTCATCGCCAAAGAGCGCTCTGGCCTGCGCAGGGGCGAGGGGCTGAGCACTTCCGTCAAAGTCAAGCGCACGCAATAAATGCATGGCAGTCGAGGCAGTGGTGGGGCTTTGCTGGAGCTTGTGCAAAATGCCCTTCCAGTGATCGGATAATCCGTTGATGAGTGCGCCGTCTTGATAAGCGCGCAGCAACAAGCTGAGCTGCGCAAGTGCCTGCGGGGAGGAAAGCGGTAGGTCCTCAGCAGATACGGGAGACTGGGGCAAGCCGCTGAAAATCCGTGTTTGCAGCGTGTTAAGCAGCGCAACAGGGCGCAGGGCTGTGCCGTCGGGCGCGGTTTTGGCAAAGCTTAAGAATAGCCGCTGTTTTGGAAGCGTCATCGCGCGCTTGATATCGAGTTTGGCAAACAGCGCTCTGCTGTCGTCCGTCAGTCCAAGGAAACAACCCGTGTCCGTTTGGGCTTTGGCGCGTTCCTCAGGGGTGAGCAGGCTTTGGCTGTCACGGGCGAGAATGCCGTCGCTGAGTCCCAACAGGAATACTGCATCCACATCCTCAGCCAGAGAATGCCCGAGCGTTCCCGCATGCAGCATGCCAGTTGCAGGGGGGAGAGCGGCGAGCGAAAGGGCGGAAAATCCGCATTCAAGCCGCGATGCAATATGCTTGAGCGGTATGCGAGCGCCATCTCCAAGCCTTGACAGCTGATCAAATAGGGCAAGAATCGCTTGCCATACCTGACTGTTTTGGTTGGCACGCACTTGAAGACCGTTTTCAAGCAGCTTTTCTTCTTCCTGCTTGAGCGTTTCATATGCGTCTATGTCCGTGAGAAGACCAAAGGCAGCGGTCATAGAAGAGACGGTATCTCGCGCTGCAACCAAATCTGCTCTGGCGCGAATAAGCGGTTCAATGAGGCGCAGCCTGAATGCCTCGCATCGGACTTGCTCCTCCTCTTTTCCTTTTGTGAAAGGGACAAGCCAACGCTGACGGTTGATGCCATATTGGTATGCGTAGTTTTCAAGCTCGCATCCCTCCTCAAACGTGAGGGGTGCATATCCGCTTTTGATCATGCTAAGCACGTCCTGATTGCGGTAACCATCAGCGATTGCATGAAGGGCAGACAGCAAATAGCGAATCAAGCCGTGGGAGGTCGCGGGCAATTTCTGGTCTGTATAAAAAGGAATGCCGCTGTCGGTCAGTGCGGCGGTTGCAGCGAATTCATAGCCGTTGGTGTCGGGATATAAGACGGCAATGCGCTCAATATCGACGCCCTGCGAGAGCAGCCATAGCACATGGCGCGTCATGGTCGTCGCTTCTTCAAAGGGGGTCATGCCGCTAAAGAGAAAGACATGATCCTGCAGCTCGGGCATTTGCTTTGGGGTAAATGAAAATAGCATATGATCGATATGCCGAATAGGCGCTGCATGCTCCAGCTCTTCCTTTGGAAGGATCACGCGCGCTACCTTGATCCCTCGCTCTAGTAGCATATCGGTGAAGCGGCCAATGCCTTGGCGAATGGGCAAAAATAGTTCGGCATCCGCTGCGGGTTCGTCATCGCATAGGAGCGCTACGGTGAGGCTTTTAGCGATTGGTGCAGCAGCACAGAGCAGGCTCATCATATGCTCGGGAAGCGTATCAAAGCCGTAGACATACATATGCTGATCGCTCAGGTATTTGCTTTGCTCCAGCTTACCGGCTACGTATTCAAGCTGATCTTCGCTGTCTGAGAATCGATCCTTGAGCACGGTGCGGTACTGCGCGAATATCTTGCTCAGGTCAGCAAACTTTTCTTTCTGTGCATTGCTTTGGAGTGTGGCGGCGTACTCATCCAGCGTTTCGGGATCCATGCCGCCTCGTTTCATATCGGTGATCAAAGCGGTGATCTTCTCCACAAAACCCTGTCTGTGGGCAATCGAGCCGTAGTAACCAAGCTGATCCTCAAGGCGCTCAAGCGCTTGACTGACTGCCATGCGCCGCCCTGCATTGGAAAGCGGCTCTCGGTCATCTTTGCCTGCGGCTTCCAGCACATGTTCGTAGAGCCTGGAGGGGCTGAGCACATTAATCGTAAAAAAACCATGCAAATGAAGCCTCTGCATGAGTTCACGTTCTGCTTGGAGGGTGAACTGCTCGGGCACAAGAAGTATGGTTGGTTCGTTTTGCTTAAATTTCACACCTATTTCATCCACAATATGCTGAAATAGGCGATGGGGTCTGGACGTGATGATGCGTACACTGGACATGTCAGAAACCTCCCTGCCAAAACTATGGCAAAAGCGTTAATATCATGATATCATAAACAGGCAAAACCGCAAAGGAGGAACAGCGGATATGTTGGATACCATTGTAGGAATCGCCACTGCGGCGGGCGAGGGCGGCATTGCGATTGTGAGGATCAGCGGAAAAAGTGCTGTATCGATATTTGAGCAAGTCTTTATCCCTCGAAAGCAAAGGCCTCCATTCCAAAGCCACCGATTGATGGTGGGACGCGTGATGGATGGGGAGCAAATGATTGACGAGGCAATGGGCGTTGTGATGTACGCGCCGGAAACCTATACAAGAGAAGATGTATGCGAGATTCACACCCATGGCGGGAATATTGCCGCTACGCTGGTGCTTCGGCTTTTGGTGCGCCTTGGCGCAAGACCATCTGAAGCGGGTGAGTTCACGCGCCGTGCATTCATGAACGGGCGCATTGATCTCATGCAGGCGGAAGCGGTGATGGGCGTGATTTCTGCGCAGTCTGCTGCTGCGCTCAAGGCGGAGGAACGCCAGCTCACGGGCGGTCAGAGCGTGTTCATACGCAATGCGCAGGTGGAGCTGACAGGTCTGCTGTCAGGGCTTGAAGCGCATATTGACTACCCTGATGAAATAGATGAAGAAGAAGCCCTCAAGGGGCTTCGCACAGGGCTTTTGAAACTCACGCAGACGCTTTCGTCTGCGATTGATGAACGCGGCGCACGCATTGTTCGCGAGGGATTGCATGTGGCGCTTTGCGGCAGACCCAATGCGGGCAAGAGCACGCTTTTCAATGCGTTGCTTGGCGAGGAACGCGCAATTGTCACCGATATCCCCGGCACAACACGTGATGTGCTGGAAGGTGCATTTTCGCTGGATGGCGTGCGGGTGCTCGTGCAGGATACCGCAGGGCTTCGAAAGAGCGATGACACGGTGGAGCGCATCGGCGTGGAGCGCGCGCATGCTGCACTGGAACAAGCGGATGTTGCGCTGGTGGTGGTGGACGGATCGACAAAGCTAGCGCAGGAAGAGCTTGAGCTGCTTTCGATGAATTTTTCCTGTCCCTGCGCAGTGCTGCTCAATAAAGAGGACGCGGGGGAGGCGTTGAGCATAGCCGATGCCGAAAAACTGACTCCGCATCGTCCCATCTTCCGCATTTCAGCTAAAACCATGGAGGGGCTGGATGAGGTGCGTGACTATTTGCGCGGCTTCCTCAAAACGCCTCAGCAGCTGCTTTTGACCCATGAGCGCCATATGGCTGTCGCGGGTGAAGCGCTGTCCAAACTCCAGCAAGCGATGGAGATACTTGGGGCAGATCAGCCGCTAGATTTGGCGGCAGTAGACATGCATGAAGCGCTCTATCTGCTTGGCAGGATTACGGGCGAGAGCGTGGATGAAAAGCTGCTGGACGATATCTTCTCCAGATTCTGCGTGGGCAAATAAGCCTTACATGCGGCTGAGTTCATCGGGGGTCAGGCTAAAGCTTGGCACAAACTCGCGCATGAACTCATGGACTTCAGGCAAATTGTTTTGATTGATGCTGTCTTGAATGGTGATCTTAGCCTGAGCAAATTCGCGGTTGCCCATTTTTTCCTCCTCAATGCATTTGAGGTAGGCACTGATGCGGTCAGCCGCTTTGACAAGCCGCCATTCATAGGTTTGCTCATCTGGCTGGATATAGGGCTTGAAATAGTCCTGCATATCATCCGGAAGCATATCAAGCAGCTGCTGCTTGGCATGCTCCTCAATTGCGTGATAAGCGTCGCTGATCGCGGGATTCTTATACTTGACGGGTGTTGGCAGATCGCCTGTGATCACTTCTCCTGCATCGTGGTAGATGGCAAGGGACAATACATGCTCGGGGTCAATATCGCGGTGATGGCGCGTCTTGCCAAGCACGGCTAGACCATGGGCGATAAAAGCAGTCTGCATGCTGTGCTCCATATCGTTTTCAGGGATTGTATTGCGCATCAAACCCCAGCGCTTGATGAGCTTTAATCGATCTAAATAAGCAAAAAAATGATTCATACTGATCCTCCTAACTGCGGACACATTTTAATAAAAATATCATACACGAAACGAACCCTAATTACCAGCAAAAAGCGCGGGGAACAATTCCACGCGCTTTTTATATGGGGTATGGGGGAATAATATAGACGGCGCAACCCGCCCCCTTGCTCGCCCCCAAACCCATGATGAGCGGCATATGATACCGATTAAGCCAATACATTGCTGGCTATATAGCACCCCATGCACGCATTGCCCGTGCAAAGCATGGGTCAAGGGGACTTGTTCCCTTGCGGGGTGCAGGGGCAGCGTTCCTGCTAAAAGAAGATGGGCTTTCCAGTCTTTCCGCTTTCGTAAATCGCCTCAAGAATCTGCGTGACAACGTATGCCTGATCGGGCTTGGTCACCAGATCGCCCTCGCCGCGTACGTAGTTGACCCAGCTTTGCGCTTCCGCTACGCCTGGATCGCCGCTTGTGCCTGAATAGTAAGCGACGGCGCTCGCGCCTAGATCGGGGGTCAATTCATAGGTTTTGGCATAGCGCTCGCCGTTGATGCGAAGGGGCTTGTCCTTGGGTCCGAGCATGTCTGCACCGGCTTCCGTGCCGCATAGGATGGTCTTTGCCTCGTCCACAAGCAGCGTGTTAAGTGCCCAGCTGCTTTCAAGGAACACGGTTGCGCCATTCTTCATGCGGACAAAACCAAATGCGCTGTCCTCCACTGTGAATTCCTTGGGATCCCAGCTGCCAAAGATGTTGGCGGAGTTTTCGCGGTCACCAAGCTTGCGATAGACTGTGCCAACGACCATCTCCGGTTCGTAGTTGTCCATGCACCAGAGGGTGAGGTCAAGCGCGTGGGTGCCGATATCGATCAGCGGACCGCCGCCCTGTTTCTCCTCATCCAGAAATACGCCCCATGTGGGAACTGCACGGCGGCGAACGGCTTGTGCGCGAGCATAGTATACCTCGCCAAGGTCGCCGTTTTCACAGCATTCTTTGAGGTAGAGGCACTCGGGACGGAAGCGGTTTTGATAGCCGATGGAGAGCTTGCGCCCTGTTTCCTTTTGGCAGTCAATCATCTTCTTGGCTTCAATGGAGCTGATCGCCATGGGCTTTTCACACATAACATCCTTGCCTGCACGCATTGCAGCGCAGGAGATTTCGCTATGGCTGATGTTTGGTGTCAATACATGTACGACCATGACATCGGGATTTTGAAGTAGCTCACAGTAGTCCTCATACACCTTTGCATCCGCTGCGCCAAAGGCTTTAGCGGCTGATTGCGCGCGCTCGGGGATGATGTCGCAAAAAGCAACCATCTCCACGCCTTCTATCTTGGATAGAGCGGGCATGTGTTTTCCATTTGCGATACCGCCGCAGCCAACGATTCCGATTTTTATGATCTGTTTGTCCATTTAGATATCCTCCTAGGTGAAGCGGTAATGAGCCGCTTATATGATGTAATGACATTATACGACAGGTGCTTGCATTACGCAATGAGAAAATTCTTGATAAGCCTTGATTTACAAGCGTTACAGAACAATATGAGGCGCGCAATGCCTTGAATTGCAAACGATTGCACAGATTGCAAGAGAAAAAATGATATTCGCTATGCAGACGCAAAAAGAGGTATTGATGGTTGACATTTTATCGATCGCTGATAAAATGGGAATATTCGGAGTCAAGGGTCGCTTAGTCGTATGCCCTATGACTCCAACGGAGGTTCTGATGCGAAAGCAAATCGGTTTCACACAAGGAAAAATCCTATCACCCTTACTGCAATTTGCGTTCCCAGTATTGGTAGCGTTGATTTTACAAACCATGTATGGTGCAGTCGACCTGCTGGTGATCGGTCAATTCTGCGGAGCAGCAGATGTTTCAGCTGTTTCCACAGGCAGCCAAATCCTTCAGATGGTTACAGTGCTTGTGACTGGGCTTGCCATGGGTACAACGGTTTTGCTTGGGCAAAAGCTAGGTCAGGGCGATGAGGAGGGTGCGGGCGATACGATCGGCACATCGATCGTGCTCTTTGGCATTGTGGGCGTTATCATTACCATCATTCTGGTGGTGTTTGCCAAGACATTTGCCATTTGGACGCATGCGCCGAGTGAGGCGCTGGCGGCGACAACGGACTATGTGCGCATCTGCGGCGGCGGCGCGTTATTCATTGTGGCGTACAATGTGCTGGGCAGCGTGTTTCGCGGAATTGGAGACTCCAAAACGCCGCTGATCGCCGTTGCGATTGCATGCGTTGTCAATATCGTTCTTGATCTGCTCTTTGTGGCGGTCTTTGGGATGGGCGTTGCAGGGGTTGCGCTGGCAACAGCGCTAGCACAGCTCATCAGCGTGATTTTGTCCGTGGTGATTATCCGCAAACGCGGTCTGCCCTTTGCGCTGCATCAAAAGCAGATTCGCATTCAAAAGCCCGTCATGCTTAAAACACTCAGATTAGGTGCGCCGGTTGCATTTCAGGACTTTCTTGTTAGCTGTTCATTTATGGTCATCATTGCAATCGTCAATGTGCTTGGTGTTGTGCCCTCAGCCGGCGTTGGTGTGGCGGAGCGCTTGTGTGGGTTTATTATGCTCATCCCATCGGCTTTCATGCAGTCCATCAGCGCATTCGTTGCGCAAAACATCGGCGCGGACGAACCGCTCCGTGCCAAGCGTGCGATGCAGTACGGCATGATCACATCCTTTGTGATAGGGCTGATGCTTGCGTACGTGGGGTATTTCCATGGAGAGCTGCTTGCATCAATCTTTGCGCGTGACGGGGCGGTCATTGTGCAGGCGGCCGATTATCTAAAGGCGTACTCGATTGATACGCTGCTGGTGTCCTTCCTATTTTGCTTCATCGGTTATTTCAATGGCTGCGGGGAGACCAACTTCGTGATGGTGCAGGGCATTGCAGGTGCATTTGGCGTGCGCATTCCAGTATCTTATCTCATGAGCCGTTTGCCCCAGACCTCGCTGTTTTTAATCGGTCTTGCAACGCCTTGCTCAACGCTGGTGCAGATCATACTATGCATTGTGTGGATGGTGCGGATGGAAAAAAGAAGTCAAAAGAAAGATGTGACGCAGCTTGCCTAATCAATCCATTCGTTTGGCAGTGGAGGATGACAAAAGCCTTGTGATGAATCTGTACCGTGCATGCAGCGCGGCAGATCCGTCAGCGGGTTGGAACGAGTATTATCCCAATGATGAAATTCTGATGGAAGACATTGGGGAACAATCCCTCTTCCTATATGAAGCGGAAAAAGAATTGATCGGCGTTTTTACCCTTCATGCGACGGACGAAATAGAAAAAATGGATTTAGCGTATCAATATCAAAACAATCCATGCATCATCAGCCGTTTGTGCATTTCGCCAAGCATGCAGGGGCGAGGGTTTGGCAAGACACTGCTGGATGCAGCGGAAAATCAAGCCCAAGCGCAGGGTCATGGATGCATTCACCTGCTCTGTGATGAGCTGAACCTCAAAGCCAATAGGCTATACCAAATGGCGGGGTATGCGCATGTTTGTAAAGTAGCATTGTATGGGAATCGGTACAACGTGCTTGAAAAGTCTTTGTGAGCTAATGAGCGCAATTTATGTTTACATACCGCTAAGGATATGGTTTTTTGCATGAAAAAGTAAGCACTTACATGCACCTTTGAATATTGGATGGAATCGTTGCCAAATCCAACAAATACATAGCCTTTTGAAGCGAATTGTCTTTTGACTTTCCATATTCGCAATGTTATAATGCTACGAAGACCATAATGGTAAATTTCTGCATAGGATGTTAGGAGGAAACAAAGTGGACATAGGGGCAATACTTAAGGAGCTTTTTTCCGGTGTTCTCTATATGGGAACGGTGGATGGCCTAAAGACACTTATCATGTTCATCATCTCGGGCGTACTCATTTATCTAGCAATCAAAAAGGATTATGAACCGGCATTACTGCTTCCCATCGGCTTTGGTGCAATACTTGCAAACCTGCCGCCGGTTATTGATGCGGTTACAGGAAACCCGGCCGCTAGCGTACTTGGCACAGAAGGCTTCTTGACAGTACTTTTTAATTCCGGTATCAAAAATGAACTCTTCCCGATTTTGATATTCATCGCAGTTGGTGCAATGATCGACTTCTCCCCGCTGCTCAAGGATCCTTCCATGATCTTCTTTGGCGCAGCAGCACAGTTTGGTATCTTTGCTACCTTCCTGCTCTCACTTGTTTTGATCCCGATCGTTCTTCCTGCAACCGCAGGTGATCAGGACTTAATCCTCCGCTTGGCATCCGCAATCGGTATTATCGGCGCGGCAGATGGACCAACGACGCTGTATGTCGCCAACCACTTTAACTTAGTGGATTACATGGCGCCTATCAGCGTTGCAGCGTATAGCTACATGTCGCTTGTGCCAGTCATCCAGCCTCCGGTTATCCGCGCACTGACCACCAAGCAAGAGCGTATGATCCGCATGGACTATAATGAGGAGCGCTCCTCCAAGCTAGCACTCATCATGTTCCCGATCGTGGTTACGATTGTGGCAGGTATCATCGTGCCCATGAGCGCACCGCTGGTTGGCAGCTTGATGTTTGGTAATCTCATTCGTGAGTGCGGCGTTCTTGAGCGCCTCAGCAAGACCGCGCAAAACGAGCTTGCAAACCTAGTTACCATCCTCCTTGGTATCACCATTGGTTCTACCATGGTTGCACAGAACTTCCTGCGCATTGACACATTGCTAATCATGGGTCTTGGACTGTTCGCATTTGTGTTTGATACCGCAGGCGGCGTGCTGTTCGCAAAATTCCTCAACCTCTTCCGCAAGAACAAAGTCAATCCGATGATCGGCGCAGCGGGCATTTCCGCATTCCCCATGAGCGCTCGCGTCATTCAGAAAATGGCCAAGGACGAAGATCCCTACAACTTCATCTTGATGCAGGCTATCAGCGCAAACGTATCAGGTCAGCTGGGCTCGATTGTTGCCGGCGGTATGGTCATTACGCTGGTCAGCATGATGCTTGGCATGTAACTGAATTCTACTTTTGATGATTGAATAGTGAGGGATAATCATGATGAAATGGTTTTTCACGTTAAGTGATGCAATTACTGAAACTGTGGCACCGGTTGCAGCAGAGGAAGTAATGGATTTGACAACCCTGCCCTTGATGACAAAGGGTCTTATTACAACAGTTATTGGTCTGCTCGGCGTTTTTCTGGTGCTGACATTGTTCTTTGTCACCATCAAGCTGATGCAAAGGATCAAGACAAAGGACGCAAAGTAAGGAGCTATGTTGTGTATACACAGACAGAATTTGAACAGGTCAAAAGCATGCTAAAGAAACGCTGGTGGATTACCGCACTGCCTACCGTGCTCATTGGGATTGCAGCCATTGTGCTGTTTGTGGTGGGCAGACTGGAGCGCAGCAGCCAGATGTGGATGGTTACAGCAGCACTAACGGTTGTTGCAGGCGTATATTTCCTGTTTCTCTATGGTGTATATGTTCACCCGATGCATTTGTACCAAAAACATATTTACTACATGCTCAATGGCCGCAAGAGAGAAACTACAGGCGTGCTCAAGTCGTTTGCAGAGGATGCAACGGATAAGGAAGGTCTGGACTGCTATGCGCTGCTCGTCAATATTGGCGAGCGCGGCGATTTGGAAGATGACAGACTTTTCTACTTTGATGTACACAAGCAAAAGCCCGATATGCAGCCTGGCACGCGCGTAACGGTGATCAGCAATGATACAATGGTTGCCGATATAATGCTTGCCTAGCAGAAGGGATGAGTCTTCATGAATAAGCAGACACCAATATTGGTGCTTGTGACATTGCAGTATGCCAGTGCAAGACTAATACGCAAAGGCGTGGATGTTGCGATGAAGAAGGGCTGCCCTTTGCATGTTCTGCATGTGACAAGCATGCCGGATAAGGTTCAAGGCGAGCCTGCCATTAACGCGAAGGTACTTGACTATCTGTATGCATTATCGGGCGAAGCGGGCGCAGAAATGTGCGTGATTGCTGCCGAAGTGCCTGTGACCGCGATTGCCAACTATGCACAAAAGCACGGTGTTAGGCAGCTGATCATGGGTGGCGGAGAGAACTCACATGGAATGGCGCAGACGCTTAGTCAGCTTATGCCAGGTGTACGGGTGGAAATTGTGATGCAAGAAGATGCCATCGCGTAAAATGAATGAATGAAAAAGGGTGAGCGTATGCTCACCCTTTTAGTTGGGCTATCGCCCTATTACTTTAGAAAGTAGTAACAAATTAATAATAAAAGAGCGAAGCTCCTTTGCTGGTTTCAATGAATCGATGGCTCGGTATAGGAAATGATATACACAGTTCCGTTTTCCACTGTTACCACGGCGGGAATATGCTCATCCATGACCTGATTGCTGACCCCAAGCGGATAATCGCAAGTGAGCATATGACGGTCAAGCGGGTACTGTAGCCCGCGAAGCGTTACGCCCTCTGCTGTTTCGCCATGACAAAAAACGCTGACAAGGCAGTGCTTTTGCCGCAGAGGAAGGGTTAGGCTGCCGTTTGTGAGAACAAAAACATCGTATGCAGGGTCAATGAGGCGAAGGCTGCCGCCAAGCCTGCTGTATTTGCACATGGTCTGTATATTGGCGATCAGGTGATCCACGCGCCCGCCGCCGCCGCCATAAATGGAAAAGTCGCGATAGCCCATCTCCCACGCTCTGGCTAGGGCGAGTCCCATGTCGGTATCGTCTTTTTCAACCGCGTAGCGGTCGATGGCAATCCCTGTGGGTATTTGCTCCAAATCACCTAAGGAGTCAAAATCGCCGAGCAATAAATCGGGCTGATGACCGATTGCCTCAAGGGCCATATAGCCGCCATCGGCAGCAATGACAAAATCATTTTTAGTTGGCGCAAAATCGCGTGAGGTAAAATCGCCCGCGCCGACGATATAGCATGTCTCCATGACAATCCCTCCTTGAATAAGACCATTGTAGCATGCCTCAGCATGCTTGACAAATAGGAATATCCTGCTATAATGACACCGTGCAAAAAAGCACAAGGGGGGCTGACGTACGTCGGCTGAGATCGAGCTGGGCTCGGGACCCTAGAACCTGATCCGGGTAATGCCGGCGTAGGAATCAATGGAATAGACTCCTTTGATGGCTCGCCCTGCATAACCCGCAGGCGCGGGAATTTTTTATTTTAGGAGGAATGTTCCATGGACAGCAAATCAACAAGACGCATGGTGGAATGCGCCATTCTCATCGCAATCGGTACGGTACTCAGCCTGTTTGACTTCAAAGGCCCTTGGGCACTTGGCGGCGGCATCACAGTATGCAGCATGCTCCCATTGGTGATGATCGCTCACAGACATGGCACCAAATGGGGTATTGGTTCTGCGTTGGTGTACAGCCTTCTGCAAATGATGCTGGGCATCAGCAATGTGCAGTATGCACCCGACGCAATGACCGCAATTGGCATCATCCTGTTTGACTATGTGATTGCATTCACTGTCGTTGGCTTTTCTGCATGCTTTAATGGTGTGATCAAGGATCGCCGCTGGTCAATCGTTGCAGGCATTGTATTCACGTTCTTCCTGCGCTTCGTATGCCATTTCATCAGCGGCGTGTGGATTTGGGAAGCCATGTGGCCAAACGCATTGAGCTGGGCACCGGTTGTATGGTCTGTTTCGTATAACGGATCGTACATGCTCCCCGAAATCATCATTACATCGGTTGTTGCATTCTTAAGCTTTGCACCCCTCAAGAAGTATTGGATGGGTCAGGATCTGCCTACAGCGAAGGCATAATATCACGAACTTATATCGAGGTCACTGCGTTTGTGCAGTGACCTCTTTTTGTATGGATATGTAACAAGTTCTACAAATGTAGTATTTGATGTTGACAAGCCAGCGGAGCGTATTGTACAATGACATCAGAACGTACTACAAGCGTAGAAGGAGCGATTTGATGACTACTCTAAAGAAACTGCCTGAGAGCGAATTTGAATTGATGAAGATTGTATGGGCGAACCCATCGCCCATATCCACCAACCAAATCCTAGAGAAGCTGGATGGCGAGAGAAAATGGAAACCGCAAACCGTGCTCACTTTGCTCACTCGTTTGATCGACAGAGAATTCCTGCGCAGCGAGCGCGTTGGCAAAGAGCGGATTTATTATCCATTGGTCAAGCGCGATGATTATATCGCCTTTGAAAGCGGAGATTTTATGGAACGCTTTCACCAAAACTCGTTTGCTAATCTGGTGAGCACACTCTATCAAGGCAATAAGATGACGGATGAGGACATTGCGGAGCTTCGCAAATGGCTTGACGAAAAGGAGTGACGACATGGCAAACCTGCTTTTGCAAAATATGCTGGGTACGTCAATTCTCATTGTGATGCTGCTTGCGGCATACCCATTGCTATGCCGATATGTTTGTCCGCAAGCACGGTATATGGCGTGGGTGATCGTGTGCATAGGAATGCTGATTCCCTTTGGGCTTGTATCTAAGCCCCTCATGACGATCAGCACACCGCAGGCACGAAACCCTGTTGTCATAGCGACCCCTGCGCCTGCCATCGGGGCGCGGCTGCTGGAGATAACATCCGCACCGCAAACGACAAAGAATACAAACCTTGAAGCTGCAAACCCTGCACCCATGGCAACCGCGCAGATTGCAGGAGTGCTTGGTCAATCTCAATCAGCGCCAAGCATCAGCTTTCAATGGCCTGATCTTTATACGGCATGCCTGATGATATGGGCATTGGGTGCATTTGCTGCGATGCTCTTTCAATGCATCAGGCATATTCGCTTTTTTAGAAGAGTCCGCAGGTGGCAAACACCTGCTGGGGAAGCTGAGCAACAAATCCTTCTGGAAGAGATGAATACACTTGACCTCAAGAAAACAGTACGATTCATGCACTGCGTGTGCGTTAATAGCCCCATGGTCGTTGGGCTGTTTGGGCCCACTCTGCTCATGCCGGAGCAGGAGCTGACGATGGAGGAACTGCGCTTGATCATTCGCCATGAGCTGACGCATATCAAGCGTCGTGATCTTTGGGGTAAGGCGCTGATGCTCGTTTGTTTGACGGTATATTGGTTCAACCCACTTGTGCGGGCTATGGCGCGCGCCATGGCAGGTGACTGCGAAATGTCCTGCGATGCCTCTGTATTGGCCAGTACGGATTTATCGGTGCGCAAGTTTTATGGAGAAACCATCCTAGGGGTAATAGGACGTCAACGCAAGCAGCAAGTTGCGCTTTCCACATATTTTTATGAAGGGAAGAAAGACATGAAAAATCGTTTTGCATCGATGTTTGATACATCAAGAAAAAGCAAGGGGAATGCATTCCTTGCGGGCATGGCGGCGCTGGTGCTGCTGGCAGGAAGTGCTTTTGCGGTAACCGCTACTGCCCCTGTTTCGGACTTGCAAGATATCACCACACCAATGGATACTGCCGATCTAAGCTGGATGGAGCACAAAACCCCCGAGCTATTCGGGATCACTGACGTAGACAATCCTCAGTACTATCAAAGCCGTTTCGTACCCGAACTCGCGGCATATAGCCGTGACCTAAGGCGAGGCGAATTACTCAGATACCATGATTTGGTTTATCAGTACGAATTATATGATCTTAGGGCAGAGGAACCAGTGCAGGCAGCGCCTGAAGGGTATGGGGGAGAAAATTTTGCAATTTCAGCCCCACTGGCGGAATTTGTATCGATGATTCCGCTTGAGGCACGGGATGGAAATTACTATGGATGCGCTGCTTTATGGGCGAACGTAAAGGAAGCAGGACTCATGCCCTTTTTGCTGCTGCCCAATCAAGAAATGACCGATCAGGAACTATTACAGCTCATAGAGGTTGTGGAAGCGTTTGACGCGCTGGTTCCGTTTTTTGATCCAGATGTGCCCGCCAGTGAAAGCAGCAACAGAGCGCTCACCCGTAAAGAATTTTTGCGTAAATCTGTCATTAGGGAGTTATGCGAAACGGATGAAAGCTATCGCCCCACAGGCACTTTGTCCGATATGCCTACTGACGGGCTTTACATTCTAGGTCATAACGGCGGCGGTGAAACCAGATACCATTACCCACAGGACAGGGAGATGACCGATAACGAGCTCCTGCTAATCGAGTATCAGAACTTCAAAATTCGTCAAACCAACAAGGCAGTTTATGAAAATGCCAAAGACCCAGAGCAAAAGCAATTGGAAAATGAAGTAGAGGCTAAACTGCGTACCATCATGGGTGATATGAACGTTGTTGTGCGAAGTACGATCAGTTACACTGAAGATCGACAGGCTTGGGATATTTCATTTGTGGAAGATGGTCCTATACTTGCGCCGCATTATTCCTATGATTTTCAAATCAATATGGATACGGGAGAATTGCTTCTTGCAAGTCAAGATCACTTTGGACTGTCGTTCATTAGCTACCTTGTGGGAACCATGGTTGAGTTGCCGGTATCAGCCGTGGATCCCTTCGATCCTCATTGGGCGGAGGTAGCTAAGACCTATCTGGACAAGGGATATTTCTATCAAGGGGCCAAGGTATCCAATGTGTACAGTGATGATAGCGTCAATGGTTTCTGCGTAAAGGTGGAATACGAAGATGGCGTACTGGCACAGATGCTTATTGATCCTGCCACGGATGCACTAGAAAGCTACAAGATTATGACAGATGAGATGCTGTATGGATACGGCGTGAACGAGTAGTAGTAAATAGACCATAAAAAACACCGCGCTATTAGGGCCCTGAGGCTCTATAGCGCGGTGTTTTTTGTATTATGCGCGTTTTCTAAGCTCGCGCCTGTGTTTGCCTGCTTCAAAGTCCGCTTTCTCCTCGTCACCTACAAGGGCAAGAAGCGGGACTTGCGTCGGCTTACCGCTTTTGCTCAGGGCAACCATGGTCAAATAGGCACGGTTGACAAGGATTTTGTGGCTTGGATCGTTGGTGCGCTCCACGAAGGTTTCCACGCATACCTCCATGCTGGTGTTGCCGACATAGGTCACGCGCCCCTTAAGCTCTACGATATCGTTGAGGTAAGCGGGGGCTAAAAACTGCAAATTATCAACAGCGGCGGTGAGTACATCGCGCCCTGCATGGCGGCGACCCACAACTCCGGCTACAACGTCAATCCATTGCATGAGGATGCCGCCAAAAAGGTTGAAGTTTGCATTGACATCCGCTGGCATAACGATATGAACCTGCTCCGCGCGGCTTGCGGATACGGGGGTGGATAAGCGATTGGTTTCCTGATCCATGGGAAATCATCTCCCTACTTCTTGTTGGTTATGAATTCGCTGCCGCCATGGCAACTGTGAATCTTTAAGCAATGCTTGATATCGCTGGCTGAGGAGCTCAGGCACAAAGGCCGTATGCATCAGCAGGTGCTTTTTGGGAAGCTCATGGAGGGTAAACAGCTCTGGAAAGGTGTCGATCAAACGCTTGAAAAGCATGGATTCGGTGAGCCCTTGATTTTTTTCGGAGTCCTCCAAGGTGATGGACTCCGTGAGGGAAACAAGATGCTCAAGCTTGCTGATGGGCATGAGGATGAAGGAGGTATCGGCTGCTCCATGAACCATCGCCATATGTACCTTTTCGTCCATCAGATGAGTGAAGTCGGGCATTGCATCAGGGCATATGGGGTCCCTGATCAGATCGACATTCGCCCAAGCGACATGCGTGTATTCCTCATGTTTCTTAGCGGCATTCATCATCAAATGGAACTTGCTGCGCCTCATGTGATCCTCAAGCATCATACCGCGCCTGAGATAAGTCCTTGAAAGAATGGTTTCCCGCGGGTAGCTGCAAACGTTTGGAAAGATGGACCTGAGGTAGCGCTCCTGACCTCCGCTTGCAAAAAGCAGCAGAGGGAGATGAAGCAGATTCTTCATAAAGCCAAAGCGCAGCACATAAGCATGAACGGGTTTCTTGGGGTTTGGCAGATCGATGAAGGCCGTGGCGATGAGCGGGGCATGGCTGTCCTCTCGCAGCTTCTGGGCAAGTAGCTTTGCTTTTTGCGGGATGATCATCGAGCGGGGCAGGAGCTGGGGGTAGGTATCCGCTTTGGTAAACAGCCCCCATGTGGTCTTGACGCCTGCTGCCTTTTGCTCATAGCGAAATCCTGCCAACTGTTCAAACCTTGCCACCGATGTTCCAGGGAGCGTATGCCCAAGTCCGCGCAGCCGATACGTTGGCTGTTTTTCAAGCGGCCAAAAGATAGCTTGATCCAGTGCGTAAGGCGTATAGTTACCCAAATAGGCGGCGATGGATAATTCGGACGGCTCCCATGGCACGCGGTGCACAAAGGATATCTGCCCAAAGAGGAGCGCGGGGTGTATCGCAAGGGTGCTGACGGGTGCAGCGCTGCAAACCAGCGGTAATCCACGCTGAATGAGCACGCCGCTTTCATCGAAGTTCTGTGCAAAAGCGGGCAAATACGCCTGCGGGGGGTAGTGCTCATCTTCCGATGAGATGATGCCCGTTAAGATATAGTTTCGCGCCTTGATCTTTTTATAACGCGATAATAAAATGCGATCCCATTTGGGCGCAAAATGATGCGCCCCGATCAAGAACAGGAAATGTGTTTCGTCAGTGAGCAAGGGAAGGATGCCTGAAATCCCTTTGCTTTCATCATAAAAAAGTACATCGCCCGCTTGAAATACTTCCGCTTCTCCTGCAATCTCCGCAAATGCATCCTCAAACTGCTGATCCACTGCAAAGCGCAGGCTAAAGGGCGAGGAGGCATTTGAAAGCGCAGAAAGAACCGCAAGCGCGGCGGTTTCACCGTGCGTAATGCCTTGCATCATGACCAGAATTCTCGTCATCAGCATACCCATGCCCCCTTCCGATTTGTTACAACCATTATAGGTTGCCAAACATATACAGTCAAGCGTTGACACGTCTTTGTGCTTCCTGTATTATACATGCATGCCCATTGACAAGGAGGAAGACCCTTGAATATTATGATTACAGGTGCGCAGGGATTTATGGGAAGAAACCTGCAGCAGTTTTTAAATCAGCGTCCAAATGCCGCTGATGATGTGATTTTTCCCATTGACCTAGCAACCGATGCACAGGAACTTCATGATGCTGCAAAGCAAGCGGACTTTGTCTTTCATCTGGCAGGGGTCAATCGACCTGAGAACACAGATGATTTTATGCGCGGCAACAGTGACTTCACCAAAGAGCTATTATCGCTTTTGCAGGCGGCTAAAAAGCCCCCCGTCCTTCTTTCCAGTTCCACTCAAGCAGGACTTCAAAATCCGTATGGCCAGAGCAAGCGTGCGGCGGAGCTAGAGGTGCGCGAATATGGGGAGCGCTGCGGTACGCCCGTATACATCTACCGCTTGACCAATGCATTTGGCAAGTGGAGCCGCCCCAATTACAATAGCGTTGTTGCGACCTACTGTTACGCCATCTCGCGCGGCATGCCGATTTCCGTTTCCAATCCGGATGCACCCCTTCATTTCAACTATATTGATGATATCGCGGCGGAGTTTATTCGTGCGCTTGATGATCAGCCTACAAGGGAAAACGAGTTTTGCGTCGTTTCACCAACGCATGATATCAAGCTTGGCGAACTGGCGGCGCTCATTCGTTCCTTTGATACAGATCGCAAAGCGCTCAATGTGCCCGATCAGAGCGATCCGTTCACCAAGAAACTATATTCTACCTATCTGAGCTTTCTGCCCCCTGAGGATTTTGCGAATTCACCCTCCATCCATTCGGATCACCGCGGCTCATTCACAGAGCTTTTTCATATGGGCGAGCGCGGTCAGGTGAGCGTCAATATCTCAAAGCCCCATATCACAAAGGGCGAGCATTGGCATCACAGCAAGCATGAGAAATTCGTTGTGGTAGTGGGCGAGGGGATTATCCGCTTTCGCAAGATCGGGGATACGACCGTGATTAGTTACCGCGTATCAGGCGATGCTCCACAAATCGTGGACATCCCCCCGGGATATACGCATAACATAGAGAACTTGGGCGACTGTGATATGGTGACCATCATGTGGGCAAACGAATGCTTTGACCCATCAAACCCAGACACCATTTATCTGCCCGTTGCTGCGCCCAGCAATCAGCAAAGAAAGGAAATATGATAGATGAATAAACTCAAGCTGATGACCGTCCTTGGCACGCGTCCCGAAATTATCAGGCTGTCCGCCGTGATGCGCTGCGCGGATCGATATTTCAATCATATCGTGGTTCATACAGGTCAAAACTATGACCCTACGCTCAATGAAATCTTCTTTCGAGAACTGAACCTGCGTGCGCCTGATCATTATTTGGAAGCGGTCGGCTCGGATCTTGGCGAAACGATGGGGAATATCATCGCCAAAACCTACAAGCTTATGGCGGAGGAACGCCCTGACGCAGTGCTCATTCTCGGCGATACGAACTCAGCGCTTTGCGCGATTTCTGCCAAGCGCCTCAAAATTCCAATCTTCCATATGGAAGCGGGCAATCGCTGCTGGGACTGGAATGTGAGCGAGATGATCAACCGCAAAATCGTCGACCATATTTCCGATATCAACATGCCCTATACTGAAAACAGCCGCCGCTATTTACTCAGCGAAGGCATTGACGGCAAGACGATCTTTGTGACGGGCTCGCCCATGCGCGAGGTGCTCGATGGGGCGATGGAAAGCATCGACAAGTCCGATGTGCTTGACCGCCTAGGGCTGGAAGAGGGGAAGTACATCCTTGTATCGGCGCATCGCGAGGAAAATATCGACCTTGAAGAAAATTTCCTCTCCTTAATGCAGGCGATCAACCACATGGCGGAAACCTATCAGGTGCCTGTGATTTACAGCACCCATCCCAGAAGCATGAAGTTCATCAAGGAGCGCGATTTCCAATTTCATCCGTTGGTCAGAAGCCTAAAGCCTTTCGGATTCTGTGATTATAACAAGCTGCAAAAAAGCAGCCTTGTGGTTTTGAGCGACAGCGGTACGCTGAGTGAGGAAAGCGCGATGCTCGGGTTTTGCGGGGTGTTGATTCGTACATCAACTGAACGCCCTGAGGTTTTGGACAAGGGCACGGTCGTGATCGGCGGCATTACCAAAAAGAGCGTAGCGCAGGCGACAGAGCTAGCCATCTCCATGCAAAGGGCGGGCGAGAAGCGCGCGATGCCTGCGGATTATGAGGACACCAATGTCAGCGTAAAGGCTGTGAAGCTCATTCAAAGCTATACGCCCATTGTGAATCAAACCGTATGGCTGAAACGTTAACTGCTATGATGGAAATTGGATAACCCGATACGCGTTTTTGACATTTGAACCATTGGTTTCGGGTTTACCTGCTTTTACCCATGACAAAAATACGCAAATAAGCTATACTAAAGGTGTTCGAATAAATAATCTTTAATATATTACACAAGGGGGCTATTCTATGATTAAGAAACTATTGACCACGTTCCTATGCTTGCTACTCGCTTTGGCATTGCCTATCGCATCGCTTGCAGAGGCAAATCTGTATACGGTAACCATTACCCCTGGCAAAGACATGGCTAGCACAATGGAAGGCTTTGAAGAGCTTTTTGATGTGCTTGCGATCAAGGTTCTTGCAAGTGAAGAGGGCGATGCAGGTGCACTGGTGCTCTCACTTCAGGGTACAGATGTAGCGAGCATTGCGCTTCGCCCGGATGACGAGGGTCTGTTTGTGCAGACTGATGCGGTTTCCAGTGATGTGATGTACTTTTCATGGTTGGATGTCATTGACTTTTTAGCGGCAAATACCGAAGAGTCCGATGACGCAACCGCCATGTATGCAATGCTTCGCGAGGCATTGGAAACAGGCACCACAGGCACTTCGCCTGCCATGTTCTCTGAGTTTGAAGAGCAGATCACTGCGGCTGCTGAAGCGGTGGCGGAGGACGAGGAGCTCATCAATCTGATTATGGAATTGATGGAATCTGCCAAGGTGAGCGAAGGTACATTCACTGATGTGCTGCATGACGCTGCGGACCAAAAGGTCGAATTGACGGTCACATCAGAGTTCTATGTCAAGCTGGTGCAGACCACAACATTCAAGACACTCATCAAATCCTTCTTGAGCATGGACGATGATAATACGACGGAAGCCAAGCTTAATGCAGAAGTGGAAGAAGCAGTGGAAGAACTCAAAGAAATCTATGCGAGTTCTGATGTCAAGGTGGACATGGTGATCTTGACCGCAGGCGAAGATCTTGTCTCCATGAGTGTTCCTTTCTCAATGAACTACACCGAAAAAGACGACGATGACACAATGAAAATGGATATGAATGTGATCTACAACCGCCTGACAAGTGATGACGGCGTGGCATATACTGTTGATGTTACAGCAGACGGCGATGATGACGGCGAAAAGCTTTCCATGCAAATGGAGATGGACGCATTCGTTCACAGCGATGAATCCGTAACAGCAACCATCAGCATGCTGGATGAAGATGGCACCCAAATCACATTTGATTACAAAAGCAGCGCCGTAGCTGATGTCAAGACGCAGACCATTACGATGTACATCCGCGAAGGTGCGGTGTCCATCATTGCGCCTGCTGCTTCCGATAGTTCGCTGATGACGATTCAGCTAACCAGCGAAAAAGCCGATGACTCAATGCTAGATGCAGTCAAGAATGCAACGATTAGTTCTTCCACCCAGCTGCTCAAGTTCTCAGACACTGAGATGGCTGCGTTCATGGAAGCAGCTCAGACAAACCTGACGCAATGCATGATGAATGTCCTAGGCAATCTGCCCGCAAACGTACTTCAAATGTTCATGGCAGAATAATTGAATTGATAACAAACAAGGGCTGCTGCACGATGATGTGCAGCAGCCTTTTTGCTATGAAAGAACGCACCAGTAGAATAAACGTCATGTATTCAAATGTTTTTTCTCTCATACATTGGCAAAAAGTAAAGCATGTATTATACTCTATCTATCACCTGATAAAACTGAATACATTTGTTCATAGGAGGATATGGTATGATACGAAAAATGTTGACGTCATTTCTCTGCTTGCTGCTCGCGCTAATGATGCCGATGGCTTCCCTTGCAGAGCCGATGCAGTACTCTCTGACCATCACGCCGGGTGCGGAACTGGTTCCCTATCTGGAAGGGATGGAAACAGTCCTTGATGCACTCACTTTGACCTTTCTTTCAGACGCGGAAAATGCCTGCGGTGCAATCCAGATATCGCTTGACGGGGCAGACGTGCTGAGCATTGCTGCGCGTCCGGACAGTACCGGTCTGTTCGTTCACACGGACGCAATCAATGACAGCGCAATGTTTGTGACGTGGGAGGATGCCCTCACATTCATTGAGGATAGCATGCCTAGATCATACGAAATGTCGTTGGCATTTATAGAGATTAAAAAACTTCTCAATGCTGTAAGAACAGAAACGATGGATGTGCTCACGGCGGATCTGTTTAAGAGATTATCATTGCAAGCCAAAACCATTAAGCAGACGATAGCCGACGATGCGGCATTGAAGGAAATACTTGCCCGAATGTATCAAGATGAACCCGTTGCGCAGGGGCTTGATACGGAATCGTACAGGGATGCTGCTAATACGGTAATCACATTGAATATCACGACTGAAGATTGCTTGGCACTTGTGCAGACAGAGACGTTCAATGCGCTTATTACGGCTGCATTGTCCGAGCATATTACAGGCGCAGCCTTGGAAAAGTCAGTGTATTATATCATATCAGATGTGGAAACACTGCTGAAAACGCTGCTGATAGATGTGAAGGTCAAGCTGCTAGCCGCCAATCAACTGGTTGTCCAGATGGATATCAGCGCATCGATTTCTGACATCTACGGCTCTATTGTTGAGTTTGATGGTAACTATTACCGATATACTTCGGCGGATGGTGTTGATCATAGAGGAACCTTTGATATGAATACCGGCGGATACATATACATTCCAGACATTCAGATGGCATTTGACATCACGGATGCGGGCAATGATGTCCTAGATGGCGTGTGCTATGGGGCCTGTGATGGCACTCAGCTGTCCGTTCGATTTGGCAAGGCACATACAGCAGAAGAGAAAAATTATGCGCTGGATGTCTACGTTCGCGACCGCGTGACGGTGCTCAGTGCGCTATATGATTTCGAAACGCCTGTGCTCAGCCTTGATCTGGCGGGTAAGGCAGGAGAAACGACCGTTTTTGACACGGTACAGAAAGCGACAGGTAAAAACTCCGTTCAGGTGTTGAGACTCTCTACGATGGCTTTGGAGGAATTCACAGTAGAGGCTATTGTGAATGCGGTTCATACGGCGCTTGTCGCTGCATCCTATCTCCCCAATGATATCCTAGGGATCATTATCAAAGAGGTAGTGCGCCAAAATCCCTATTTATTCTACTAATCAAAAAGGCTGCTGCACGATGATGTGCAGCAGCCTTTGTATATGATCCTTATTTCTTTTTGAGCAGCGCTTGAAGTTGCGTGCTGAGCTGATGAGCACCCGTTGCCGCCATGATGGCGTAAAGCGGCGCGAAGAGGAATAGATAACGCGGCCATACCTCAAAGAGCAGCTGATAGAGCGTGAGCCCCAGCAGCGCAAGCGTGATGATGGGAATGATGGGGTGATGTTTTTTGCACGCAATTGCGCAGTATGCGCATAGCATGAGAAGCATCAGCCATATGGCTTGTTCAAACGTTGAATACATGGCGTTTAGCGGTCTGTTTGTATGAAAGATGGAGCGCAGAAACAATGAAAGCGAATCGGTTCGGTGAGGCGTTTGCATAGCTAGCAGGCTCGTGTTAGCACCAAATGTACCGTCGCCGTAGGATTTGTAGGCTTTGGCAGCGAAGAAATGGATGTTTTCTGCAAAAGAACGAGATGTGAACCGCGACCATGCTTCGCTTAGGTTTGCCGCTTGGCTTTCCTTGAGCGAGCCAAAGGAAGAAGTAAATACGACATCATCGGGCGAGTGTCCGCCCATGGTGTCGCCGTTCATCCCCAGCATCAGGTAATGGGTGGTGCTCAGCTGACCTTGGGGCACAGCCGAACCGGCAAGGTACGCGGTTGATTGGTTTTGCCAAATCTGCGCAGGAATGATGCCGATAACAATCGCTATCAGCACGATGAGCCCGCGCTTCCACTGCTCCTTTTCCCTGAGATGCGCAAGTGCACCGATGGCTTTGATAATCAGCAGCGCGATAAAGAAGACGGCAAGGGAAGGCTTAAGGCTTGCGCCAAAGAAGCAGGTAAATGTCATCAGCGCCCATTTGGGAAACGACTTTAATTCGCTTAGGCAGAGGTAGAGCGTAAGTGCAGTGAAAAACAGGCTGTAAATATCGGTGTAGGGAATGGTCATAAACATATGAATGCCGATCCAAAGGGAGAGGATCAAGACAAAGCTCCAAAACTGGCGGCGGTTGCGGGTGATCTTGCGAAGGCAAAGCGCGCATAGCAGGATGGTGAGATTGAGCATCAAAGCGCCAAGATAGGGCAATATGGCATAGGGAACAGCAAGCCCGAGCTTTACGCCGATGGCAAGCGGGATGGATAGAAAAACCGTGATAGGCGCATTGTTTGGGCAAAGCTGATAGTATTCTGTCATCGCCTGCGTTAAGCCTTGACCGCTGGCAAGCTCCTGCGCTGATGTATAGACCATGGCGATATCCCATCCGGGATAAAACCAGATCGCGCGGGCGGCGATCAGCTGGACACCGAGGAGTACAATCTGGAAACCTGCCAGCACCCACATGTCCTTGCGGTTTATGTTGCTGCCGTTTCCGCTTGCTATAAACCAGACCCATAGCGCAGCACCAAGAAGCGATATGGGGAGGAGAATGGTATTGGATAGAAGGCTGCCGTTTTGATAATAGGATTCAAAGGTCCCTTGAAAAAAAACGAGAATGCATAGGATAACAACAAAAAAAGCCCCAGCCATCAGCATGATTGCACGAGGAAGGGCTTGCAGAAAGCGGTTGGTTCTTGTATTCATGATATTGCTCCATATATATAAGGTCGTTTGGTAGGTGAAATAAATGCTATCGGTGCGGTCGTAAGCCGAGTTCTGTCGTTGGACGATCATCTATCTGGTCCGTATGTTGCCACACGGCTCAAGCGATCTCTTTAGAAACACGACGAGCAGCCGTATTGTTTCTGATCGGATCTTGCATCGGATGGGGTTTGCAGCACGCGCCTGTTACCAAGCGCATGGGTGAGCTCTTACCTCGCCTTTCCAGCCTTACCATGGTTGCCCATGGCGGTATATCTCTGTTGCACTCTCCTTGAAGTTGCCTCCACCGGTCGTTAACCGGCATCCTGCTCTGCGATGCTCGGACTTTCCTCATGGCCTATGCCACGCGATCGTCTGGCCGCCCGATAGCTAAAACAGCGTATCACGAACAATAAGCGTTGTCAAGCCTTGCATACACATGCTTTGCTGTGATATAATGCTGTCTTGTAAATGGTTACAATGCAGAAAAATGCTTGTTTGTAATTGTTTATGTGACCATTGTAAAGTTGATGAAGGTCGACAGCCTGCCGCAAGACAGATTGCAGCGGGCTTTGCATGATTTTAGGGGAAAATGTTGGCGGTTGCATTTCTTGATTGGTGTGATATAATACCGCTTTCCGTGAATAAACGAAATTGATATCGGAGGACTGGGTATGCGTATTCTAGTGGTTGGAGATGGCAAGGTAGGCCATACGATTGCTGAACATTTAGCCCGCGAGGAACACGATGTTGTGATAGTGGACACGAGCGAGGAGGCACTCCAGCGGAGTGAGGAAACGCTGGATGTTATGTGCGTGCGCGGCAACGGCGCGAATGCCACAACGCTGCTGGAGGCAGGGGCGGATAAGGCGGATATTCTGATCGCCGCAACCGCGAGCGATGAAACCAATATGCTCTGCTGCTTGATCTCTAAAAAACTGGGCGCAAAGTATGCGATTGCCCGCGTGCGTGATCCCGAGTTTAATGAAAGCCTCAGTATGCTTAAAAAAGAACTTGATATAGATATGGCCATCAACCCAGAGCGTGCAACAGCGATAGAAATCAGCCGATTGCTGCGTTTCCCTTTTGCCAGCAACATTGAATCGTTCGCAAAGGGCAGGGTGGAAATGGTCGAATTCCGCGCACACGAAAATGACGTGATCATCGGCAAACCCCTTAAGGATCTTGGGCATAAGCTGCATGGGATTCCGCAGGTTTTGTATGTGGCGGTTGAGCGTGATGGTGATGTCGTGATCCCTAATGGAGATTTTGTGATCGAGGACGGCGACCGCGTTCATGTGGCGGCTGATGTGGTTACCATTACCAGCTATTTCCGCTATTTGGGCAAGCATTCGCTGCGCGTTAAGAATGTGCTTATTTTGGGCGGCGGGCGTATCAGTTATTATTTAGCAAAGATGATTGTACCCACCGGCACACATGTATCCATCATTGAAATCAATGAACGAAAGGCAGCCTCCCTTAGCGAACAGCTGCCCGATGTGAACGTGATCTATGGCGATGGAACGGATCAGGAACTGCTGGAGCAAGAAGGGCTGAGCGGGATGGATGCCTTTGTGGCGCTATGCGACCGCGATGAAGAAAACCTGATGACGGGTCTGTTCGCAGCGAGCGAAGGTGTGCCGAAGGTCATCGTGAAGAACAACCGCGTCGCCTATGCACAGCTCATCTCCTCCATGGGACTTGAGAGCATAGTAAGCCCCAAAGCGATTACCTGCGCCAATATCCTGCGTTATGTCCGCGCCCATGTCAACGGCGTTGGTACAAAGGTAGAAAAGATCTACCGCTTGATGGATGGTAAAGCGGAAGCGCTTGAGTTCATCGCGCGTGCACAGGACCCCTATATCGGCATTGCGCTAAAGGATCTCACCATGCGCAAGAACACGCTTGTCGCGGTCATCGTGAGGGCGGGCAAGGTCATCATCCCCTTTGGTAATGACCATATTGAGGGCGGCGACAGCGTTGTCATCATGGCACGCGAGAGCGGTATTGGTGATTTGAATGAGGTCATTAGAAAATGAATAAACGATTAGTTCTGCGCTTGCTTGGAGCGATATTGCTCATCGAGGCATTGGCTATGTCGCCGTCGCTCTTGATTGCACTTGTATGCGGAGACGGCGATGCCATGGCATTTGCATTGACGATTGGAACGCTCTGTATTATGGGGCTGCCGCTATGGTTTTTGGTTAAGCCGATCAAGCCGAACCTTCGCGCACGCGAGGGCTTTGTGGTGGTAGCACTTTCTTGGCTGGTGCTCAGCGGCTTTGGCGCCATGCCTTTTGTGCTCAGCGGCGTGATCCCTAACTATGTGGACGCGTTCTTTGAGGCTGTATCAGGCTTTACAACAACAGGCGCAACCATCATGACAAGCTTTGATGAGCCCATGCGGGGCATCATGTTCTGGCGTAGCTTCACTCACTGGATTGGCGGCATGGGCGTGCTGGTGCTAACCCTTGCGCTTCTTCCCCAGATGACAGGGCGCACATCACACCTTGTGCGGGCTGAAAGCCCCGGTCCAAGCCTTAGCAAAATCGTCCCCAAAATGGGCGATAGCGCAAAGATACTGTATATGATGTATGGCGCGCTGACAGCAATTCAGTTTGCGATACTGGTCATCGCAGGGCTCTCGCCCTATGATGCGGCGATTCATACCATGGGCACGGCAGGCACGGGCGGATTCAGCAACTACGGGCTGAGCGTCGGTGCATTCCAAAGCCCTGTTGTGGATGTCATTATCACGGTGTTCATGGTGCTCTTTGGCATTAACTTCGCACTCTTTTATCGCGTGCTTACAGGAGCATGGCGCGACATGCTAAAAAGCGAGGAACTCCATTGGTATCTGGGTCTGTTTGGTGCAGCGACGGTGGCAATATGTATTTTGCTGATGCCAACCTACGGAAATGTATTCCAATCGCTTCGCTACAGCTCCTTTCAGGTAGCATCCGTCATGTCAACGACAGGCTATGCAACTGCCGACTTTAACCTATGGCCGCAGGCGGCAAAGATGATCCTGATTCTGCTGATGTTTGTGGGCTCGTGCGCGGGCAGCACAGCGGGCGGACTGAAGGTGGTGCGCTTGGCATTGCTGTGCAAGATCAGCGGCAGAGAGGTGCGACATACCTTCCAGCCTCGCAAGGTGCAGGTGGTTCGCTTTGAAGGAAAGGGCGTGGAGGAATCCCTCCTGACGCAGGTTGCGGTATTCTTCTTTGTCTATATTTTGATGATTTTGATGGGCGCATTGCTTGTGTCCTTTGAGGGCAGATTTGACTTTGAAACTAACTTCACCGCTGCGTTAACCTGCGCGAGCAATGTAGGTCCTGGTTTTAGCATGGTTGGTCCTATGGAGAATTTTGCAGGATATGGTCCGATGGCGAAGATCGTGCTGAGTATATTGATGCTGGCAGGCCGCCTCGAAATCTTCCCGATTCTGGTCATTTTCCATCCTTCGGTTTGGAAAAAGTGATGGACCTGATAACCTTGTGAAAAATAAATGCATACTTTCACCCTCTTTGGGTAACCCTTCCATATGAGCAATGCTTGCATGGGAGGGTTTTTGAATGCAACATGAGGAATTGAAACCAAGCAAAAGAGAACTATGTCTACAAATCGTAGCGGCGCTGTTGACCTTTGCACTTTTCTTTATGCTAACGGATGCGGATGCAGTGGTCGCATGGGGGAGCAAGGGCGATCAGGTTCGGATGATTCAGCAGAAGCTGAAGGAGTACGGGTATTTTGATGGAACAGTTGACGGTGTTTATGGAAAGCAGACCTATGATGCGGTCGTCTGGTTTCAGCGTAAGAATGGGCTCTCGGTGGATGGCGCAGTCGGCACAAAGACGGCTGAGGGTCTGGGCGTTTCGCTATCCGGTACGGTTGCGGCATCAGGGTATAACGAAAATGAAACCTATTTGCTGGCGCGGCTGGTGCATGGTGAAGCGCGAGGCGAGCCGTATGTGGGCAAGGTGGCAGTGGCTGCCGTTGTCCTCAATCGCGTCAAGAGCCCGCTGTTTCCCAACACCATCAGCGGCGTGATCTACCAGTCGCGTGCCTTTGACGCGGTGGATGACGGGCAGATCAACCTGACACCCGATGCCGATAGCCTGCGGGCTGCCCGCGATGCGCTGAATGGCTGGGACCCGAGTGGCGGGTGTATTTACTACTATAACCCCGTCACGGCAACCAATGGCTGGATTTGGACGCGTACGGTACAGCTTAGCATTGGCAAGCATAATTTTGCCATTTAGGAGGCAATGATGAAAAACAAAGTTCATATCATCCTGTATGTTGTTTTGGCCGCAGCGCTGGTGGTTGCGATCATTTGGGGCGTTAGCATGCAGCGCAGCAACGCGGAAACCATGCAGGTACTGGAGGATGGGTATACGCAGCGTGTTCTTGAAACGCAGGAGCATTTGCAGGCGATTGGCATCAAGCTGGGCAAAGCACCGATTGCGGATGATCCGCGGACGCAGGTCGATCTCCTCACGGGAATCAGCAAACAGGCGGATGATGTGGTATCATCTCTTGCCTCGCTGCCTCTTTCGCATGTCGCCATGAGCGATACCATCAAGTTTTGCAACCAGCTGTCGGACTACAGCATGGAGCTTGCGCTGGTGGTGGCCGGCGGGACATCTCTAACGGACGAGGATGTCAAGCAACTGGGCATCCTTGAGGATCAATGCTCGCTGCTGCTTGGGCAATTTGTCACCGCCCAAAATACCATGGTGAGCCAAAGCTTGCAGATGGCGGGCAATGATAATGTGTACTACAATGAGGCTGAGAATGAAGCTCGTCCCCTAGAGCAGGTTGCGCAGGCGGATAATGGCATGGATTATCCCAGCATGATTTATGACGGCGCTTTCTCCGACGCGAGGCATTATGGGAAGCCAAAGGCACTTGGGGATGAGCGGATCGATGCGGCGCAGGCGGTTGATATCGCCAAGGCGTATGTAGGCGAAGACCGCGTGAAGGATGCACAGCAAGCAGCAGAAACCGCGGGCACGCTCGCGA
This sequence comes from Clostridiales bacterium, assembly GCA_012523405.1. Taxonomy (GTDB): domain Bacteria; phylum Bacillota; class Clostridia; order Christensenellales; family Aristaeellaceae; genus Limiplasma. The sequence continues at coordinate 36,071 of JAAYIN010000055.1, forward strand.
GCTACGGCGTGACGCTCACGCTTGTGGACGATACGCTGCTCAACGCCGAGATCACAAAGCAGGGCGGCAAGGTGCTCTGGATTATGCCTGAACATGCGGCGTTTGCAGCATCGCTGACGCTTGAGGAGTGCAGGATCAAGGCGGAGGAATTCCTTGCCCAAAATGAATATGCCAAGATGCAGGCGAACCATTATCAGGTCTACGATGGTCTTGCCGTGATCAACTTTGTAGCAATGCAGGACGATGTGCTGCTCTACCCTGATCTCGTGAAGGTTCAGATTCGTATGGACACAGGCGAAGTGGTTGGCATTGAAGCGAATAATTACTTGCTCAATCATGAAGAGCGCAGCGACCTTACGGCGATGATCACGGCGGATGATGCGATGACGCGCGTAAGTACAAAGCTTGATGCTGGAGAGCCAAGGCTTTGCGTGATCCCCTTTCGTGATATGGAACGCCTCTGCTTTGAAATTCCAGGTACGTATGCGGAGCATGAATATCGGGTATACATCGATGCGAATACAGGCGAAGAGGTACAGATATTGATGATTTTGGATACAGCTGACGGCGTGCTGAGCGCGTAGTCATTCAAACAACCAAGCAAACCCATCTGATTTTGGCATGAACAGCCGCCAGATGGGTTTTGTGCTATGCATACATTGATCCGTCCGATTCTTTTCGTTGACATCATAGAAAGAATTCTATATAATGTTTCATTGCATATGACTGATATTGATAAGCTAATAGCAGGCTTCGCGGCAGCGGCTTGCTTTGCTAGCATATATTGATATTGGAATGGTAATATTGAATGAATTGGTGGAGGACGATGATGAAAAAGGCTAAGAAGATCATTCTAATCACACTATTGGTTGTGTTAGTGCTTTTTATTGGGGTTTGTGCATTTGCGGGTAATTATTTCTATGATCTCGCGCTCAATCCGAATTCGGATAAAAGTTCGGTGCTTGGTGCACCGCAGAATGATTCGGGCGATTACGATCACGATGCGTATCAACAGAGGCAGCAGGCAAACTACGATTGGATGGACGAAAAAGGCGGTACAGCGATCCAGATGACCAGCTATGACAACCTCAGTCTGAATGCTTATGTCATTAAAAATGAAGAACCCTCAGACAATTGGGTTGTTATTTGCCATGGCTATACCGGATTTGCCAAGCAAATGATTGGCTCTGCAAGAGAGTTCTATACGCGCGGTTACAATATTCTCCTGCCTGATGCACGCGGCGGCGGGGATAGCGAAGGCGATTACATCGGCATGGGCTGGGATGAGCGCAAGGATATCACCAACTGGATTGAGAGGATCAATGCGGACTATACTGCCAAGAACGTCATCCTGTATGGCGTGTCGATGGGCGGCGCAACGGTGATGATGACGAGCGGCGAAGACCTTCCTGACAACGTCCGCGCAATCGTTGAGGACTGCGGGTACACATCCGTATGGGACGAATTCTCCCACCAGCTCAGCGGCATTTTCAAACTGCCTGATTTCCCCATTATGCATGCCGCTTCGATTGTCACCAAGATTCGCGCAGGCTATACGCTGGGCGAAGCGAGTGCGGTCGAGCAGGTTGCTAAATCTGTGACGCCGATGCTCTTCATCCATGGCGGAGAAGATACCTTCGTTCCCACTTGGATGCTGGACGTGGTCTATGATGCGGCAAACTGCGAAAAGGAAAAACTCCTGATCCAAGGCGCAGGACATGGCGCGGCATCATCAGCTGATCCCGAACTGTATTGGTCAACCATCGATAACTTCCTCGCAAAGTACGTGAAATAATCATCAAAAGTTGTCCCGTGCCAAACGCATGGGGCAGCTTTTTTCATGTATAGTGCCAAGACTCCCATCATATCCTGCTGCTAATAGCATCGCGTGGGGTGATTGATTGGCAAACTATGACCGTTCGGCAGCATTTGCCTATGCACAAAGGTAGGCAATGCGTAGGAATCCGCGTTATTTGGACTTTTCGGAGCTGGGTGGGGATTGCTCGAATTTCATTTCTCAATGCCTGTATGCAGGAGGACACGAAATGAACTATACGCCTGTGATGGGCTGGTACTATCATAGCGCAAGTGATCGAACCGCTTCGTGGACAGGGGTTGAGTTCCTCTATCGGTTTCTGACTCACAATGAAGGCGCAGGACCAAAGGCAAGCATCATTTCCAAGAATGAAATGGAGCTTGGCGATGTGATTCAGCTTGGCAATGCCTCAGGTGTTTTCTATCACTCGCTGCTCTTGGTAACACCAAGAGGTACTGAGATGCGGGTGGCAGCGCATTCCGATGATGCGTGGATGCGACCCTTCAGCGAGTACCAATATACCTATTCGCGTTTCTTGCATATTAGGTAGTACAGCCAAGCCCCGCCCCTCTTTCATCAAGTGGGACGGGGCTTGGTTTATCTGCGTATAATTAGCAAAATAGTCCCGCAATGCTGGCAAAAGCAAAGCAAAAGAGCATTCCGACCACCGTTGGGAGCAATACAGCAAGCGCGGTCCACTTCATGCTTCCCGTTTCCTTGCGGATGGTGATGAGCGTTGTGGAACAAGGCCAGTGCATTAGCGAAAATAATATGGTGCAGATGGCGGTCACCCATGTCCAGCCGTTTTGTATAAGCAGGCTTCGAAGCTCGATCAGGCTGGTCATATCCGTCAAACTGCCCTGCGCCAAATACCCCATGATGATGATGGGAATCACGATTTCGTTGGCAGGAAACCCGAGGATGAATGCCATCAATATGATGCCGTCAAGCCCGAGCAGCTGCGCGAATGGATCAAGGAATGCTGCGCAATGGCTGAGCAGCGATATTTGCTGAATCTCAACATTCGCCATCACCCAAATCAGCAGACCTGCGGGCGCAGCCACCATGATCGCGCGCCCGAGCACAAAGAGCGTTCTGTCAAATATAGAGCGCACGATCACCTTGCCAAGCTGCGGCTTGCGGTAGGGCGGAAGCTCGAGCGTGAAGGAACTGGGCACGCCCTTAAGCACGGTCAATGAAAGCAGCTTTGATGCTCCGAATGTGACCATGATGCCTAGCAATATGATGCATGTGAGCAATACGGCGGAGAGCAGCGAGCCAAAGAAGCCGCCGATGGAGAAGGTGAGGAACATCGCGATGAGCGATATCATGGCAGGGAAGCGTCCGTTGCAGGGAACAAAGCAGTTGGTAAGTATGGCGATGAGCCGCTCTCTGGGTGAGTCGATAATGCGGCAGCCGATGACGCCGGCGGCATTGCAGCCAAAGCCCATGCACATGCATAGCGCTTGTTTTCCGCAGGCGTTGCATTTCTTAAAGGGTTTATCAAGGTTGTAGGCAACACGCGGCAGGTAGCCCGAATCCTCAAGCAGTGTGAAGAGCGGAAAGAAGATCGCCATGGGCGGCAGCATGACGGCAATAACCCATGCGAGCACGCGGTAGATGCCAAGGACGAGCATATCATGCAGCCATATGGGAGCGTGAAGCGCTAGGATGGCGGCGCTCAGATAATCCTGAAGGCGAAAGAGCGCGGATGCCAGTAAGCTGGAAGGATAATTTGCGCCAGTGATGGTCAGCCAAAAGATCAGGCAGAGCAAGGCGAGCATAATGGGATAGCCTGTGCGCTTGCTGGTTAGCAGATGGTCAAGCTTCTGGTCGCGCTGGCTATATCCGCTTGTCTTTGTCAGCACAACATCATTGGCAATCTCCTCCGCTGCGCATACAAGGCTTGAAACGATCACATCCTTGAACCCGTCTTGATCAATGCCATGGCTTTGGAGGATTGCTAGCCCTTCGTCCACGGCTGCTTTCACCTCAGCATCTTCCATCAAAGAGGTGTGCAGGTAATGGCAGATTTCGTCCGTGAGCGCGCAGTCCTGCTCAAGCAGTTTCAGGCATACCCATCTGGGATTGAGGGAGGGATCGGCCTTGCTCTGGATGACGGGCATCATATGAGTGATGGCATCTTCCATGGGCTTGGCATATGTAATGTGACCGAAATCCTTTTGGGGAGCGAGGAGCAGTGCATCCACTGCATCCATCAGCCCTTCCAGTGTTTTGGAGTGATGACCGATGGTTGTCACCACGGGCACCTGCAATCGGCTTTCCAGCTTCTGTGTATCGATGCGGATGCCCTTGCGCTTGGCTTCATCCATCAGGTTGAGGCATACGAGCACCCGCTTTGAAATCTCAAGGGTTTGGAGGACGAGGTTTAAATTACGCTCAAGGCAGGTGGCATCGCATACCACCACCACCGCATCGGGATTGGCAAAGCAGATGAAATTGCGTGCGATTTCTTCCTCTGCTGAATGTGCCATGAGCGAGTATGTACCCGGAATATCGACCAGAACATAGGAGTGCTTATGGGACTTGTAGTAGCCCTGCGCGCTGGCAACGGTCTTTCCAGGCCAATTGCCCGTGTGTTGGTTCATGCCCGTCAATCCGTTGAATACAGTGCTTTTACCAACGTTTGGGTTGCCCGCAAGCGCTACCACCTTATCAAGCGGTGATTGCTTTTTGATGTCTGCATAACCATCAGCGATATTTTTCCCTGTGGAATGTACTGTGAGCCCCATAAGCGGATTCCTCCTTTTGATTAGGATATCATGATTTTTTCGCCGTCCTCCATGCGGATGGCGATGACGGCGCCTCGGATCAGAAAAGCGGATGGATCGCCGCAGGGGCTGCACCCAACGCACCTCACCTCAGTACCCTCAATCAGTCCAATATCCAGCAGTCGCCGTCTCATGCTGCCTGTTGATAAAAGTTGTTTGACATGGGCGGTTTGACCTGGTTTTATATTGCTTAACACGTTTGCATATGTCATGTGAACCCACCTCGTTAGCGAGAATTTATGGTTTGGGATGTCATTTTCTATTGTATTCAAATTTGCTTTGGATGTGCACAGGGGCAGCGGAGGGGTGATGCTGCATGGGTACACAAAAAAGAGGGGGCTGTTGCAGAAGTCTTTTCAAAAGGCAATAGCAACAAAATCCACCTGCGAATTACTTGATTCGCAGGTGGATTTTTGTGTGTATTTACTACTATTCTGTAAGATAACGGCTGTTTTGCAACAG
>JAAYIN010000056.1 GCA_012523405.1 Clostridiales bacterium
ACACTGGAAATGGTATGATTTCTGCATGGGGACACTCTCCTTTTTGGGAGGTACGCGGTTTTGTTGCAGAAACATTGTACCAGAAAGGGTTGAGTGTCTTCAACTTTCATTTAACTTTACAATACGGAGTGAAAGCCGAGGAGGTCACACAATGGAACTTAGCAAGCAGATCAAAAAATATCGCGGATCAATGGAATTGTCGCAGGAAAAACTGGGCGAGAAAATTTATGTGACAAGACAGACCATATCCAATTGGGAAAATGACAAGAGCTACCCCGAGATTCACAGCTTGCTGCTGATGAGCACATTTTTTGGGGTAACGTTAGACGAATTAATCAAAGGAGCTTTGGAAATCATGAAAGAAGAAATCAAAACAGAGGATATAAAGAAATTTGGGCAATTGAGCAATGTTTTTGGAGTGCTGATGATTGTTTGCGTGGTGTCGATTGCGCCGCTGATCATTTATTGGAAGGTTTACGGAGCGATCATTGCAGCGGTGCTGTTTGCGGTAACGATGTATTTTGCACTGAAAGTGGAGAAATATAAGAAGGCGAATAACATCCAAACCTACAAAGAAATCCTTGCGTTCATGAACGGCGAAAAGCTGGACGAAATCAATCAAAACCGCGAAGAGGGGAAGAGACCCTACCAGAAAATCATGCTAGCGGTGGCTTTCGGGGTGATTGGACTGCTTGCTGGGATGTTTTTCATTTGGATTTTGGGCTGATGGCAGCTGATCATCAAAATAAACTCATCCTGAATTCTCCATTTGTTCTGACCTTCGTCACAGTCTGTCCATAAACAATTGGTAGAATAACAATGTCGATACAGACAATATGCGTTGCGATAGTGGTTCATAGAGAAACTCTTACGTAAGATGGAAGGCGGGCTTGCAATCCGCTGATGTTGCCCCGTGATATGCATTTATGAGTTTACTCAGCAGTATATCCCTTTTCAGGCACATGTTCTCTCCGCTATCGCACGCGACAAACAACTACATGGAGCAATCCATGACGATGATAGATAGCCGCACCCCGCAAGCAATCGGGTGCGGCCTTTCTTTGCCCCAAAACGGGGGAATGCTGCAGTTTTATGGCTTTGCCCGCAAAAAACGGACGCCTGTATAGGCGCCCGCGCAGGGTGAACCCCAAGAGGTATGTACCTCCGATGCCAATCCCTGATTAGTAGGGGATTCGCGCATCCGTGACGTTTACATCGTATCGTCTTCATCATTCTCGCTTGCATTATGTATATCCTCAAGCGCGATCTTCAGTAAATCCACCTCAACTCGCAGGCGATCCGCCTCTTGGCGTGCCTCTGCCCATTTGCGGTAGGGTACCAGCTCCTCTGACATCTCGTAGGCGGTTTGCGCGGGTACATCGCCGCGGCGAAGCAACTCGCACAGGCCGTCAAGCATTTTGGCTACGAGCGGATCACTCAGACGGCTTGTCAGCTCCTGCGCGGTCTGCGAGCTGTCTGCCTTCGCAGAGCGGTCGTAGCGGCGGCAAGAGATCACCACATCGGGGCAGGGCAGCCCCTCGGCTTTGAGTTCATCAGCGATGCTGACGAGAAGCTCGGGCTTGTTCTTGAGAATGGAGCGGTACTTGTTCTGGTAGCGGAGCATGCCGCTGCGGTCGCCGCCTGCGAGCCGCGTAACGCATGCGCGTACGCTCTCGCCCTGCCCGCGTCCGATCAGAACATTCCTGAGCAGTTCATTGAGTTCATCTTGCGAGAAAGTACGGAAGGAGGACTGGCGCGGTGCCAGCTCCGGTACTTCGCGCACACGGGCATAGTAGAAGTTCCGAATGCTGTTGGGCTTGCGGGATAGCTGCTCCCCAACATCTGCAAAGACGTTGCGCAGCGGCGTGCCTTCCTGTGTCGCCTCCTGAACAGCGGAAAACAATAGATCAATTTCATCCTCTTGCCAACCGCTTCTGGAGTGGTTTCCGATTACTTGTGTCATGGTCATCGCCTCCGAAGGAATTTGAATACATCACTTAGTATGGGTAAGATATCGGAATTTATACTCTTAACGCAAACGAAGAAGTGTTTGGACGGGATCAAGATTGCGCAAGAATGCATCATGGCAGAGTGAATCCAGCTCTTGTGGGGTGTATGCGAATGCATTTGGGAAGAGACAGCCATTTTGAAATCCTTCATATAGTGCACCCGTGATCGCATCAGAGGCAATCGAAACGGTGGCGGCTGGCAGAAGGCTATGGCTGGGGACGGTAGCTTGCGCTGCATTGGATATGAAAAAATCCAGAAAAGCCAGTGCATCGTCGCCATTTTTGCAAAGGGAGGCATACCTGACGCAGTCGGATGCGGCGGGCGTGAGCGGCAGCGCGGTGATATCCTGACCGCTGGCAGCAGCGCTTTGATGCGCCGCAAGCGTCTGCACCCGCGCCGGCGTGATGTCCGCGGAAGCATCCGTTGCTGCTCGGCAGCTCGATATCAGTTCGTCCCGAAGCTGCGTGGGGCAGACGAAAAGCAATTGCTGGAGCGCCACGCCATCCAAGAGCACGAGCGAGCCTGGCGATAGCAGCTGATTCCATGGCAGGTCATCAGCAGTGAGGTAGGCGGCGGGCGCATGCTCGCTGAGGGTCGGCGCGGGCGTTTGCAGGTTGAAAAACGAGCTGGGTTTTGGAGTCACGGTCGGCGCATCGTCCTCCTTGAACCAAGACGCTGGGATGCTGAGCACATTGGGGCTATACCAAAGGGGGATGGCGTATAGCTTTGCGCTGCTATACCCCGATGAGAGGGCATCGGCGGCAATCCCCTCAGGCTCAGTCATAGGCAACAGCCACTGCTCAGGCGTTTGGATGCTTGAGGTGCTGTGGAGCAAAATGTCGGGCAGTACCACATCCTCAGCCGCAAGTTCGGTGTCGGTAACGGAGCGCAGATAAATGCGCACCCCATCGTTTTCCTTTTCAAAGGCTGCGCATAGCTCGTTTAAGAGCTTGCGGTCGCCGATGCTGCTTGGCATGAGCCAAACCGTGAGCGTGCGCGACTTAGCGGGTCTTAAGCGCTGATCCATTCGGTTGCTGTCACGCGTGGTGAGGGATTCAAGCAAATTGGGCATAGCACAAAATAAAGCGGCTGTTAGCAGCAGCGCTGTAAGCAAACTTCCTCTCCGTGAGGACATACGCGCTCGCCTCCTATCCGTGGTTCTCGATGTGAAATCATATGCACGCTCCCAGTTCATGTATGCATCCAAATGTACAAAGTGCTCATTATGCTGGCGCCGCGCAGTTGTCCTGCACGCCTGATTATGCTATAATCGATATACAAATAAGGAGGTGCATGTCAATGATCGCGATCGCATGTGACCATGCAGGAATTGATCTGAAACCAAGTGTAATTGCCGTGCTGGACGAGCTAGGCATTACCTATAAAGACTTTGGGACAAACAGCCACGAGAGCGTGGACTATCCCGTATACGGCGCAAAGGCCGCCCAAGCGGTGGCTGACGGCGTGTGCGAGCGGGGCATTGTGCTTTGCGGCACAGGCGTAGGCATTGGAATGGCCGCTGGCAAAGTGCATGGCATTCGCTGCGTCACCTGCAGCGATACCTACTCCGCAAAGATGAGCCGCCTGCACAACGATGCGAATATGCTCGCCCTTGGTTCAAGGGTGCTCGGCACGGAGCTGGCAAAGGACATCGTGCGCGTTTGGCTGATGACCGCATTTGAAGGCGAGCGCCACGCACGCCGCGTGGGCATGATCAACAAACTCGACCGCGGCGAAACCCTCTAGGGGCTTCGCTCTTTTCATGACATGTTTGGTTCGTGAACTTCAACCCTCTAGGGGCT
>JAAYIN010000057.1 GCA_012523405.1 Clostridiales bacterium
ATGTTACCTTCCGCCAGTCGCTGCCACTTGCCCAGTTCGTCGATGGGATGAACCAGCGTCAATTCCCACTCGCCGTTGAGCGTTTCGGTAACGATACAGGACTGAGGATTGACAGGCCCGAGGCCGTTATTCGAAAAATCCGTGCAGCCAGACGCATACACGCAAATCAAGCAGTTCACCTCCTAATGGGCATAAGAAAAGCGCCCATCGCATGATGAGCGCTTAGTTAATAGACAAATCAGCTGTCAAGCATATTTTTATCGTCCTCTATGCGGAGCAGGTCACCTATGACTGCATCCGTATGTGCTGCAATATCCGCTTCACTGACAATTCGATACAGCGAACGCAGCTCTTTTTCACGTGCGCCTGCCGCCGCCATATCTTTCATGGCATTTTCAGCAACATCCTGCTTGCGCTTGCTGTCACCTTCACTTATTTGAGCCTGTAAGGCCTTGATGCCTTCCTGGCTTTTAGCAACAAGGAATTGGATGCCCTTTTTGTTCTTACTGTCATCGGCAGCAGCTTTATCGGATGCCCCGACCCTGTGGTAAAAGCATTGATGTACGGATTCTCAACGATGTAAATATCAGGCATCACAGGAAGCGAGAGAATACCGCATGCTGTCTCTACGCATTCGTAAAGATACGGCATATTTCGGCGAGTAACGCGCACATTGGAACCGGTATAGCCAATCGTTCTTACACGCTCAATGCTATACTCTATGGCATATTTAACCACTTGATCGAAGGCCTTATTCAGCTTGAGCGCCTTTAGACACGCAGCGTCCCTTGGATCTTCGTATTCCTTGGCATACAACTGAGCTATCGGCTCTGCAATGACACGGACGGGTTTAGAAAACGTCGGGGTTCCCATATGCGCACCTCTTTCATTGGTAACTTACATTCATAGAGAACAGAAATTCATTTGTAGAATACGTTAGCAAAGAAAGCCTCATTCTCCAGCAGTTTAGGAACATAAGTAGCAAGGATGTCCACAATACTGGCCGCATACTCCTGATACTGCAGATAATCCTCTTTCGTAATACGAGATTGTGCGAGCTGTCGGATTTCTTTGCCCTCACGGCTCAGTTCATCCATCAGCTTTTTATAGGTATCGCTATCCGACTGGGCCGCAAAAATTACAGCGAGGTGTTCTTGGAGATCATATATTATGTCTCGGTTGGTTTCTCCATAATTGCGATGGCCAAGGGGAATCCTGTCTGGGTCAGTTGTGTACGTATTGCCAGAATGATCTCCAAGTATGTGAACGTAATACATGAGCGCAGCAAAACTCACGCACTTCTTGTCATATATGGATTCATCCGTTGATACCCAGCCTGCGTTGTCAAGCTCTATGAGCCAGCCGCTAACGCCAAAGTCCAAGGCGTTATTAACTGCGGATATAAGCATTGGTTTACGAATTGAATGCCACTGGGCCAAATCAATGGAATATGTGTGCACCCATCCCATGTGCGTATAACGCTCATGATGCTGATTGCTCAAAAAAGAGAAATCTTCAATTTTGTCTGGAAGGACATTCACACCCGCTTTACGCAGATAGTCCAGTTCATCTTGACCTCGCTGATCAAAAGAATCGACGGAAAGGTACAGGGCATATTCGATAACTGTTAATGCTTCTTCGGCTTTTTGAGACAGCTTGTGGGTGCCATTTGGGCCAAAGAGAACTTTTTCATATGTTTTATTATGCTGTGGGGTATCATAAGCGAATGCTGTATGTGCAATACCGCTCAAAAACAGCACACAAAACAAAAATGACAAAATCTGTTTCTTCATCATTTTGTCCTGACATACTCTATGCCGGGAATAATGCCCAGCGTCTTTTTGCCGTCAATCGAATACTCAAAGGATAGAGTATATGCCTGCCCGCCAGCTTTCGGCACCACCTCAATGATGATCGTATCCCCTTCTGTAAGCTCGCACTTTTTCATCGTGGGGCTGGTATATGTAACCATAAAGGAATTCAGATCATTTTTGTCTTTGCGCTCAACCTTTGTGAGCGTCCAATCAGCAAATACCTGCTCGCTTTCCGAATTTGCGACCGTTACAGCCAGCGTTGCATCGGCAGTCACATACGCAGCTGGTATGGAAAACGCATCTTTGGTGAAAGCGATCTCAATATTCTCACTGGATGCCTGCTCGCACGGATTGTTAAACCAATAAACATCATCAAGGGGAGCAACTAAGAAAAGGCGTGCTCCGTCATCGTGCAAAATACTATCGACCTTCTGCTGCTCTGCCTCAGAAATATCCAGCGTTTCGGCAAGAGCAAAAAGCAAATCGCAATTCAAGACGAGCGCATCAGAGACGGGCGCGGTTGCCGTTTTGCGTTCTTCTTGGAGCAATTTATTATACTGTTCGATTTCCTTTTTGCGAGCATCGCTCGTTCCTTTGGGAATACTAATAGTTTTGACATCTTGCATGAACGCTTCATTCATTGAAAGCTGTTCGCGCACCAAATGAGTGACGTTGTTAAGAACAACTTCATAGGCCTTGTTCAGATATTCAACACTATCACTTCGATTGTAAAGATCGATATACGTTTGGGCCGCAAAATACCGTAACGCCCAATCATCATTGGCCGTGTTTGCAAGCATCAAGTCAAGATAACGTGCAACCTCAGCAATATAGTCGGCATTTCGGAAAACATGCTCGGCAGCGATGATCGCAACCGGCAGCGTTTGTGCGAACTCGTAATCCTTACGGAAAATGCGGGTGCTAAGTGCCTCGTACGATTCGATTGCGGCTATGCAGCCCTTATAGTCACCATTCTGAAAGTAGCTATTGGCCAAAAGCAGCCAGTACGGGCCGAATCCAGCATAGGTTTTTGAGTTGGCTTCTAACAACTGGATGCGGCGGACGATATTCGTCTCATTTTCCCATGCCACGAAATCAGCCACATAATCTTCATTCAAGGCCAAATCGCCGGGCAGGTCGTATGCATTGACCATTGTAACCATGTAAGAAAAAGCATTCGTACGCAGATTATGCAGCGTAGCTTGCTCCTCGTCGGTCAAGTCCCAGCCATCCTGCAGATACTGCAAATCAGCCTGCGCAGAAGAAGATGCATAGCTTGTAGCAGAGTCTGCAGCCATGTAAACCACGGAGGTAATCAACCCCGCCAGATTGAAGGATTTGACAGCACTCATTAAGCCAAGCGGGTTAGGGATAGCGTCTCTAAGTGCTTGAGCCTTGTTTTGCTCATACACATAGTCCAACCTTTCGCGCTTGACTTCCAGCATTCTGAAAGTCTCCAATGCATCAAGAATATCATTGAGCTGATAGAGCGTATCTTCATCGACGGCATTTGGATATGTATTATTGATCAGTGATGAATACGCATCCTCCAAGAACAGGCGACTATTTGTAGAAGCACTGATTTCCTGAGTAAGCACAGTCAGAAAATTGAGCATACAAATAGAATTTCGCTGTTCATCGGTCAGATTGGTAGCGGCATAGGGATCTGCCGTGCTTTCTTGAGGCTCATTTACAGCACTGACCTCTGTATCCTCCGAAATCGGCTTAATAGTTGCAGTTGCCGTTGGAGCTGCGGTAGCGTTAGCCGCATTCGACACCGTTGAAACGCTATCATCCTTGCTACAGCCGGTCAAAACCGAAGTAGTCATGAGCAAAGCCAGCAGTAAGCAGAAAACCGATTTCCTATTTCTACGTCCCATATTTACCTCCGCAGAACCCTTTGGTTCATAAAGCGTACACTTGCTTTGATTAAAAAGTCTACAATTCCGTGCAAGATTTCATATGGTGGCTCAGATTATAGACTATACAATACCCTAAATTCCACGTGTGTTTTTTATTAGCTTCAAAA
>JAAYIN010000058.1 GCA_012523405.1 Clostridiales bacterium
ACACTGGAAATGGTATGATTTCTGCATGGGGACACTCTCCTTTTTGGGAGGTACGCGGTTTTGTTGCAGAAACATTGTACCAGAAAGGGTTGAGTGTCTTCAACTTTCATTTAACTTTACAATACGCTTAAAGATAAGAGGAGGCAATTGTATGGCCACCATACTCATCGCAGAAGATGACCTTTCCTTAAATCGTTTGATGAAAACAGTGCTAGAGCAGCATGGCTATGCTGTACTTCATGCACAAGACGGGCAAGATGCGCTCATGCTCATGCAAGAGCATCATGTCGATTTGATCATCAGCGATATCATGATGCCAAATCTTGACGGATTCGAGCTTTTGGAATGCCTCCGCCAGACCAACCATACCATGCCTGTTTTATTTGTAACTGCCAAGGACCGTATAGAAGACAAGAGCCGCGGCTTCATGTCAGGCGTTGATGATTACATGGTCAAACCCATTGATATCAAGGAATTGGTGTTGCGGGTGGAAGCACTGCTCAGGCGTTCGCGCATTGCAAGCGAACATATGCTGACTGTCGGTCAAACCAAGCTTGATAGCTCCATGTTAACCGTCACTCGCAATGAAACTGCCGAGACCCTGACAGCCAAGGAGTTTCAGCTATTATTTAAGCTCCTGTCCTATCCAAACCGCATCTTTACGCGCATGCAAATCATGGATGAAATTTGGGGCATGGACTCCACAAGCGACGAGCGCACCATCAATGTACATATCAGCAAGCTGCGAAACAGGTTTGAGCAAAATCCTGATTTCACCATCGAAACCGTTCGTGGACTAGGCTATAAGGCGGTGATCAGATGAAAAAAGAAGTGCAGACGAGGGATTCCAGCCAATACAGCATCAATACCTATCTCACGCTCTTTGTCTTCATCATCACATTAACCGCCGTGCTGCTTGTTTTCTTGCTATGGCTTGTTGCTGACAAGCTCGGGCTTTTGGGCGATTTTCGTGCCCTTTGGGTTGTTCTTAGCTTACTCCTAAGCGCTTCATTGCTATCAACCCTCGCCTCTTCTCGCATCAGCAAGCATGCGATCTTCCGCACACTCCACAGCGCATCCGTTGCAGCGAAGAAGGTTGCCGAAGGTGATTTCTCCCAGCGCATGACGATGTCCCGCCAAAGGGAGCTAGCAGAGCTTGCGGAATGCTTCAATTTTATGACCGAGAAGCTCAGCCGCAATGAAGTTATCGCAGAGGGCTTTGTGGCGAATGTCTCCCATGAATTCCGCAATCCGCTTTCCGCCATCAGAGGATACGCGCAGCTGCTTGAGGACGAAACGCTTACACCCCAGCAAAGGGGCGAGTACCTTTCCGTCATTCAAGAAAAGACCGTTAACCTATCTGAGTTTGTGGACAGCGTGCTGGAGCTCACTCGCCTCGACCATCAAACCCATCCAACCAATATCACTACATTCCCGCTAGACGAGCAAATTCGTCAGGTCATTGTCCTCTCCAGTGAAGAATGGCAGGCAAAACAGCTGGATATGCAGGTGGAGCTATCCCCCATCTCCTACCGTGCAAACCCAGAGCTGCTCGTCCTGCTGTGGCGAAACATTCTGGATAACGCGATCAAATACTCTCAGATTGGCGGCGTGATCACGGTCAGCTCCGCTCAAACCCCAAGCCATGTGATCGTAAGCATTGCAGACTGCGGCATTGGCATGGACGAGGAAACCACGGAGAATATCTTTGAACGCTACTACCGCGGTAAAAACACTACGGCAAGCGGTCATGGGCTTGGTGCAGCCATTGCAGCCACTATCGTTAAGCAATTAAAAGGCGAAATCATTGCAAAAAGTGAACTTGGCGTTGGTACCACCATTACCGTCACTTTGCCCAAGGAGCAAGATCTACCATCATGATACTAAAGTCAAAGCTGATCAAGAGAACCATACTGGTACTGCTAGGCCTTTACCTCATTGCCATATGCGCGCAGTATCTCTTTGTATCCAGTCCCTCCAAAACAGCTGGTGCATCCGCTGAAATCAATACCTCATCTGCAAGCGGTGACCGCGCAACCATCATTGAAACAGGCAGCGGCGCAATGGATGCACGCCTTAACCTCATTGCCAACGCAGAAACATCGCTCACCATTGGCACATACTTATTTGCAGATGACCAAAGCGGACGAACCATTACAAGCGCACTGCTTAATGCAGCGGATCGAGGGGTGCATATACGCATTCTGACCGATGGGATGATCGGCGCAGTCAATCTCTTAGGCAGCGATCTTGGCTACGTGCTTGCTTCGCACGAAAACATCCAAATGCGCTACTATAACCCTGTCAACCTGCTTGAGCCATGGAATCTGAACGCTCGCTTTCACGAGAAGTACGTGATCGCAGACGATCATATCATGCTGCTGGGCGGGCGCAACATTTCCAATGAATTCCTGACGCCTGCGGATCATGAGCAGTATAACTATGATATGGACGTGCTCATCTGGCGAGAGTATCCCGCGCAAGGCAGCGCCATTGCCTCTGTCAGCAGCTATTTTGATGAGCTATGGCTAGCGCATTGCGCACCTGCCTTCCAGTCTATTCCAAGCAGAAAGGCAGAAAGCGTCCAAGCGCTCAGGGAATCCCTTGGCGAAACCTATGCCTCTCTTCAAGGCGACCGCGCCGAGGTGTTAGCACCCATCGATTGGGCCGCCAAGACCGTCCCTATTGACGGCTTTGCACTGCTGAGCAATCCAACTGAGCCAGGCGATACAACCCCGCTCCTTTGGGCAGAGCTCACCTCTCTTATGCGCAGTGCCAAGGAGCGAATCTGGATTCAAACGCCTTATCTGGTGCTAAACGGTCAAATGCGAGACGATATGGAAGCTATCGCATCACTCCCGACCGACTTGCTTGTTTTAACCAATTCGCGTGCCGGCGGCAATAATATCGTCGCTTCTGCCGATGCGGTCATCCACAGCGGCATGCTGCGCCGTATGGACATCAATCGCTACGAGTTTCAAGGCGATCGATCAATGCACACCAAAGCAATGGTGATTGACGATGATATCAGCATCATAGGTTCCTTCAACTTTGATATGCGCAGCGCATATATCGACACCGAACTGATGCTGGTGATCAAAAGCGCTGACATCAACCAAATGCTGGCATCTCATATGACCGAGATGCTGAGCGATTCACTGCCCGTCCTTGCAGACGGCAATTATGGCGATAACAGCAACGCCGCTCCAAAGTCTATCAGCTTTGGCAAGAACCTGCTCATTCTTATTTCGTCCCCCTTTGTATCCCTATTTCGATACCTTGTATAGATCACAGGCGATGTTCAAGATTTGTTGAAAGGAGAATTTAGATGAAAAAACTTAAGAAGCAATTCTGGGGCTGGGGCATCCACGTTGGTGTTGATGGCGATATCCATGATGTATTCCCCAAATCGGAATCCTCCCCAGACAAATCAGACGCCAACACACAAAAGAAATCCAAATGGCATGTGAAGCGCAAGAACAAACAAAAAATCGCCCTTGCAAGAAACTAAAAGCTTTTTCTCACAAAAAAGGGGCTGTTGCAAAACGGCCATTATCTTACAAAATAGTAGTAAATACATACAAAAATCCACCTGCGAATCAAGTAATTCGCAGGTGGATTTTTGTTGCTATTGTCTTTTGAAAAGACTTCTGCAACAGCCCCTTTTCGTTGCTTTCCTACAGCAAAATGCAAATCATTCCGCCATTGCCTTCATTGATAATTTTCGAGAGCGTTTCCTGCACCTTATCCTGCGCATCGGCAGGCATGCGCATCAGCTTATTGCTAAGCCCCTCACGCACCAGTTCATGCAAACTCTTGCCAAAGAAGTTGGTATTCCAAATGCTTTGCGGGTCTTGTTCAAACTCCTCAAGCAAATACCTCACAAGCTCCTCGCTCTGCTTCTCCGTCCCAACCACGGGCGAAACCTCTGTTTCGATATCCACGCGGATCATGTGAAGGGACGGCGCATGTGCTTTAAGCTTCACACCAAAGCGGCTTCCCTGCTGCACGATTTCAGGTTCTTGCAGCGTCAGCTCCTCCATCGCAGGCGTGACCAATCCGTATCCCGTCTCTCGAACGCTCTTGAGCGCATCTGCCACACGGTCATACTCGGTTTTTGCCGCCACCAGTTCCTTCATCAGCTTGAGCAAATGCGCATCACCCTTGATTTCCGTCCCGCATTCCTCACCGAGCACACGATTGAAAAGACCTTCCTTCAGCGGCAAATGATAGGTCAGTCTACCCTGCCCAAGGTCGATCCCATCGTTTGACAGTCCATCTGAATAGGATGAATCTGCAAATGCCTGTGCAAACTCTGTATGATCATACATGCGGCTGACGCTCTGCGCACCTTGCTTGACACAGCTGAGCACATGCTGAACCAACCAATGATTTTCATCCAGTGCATTGAGCCATCCTGGAACCGTTACCTGAATCTCACGAAGCGGGAACTGGAAGAGCACCTGCTCAAACATGCCCAGAATATCTTCCAGGCTCATTTCCTTGGCATTGAGCGACATCACAGGCACAGCGTAGCGCTCACTAAGCCTGCTTCGCAGCTTCTGGGTGGATTCGTCATCGGGATGCCTTGAGTTAAGCACCATGACAAAGGGCTTGCCAAGCTGCTTGAGCTCGGTGACCACGCGCTCCTCCGGCTCTTGGTATACCTCGCGCGACAGATCGGATATGCTGCCATCGGTTGTGACCACAAGCCCGATTGTCGCGTGATCTGCGATGACCTTACGCGTACCGATTTCAGCCGCCTGATTAAACGGAATGCCATAGTCAAACCAAGGCGTATGCACCATCCTCGCCTCGCCGTTTTCCTCCGTACCCAGTGCGCCTTCCACCAAGTAGCCAACGCTGTCAACCATTCGCACGCGCACCGTTGCCTGACCCCCGAGTGTCACGGTGACCGCTTCGCTAGGGACAAACTTTGGCTGGGTAGTCATGATGGTTTTGCCGCTTCCGCTTTGAGGCAGCTCGTCCGAAAGCCGATCACGTTTGGGACCGGGAGCCATTCCTGCCAACACCAATTCCTGCATCATGCGGCTGATGAGTGTACTCTTGCCTGTACGTACAGGACCAACCACGCCAATATATACATCCCCGTCTGTGCGCTCCGCGATATCGCGGTATAAGTTAAACGATTGTTCTTTCAATTGAAACCCTCCTTGTATTGCGCTTGCGCAAGGATATGCAAGGGAGGTTGCGGGTATGTTTGAAATCCAACGTGGAAATATGCACTAGAAGTAACAAAAACAATTTGAACGCTCATTTGATAAAAAAGGAATGAAATTTTCCTTTGTTTGCGTTATACTATGATGGAGGTATTATGCTAAAGGAGGTTTTTCTTTCAATGAGCTCTCCAGCAGTGGATCAGGCAACGGCTCAGCTACTCAAAGCGATCCGTGAGACCGACACCTACATCAGCTACACGCAGCTAAAGGAAAGCGTATTATCAGACGCAGTTAATCAAATGCTACTAGAGCGCTTCGTGCGCGCGCAATCACAATTACAATTAGCCGCCTTTGCAGGCGTAGCAGCAAGCGATGAGGATACAGCTAATTTTGAATACCTAAGCGGCCTAGTATACCAAAGCGAGGAAATGACCGACTATCTGCTCGCACAGATGCGTGTGCAGCAGCTTGTGGCCAAAACCATGTCCACCATTTCACAAGAGGTCGGTTTGGACGTGAATCTACCAGAGCTTTGATGGCTGACTGGATCGACCGCCCAAATCAATTGGGCATATAAGGAGGTAGCCGAGTGGGTTTTAAACGCGACCGGCAAAAGAACTACGACCACGAATCCCTTAGGGATGAGCGTCAATATGGGTTTTATTGGTACAGCGGCATCTGGCAAATACTGCGCCCTGTGCTCATCGTACTGACATCATTGTTGATTGTCTTTGGCATTGTCATGACGGTTTACGGCGCGGTCAATGACAATTTCCTAACCGCTGTTGATCCTAATGATCAAAATGAAATTGCCTTTTCCATTGAAAGCGGCAATAGCTTAACGCGCGTCGCAAACAATTTAGAAGAGCAGGGTCTGATCAAGAACCGCAGCTTCTTTAAATACTACTGCGACTTTGCAGGTCTTGGACAAAAGATTCAAGCAGGTGACTACATGCTCAAACGAAACATGAACATGTTTGAAGTCGCTGATCTGCTCACCACAGGCGATGGCAATCCCATCACTGCTGACATGACCATTATCCCAGGCACAACCATTGAAACCATTGCCGCCTCGCTCAAGGAAAAGGGTATTCTCAAGGATACGGCTGAATTCCTAACTATCTGCAAGACGGGCGAAGGCGTAACTGACTATTACTTCATTCAAGAAGAGCTGCAGGAAAGCGGAGTCAGCGAGCGAAAATATCTGCTTGAGGGCTATCTTGCACCAAACACCTACGAAGTCTATACCGATGCAACCGCTTTGCAGCTGGTGAAAAAGCTCCTTGATCAAACCGACAAGGTCTTTAACTCCGAGTGGCAAACGCGTGCAAACGAGCTTGAAATGTCCATGGACGAAGTGATCAACCTCGCTGCCATGATCGAAAAAGAGGCGAAGAAAGCCGACTTTACGAAGGTTTCAGCCGTCTTCCACAACCGCCTCAAAAAAGACATGAAGCTGGAAAGTGACGTTACGATCCACTATGTCACAGGCGAGCGGCGCATGTCCCTTCGCAATAGCGATCTAGCCATTGAATCCCCCTATAACACCTATCATGTCAAAGGGCTTCCGCTTGGTCCTATCTGCAATCCCTCTCCCGAGGCTCTCAATGCAGCACTATACCCAGACGAGAGCTATGTGGCTGAAGAGTATTTATACTTTTGCAGCAAAGACCCCGATACAGGTGAACTCCACTTCAGCCGTACGCTTGATGAACATCAGCGTGCCGCAGCAATATACGCACCCCTTTGGACTGCATATGATCAGGAACGAGGTATGTAAACTTGGTACAAAAGATGGAACTACTTGCCCCCATAGGCGGCTTTGACCAATTGCGCGCCGCCATTCGATTTGGCGCAACTGCCGTCTACGGCGGAATGAAGGAATACGGGCTCCGTGCCTTCGCAGGTAATTTTGATAAAGAAGAACTAAAGCAAGCAGTAGCCTATGCTCACGAGCATCATGTGCTGTTTTATGTCACTATGAATATCTTGCCCACAGACGAGGACATGCCCGGCTTTTTGCAGGCCGCCAGAAATGCAGCGGAAGCAGGCGTTGATGCTGCGATTGTCAGCGATGTCGGCGCTGCTGCGATGCTGCACGAGGAACTCCCTCAGCTTGACATTCACATCAGCACGCAAGCCAATGTCCTCAACTCCCGCACCGCCGTGCATTACCAAAAAGCACTGGGTGCAACGCGTATCGTGCTTTCCCGCGAGCTTTCACTGGAGGATATCACAACGCTGCGCGCCAGCATTCCGGATAATTTGGAGCTGGAAGCGTTTGTGCATGGCGCGATGTGTGTATCCTATAGCGGACGCTGCCTGCTAAGCACTGCGATCATTGGGCGCAGCGGCAACCGCGGCGCATGTGCACAGCCATGCCGATGGAAGTATCATATCATGGAAGAGAAGCGCCCGGGCGAATACTATCCTATTGATGAAGACGCAAGCGGCACCTATCTTCTCTCTGCTTACGATCTATGCATGCTTCCTCATTTGCCAAAACTTCGCGATGCAGGAATTATGAGTTTGAAGATTGAAGGCCGCATGAAAACGGCATACTATGTATCAGCGGTTGTTTCCGCTTATCGCCGCGGGCTTGACATCATGGAAAACCAAGGCGATGAAGCGTTTTATGCAGCTGTACCAGAGCTGATGGACGAGGTGACAAAAGCCAGCCACAGAAAGAGCAACACAGGCTTTTACTTCGGTGCTCCAGAGCCCGCAGCAGGCGCGGACGGTTTTGAGCAGCGCACTGAGTACCTTGCCGATGTGGTCATTGGCGCAAAGGCAGGCGAGCGCGCAACCATCAACCTCAAGAACAGGCTCCATGTAGGCGACGAAGTGGAAGCGCTCACGCCAAGAGGCTCATTCCCATTTACCGCGCAGCAGCTATATATTGAGAAAAGCGGAGAGGCAATAGACGCTCCGAGCGTCGCCGGAACGCTGCTTCAAACCACATTCCCCTTTGATATAGAAACAGGCGATATCATCCGAGGGGAAAAACACAAACATTCTCGCAAATGATTTTGAAAGCATTGCAAAACAAGGCTTGTGCTTTATCCAAGGATTTGCTATAATCAGATTACCTATTTTGGAAAGGGGAACCTATTGATGAATAATCTCTCAAAAATGCTCGTTGGTCTTGCTGATGCAGCAGCTGCTGCAGGCGCTGTTGGAGACGAAGCTGTAGCAACAGGCGGCGCAGGCGATCTCATCGGCATGCTTTTACCCATGGTTCTAATGTTCGTGATTTTCTACTTCTTGCTCATTCGCCCCCAGCGCAAGAAGGACAAGGCTGCAAAGGCAATGCTTTCTGCGCTTAAAGTCGGCGATCGTATTTGCACCATCGGCGGCATTTATGGCACCATCACCAACATTAAAGATGACACCATTGAATTAAGCGTTGGCCGCGACAATGTTAAGCTGATCTTCGCTCGCTGGGCAATCCGCAACGTTGAAGATATCGCCATCGAAAATGATAGCGAAGTGCTCAACTAATTTCACGCCGCGTGATATAAAACCTCCACTGCTCGCATAGTCTGTACAAAGCTAGCAAGGGAGGTTTTTTATATGCCTACATACCCCACACCCAACGCAACCAGAACGACACGCCGCCGCGCGGGTCGCAATCGCCAAAGCATGTGGACAAGAATTCTCAGAGGTCTGCTCATTTCCATCGGTGTAACGCTTGTTTGTATCCTGATTTTCGCTTTACTCATGCAATGGCTCAAGCCCGAGGATACCGTGATACGGGTGATCAATCAGTTAATCAAGCTACTATCCATCTTCATTGGTACATGGATGATCGTTGGGAAGGGCGAGGAGGGCGGAATGCTCTATGGCGCACTTCTGGGTTTGATCTATATGGCGGTTGGCGTAGGTCTATACGCGTTGCTATCAGGTCAGCAATTGCCCTTCACTGCCTACCTAAGCGATATCGCTATGGGCGTTGCAGGCGGCGGCATTGCAGGTGCGATGTTTCAGAATCGTCGACGCTCATAGAGCGTCATCAAGCCTTGAATAACAAGGACTTTCGGTTATGAGCATCCTATCTAACATCATCGTATTTCATCGCCGTTACTGTCACGGTTACTGTCAAAATTCACACATAAAAATGACCCTCAAACAAATGGGGGTCATTTCATTTATTGTCCAAAAGATCATAGTAGTATTTAAGCGATGATGATGTCGCATGTATGTATGGCTATATCGTACACATTCACATGCCATAATATAGTAAAAATAATTAAATAATGATTGTTAAATTAACCTATAGAATACCCTATAAACCCTAGAAAGGTCTGAAACCCAAGCCACACAACAAATAGCACACCCTAACAATGCCCCTATAAACCCCCTAGAAACCCCTAGAAAGTCCTCCCTTGTAGGGGCGTCGTGTTTTGTGACCGCCATGCGCTTAATGCAGGGTGTTATTCATGCTGGCATTTGTCTACAATCTCGTTCCTTTTTTACGACCTCCGAAATATCCGATTACTATGCTTTCCTTTAGGCTGCCGAAAGTGCCGATTAAAGTCGTGTGTAGGGAATTCAAGCCCTCAATTGAAATTAGGGTACAAATTGAGCTTGTACCCTTTATCAGACATTTCAGACGCCTTAAAAAAGAGCCTGGCGGAGGCTAGAGCGTCTATTGGGTTGGATGCCCTGATTCCTTTTTATAGACTGTAATAATTATCCTCATCAGGGGGGTTGATAGGACTCAACCGCTTCCTCAAGCGCCTCTTTCATTATTTGTTCGATTGCTTTACTTATGAGACAGTTGACACCAAATAGGATGTATTCCTCGTACTCTTTGATCGAAACCTCACGATATGTACTTTGGTCAACATCCTCGTGATATTTTCCATCCTCACCCAATATGTTGACTGTTTCGACTGGTAGCTTTGGCAAGGTTTCACCTCCTATTCCATCATCATAATAGCGATAAGCCCGATAAATGAGATCATCATCGCTATGCCAAACCCATGCAAGGGGGAATCGTACGCGAACGCCAAACCAACGATAACGATGATTCCCAGCATTATTCCGCATAGGGCAATCGCTTGCCGCTTCTTGGGGTTGTCCGCTCGCTCGTGCCGTTGCAGGTTTGCCGCCTTTAGAAACCTGTCCTTCTTGTTTTCTACGCTTTCCATGTACTTGCAAATATCCTCAAACGCTTTCCGCTGATCGCTGATTTCAGTCCTCACTATTTTCCACATGGTTGAACCTCCTTGCTCGCTTTTTCCGTTGTCTTGATTGCCATAAGCTTTGTTAGCAGCTCATCAACCGCCTTGTGCGTTTGAAATGTATAATCTTCTACGATAAAAGCCAGCGTGCTATACTTGTCAAAGTTAGTCGTTAGTTCGCCAGAGCTAAGAGCCGACAACCCAAAATAATCTTGTATGATTACGTCTATCATAGCATCAGCCTTTTCCGCCATTTCCTTGGCATTTTCAGCCATATCGACCAGTTCAAACCTTTGTTCGTTCGTCATATTATTTTCCCCTTTCAATTAACGAGAGGGCATGATATAATAAACGTGTGTGAATGCTCATGCCCTCCGTGGTATGGTTGTCCTTGTATGTTCCAGCATACGAGGGCTTTTCTTATGCGATCGTGAACCGCCGTGTTGTCCTAGCCTTGCTGCATAGCTCTGCGAGCTCGGGGGCGAACTCTTTCAGCCTCTTGCTGTCAATGCTGCGACTGGTAACGCTCTTGTAGGTTGCCTTATAAGTCCCTGCGACCAGCGTTTCAAGCCCCTGCTGCGTCATGTGGTCTTTGATCTCCTGCTGGGCACTGCTGATCATCTGCGCCAGTTCCTCCGCCATGCGCTGCATGTCCTTGATCTCCGCTAATTTCTTTTCAAACATGTTGCCTACCTCCTGTTTATTCGGGGGAAACAAGCGCGTGGTGGCTTTGTCGGTTGCTCAATGCGGTCGACATCCGATCCACGTCTTGCCTTGCATTCTTGATGGGCGGCTCTGTTACCTGCCGCTTGCCGTCTGCCTTGGCTCGCTTCCCTTACCGTGTCTTTAGTATACTACAATGTTTAAGTGTATGCAATTGACATAATATACAATGTTTAAGTGTGTTTCTTGGTCATAATTACACTTGTTAATTGTATGCGGATGTGGTACTATTATGATGACGATATAAGAATCAATAAAGTAGGAGCATGAAAGGACATTGCACGATGGAAAATAAGAACAGTGCCGCAAGAATCCGAGCGAACAACAAGTATAATGCAAAGGCGTACGATAGAATTAACATTGCCGTCCCAAAGGGGCAAAAGACGGCCATACAAGCCGCTGCTAGCGAGGTCGGGGAAAGTATCAACCAATATACAAACAAGGCTATACTGGCGCGTATGGGGCTTGACGAATGGAAAGATACGGCGGAGGAATAATAGATCGTGTAAGAAAGAGGGAGTGAATCAATGGATTTCACAAAGATAGATCAGCTTCAAGCAAAACTAAAGGGTATGCGCCCGCTCAATGACACGGAGCTAAAGCGGCTTCGTGATGAGTTCATGGTGGAGAATACCTATAACTCTAACGCTATTGAGGGCAGCACGCTAACCCTACGAGAAACAGCCCTCATCCTACAAGACGGCATTACCATAGCAGAAAAGCCCCTTAGAGAGCATTTGGAGGCTATCGGGCATAAGGATGCATTCGAGTACATCATCGAGCTTGCAAGCAAGGATACGCCCCTCACAGAGCGTGTAATCAAGGATATACACTCCCTTGTCTTAATGAACGATGCAGCAAATAGGGGAAGGTATCGAAGCGTGTCTGTGGCCATTCTTGGTGCAGCAACTACCCCTCCGCCGCCCTATTTAGTCGTGCAGCAGCTTGAACAACTGTTAGCCGATTATGATAGCATGAAAGCAGGGCAGCACATGATACAGGCTGTGGCTGAATTTCACTTGCGTTTTGAAGGAATCCACCCCTTCATTGATGGCAATGGCAGAACAGGGCGACTCATTCTCAACTTGGAACTAGTCAAGGCTGGTATGCTCCCCATAAACATTAAATTCGCTGATAGACGAAAATACTATGATTGCTTTGACAACTCACCTGATATGCTGGCTCAGCTTATTGCTGATTACGAAGTATGGGAACTCGAAAGGCATATTTGTATTATAGGGGAGTAGCTAATATACAAAGCTCCGTTGCAGGCAGCACGGAGTTTTTCTTATCCACTATACTTTCAAAAAGAGTAAGCTGATACAACACAATACCTTTGACTGTTCTATTTGTGCCAGCAACTGCAAGCAATTATACATATTCACCATTTTTTTCTTGTATTTCTATATTCCTTATGATAATATCAACCTACCGATTAATCTAAATTACTATTTTCCATGAAATGAGTTGTAGAAATGGCACGTAAAATCATTCGACGGCGCAAGCCCTCAATGAAAACCGCCCTTGGTATTACGAAAGCAAAGCGCAGCTTTGCCAAGGCAACAGGTATACCAACGACCAAATCAGGCAGAAAAAGGAAAGCACTGAATTCCATGACAGGAGGCGCTTACGGGAAATATCAACGTACACGCGCCAAAGTCAATCGCCCCTTCAAGACTATGAAGAGGGTATCGAAAGGAACTGGATGCCTTGTGCCAATTCTATGCCTTACAGTATTGTTGTCCTTAGCAGTAATCATCTTATAGATCACGATATCAACCGCACACAAAGGACCAGTAAAGCAAAATAGAGCCAACAGATGCATTAAACGTCTGCTGGCTCTATTCATTTCTATGAGTGTGGCGGAGGGCTAGTCAAACCCCTTGAAATATTGTGCAATTATCGCCTTTGCTTCATCTTCGCTATACCCTCCATGGTTTACCATAGCAACCAGCGACCACCCATAACCGAACACATACCGTAATCTTAGCAATTCTACTATATTGCTATCCGTAATGGTGTTTAAGTGATTCGCTACAGCTGTACGCCTACTAGATAGCACTTTAAGCCTTTTTTCTAGGTTCGTGTTATCATTTAGTACGAGGACTGGAACCGTATCACGTATGGTATACTTGCGCATTAAGTATGGAAACTCCGTCATAGATCCTGTTACTACGTCCGTGACTGGCATGTATTGATACGTTTCACGATCTAGCCGTTCTACTTCTTTTTTTATCCGCATATAGCTATTGAACATTCTTTCCACTGCATTTGCCATTATGCTTCCACTCCTGCCTATGATATAATTACATAAAGCAGTTGCTTAGTCCCCTTTGGTGCTTGGTAGGCGCGGAGGGGGCTTTTCTTATGCCGTCCATGAAATCCTACGCCTTATACTAGGGAGGGCTTAATGGACTTGTTTTACCCCTTGCGTTGCGTTCCAACTTCATGAAGTCATCAAGTTTCATGACGATCAACCATGGCTTACGGTTACGCCTGTGGGCTACGATCGGAACATTCAGGCCGTTTGCATCACGCTCGGCTTGCGAGATGGCTTCATATGCATTGAACCGCTCTGCTCGCTTGCATTCCACATGGTACCCATTGAGGGCTATATCAGGGTTTTCCATGCCGCCTACATACCGTTGATCATTCCTGTGGGCTTCCATGAACCCTGCTTCTTTTAGGATGCTGCAAAGCTCACGTTCCCCTGCACTGCCCTTTCGCTTGCTATTCATTTCTTAGTACCTCCGCCAGCATTGCATAACGAGTACACATTTTATCATATTCCTCCGCTGTCAATTCCCAATAGGCGGAGGCGTCCATACGCTGCATTTCCTCATGGGTTTCCGCTTTCACTTGCTCCACCCATGGCGCAATATCACACCCTGCCCATGTGATGAATATTTTTCCCTGATACAGGCGCACACGGTCGACCAGTTGCCCTTTCCCAGCCTTCAACGCCTTACCTATGGCTAATGCTATACGCACGCTCTACAGCGCACACAAACGCACCCGCACTCCGTTGCGTTACATAATCCGCCGCACTCTTGCGATCCATCCGAACAATAGCCAACAAGGAGGAGGCTTCTGCTGGTTTCATTCCGCCCAGTAGCTTAGCGAGTATCTTCCCTTCTGCATTCACCTCAAAGGTATATCCTAACTGTTCTAGCCTGTGCATGGCTTGCCATGTAGTCATAGCACCATCACATCCCCGCCGTCCAGTTGTGGATGAATATCAATTTGAACAGAAGGGCGCCCATTGCCTGTGGTTTTACGGCGGTAGATATAACCTTTCTTTTCAAGCTCACTCAATGCAACTTCCATAGCGTTACCATCGGGGAAAGCACGCTTGCGGTCTTTAAGTTTCTGTTTGATAATGCTTTCCTTGATAGGCTTTTCTTTCTGCTGCAATATGAGTTCCAGCACAGATTTACCATTGCGGGATATAGGGCTTTCCTGCTGCATCATAGCTAATAGATTGCCTGCGAAGTATTCAGCTAGACCAATAGCAGAACGCAAATGATTGATCGTTATCGGAGTGCTTACATCAGGGTTATCCCATAGCTTCACAAGCCCTGCAAGCCTTGCGGTATTCCCTGCCAGCTTCCCGATATATCCCCATTTGCATAGTGGGCTATACTCTCCATACTTCCTATGCTTCACCTCTTTACGCCACTCAAAGAAGGCAGCAGAAGCTTCCGTTGTCATGGTAAGCGTGGCGGAGGGTACATCCATAAGCTGTAGTACCCTGCTATTATAGTCCTCAAGCACGGCGGAGGGTATGTCAAGCTCTTCTTGATACTCTTGCAGGGGGATCGGTGCTGACATCAGGAAACGTCCCAATAAGCCCTTACCAGTCATGCGTTCATCCTCAAATAGCCCCTTTAAGATGCAAGGCTGTGCAAGTATCAATACAGATAAGTTTGGATTGTCTACAATCGTGCTGCCGCTCTTTCTTTCGCTGGTAAGGGGTGTATCTCCGCTATATCCCTTCAACCATGGATCAAGGTTAGGGCGATCTTGATAGCGACCAGCCAACAGCTCAAACAGCTCCCCTTCATCATCGAGAATAGAGGTAGCACCATTGTTTTCATTCATGATGTCAGGTAAACGTTCGGGCGTAACATTGCCACCGATGAAGCGGCGCATAAGATAGGTTTTTGGATAACTCAATATCTCATCATCCAATGACTGTGCTTCTATAAGATTACCCTTTTCAACCGCCTTGTGTTTTTTCTTTTCTAATATGCGTAATGCGGTTTCATCCTTGCATGTTTGAGGAACACGGTACTTATTTTCCTTTGCCTGTTCATCCATCAATAAGCCTGTCATTGCCTTAAATGCAGGTGTTTTGCCCTCTCCGCTCTCCATGATGCAGAGTTGATATAATTGTGCAGCCTCCGACCACCCAGTGCGTAGCGCTACACGGACACGCCCAGCAGCACAGGCAGATGCAACACCAAGGCCGATAATTGCTGGCAAATCGAAAGGTGCACTCTGATTAGCCGCTACAGCCTCCGCCATATTGCGAAGTACAGGCGGCAGTAAGGATGGGTCAAGCATAGGCGCAATTGGTGCTTCGGGAAGCGACTTCCAGCCCTCGCCTAGCACTTCACGCCCTGCGTCCGTTTCAGCTAGAAGATCATATTCTGCTCTTTCCTCTTGATAGTTCATTCAATACCTCGCATCATTTGTAGTAATTGACTGGGTGTGGCTGATTCTAGTAAGTTCAACATATCCTGTGCTTTGGCATGAGAAGCTACAGCATCCCAAAAGACTTCATTTGCCTGTGGCGCACTGCCCATGATAGCATTAGCCACATGCAAGCACATGATGGCTTCTTGCCAACGCATTGATTTCCATTCATCGACCTTTTGCTTCAAATGGATCCCTTTCGCTGGCTGTGAGGGCAATTCATGCTTCACTCTTCGCAGTGCTTCGCCTAGTGACACATTATGCAACGCTGCATACATGTCGGCGGCATCCCCTCCAGCTTGGCAACCAAAGCAATGCCAGCGGCCATCAGGAAAGAAACATAACGATGGTGTCTTTTCGCTATGAATAGGGCAGCAAGTCCATGCTCGTACACCTTTATGCTTGATGACAAGCCCAGCGGCTTGTGCTACGTCAAGCGATGTGGTCTGCATTGGCTCTTGCTTCCATCCAGCGGTTTAGCATCTCATTGGGAATGATGATTCTACGAGGCGAGATACGTATGCTGGGGATTTCACCCTCATTAACAAGTTTGCGAACTGTTGCTTCTGCAACGCCTAGAAGCTTTGATACTTCCTTAATGGTTGATGTGTTTTTCATGTGATGAACCCTCCTGTTGTATGAAAATTGTAGTTGACGTTAGATACAATTACATGATAGAATAGAACGAGACCGAAATCAATGTTTATCAGTTTCGGTATCGATTTCAAAGGAGTGATTACAAATGATCAAGGTTAGTGAACATTTTTATTCTAGAATTTCTGAAATTGAGTACTTCAAGCTTGAATTTACTAACTATTACATTGAGACGATTGACAAGACAACGTATCTTGCAGCATCAAGGCAGGACATAAGCGGCGAATTTGCTAATCGCAAAAAATTCGATAAAGAAGCGGAGCTTTATATCAAATGGAATACTGGGTTTTCATATGTCCGATTACGTTCTTTTGATGCTTTGGTCGATCTACTTAAACTTGCCGAGGATATCTTCCTTCTCAACAAATCATGGGAACCAGTTTATTCGCTTTCTATATTGGGTGGGTACGCGATTGACGGAATGGTATGCCATGATGATTCAAAAAATAAGGACATCCTTAGCTTTGCAAAAAAATATGGATATATATCACTTACGTCCGTGAGATTTCGGGATCTCTTACTTGAAAAAGATGGTTCGGAGCGTTTGCGTCTCAAAGGACAAAAATTAGAAGATTATGTGAAGAATATATACGACATATATCGTTTATATCTCATTTGGTGCTATTTACAATGGGAGGAGAGAGGCGATTTTGAAAAGTATATATATACATGCGCTTATGATATCGACGAACGTAATTATTCGCTAGAAAAGTTATCGAGATCGACCATTGCACGCAAAGCAGACGGTTTGGAGACTTCTACAAAATTTAGGTATCGTGATAATATTTTAATCAAATCAGCGTATAGCGAAGACCTCTATGCTGCACTCTTCACTCAGCTATTTGAACTAATATCCCTTGGCGATATGGCAATGGACGGCAACATCGTTGCCAACTGCTCACGGTGCGGCACTTCTTACTTGAAAAAGCACGGCAATTCCTCACTATGTGAGATGTGTAAAACACCGAAAGCCAAATCAAAAGCTTTTCGTGATAAAGAACGTCTGCAGAAAAAGGAGGCATCACGCAATGGCAAAGAAACGAGGGAATAACGAAGGGTCGGTATATCAACGGAAAGATGGTCGCTGGGCTGGTGCTTACTCCATCGGCGGCAAGCAAAAGTACATCTATGGTAAAACACAAGATGAAACCATCAAGAAGCTACGAGAGAAGCTAGCTAGCGTTGACAAAGGAGAGTTTGTAGAACCCTCCGCCATGAAGGTATCGCAGTGGCTCAATACATGGCTGCAAGAGTATGCAAAACCCCATTTGAGGGCATCCACCTTCGCTTCCCATGAATCAACTGTACAGCGACACCTTACCCCTTTTCTGGGCAATCATAAACTGCAAGCATTACGTGCAGAGCACATTCAGGCATTTATCAATCATCAAAGCCACTTAGCACCCGCAACCGTTACAAGGCAAATGGCAGTCCTTAAAACCGCCTTGAAGCAAGCACAGGAAAATCAACTTATCAATCGAAATCCAGCCACCTTTGCAAAGCTTCCAAAACAGAACCCCAAAGAGATTGTGTTCTTAACGGCGGAGGAACAAATCAAAGTGCTGCATCTTCTCCCCATGACAACACATGGTAGGGCTATACGCTTCACGCTGGGAACTGGGCTCAGAGTTTCGGAACTTGCTGGACTTCGTTGGCGCGATATTGAGCACGGCTGCATTCAAATTCGCCAAACATGCGTATTAGTAAAAAATAAAATTTTCGTAGGGCAACCGAAGACTAAGGCAGGACGAAGAACCATTCCACTCAACGCAAAGCTTAATGCTATTTTAGACCAACAAAAACAAACCCAGCGCATCGAACGCATGAAAGCTGGCTCTGCATGGGTAAATAATGATTATGTTTTTTCATCGGCTGTGGGTACACCCATGGACAGGCATAACCTCGGTCGTTCCTATTCTCGGATTCTAAAAGAAGCCAGCCTTGAATCTCGTGGATTGCACACCCTCCGCCATACCTTCGCAACAAACTGGGTACAGGGAGGAAATGACCTCCGCACCTTATCCGAATTACTCGGTCACTCAAAAGTAGCTTTCACAATGCAGATATATGTTCATAGTGATATGGACACGAAAAAGCGCGGTATGGACTACATGGAGGGGCTACTATAAAGCAGGCTTAGGCCTGTTTTTTCATCATTGGACTTTCTAGGGTTTCTAGGGGCTTTCTAGGGGGACTGTTAGGGTCTTATTTTCGTTATGTGATAAGGCTTTGATGACTTTCTAGGGTTTTTAGAGGGTCTATAGGTATTTATTTTAGTTTTTTGATATTTAAGCTGGTTACTGTCAAAGTTACTGTCAAACACAGTATTTTCACAACTTGACAGTAATATACAAACGTCATCAATCACTTATAGATCAACGCTTCCAGCACATATGCATTACGGATATTTAAGAGCATTGATACAACATTGCAGGTGCGGTCGTCAGCGGAATGAAAAAGCGCTGAGCTGGCGCAGGTACAAATTTCAATTCAAAAACAACCGACAGCTAGTGGGGATATTCCCCATTAACCATCGGTTGTTTTGATATGCATTAGGTTCCCAGATAAGCCGCCTTGACGCTCTCGTCGTTGAGCAAGTCCCTAGCATTGCCTTCCTTCACAATATGCCCTGTTTCCAGTACATACGCGCGGTTTGCGATGCTAAGCGCCATTTGAGCGTTTTGCTCAACCAACAGAATCGTTGTTCCTTCTTTATTGATCTTGGTGATAATGCTGAAAATCTCATCAACCAAAATCGGCGATAGACCCATGGAGGGCTCATCCATCATCAGAAGCGTCGGATGGCTCATGAGCGCGCGTGCGGTTGCCAGCATCTGCTGCTCACCGCCTGACAGCGTGCCTGCAATCTGCTTCACGCGCTCTTTAAGGCGCGGGAAATGATCAAAGACCATCTCTAGGTCAGTTCCGAGCTCCGACTTGTTATTTCGGGTGTGTGCGCCCATTTCAAGATTTTCAAGCACTGTCATCTGTCCAAAAATGCGGCGTCCTTCAGGCACCTGTGCAAGCCCCAGCGGGACAAGCTTATGCGCCTCAATTTTGGTGATATCCTTACCATCAAAGCCGATGGTACCGCTTTTGGTCGGAATCAGGCGTGAAATGCTATGAAGAATCGATGTCTTGCCCGCGCCATTCGCTCCGATCAGCGTAACGATTTCTCCCTGTTTGACATTAAAGCTAATATCATGAAGCGCATGAATCGCACCATAGAATACGTGTAGATCTTTCACCTCAAGCATTTGCCTCAGCCTCCTTGCTTTCGCGATTGCCCAGATATGCTGCAATAACCTCAGGGTTATTGCGAATCTCAACCGGCGAACCTTCAGCCAAAACACGTCCGTAGCTAAGTACATAAATGCGCTCGCAGATACCCATGACCAGCTTCATATCATGCTCGATGAGCAAAATAGCCACGCTGAATCGATCGCGAATGCGGCCGATGGTATCCATGAGTTCCTTGGTTTCAATCGGGTTCATGCCTGCTGCCGGTTCATCCAAAAGCAGTACCTTGGGGTTTGTGGCAAGAGCGCGACAAATTTCCAGCTTGCGCTGCTGACCATATGGAAGCGCATCTGCGCGAACATTGGCTGTATCTTCCATGTCAAACACGCGGAGCAGTTCCCGTGCTCGAATGTCAATGCCCTGTTCCTCCTGCGTATACTTTGGAAAGCGCAAAATGCCCGATACTGCACTGTAGTGCATGCGGCTATGGAAAGCCACCTTGATATTTTCAAGCACTGTCATGGACTTAAATAGGCGGATGTTTTGGAATGTGCGCGCAATACCCGCGGTAACAATCTCATTGGTTTTGCGGCCTTTGATGGAATGTCCCAAAAGCACGATATCGCCGTCCGTTGGCAGATAAACACCCGTAAGCATGTTAAAGACCGTTGTTTTGCCCGCGCCATTGGGTCCGATCAGTCCTACAATCTCGTTATCGTTCAGGCTGATGTTTACATTTTCTGCCGCCTGCAAGCCGCCAAAGCGAATGCCCAGATTCTTTGTTTCAAGAACCGGTACATCCTCGCCTACATCATAACGCGGGATATCAGGCAATTTGGGTGTACGATCGCGCTTCTTGATGTTCAGCTTCTTTATCATCTTATCCCAAAGAACTGTGAGTGAGAATTCAGCCGTGCCAAGGAGTCCCTTAGGACGGAAGAGCATCATGATGATGAGCAGCAGGCTGTAGAGCAACAGGCGATAATCCGCGAACTCACGCAGAACTTCGGGAAGCAGCGTCAGAATGCTAGCCGAAATAATGCTGCCTGTGATAGAGCCCATGCCGCCAAGCACAACCATAACCAGATATTCAATCGATCTGTTAAAGTCAAAGACCGCCGCGGAAATACGACCATATTGATGCGCGTACAGACCACCGGCGATGCCAGCGAAGAACGCAGCAATCGTGAACGCAAAGATTTTGTAGTAGGTAACAGAGATACCAGTTGATTCTGCCGCAATTGCATTTTCACGAATGGAAATAATCGCGCGGCCATGCCTTGATCTGCCGAGGGTAAACATGATAATCACAATTGCGACCATCACAAAATAAGTAATGGAGAAATTATTCACGCGAGGCACACGGCTGATGCCCGATGCACCGCCTGTGATCTCAAGGTTTTGAATGACAACACGGATGATTTCGCCAAATCCCAAGGTGATAATCGCTAGGTAGTCACCCTTGAGGCGCAGCGCTGGAATACCGATGATCAGACCCATAACAGCCGACAACAGTCCGCCCGCAATCAGCGATATGGGCAAGCAAGCCGTAGGGTCCCAGCCATAGTTTGCAACCAGCGCTTTGGTGATAATGCCGGCGGTAAAAGCACCGACGCTCATGAATTCCGCA
>JAAYIN010000059.1 GCA_012523405.1 Clostridiales bacterium
CAAGTTGCGGGTCTCAATCTTACCAAAAATCAAAAAAGGGAGTTTCCGCTCGTTGCTTGAAGCATTGCTATGTTTTCTTCAGCTTTTCCTTTCATCTTTACTTTACAGTGCCAGAGTTTTTGCTCCAAAGATTGAGCTTATGCTATATGTGCATAGTACTATTGTCAAAGGCAAATAGATAGTGTAATATCATCATATCATGATACTATATTACGATTGGAGCGATCCCATGGATTTGACATATGAGGCAATAGTGCACGGCACACCCGATTTTCCGATCAGTATGTTTCCTCATTCACCATGGTATTTTAGCTATCACTACCATAAGGAATATGAGATTTTGCTCATCGAACAAGGAAATGCGATAGTATGTGTGGGCGGAGACATGTTAGCTGTAAAGAAAGGCGACTTACTATTTTTAGATCGATACAAACCTCATTATATGATTAACCCTGTAGAGGGGGAAGAGATGGCGGTATGGACGGCCATTGTGTTTGATTCGTCTGCAATTGGGGGCAGCAATGATTTTTGCAGAGACTATATGAGGCGAAATCTACCGGCTTTATTGCAACGAAGCGGCGGTACGCTACAGTCGGATATTGATAAGCTGCTGGAAGTGATGGAAAGTAGCAAGGATAACGAACTTCTAAAGCTTCGAGCCCATGGCTACTTGCTTGAGATCCTGTTTGAACTGCTTGGCAGCGGAGATTATCGTGTTGTGCAAAAAGCAGGGGTCAATGCCGAAGCCACTCAGGCAGTTCATCGCGCGATCGAATATATGGAGACCAATTACGGCAGGCATCTGTCGATTGAGGAAATAGCCCTTACAGGACAGTATTCAGTTTCGCATTTTATCAGTATCTTCAAGCAGCATACGGGCATCACGCCAATCAAATGGTTGATGCAGACACGCGTAAAGGCGATTTGTAAACTGCTTTGTGAAACATATGATCCGATTACGGAGCTTGCAGGCAAATGCGGCTTTGATAATATTAGCCATTTTAACAGGGTTTTTCGAAAGCATATTGGGATGACACCGTCTGTTTATCGAAAAAGAAGCCTATCGCCTCAAAAGCTGCAACAGATATGAGCTTTGGTGAATCCACAACAGCATAATAAAAACCCACCCGCTAGGCGAGTGGGTTTTCGTTTGATGCCTTGTGCTGATGAGGATAGAGGAACTTCTCTGAAAGTCGATGATCCTTACCGCTGAGGGGCAGGCGGGTTTTTAATCATGTTATCGAATTTCTTCATGATATCGGGAATGTCTATGCTTTGCGGACATAATGCGCTGCAAGCGCCGCATTCCACACATGCCCCAGGAAGCTCATTTTCGTTCATAGCGCCAAGTGTGAAATCCACAAGCCACATGGCCTTTTCATAACTTGCTTCGTTATAGAGGCTGATGAGCTTAGGAATATCAAGTTTTGCAGGACAGCTGTCGGTACAATAGCGGCACGATGTACAGGGTACGAGGTTCATCATAGGTGCAATTGCTTTTTGCAAAAGCTCAATTTCCGCTGGTGTTGTTGGCGAGGGATTTGAGAACAATGCAATATTCTCCTTTAGCGTATCTAGGTTCTCCATGCCGCTCAGCGCAATTTGTAGATTGGGCAGGGACTGCAAAAAACGGAATGCCCATGATGCGATCGAATCATTCGGACGTGCCTCCTTTAGCATGGCGGCTGCCTCGTCGGTAAGCTTCGCGAGGCTTCCGCCGCGCAGCGAACCCATGCTGATGACGGGTATGCCTCTATCGGTCAGCAGCTTATTTTTCCTGCCTGCCTCCTGCAATGTCCAGTCCATATAGTTAAGTTGTATCTGCACGAATTCAAAGGTGTCGGGATAGATATCAAGGAATTGTTCGATGGTTTTGGTGCGTGCGTGGGTGGAAAATCCCAAATGACGGATACGCCCCGCTTTTTTCTGCTCAAGCAAATACCTGACAACACCCAATTCCTCATTCGTATAGAAATCGAATGCTGTTTCGCACATGTTATGAAGCAGATAAAAATCGAAATAATCAACGCCGCATTTTTCAAGCTGCTGCTCGAAAATCTGGGCAATGGATGTTATGTCCGAGCCAGCCATATATCCAGAGAATCCCAGCTTGCCGTCTTTATACTTCATCATGTGACCAGGCATTTTCGTAGCAAGATACCATGTGTCGCGCGGATACTGGTTAAGGATCTTGCCGACTATGCGCTCGGATTCGCCTCCAACATATCCAAACGCCGTATCGAAATAATTGATTCCGTTTTCATAGGCATACTCGATAATTTCGCGTGCTTCCTTTTCCTTGACAGCGCCGTCAAAGCCTTCGGTCGGCAGACGCATGTTGCCCAGTCCCAGCTGTGATATTTGTAGCTCCTTAAACAGTTTAAAAATCATATCGATATCCTCCTCCATATAAATACTATATCTTAAGTCGCCTCTGCATCATTTCACTCTTTTGTTTTTCCTTGAAACAGTGTGAGATATTTCTCCGTTATCCTCAAAAGCTCAGACCGTTCCTCAGCGGTCATCTCGGTGAACATGCTGTTCTCGGCATCGACGATAGGGATGATTTTCTCGTGAATCAATTGCACGCCGGCGGCAGTCAGAAAAATATGCTGGTCCCGACCTTTCCCCAGCTCTAAACGAACATATCCCGCCTTCTCTAAGCAGCGGATGGATGAATGTATCGTTTGTTTGCTGAGACTGGATGTGTTGCAAAAATCCTTTTGTGTGCATCCGTCACCTATTTCGCTAATGGTGTAAAAAACAATGAAAGCGCTATCCGATAGATTGCATGGTTAAGACGGTTGAACTCTGAAGCTTCATGCACTTGTTTGATTTTCATGGCGTCACCTCACATGGCAAGTCTGAAATCCGACTACAATTAGTATGGTCTGAGTTCGGACTCGTGTCAAGAATAATATTATTGCTTTTGCTTAATGCCCGGAGAATCGACTGACATGTGCTGCATGGACTTCATAGCTGTCACCGAAAATTCTCCATATTAAAGCATGATATAGAGAACTTTCATATATTGCTATTGATTTTCATTTGAGGTTCCAGTATGGTTAGATAAATCACACAGGTTATGCGGATTTACCGACTGAAAATGTATGGAATGGCGAAAAAAATCACAAAAAAAGCAAATTTCCAAAGGAATGTCATATTTTCGCGATGAGGGACATGTGCGATACGGACGAAAACAGATATAATTGAGCTATCAAAAAGATGGCTTGAAGCCAAATAATAAGGAGGCTATTCCATGAAAAAGGTTGTTTCGTTTCTATTGGTACTAATGATGGTATTGTCTATCACGTTGGTATCGCTCGCTGAAGAGAAGCCGACATTGTCGGTGTATTTCGGTAATGAGTCTCTGAACAAGACCATGGTTACCAAGTTCGCAGAACTGCATCCGGAAATCAACGTAGAGCACATTACATCTGATACCGCATCAGCTGAGCAGGTCCTAAAGACCGGCATTTCTGCTGGCGATGCACCGAATGTTTGCTCCTATTGGGGAACTCGTGTCAATACCTTTTATGACATTGGCATGTGCAAGGACCTTCGAGACTACCTAAGCGAGGAAACACTGGCAAAGGTTAGCCCGACCATGCAGGGTGTTGCTACGGGCGAAAACGGCGAAATTTACGCAATTCCTTATGATGCTGTATATCATGTGATGTTCTATAACAAGGACATGATGACAGAATACGGCTTTGAAGAACCAAAGACATGGGACGATTTGACAGCGATTTTCGCAAAATTAAAAGAAGATAATATCTTTGGTTTTTGCACCAACTCAGTTTCCATGCAGGATTGCATGTATGGCTTGACCTATTCATTGCTTGAAGAAATTGCACCCGGCACATCATTAGGTGTTGCATCTGGCGAAGTTTCCGTATTGCCCGGCACTGAAGCAGGAGATGCAATCAGCAAGGTGATCAATCAGGTTAAAGAATGGTATGACGCAGGTTACTGGTATCCCGGCGACGGCGGCATCAGCTGCTCAGCAGATGATGCAAACGCAGCATTCGCGCAGGGACGTACGATGTTCATCTTCAACTTCTCTGGCGCTCTATCCACCCACGCTGGCAACTGCGACTTTGAAATCGGTTGGCAGATGAAGCCTGTAAGCGAAGATGGCATGACCTCTTATGAAAACATCGAGCCCAATGTATTCTTCATTCCATCCAACACTGATGAAGAACACAGCAAGCTAGCAGCATCTTTCTTGGAATATGTACTGAGCCAAGACATTCAACAAGAAGTTGTGAATGCATTCTACATTCCCAGCGTTACGGGATATGAGTACAAGGATATTAGCACGATTTCGCAGGAAATGTTTGTGACATTGGATTCCGGTAACATCATTCCTGGCATCAATCCTACACGCACAAGCTCCGCAATGCAGATCTTTGTGAAACAGCAAGTTTTCGCAGCACCTTGCGGCGGAATCATGACGGTTGACGAAACCTTGGAAGAAATGGAACGCATTCGTTTGGAAAGCATCCAATAATGTAGCAATATCAACAATTTCGGTCAAGCACATATCCCGTATATGTGCTTGACCGATTGATAAAAGGAGATATGCCTGTGCAAAGCATTGGTAACAAAAAAAGTATGTATCGCGGTTATCAAATGATTGGCTATGCATTTCTGCTGCCGGCGATTGTTGCGTTTGCAACTTTTATGGCCTATCCTCTAGGCAGAACGGTTTATCTATCATTTACGAACTGGACTGGATTTGGCGATGCGAAGATGATAGGAATGGCTAACTATGTGAAAGCGCTTAGTGATAAGACTTTACTAAAAGCACTGACAAACACATCGTATCTCGCGATATTTTCCTCCATTGGCAGCGTAGTGGTAGGTGTCATCATGGCTTGGCTAAACATGTTTTTGACGAGATTTGTTGGACAAATCACGCGAACAATTATGTTTATTCCCAATATGATATCTCCTACGATTACAGGACTCATGTTTCTCTTTATTTTCACTGAAGATGTAGGTCTGGTGAATTACTTGCTTCGGTTGGTCGGTCTTGGCAATTTGGCAACGGCATGGCTGAGCAATATGAACACGGTGCTTCCTGTTATTGTGATCGTAACGATTTGGCGGCAAGC
This sequence comes from Clostridiales bacterium, assembly GCA_012523405.1. Lineage (GTDB taxonomy): Bacteria > Bacillota > Clostridia > Christensenellales > Aristaeellaceae > Limiplasma. The sequence goes on from JAAYIN010000059.1 coordinate 5,121, forward strand.
GGGGCTTACGATGGTTCTTTGCTACGCGGGCTTACAGGGAGTATCAAGCTCGCTGATTGAATCGGCAAAACTGGATGGCGCAGGTGATATTCGTGTTTTTACGCGCATCCTATTGCCCCTTATTAAGCCGCAGCTTCAACTGTCCGCAATGTTTACGCTGCTTGGAGGCTTAAAGATTTACGACTCAGTTGTTTCACTTACAGGCGGTGGGCCTGCGCGGCAGTCCATTGTTATGCCAATGTGGATCATGGAAAACGCCTTCACCTATTCTAGGTTTGGATATGCTTCCGCAATGGCGGTCATATTCGTTGGCGTGGTGTTCGTGTTCATGATTATCCTTCGGTTGATCTTCAGAGGTGAAACATATGAACAATAACATAGTCAAAAAGGTATCTCGGAAATCCTTTGATAATACATTCAAAGGCGAAAAAAAGACAAAAATATTTGCGATGATTTTTACGCTGCTCATGATTTTACTCGTGATCTTTCCACTGTTCTTCATTGTGAATACCTCGTTTAAAAACAATCAGGAATTCTACACCAATATATTTGGGTTGCCGGACACTTGGCGTTTTGAGAACTACGAACGCGCATGGGTTGAGGGTAAGATTGGCATGTTTGCATCAAATAGCTTGATTGTGACAGTAACGGCCGTCTTTGCTTCGGTTGTTCTAGCAGCACTTGCTGGCTATGCACTATCTAAAATGTACATTCCTCATGCGGAAACAATCATCAGTGTCCTGATGTGTCTGAACTTTGTACCAGGAGTAGCGATCTACATTTCATTGTATAGTCAGCTAAACGCGTTTGGACTTGGACGAACGCTCTGGATCATGATCCTGCCCTATCTTGCCTGGCAGATACCGTTTAGCACATACATATACAAGAAGTTTTATGATTCGATATCCATGGAAATCCTAGAGGCTGCACGTGTGGATGGCAGCAACGAAATCAACACATTCGTCAAAATCATATTGCCTCTGGTTCAGCCTGCAACAGCGACAGTCGTGGTATTTAATTTCATCAGTATTTGGGGAGAATACCTGTGGGCGAGCATTGTTAGCTCTGCTAGCACGAGTATACGAACATTACCTGTGGGATTGCTGTACTTCCGCGGTGAATATGGTATCGAATGGGGACCCTTCGCAGCAGCTATCTGCATCATTGTAGTACCATTGGTTGTGGTGTTTACCTATTTCCAAAAGTACTTTATCCAAGGCCTCACTTCGGGGGCTGTGAAAGGATAATCAAGAAGAGACCATTTTGCTGCGAAAGGACATTGACAATGAGAGGAAAAATGCTATTTGCCTTCACCCTTGTTTGCGTGGTGATCTTTGTGGGTATGCTGATTTTCGGCTTGCAGCCGTCACTAAAGGCACTGGAGGATCAAGGGTATAGCACGCTGTCTCAGACCGCTGATTTAATGGCTGAGTCGTGCCAGGAAATTCTATCTTCCACAGAAAAAACATCTTACGCGCTTCTATGGTTTGATGAGCTGTATAGTGTGCTCACTCAGTCAAACCAAAGGAAGTACCAAAGTTCATATTTAAACGAAATGTCGCAATTGAGGTTGTGCGTGGTCAACATGATTCCGGACAATCGACAGCTGTCTTTTCGACTATATGATCTTGATGAAAACATCGTGGTGGAGGCAATTAACAATTTAGCTGAAATTGATCAAGAACAAGAATCAGAATGGATTCAAATGGCAATAAATGCAGGCGGCAGATGCATTTGGAGAACAGAGCATCAAGTCAAACGGCTGTCTGATTTCCGCAACACGGTCAAAGTACTATCGATGTATCGCGTGGTTGTTGATATAAACACTTTTAAGCCCATTGGGATTATGCGCATCAGTATTTTGGAAGATGAACTCACTGCGGTGGTGAACGCTTCCAAGCAGGAGGGTATCAACAGATACCTAGTTGATCCGCATGACGGTGATTTGTACATATTCAATCAGGATGAGGAAACAGATGGACTGGAAGCGAAATTCAGCTCCATTGGAAGCACGTTTGAGCAATTATCAAATGATACCGAAACAGCAAAGCAACAGGGCGTTATCATCAGTTCCTTGGAAAATACGGATTTGGCGATTGTATTCATATACGACAATCAGTTTTTCTTGAGGACGCTGCCTTTCATGCAAACCATGTGGACAATCATCGCGGTGCTCATGGTAATAGCGTTGCTCATCTCATCGGTGGCATCCGTTAGCTTGTCAAAACCGATACGCGATCTTGCAAAAACCATGAAGCTCGTATCCTCTGGTGATCTCAACGCCCATGCAGTCATACAAACCAAAGATGAAATTGGCTGGTTGGCTGGGAATTTCAACAGAATGCTTGATGCCATGCGAAAGATGATGGACGATTTGAAAGAGACAACTGCCAATTACTATGAAATGAGATTGCAGGCATTGCAGCTTCAGATGAATCCGCATTTTCTATTCAATACACTGGATAATATCAGATGGATGGCGCTGAAGCATAAAGATGAAGAAACGGCTGATTACTTACTGGCATTTTCAAATTTGGTTCGTAAGGATTTTGACTTTCGGACATTCACAACCATTGAGGTTGAAATGGAGACAGTGAACGACTTCATCGTATTAGAAAAACTGCGTTTTGCTGATATGCTCAATTTCTGCGCGATGATACCAGCGGAATTGAAGTCACTAATGATACCAAGGCATACCATTCAACCGTTGGTTGAAAATGCAATCACTCATGGTTTCTTGGATCGAAGCAAGTCTCTCACAATATTTCTAGTGATTGAAGTGAAGGGGGATACGATCGTTATCGATGTTTCGGATAACGGCACAGGATGCAGTGAAAGCCAAATGATCAGCGACATCATTGATGGAAAGAAGAAAGCTCCGCATCTAATGGCTCTAAGGAACATTGCTGACCGAATCAGAACATATTGGGGGAAGGATGCACCGTATGGGGTAAACTTCAATAGTGATCCTGATATGGGAACAAGAGTGGTCATCACCTTGCCTGTTGAAAGTGAGATCTATCACCGCGATATGAATGAGTAAAGTCATGGAGGTATAAGATGGCTGATGTTTTGATTGTTGACGATGAAGAAAGTATCCGCAACGGACTTTCAAATAACCTGGGCTGGAAGAGCTTGGGCGTTGATAAAGTATATCTGGCTGACAGTGCGATTATGGCATTGGAAGTGCTAAAGGAACATGTTGTGGCGCTTGTCATCACGGATGTGAAAATGCCGGCTATGAGTGGACTGGATTTTATCGAACGTGCAAAGATGATTTCACCGGAGATAAAGTTCATCATTCTATCGGGCTATGCTGAGTTTTATTATGTGAAACGTGCGATGAAACTGCATGTGATTGATTATTTGCTCAAGCCAGTTAACTTGAATGAATTGATGACATTGCCTGAGAAACATCTTGGTAAAGCAGAACATGAAGCGACTTCATTTGAAATCATATCGGCCAATATGATTGGTGATAGAAAGATGAGTCCCATGGTGCGTCGCTGCATCAAGTATATTGTAGAAAATTATTCCAAGCCAATCACGCTGGATGGTTTGGCGGATCTGTTTGAACGCAATCCTAGCTATGTATCCTATATATTCAAGCAGGAAACAGGTCTTAAGCTGTTTGATTACATTGCGAAAGTGCGTGTGGAAAGGGCAAAGGAACTGCTTCGCAATTCCTCCCTCACCATTAACGAAATAGCGTTACAGATAGGTTTTGAAGAATACCGGAGCTTCGTGCGGGTTTTTAAGCGTGAGACAGGACTCACGCCAAATGAATTCATGAAAACATCAAAGGGACAAAGTAAACCGTCACCAAAAGAGTAACGGTTTGTGAAAGGTGGTCTATTTATGAAACTTGTTGGAAGAAATCACATGATGCCGCAACATTCCGTATCAGAATGCATCCGCTTTTTTCAAAACTGCGGATATGAAGGTATAGAATTAAGCGTTTTACGCAGCATGGGCAATGCGATATTAAGTGAAATTATGGAAGATTATACGATTAAGCAAGTGATGGAAGTATGCGCGGAGAAGCCTGATTTCGCAGTCAGCTCACTATCTTGTCATAATAACTATGTGACGGATGATTTCGTTTTTGGGGTGCAGAAAAAGCTGCTGAAAACCGCTAAAAAGTATCAGACGGATATTGTCATCATGTCCACATTTGTTCCTTATGAGCTTCGCGAGGGCAATGAAAAAGAGCTGTATGCAAAGCTGGAAGAACGGACGCGTGAACTATGCCGCGTTGCAGAGGGCGAAGGAACGATGATCGCGATTGAAGTTGAGCCCAATCAGCTGTTTAGAAATCTTGCTATTTTCCTTGGCATGGCTGAGCGCATCAATTCGCCGGCATTAAAGCTCAATTTCGATATCGGTCATCTCTACTTAAGCGAGATTGATATTGCAAAAGCAGCACAGAGATCAAAGGATTATATCGTTCACGCGCATATTGAAAATATGTGCATGGGGGAACACTGCCATAAACTGCCCTGGGATGGGGAGATTGATTTGAAAGCAGCGTGCAAATCGCTTAATGATGTGGGCTTTGACGGCTATATCGCGCTTGACTTGTATTTGCAAGACTATGCAAAAGTATCAGCTGAATGCGTTCAGTACATCAACAATGTGGTCTTTGAAAAATAATCTACTAAGCTACATAATCGGAGGATGCGTATATGAAAAAAGTTATTAAACCTTATAAATTCGGGCGAATGCAAAATAGCCAAGATTTCCAGCAAGTGATGAAAGCAGATGGACTGGATTTTCCTGTGTCCGATGATATGTCCGCTATGCTTGAGCCGTTTGAGCTGCATGGTAAAATCGTGCCAAACCGAATCGGCATTCAGCCTTTGGAAGGGTTTGACGGAACGCCTGATGGATGCCCGTCGGATTTGATTTTCCGCCGCTATCATCGCTATGCTGCTGGTGGAGCAGGCCTGATTTGGTATGAATCAATTGCTATTTCCGATGATGGTCGCTGCAATCCCTTGCAAATGATTATCAATGAGCATACATTGCCTGAAATCACGCGCCTTGTCAAGGAATCGGATGAAGCGGCAATGGCATCAGTGGGGCATAAACCCTATAATGTGCTGCAACTGACCCACTCGGGACGCCGCAGCAATGATGAAAACTGGAAACCAACTCCGCTTGCGGCTGTAAAGAACCCCTATATGGATGATCATACCTCCATTGATGGCAGTGCGGGTGAGATTGAAGTGGCTACGGATGAGAAGATTGAAGAGATCGTGGCTGGATTTATTCAGGCAGCTGAGCTCTCCATGAGAGCAGGATTTGACTCGGTTGATATCAAGGTATGCCATGAATACATCCTTCGGGAATTGCTGAGCGCCTTTACCCGTCCGGGCAAGTATGGCGGAAGCTTTGAAAATCGCACGCGCGCACTGATGGAAATTATCGATGGTATTCGTGAACTCTGCGGAGATGGGATTGACATCTGCGTTAGATTGAATGCCTACGACTGCGTTCCTTATCCCTATGGCTGGGGCATGAAGCAAGAAGAAGGCGTTATGCAGCCTGATCTGACAGAGCCAATCAAGCTATGTAAAATGCTTGTAGAGCGTGATGTGCGCCTGATCAACCTGTCTACAATGATGCCAAGATATCGCCCGTTTGGGGCGGGAATCATGGCGGAGCATGATGATGATGCAGACATAACGCCATACGCGGGCGTCGCCGATCTTTTGAAAGCAACTAAAGAAATCAAGGAGCAGGTAAGCGGAGCTGTGTTTATGTGCACAGGACTTACATGGCTTGAGCAGTTTGGTGCTGCGGTTGGCGCGGGCGGCATCGAGCAAGGTTGGTTTGATATCGCGGGATTTGGACGTCAGGGATTCGCATATCCTGATTTCCCAAAGGACATCATGCAGGGGCGTGGTATGCAGCGAAACAAATGCTGCATCACTTGCGATAAATGCTATGACTTAATTCAAATAGGGCACTGCCAAAGCGGATGTGTTATTCGTGATATGGATGTGTATCTACCGCTTTATCGCGAGCATGTTCAGCACAAGGGATAAGGAGGATGCAAATGCAAAAAATCAAATTAGCGACTACAGAATTAATGGTCTCACCGCTTTGCTTGGGGACTGTCAACTATGGTTCGGACATGTCCGTTAAGGACTCATTGCATCAGCTAAGCCATTACGTCCAGCTTGGCGGTAACTTCATTGATACTGCAAGGATTTATGGCATTTGGGCGGGCAAAGGGGAGGCCCTTAGTGAACGTATTATCGGACAATGGATAAAAGAAACCGGTCTGCGTGACAAAATCGTGCTGGCGACAAAGGGCGCGCATCCGGATTGGGATCAGATGGACACGATGCGAGTGCAGCCGCATATGATCACGGAGGATTTGGATAAGAGCCTCAAGCATCTGTGCATGGATGTCATCGACCTATATTTTTTGCACCGAGATGATCCTGCGGTTCCCGTGATCGACATTCTTTTGGAACTTGAGAAGGCGGTTAAGCAGGGCAAGATTAAGCACTACGGCTGCTCCAACTGGACGCTGGCACGAATCTTGGAAGCTGAGCGCGTAGCAAAAGAAGAAGGCCTAACGGGTTTTGTCTGCAATCAACTCATGTGGAGTCTGGCGGATGTGCATTTTGATGGACTGACGGATAAGACCTTTGTCCTTATGGATGATGAGATGTATGCAAATCACACACGAACAGGTATGGGCGCGATGGCTTATATGTCGATTGCCAAGGGATATTTCATGCGCCGTGCAGCGGGTGAAAACCTACCGCAGTCTGTCAGAGCTGTATATGATACGGCGGAAAATGAGCGCATTTATCATACCATGACGATAAATAACGCTGATCCATTGACCGCAAGCTTAACCTATCTAACTAATCATCCGTTTGCATCCGTTGCAATCGCTTCGTTTGATAGCGATCAGCAACTAGAAGATGCAATGGGATGCTATGAAAACAAGTACGATGCAAAACTAATGGATGCACTGGCAAAGGAAAAGAGATTCATCGTTTGATGAGGAGTGAATATGATGAGCATTGATCAAAGAATTCTACAGGGATATAACTATGCTAAAGACGTGTTTTCGGAGATGGGCATTGATGTTGACAATGCCGTGAATGATGCCCTCAGCATGCCGATTTCCATGCATTGCTGGCAGGGAGACGATTTCCATGGACTGGAAAGCGGAGAGAAAGCGTTAAGCGGCGGCATTGCTGTGACGGGAAATGCTCCCGGATGCCCGCGAAATGCGACCGAATTGCGCGATGATATCAAGCATGCTTTGACATTGATACCCGGCGCGACGAAATTAAACCTGCATTCAAATTATGCAGAAGTCGGTTCACGCAATGTGGACAGGGATGCGTATACGGTATCTGACTTTAGCAATTGGCTCGAGTTTGCGAAGGAAAATCAACTGGGGTTGGATTTTAACCCGACGTTTTTCTCCCATGCGACAATGATGGATGGCAATTTCACATTAGCCTCTACAGATGAGACGAAGCGACGTTTCTGGATTGAACATGGTAAGAGATGCCGTGAAATCGGTGAGGCCTTTGGTCGGGCGCTGGGACAAACATGCGTTGTTAACTATTGGATGGCTGATGGATTCAAGGATATGCCTGCTGATACGGCAAGCTATCGAGCACGCATGGCTGAATCACTGGACGAGATCTTTGCCGTGGAAATGGATAGCAAATATATGGTGGAAGCGATTGAGAGCAAGCTTTTTGGCTTTGGCATTGAAAGCTACACGGTTGCCAGCCATGAGTTCTCCATGGGATATGCAATCTCTCGTGACAAGACGTACTGCCTTGATTGCGGTCATTTTCACCCGACGGAAAGCATCGCGGATAAACTCAGCTCGGTTTTACAGTATGTGCGTAAGGTGCTGCTCCACACAAGCCGCGGTGTGCGCTGGGATAGTGATCATGTGGTTACGCTTGATGACGAACTGATTCGTATCATGAACGAGCTTGTCGCCGGTAACTACCTTGATCGTGTATACATTGCACAGGACTATTTTGACGGTTCCATCAATCGGATTGCATGCTGGGCGATCGCAATGCGAAATACGCGCAAGGCGTTAATGATGGCACTGCTCTATCCGCACGACAAAATCAAGCAGCTAGAGAGTCAAGGCAATCTAACAGAGCGCTTGGCAATGCAGCAACTATGCAAGACGCTTCCATATGGGGCGGTTTGGGATTACTTATGCCTAAGAGAAGGCAAGAAGCCCGGAATAACTTGTATCGATGATATTCGCGAATATGAGAAGCGTGTTCTGTCAGCTCGATAATGCAAAAAGGGAGGTCTGAAGCCATGTATACATGGTATGTTCCTGATGGCTATGTTCCAGCAGACACGGATGGAAGACGTCCGGCAATGATCGGGCATGAAGCGATTGCGATACTCAACGACCATCAGCAGGAGGCAAATCTGGCTGTGGAAGTGTTTTACTGCGACTGTGAGCCAATGAAACCGCAGCGGTTTGTGATATCGCCATGTCGCAGCTGCCGAATTATTATAGGAGCTGAATATCAGCTGGATGGTTCACTATGCATTGATGTGCCTGCCAACCGCCCATATTCGCTTAAGATAATGTCTGATATACCACTGCACATACAATTCACGCGGGTTGATACCCGCGATGGAAATCTGGCGCTGATGAGCGTCATGCTGCACGCCGAATAACCAGCGAAAGGAGGCGGTGATATGCGGTATGTCATGGGAATTGATAATGGAGGAACGGGGACGAAGGCGGCTATATATGATCTGAATGGATATATGGTTGCACAAGCCCGCCAAGATACCTGCGTGATCAGCAAGCGATCAGGCTGGTGTGAACGCGATATGGAAGAGCTCTGGGAAGTTAACTGCAACGTGATCAAGGAAGCAGTTCGTTTGTCAGGTGTTTGCGCAGAGCAAATTGCAGGCGTGTCTTTTTCAGGACATGGAAAAGGTCTATATTTGTGGGGAAAGAATGGGAAGCCTGTTCGCAATGGCATTGTATCCACCGACAGCCGTGCTGATTCCATTGTGAAGGAATGGGATGATAACGGTACATGCGATGCGGTATATCCCTATATCAATCAATCCGTGCTTGCAAGCCAGCCTTGTGCATTGCTGCGGTGGCTGGAGCTAAACGAGCTAGAGTCTGCAGAGAGAACGCAATGGGTCTTTGGCGTAAAAGACTATGTGCGATATCGAATGACAGGACAAGCCAATTTGGAAATGACGGATTTTTCCGGTTCGGGATTGATGGACTTAACCACAAAGAAGCTTTCGCCAAAGGTGCTGGCACTCTATGGGCTTGAAGGCTGGGAGCATTGCTTTCCCGACATCATTGATTCAACGATGCAATGCGGAAGCATTACAAAAGAGGCAGCAGAGGCAACGGGTCTGGCATGCGGAACACCGGTGGCAGGCGGCTTATTTGATATTGATGCATGCGCTATTGCTATGGCGGTTACGCGAACGGATCAAACGGCGGTGATTGCTGGGACATGGAGCATCAATGAGTATATATCGTCCAGCCCTGTGACGGATCGAAGCGTGAAAATGAACTCCTTGTACTGTATCGACAATTACTATTTGGTAGAAGAATCCTCACCGACATCTGCATCCAACCAATTGTGGTTTTTGCGTAATTTTCTTCAGGAAGCGGCGCAGGTGAACGGTCAAAACCTATATGACTACGCCAATGAACTCGTTTTGCAAGCGCCGATTGATGAGGCATGCATTACCTACCTGCCTTTCCTTTATGGCGGCTGCGATGATGCATCTGCACGTGCTGTGTTTATGGGTCTTGAGGCAAGGCATAGTAGAGCAGATGTTGTAAGAGCGATTTATGAAGGCGTTGTATTTGGACATCGCATGCAGATTGAACGCCTCAAAGCAAGCCGCACGGATGAAATGAAGCAGATTCGTTTGGCTGGCGGCGTAGTACACTCGCCCATATGGGTTCAGATGTTTGCAGATGCACTGGGCATGAATGTGGAGATTATCGAAACGGATGAACTTGGCGCACTTGGCGCAGCTATGTGCGCGACAGTGGCTGCTGGAATCTATGATGATTTGGTTGAGGCATCTTCACAGATGGTACGTGTTGGTACAGTGTACTATCCTGATTGGAAACGAAAATCAATCTATGATCAGAAATACGCTCAGTTCTACCGAATCCATCAATCGATGCGTTCGCAGTGGTCGCTTCTGCATGCTGCGGAGGGTGAAAAATGAAGTACACATTAGGATTATATGAAAAAGCAATGCCAAATTCGCTTTCGATTCCCCAAAAGCTGATGGCGGTTAAGGAATGCGGCTTTGATGCCATGGAACTAAGCATTGATGAGACGGACGAAAAGCTTGCACGGCTTGACTGGGATGAACATGAACGCGATCAAATCCGCACTGCATGCAGACAGTCCGATGTGATGATCTCAACGATTTGCTTGAGTGCTCATAGACGTTATTCCTTGGGAAGTCATGATGGTCAAATCAGGGAGCTGAGCATAGACATATTGCGCAAAACGATTATTCTGGCGCGTGATCTTGGCATAAGGATTATTCAACTCGCTGGATACGATGTGTATTATGAAACGGGCGATGCGCACACGCGTCAGTGGTTTAGGGAAAACCTAAAGCAATGCGTCGAGATAGCGGCGGCATATGGCGTGGTACTGGGGTTTGAAACCATGGAAACCAGTTTTATGGATAACATCAGCAAGGCGATGCGCTATGTAAATGAAGTTTGTATGCCATATCTGGGTGTTTATCCGGATTTGGGGAACTTAACGAATGCGTGTGAAATGTACGGGGATGATGTCCATGCTGAGATTATGGCGGGTAGAGGACATCTGCTCGCTATGCATCTGAAAGAAACGGTACCCGGTCAATATCGAGATATGCAATTTGGTACAGGACATGTTGAATTTGCCAAAGGAATTAAAGCCGCATTGAGTGTGGGCGTACGCCTTTTTGTGGCTGAATGTTGGTATGCTGGCGAAAATGAATGGCGTGATACATTGAAAAAAGCAAATGCTTTTATGCGTACAAATTTCGAAATAGCGCAGCGGGATTTAAATACGTTGTGATTGAACAATTACATGGTTTTTGCTCGATCCATTTGTAAAATGGGTCGAGTTTTCTCTAATCATAAGGGAAATCAATGATTGTAGCAGAAAGAAGATGATACTTTGTTGCAGCCGATAAAGGTGGCAGTAGTGGGATGCGGAATGATCAGTGAAGAATATCTGAAGAACATGATTGAAAAATTCTCAATTCTTGATGTGGTGGGGTGCTGTGATTTGGATGCTGAGAAAGCGACGGCTTGCGCGCAGCAATTCGGCATGGAATATATGACGATGGATGAAATTTGTGCTGATCCCACGATTGAAATTGTGGTAAACCTCAGTGCGCCACCAGCGCATTATGCGATTATTAAGAACCTGCTGCTCCATGGTAAAAACGTTTATAGTGAAAAGACATTGACAGTTGACCTTAGTGAAGCCAAGGAGCTGGTTGAATTAGCGGATGAGAAGGGGCTGTATCTAGGTGTTGCACCAGATACCTTTCTTGGCTCGTCGGTTCAAACAGCGCGGCACGCGGTTAAGGCGGGGATGATTGGTAAAGTGACGTCCTGCAAGGCGCAGGTTTTGAGAGATCGCCGTATCCTAGCGCAAGTCGTTCCGTTTACAACGAAGCTGGGCTGCGGAATTGGCTTTGATGTCGGAATCTATTATTTAACAGCATTATTATCGATTCTTGGACCAATAGAACTTGCAGCTGGTTTCTATGCACAGAACGTGCATGAGGATGAACATAATGATCCAAGTAAACCTAACTACGAAGAGAAGTATAGCGTGAACTCCGAAACGATTATGTCAGCTGCAGTGCGTTTCAGCTCAGGGGTGCTTGGAACCATGATGTTTAATTCCGACGGTATTTTCCCAGAACAATCAGAGTTGATGCTTTGCGGTACGGAGGGCGTATTGACGATGGGCAATCCAAATGATTTCGGAGGCAAGGTGTATCTGCAAGCAAAAGGGAATGAGAACAGAATAGAATTACCCTGTATTTATGGTTTCTCAGGAAATGAAAGGGGACTGGGGGTTGCCGAAATGGCGTGGGCAATTCGGTCGAAACGTCCATGCCGCGCCAATAAGGAAATGGCGTACCATGCATTGGACGTGCTGCACGGCATCATAGAAAGCTGCCAAACCAGTCAATTCAAGAAAATCGACTCAAGCTTTCGTTGTATGCCGCCTCTTCCCAGCGGCTATCTGGATGAAAATTATTATGGAGCGAATCAAGAATCTGCTTTGCGCTAGAAGAGGAGCAAAAAAGTATAAATTGCTCAGACATTTGAAAAGATGAGGAAAAGCGAGTATTATGAAGTTAATCTACAATTGATCATCAATGAGTTTTAAGAGAATGAGAAGGATGTGAAAACGAATGCTCGATAGTCAACGCATCAGGCAAAACGCACCTGAAATGGACCCATTGCGATTGGGCATGGGATGGACAAAGGGTGAATTGGAGCAGCCTCAAATTTTGGTCGAAAGCACATTTGGTGACAGTCATCCGGGCAGTGCGCATCTGGATGGGCTTGTGGCTCAGGTGGTCAAGGGCGTTGGTGACGGTGGTGCTCGTCCGGCACGCTATTATGCGACGGATATCTGTGATGGTATGGCGCAGGGTCATGATGGCATTAACTATTCTCTGGCACAGCGTGACATGATCGCTAATATGATTGAGATTCATCATAATGCCACAACCTTTGATGCGGGTGTTTTCATTGCCAGCTGTGACAAAGCTGTACCTGCACAATTGATGGGTATTGGAAGGATTAACATCCCCTCTGTGGTGGTGACGGGCGGCGTGATGGATGCTGGTCCTAATATGTTGACGCTCGAGCAAATTGGCAGTTATAGCGCAATGTATAGCCGAGGCGAAATATCACAAGAAACGTTTCTTGAGTATAAGCATAGTGCTTGTCCCAGCTGCGGAGCTTGTAGTTTCATGGGGACGGCATGTACGATGCAGATAATGGCTGAGGCACTTGGGTTGATGTTGCCAGGAACGGCGCTCCTCCCAGCAACTTCCGAAAATCTGTATCAAGCGGCCTATGACACAGGTTTGTTTGCGGCTAAGCTGGCCATGAAGGGGATCAAACCAAGGGATATCGTCACGATGGATAATTTCGAAAATGCAATAATGATTCATGCTGCTATTTCGGGCTCGACGAATGCATTGATGCATTTGCCTGCCATTGCCCATGAATTTGGCATTAAGCTTGATGCACAGCAGTTTGATGAAATTCATCGCAAAATCCCTTATTTGCTGGATGTGCGCCCTGCGGGGCGTTGGCCTGCACAGTTTTTTCATGGCGCAGGCGGCGTGCCGTCCATCGTACGTGCACTTAAGCCGTTTCTGCATTTGGATGCAAAAACGATAACCGGTAAAGCAATGAGTGAGGAATTGCGGCGATTGGAGGAATCTGACTATTTTGATCGCTGTGCAGAATCGTTAAAGCCATACGGAATCAAGCCTGAGGATATCATTCGCAGTGTGGATCATGCGATTAAACCAAATGGCGCGGTGGCTATCCTGTATGGAAATCTTGCCCCCGAAGGTGCGGTCGTGAAGCATAGCGCTGTTCCAGAGGAGATGTTTTATGCAACGCTGCGTGCACGTACCTTTGACTGCGAAGAAGAGGCGATTGCGGCTATTTTGCAACATGATATCCTTCCGGGCGATGCTGTGTTTGTCAGATATGAAGGGCCGCGCGGAAGCGGCATGCCTGAAATGTTCTATACAACTGAAGCGATCAGTTCAGATGCGCAGCTTAGCAGAAGTATCGCACTGATAACGGACGGACGATTCTCCGGCGCATCCAAAGGACCTGTTATTGGTCACGTCAGCCCTGAAGCTGCAATGGGCGGTCCGATTGCACTGGTGGAGGACGGCGACTTGATCCGCATTGATATTGATCATCGCAAGTTGGATATTGTGGGAATTCACGGCGTGATGGAAGATGCGGCGAAAGTGGATCAAATCCTTGCCGCTCGCAGAGAAAACTGGCAACCGCATCCGCCTCGTTATACTCATGGCGTTTTGAAACAGTATTGTGCGCATGCGGTATCGCCCATGCAAGGCGCTTACATGGAGTAATCATTATATGACGGCATACAATCCGATTGATTCTTTTGAATTGAGCAGATTGATGCCGTCATTTTTGCACGTGGGAATAGACGGCTAAGCCTAAATCATTGATCGATGATTTAGGCCTCAAAAGGAGCTGGAAATGTCAGGCGGTTGCATTTGTATTCTTGTATGTATATAATGATCCCAGATATATATTTGTATGATGATAAGTTATGCGGTGTACATAGTATTCAGTGATTGTTTGTATTGATGGAGGAGGCAGGACATGCGGAAGCACTATTTTGTCAAAAAAATTATCGCTTATATGTTGACCTTGTTTTTGCTTCTTCTCACACTGCTGATTATCTATACGGTCTCATCCTATGAGATCATTGCGGAAGAATTGCGCAGGGATGCATCCAACTATTTGCAAATCGTGGGCAATGAAATGAAAGGAAGCATTTCGCGCATGGATGGGGTGCTCCAAGACCTGCTATTGC
>JAAYIN010000060.1 GCA_012523405.1 Clostridiales bacterium
GTGCGGTGGTTTTGCCCTTTTCGGCCTGCAGCTTACGAAGAAGCTCGAAAGCGAACTCCTGACTTTTCAGCGCATCCTCCAACACAGCATCGGTGAGATAGGCTCCGTGCTTGCGGATGGTGGGAAGCACCTCGGAAGTGACCCAGCGCTTGAACCGCTTGGCAGATGGGAGCTTGCTGGATAGAATCAGGGCATACAGGCCAGATTCGCTGATGATGGTAATGCCGCGGTTATTGATTTCGGAAGTACCGTTTCGGTAGTTCTGGCGATCCTCGGCATCCACATGGCGGTTGATATCCCGGCTGCCGTTGCCGTAGCCTAAAATGTCGGTTACATCCTTGCCTACGAACCACGGCTGGCCATCAATCTCCAATACACGGACTTTTCCGAATTCCTCGTTTTCAAAAACCTGTAATTGATTGTTCATGCTGAACCTCCTGTTAAATTGAAATAGCCGCCTTGCGGCGGCTGTGATGTTTCTGCTCCCGCTCATGCTGGATATCTTGGAGCAGGAGGTCGTTATAGTCGTTTGCACCTCGATGCGGAGGGTTTACCGACACGCGGATGCGGGAGAACCGGTCATCGGCGGCAAGCCGAGCCTTGATTTTACGGGCGGCGGTGATGCCCGCCACGTCATTGTCCAGATGCAGGACAATGCGGCTGATCTTTTGGTTACGCTCCAGAAAGGCGATGATCGCCACATCCGAAGTGCCGCCCAGCGAAAGCCGGTGGCTATCCCATGTCCAGCCGTCCCGCTGCTGAAACGAAGCGTGGCTCATAGCATCGATGGGCGCCTCGAATACGGTCAAATGACGGCTGTGCGGATTTTTCGCTGGAATATGGAAATTGTATCGTTTGTCGCTACCCGCCTTATCCCGCTTGAAATCTGCCGTAATGCCCCGCATGGCGGCAAACCTGACCGTGCAGGATTCGTCTTTCCCGGTGAACACGCAGACAGGGGCGTTGTGATATTCGCTTTGGGGATTGTAGTAACGGCTCTCGTACAGAATGCCAAGTTGGATGCATTCCCGAATGACTTCCGGGCTAATGCCTCGGTTTTGTAGATACGATACCGCACCTGTGGCATAACGGCAAGGCTTCGGCGGGCGAAACGGTCGCTTGGGAGGCGGCGGCTGTGCCTTCTCCATTTCATGATAGATGTAGGCTGATTCGGCTCGTTCCCCGGTCAGATGCTCCACCGCCGCCACGAAACCCATACCTCGTATTTTTATAAGGTAATCCAGAGCCGACACACCACCGACCTGACCCCGGTCCCACCGCCACTTGCCATTGGAGATGACAAGACTGCCGTGGGTGATGGTGGTGTATCGCCCCGGCCCATCGGGTTTCAGCTCACCCGGTTCGTATGCCTGAAGGTATGAAAGCAAGTCGATCTTCCGCGCCCGTGCGACTTGCTCCTCGCTTACACCGGGCATGGTGCGGCCTCCTTGTGCAGGGCAAGTTCTCGCCGCATGGCTTCCTGCCGGATATCCGCGCAACAGCACTCTAGCAGCTTGCAGCCGCCCTTTTTGCTATAATGCAGGCAATAGGAGCAGGAGCAATCTGCAACGCTCCAATACTCGAATTTATTGTAGATGCGGGTATTTTCGCCCATATGGGACGCCTCCTCTCGATTTTGAAAAACAGAAAAAGGGGGAAGCTTCACTGCATCTAAGCAGCGGAGCTTCCCCCTTGTGCGTTGAATGACCTCTACAAACTGAAGGACCATCCATGATTTATGGCGATAACATTGCCAACACTGGCGTAAGGTTGCCAAAAAACATAGTGCCTGGCAACCTTGCTTTTTCCTGATTTCACAGCTCTTTTTGGCAAAAAGCTACCAAGGTTGCAAGGTTGCCAGGGTATCCTTACTTCTCCCGGTTTCGCTCCAAAGCTGACCGCAGTGACAGCATGGTTTCACTGATGATTGCCTTCTCGCCGGCGGTACAGTTGCCCAGAAATCCATCCTGCAGCAGCGCTTTCCTGACGCGCAACACTTGTGCATTCTCATAGAAAATATCATCCAGGGTTACATCCAGCGCAGCCGCAATTTGCAGATATGTATTGATGCTTTCGCGCTCCCGCCCGGTTTCCGGCAGACTCCAATACTGCCCTGTGAGAGTTGTGCGTTCCGCCGCTTTTTCTTGTGTCAGTCCCAATCTTTGCCGTGCGTTAATTGGTTGCTACTCAAAGCTTAAATTGCTTGGTTGGCAGTCCTTCTGAACTTTTAACGAAATTAACTTAAAGATTATTGACATATACCACAAACGGAGTATAATAGAGTAAATGGTATATGCCACAAACCATAAGGAGGTGAAATACATGCCAAGAAGGGATGGAACCGGCCCAATGGGCGGCGGATCAATGACTGGAAGAGGTTTAGGACTCTGCACAGGTGCAAATGCAGTAAAGTACGGAGCTGGTCTCGGAATGGGATTAGGCCTTGGACTTGCTTGCAGACGCGGTTTCGGTCGTGGTTTTGGTAGAGGTTTTGCGATGAATCAGACCTCCTCGAAAACACAAAAAGAACTGCTAAATGAACAGAAAACCATGTTGCAGGATCGACTCGAAGTCATTGATAAGCAATTAGAGAGCCTATAACGGGTATCAGAGGTAACCGGAGGACGCTCCGGTTATTTCTGATAAGAATGGAGGTGATGGATTATGGCAAGACCGATGAAATGGAGAAAAGTCTGCTGCTTGCCCGAGAGCAATCGATTCGGGCCACTTGATTCACCTGCAGATGCAGATAACCGTGTGAACATGACTGTTGACGAGTATGAAACCATCAGACTTATTGATTTAGAGGGCTTTACACAAGAAGAGTGCGCAACGCAGATGAATGTGGCTCGCAGCACTGTTCAAGGCATTTATATCGAAGCCAGAAAAAAACTGGCTGAGTCGTTAGTTAACGGAAAGGTACTATCTATTGAGGGTGGTGAATATCGCCTGTGTGATGGATTGGGGAACGGTTGCGGACTCGGATGTCATAGGCATAGGCGTGGCCGATGCTTTACTGAGGATGAGGATCGAGGTGACTGATTATATATTCAGAAAAGGTAATTGAACATTTTATGTGCCCTCAAAATGCTCACAGCATGCCGGATGCAAATGCCGAGGGAAGCTGCGGTGATCCTTCCTGCGGAGATTATTTGACCGTTTATATAAAGGTGAAAGATAATCGTATTGAAGAAATCAGCTATCTTGTATTTGGTTGCTCGGCATCAATTGCAACATCCAGCATGACCTCGGTATTGGCAAAGGGTAAAACCTTAGAGGAAGCATTGAATATCACAGAAGAAGATATCATTCAGGCTTTAGATGGTCTTCCTGAGAATAAGGTTCATTGCTCAAACTTGGGAGTAAGTGCATTGCACAATGCAATCAACAATTATTTAGAAATGAAAAGGACGGAGGATTCTTATGAAAATAGCAATTCCAGTAGATGAGAAAACCATGGAGACAAGCGTGTGCGCATCCTTTGGACGTGCGCCCTATTTCCTGATTTATGATACTGAAACGAAGCAAAGTGACTTTCTGGATAACAGCGCGGCGGCCAGCACAGGCGGTGCGGGCATTAAGGCCGCCCAAGCGATAGTCGACAGCAAGGCAAACGCCCTACTCACCCCTCGCTGCGGGGAAAACGCCGCCGATGTACTGAAGGCCGCCGATATTCAGATATACAAAACGTCAAGCGCTTCCGCCAAAGACAACATTGATGCATTTGCCGATGGCAAACTACCCTTGCTGGATGAAATTCATGCTGGATTTCATGGTCACGGAGGCAATTGATATGAAAATCGCCGTGCTAAGCGGCAAGGGCGGCACAGGAAAAACACTGGTATCGGTAAATTTAGCTGCGGTATCGAAAGCATCCACATATATAGACTGTGATGTTGAAGAGCCGAATGGACATCTGTTTTTTAAGCCTGAAGGGGTTCAGGTGGAAGAAATATCAGTAAAGATTCCAAAAGTGGATGAAGAATTATGCAATGGATGCCGTA
>JAAYIN010000061.1 GCA_012523405.1 Clostridiales bacterium
GCTAAAAATAAAGAAATTGTATTTTACCCCTTGTCAAACATGCGGTTGTTGTGTATAATATAACCGTTGTCCATTTAAATAGGTGTGCTGATGTAGCTCAGTAGGTAGAGCACTTCCTTGGTAAGGAAGAGGTCACGAGTTCGAATCTCGTCATTAGCTCCATAAGAGACTTTTAGGCCGTTACGGTTTGAAAGTCTTTTTTTGTCTGCTTATATACATATCTATAGCTATATAATCGCCATGCGAAAAACCTCAAATCTCCGGCGCCGTATGCCGCGGTTCATGCAAAAGGCGGCACAGAAGGCCATCATCGCTGATGGTATGGAATGAACTTTGCAAGCGATGAGACAGGGTTTATACATGCTGTTTATTGCTACATGACCATGACGAATGTAATTCAATAAATGACGGCTGTTTACATTGACAGATAGTTGTGGATATGTTAAAAGTAGATATAATCCATACTCAATAACATATGGGTGATGCGACAACTCTACCTGAATGTGAATGCTATATCATCAGAAAAAGACTATTTCGTTAAAAGAGGGTTGTGTAGATGCAATTAAAGTTGGCAACAGATCATGCCATTCGATCCATTATGTATATGACGAGAAAAAAGGATTTCTGCAGCGTAGCTGAGATTGCGGAAAACATGGTTATTTCGCCCTGCTACCTCTATCATACACTTGCTTCGCTGAAAGCAGCAGGCTTGGTCGAGGTAGAGCGTGGCTGCAATGGCGGGTACCGCCTCAAGAAAGAACCGTCTGAAATCACGGTGCTTGATGTGATCACTACGATTGAAGATACGATCAAGATCAATCGATGCCTTGAGACAGATCAGTTTTGCACGCGTGATGCAGTGAAAACATGCGCCATGCACGCTGTTTATGAGCAGCTGCAAGATGTGATCGAAAATACATTTCGGGGCGTCACATTTGCCGATTTATGTGATCGGCAGTAATCAAAACATCATACAAAAAACACCTGAGCGCTGTTGTGCGCTTGGGTGTTTTGTTAGGGATGCGCTACGGTAAAAAGCTGCTTGGCAGAATCATTTGAAAAACCTTGAAAGTTTGTATGGTTTGGTTAGTGACAGCAGCCTGTCTCCGTGGTAGAATAAGGTGAATACAGCACCTGATAGGAGAGATACTGATGAAAATACTTTACGATGGTAAGACAAAGAATGTTTTGACCAACGAGGAAACAGGTGAAGTCTACCTGCTTTTCAAGGATGATGCAACGGGCGAGAATGGTGTATTTGATCCTGGCTCCAACACTGTTGGCGGCAGCGTTGCTGGTAAGGGAAAAGTTGGACTTCGAGTGTCCCAATTCTTCTTTGAACTGATGGAGAAAAACGGCATTCCTACTCACTATCTGGGTGCAGATGTAGACGCAGGCTTGATGAAAGTCCGTAACCTTACTGTACCTAAGCTTGAGTTTGTATTGCGCTATTTTACCGCAGGCAGCATGTGCCGCAGATTCACGCTGGAGGAAGGCATTCCTTTTGATCCGGCCTATCTGGAAGTAACCCTCAAGGATGATGAGCAGGGCGATCCCCTCATCACAGAGCGTCTATGCATTATGAAGGACATTCTCAAGGCAGGTCAATATGATGAAGCGCTTGATATTCTTGTGAAGGTAGGCCAAGTGCTGCGCGACGAGCTTGTGCGCATGAATCTAACCCTCATCGATCTGAAGATTGAAGTCGGCTATGACGAAACGGGCAAAATCTTTGTCGCTGATGAAATCACGCCCGATATCTGGCGTGTGAAGGACGAAAACGGGAATATCCCCAACCAAATCGACTGTGCACAGCTCATTCTCAAGAAGATCGGCTGATTGTCAATAAGAAAACCACTGAGCATCAGTCGCTCAGTGGTTTTTTGTAACATAGAATGGTTAGATGCTCGTACTGTCAGCGGGCACCTCATCGGCGGGCACTTCGTCAGCCGGCACATCCTGCTCAGTTTCCTCTTGCGCAGGCGGCACGTAGCTGCTGTCATCCATGAATAACACCAATCGCCCTATACCCTGCGTGTATTCCATCCAGCAGTCAATATTGTCAAAGGTGAGGTAGTAGTTGCTGAGGTAGCTGTTGTTAATGAGTGTTAGGAGCTGATTACGGTCAAGCTCGTGAGCCAAAACCGTGGACTCGGAGCGGATGAGCTCCACGCTACCGTATGCCACGGATTCGGATGATAGTGACATGGGTGTTTCCTGCGCGCCAAATTGCTTGGAAACCGCCTTGATGAGGGAAATGAAAGCATCCACATAGGTGGCTGCATCCCCTGTCATATCAATATCAAAGAGGATCATCGCCTGATCAAAGACAAACGAATCCTCCTGATTGCGGAAGTTGAATGACACACCCACTGTGGGCGTTGTGAGGTAGGAGAACGACGTGCTGTCATTGGAAACAATGCGAACACCTGCCTCCGTTGTGCCTTCAAGCCAGTCGTATCCAAACAGTCCCAACTGCTCAAGGCGCTGACTGACTTCGTCTGCGCTGATGCCAAAGGGAATGTCGGCGAAAAGATGAACCGGATCGCTGGCTGATAATGCAAGGGCGGGGGATGTGAGCATAACGATTGAAAGAAGCAGGCAAATCCATTTATTTTTCATGATGGGCATCTCCTTTTGGCACCGATTAGGTACAAATTCATTTTAGCATATACGACGAATAGATAGCAAGTTGCGTCAAGCTGTGGTATATTGTGATTAGAAAAAACGATCGGGAGGAAGAAATGAATGGACGTAATCAATAATTTAATGGCACGTACCAGCTATCGAGGCAAGTATAAGCAGGATGCGGTGCCGCGTGAGGATTTACAAACGATTCTTGAGGCTGGGCTTGCTGCGCCATCCGGCTGCAATAAGCAGACAACGAGCCTCATTGCTATTGATTCCCCTGAGGTTTTAAGCAAGCTGATGGCACTGCTGGGTACAGGGGTTGGGATTACAGCGCCTGCAATGGTTTGCGTGCTGACTCGCAGGATCGTTGCCTATGCAGATCGGACCTACTATAAGCAAGACTATTCGGCTGCGATCCAAAATATGCTGCTGGCGATCTGCGCACTGGGTTACGAAACCTGCTGGGTAGAGGGTCATATTACGGATAAAGACCAAATCGGTCGGCAAATGGCGGATGTGCTGGGCGTGCCTCAGGAGTACGAGCTGGTCTGTTATTTGCCTGTTGGCATTCCGATGGATGACCTCAAGCATGTGAAGAAGCAGCCATTTGAGCAGCGTGCATGGTTTAACGGTTTTGAATTAAACGAAGGGTAATATATCGCACAGTTCTTTTACAATGGGGGAGATGAATGAATATGGAGAAGGAAGCAAAGAAGCGCGCATGCTGCGCAGCGAGGCATAGGGACGGAGCGATTCGCGCAGATTTACGCTATGAACGCAAACCTTCGGTGCATGTAGCATTCACAGACAGCTATATTCATTTTCTTTCCGGATTGGCACAGGAAGTGCGCTTGGTCAAAAGTGAGCACAAGGAGATCACCCTTGAGGCGGCCATTCCCTTTAGCGGCAGAACGCATGCCGCAATGTCCGATGCGAAAGCAAAGGGCTTGCAACTGCGCGCGATTATGCTTGGCATAAAAGGACTGGAATCGTGGCTCCATCACCCGACATAATACTAAAAGCGCTTGCGTGCAGGGTAACCGTGCAGCAGGTGCTTTTTATTGGGAAATCGCAACATTTGATTGCTTATGGATGGCGAATGGGCAAAATGACGAAAAGATGTTTTTATGGATAAAAGTAGAATTATTATACCAGATAGGTTGTATAATTCGATATAACTATGTTAAAATAGAGTAAAATCCGTTGGGTTATGCTGGATATACCGTAATGAATAATAACGGGGGAATAGGGATGCATATCACTGAAATGATCCAGGGACTCGTGTGCGTCGTCGCAATGGGTGCATTAGTCCTTGCACATTCCATGCGGAAACTTGAAAAAGCACGCTTTTACTTGCCGCTGGCGATGGCGTCTTTTATCTTTGCCTTTGGTTATTATCTGGAACTCGGTGCGGGAAGCCTGGATGGCGCATATATTGCTCAACGGGTACAGTATGTTGGCATAACGACCTATCCCGTTTTCTATTATTTATTTGTGCGCGACTTTGGCAATCGACCGATTCATAAGCATACGACCATTGGCATTTTACTCGTGATCTCCATTTTTATGGGGCTCTTTGCATGGCTGTGGCCGAGCAGTGGATTGATCTACAAAGATTTGATTTTTACCATGGGTGGGGATCAGCAGCTGACGATTGTCCGCGGACCTTTTTATTGGCTGCATATTATCTATGCAGGCGTACTTTTGTCGCTGAGCATCTATGAGGCGGCATGTCACTATCTGGATAAAACCAAAGCAGATATCCTCAAGCAAAATGTCTTTGGCGGTGCGTCGACGGTTTTGCTGTCCTCGCTTGTGGTGTTTAGCATAGAGGGCATCAGGCTTCAGATGAAAATCAGCTCGGCGATTCTTGTCGTGATCGTGGTTATTCATGGAATAACCCAGCTGCTCAAGCGACCCAAGGAATGGCTGCCCTTTGCGAGAAATATTATCATCGAGCAAATGTCTGATCCCTATGTCATCCTTGATACGGATGGCGGTTTGCTGGATGTGAATGAACGGGCGAAGATGTTCTTCCCCTATCTGAGCAATCTGGCACCAGGGGATTTTGTTGAAGGAATGGACGTGCTCCCCGACGATGTATTTGGTGGTCTGATGTGGAAGGAAATCGCGGTAGAACACGACGGAGAAATCCATTGGTTCAGGGCGCAGTCGACCCCGATTACCCATGAAGGAAAGGCCATCTGCCTATGCGTGGTGCTCAGCGAAATCACCGAGCAAAAGCAAACATCAGAGCGGCTGCGGGAGCTGGCAATCCACGATTCACTCACTAAGCTGCTAAACCGCGGCACGTTCATGGAATGGGCAAGCCGAGACTATGAGCTGGTGCGGCGCAAGGAGCTTCCTGCGGCTGTGATGATGATTGACATTGATGCATTTAAGAAAGTCAATGATACCTATGGTCATCAAATGGGTGATGAAGTGCTTGGCTGGCTTGGGAAGCTGCTCCTCAGGCAAATCCGCAAGACGGACCTTTGCGCTCGATATGGCGGGGAGGAGTTCCTTTTGTTCATGCCGGTAACGGTGGAGACGGATGCCTACGAGTTTGCAAAGGCGCTGCTCGGTGAGGTGCGGAGGCATCATTTTCAGGCGCAGAAGGGCTCGTTTAAGATTACAGTCAGCGCGGGCATTGCACTTTCTGACGCCGCGCGCCATCATACGATTGAGGACATGATCGCAGACGCGGACAAAGCGCTCTACGAGAGCAAGGGGAACGGTCGTGATCGGATCACGATATATACCTCCAAGGATGCTAGTGAAAAAATATCATAACCGATAGCCGCCAAGCGTTTGCGTAGGCGGCTTTTGGGTGTTATAATAGCTTTTGATACGACAGATATGAACAGGAGGCTTACATATGCCCGATCATTCCGGATACATTAGCCCTTTTTCCACGCGATATGCGAGCGATGAAATGCAGTTTGTCTTTTCTGATGACAACAAGTTTAGAACATGGCGTAAACTTTGGATTGCGCTGGCACGGGCGGAACAAAAGCAAGGCTTGCCCATCACCGATGAGCAGATTCAGGAGATGGAAGCGCACCGCGATGATGTAAACTATGAGGATGCAAAGCGCCGCGAGCGCGAGGTTCGCCATGATGTGATGAGCCATGTATACGCCTATGGACTGCAATGCCCAAAGGCAAAGGGAATCATTCATCTAGGGGCAACCAGCTGCTATGTGGGCGATAATACAGACGTGATCATCATGAAGCAGGGGCTTCAAATCGTTCGGCGCAAGGTGCTCAATGTGATGGATTTGCTGGCTGGCTTTGCAGATAAATACAAGGGCGTGCCCGCTCTTGGCTATACGCATTTGCAGCCCGCACAGCTGACCACCGTGGGCAAGCGTGCAACGCTTTGGCTCAATGAGCTGCTCATGGACTATGAAGAAATCGAGCATAGAATGTCCACCCTCGCGCTCCTTGGCAGCAAGGGAACGACAGGTACTCAGGCGAGCTTTGTGGAGCTGCTCGGCGGTGACGGCAAGAAAATCAACCGGATTGAGGCCGATATCGCGAAGGAGATGGGCATTGAGCGCGTCGTGCCTGTGAGCGGACAGACCTACAGCCGTAAGATGGACTATATGGTGCTGAGCACGCTATCGGGCGTCGCACAGTCGGCGAGCAAGTTCAGCTATGACATGCGCCTTTTGCAGAGCTTCAAGGAAATGGAAGAGCCCTTTGAAGCAAGCCAGATCGGTTCGTCCGCTATGCCTTACAAGCGCAACCCCATGCGCTCAGAGCGCATCTCCGCGCTGAGCCGCTATGTGATGGTGGATACGCTCAACGCAGCGATCACAACCGCTACCCAGTGGTTTGAGCGCACGCTGGATGACAGCGCCAACCGCCGCATTGCAGTGAGCGAAGCATTCCTTGGGGTGGACGCGATTTTAAACATCATGATGAACGTGTGCAACGGCCTTGTGGTTTACGAGAAGGTTGTTCATGCTCGCGTGATGAACGAGCTGCCCTTCATGGCGACGGAAAACATCATGATGGATGCTGTAAAAAAAGGCGGAGACCGCCAGCAGCTTCATGAAAAACTCCGCGTACACAGCCAGGCGGCAGCGAGCGTTGTTAAGGAAGAGGGCGGCAAGAACGACCTGATCGAACGCATCGTGGCGGATGAATCGTTCAAGGTCACTCGCGAGGAAATCGAAACCATCCTTGATCCTGCAAACTTTATCGGCAGAAGCATAGAGCAGGTGGATGAATTCCTAAATGGCATCATCAACCCCA
The DNA here is from genome assembly GCA_012523405.1 of Clostridiales bacterium. Classification (GTDB taxonomy): domain Bacteria; phylum Bacillota; class Clostridia; order Christensenellales; family Aristaeellaceae; genus Limiplasma. The sequence goes on from JAAYIN010000061.1 coordinate 6,894, forward strand.
TCCTAGCGGAAAACCGCGCCATGCTTGGCGAGCAGCAGGAGCTAACGGTATAATTTTTTTCACATGATATCAATAAATAAAACCGCCTGAAGAATGTTTGTTCTTCAGGCGGTTTTTTGCGCGGCGCTTTAGCATGAGTGCATTGGAAGCATAGACTCAGCCTTCAATAAAGCGCTTGATCTTCTTTTCTTGTGCGTCGGGACTGAGTTTTAGGATTTGCTGGCGGATCGCGTCAAATGCATCCTGCTTGGTGAGGGTTGCCGCCTTTTGGAACGGCTTATCGCCCCAAAGGGTGGTCGTGAGGCAAAAGACGGTCGATGACCAGCCAAAGGCTTCGCCTTTTTGCGAGATTTTCTGCTGTCTGCCGCACATGGTGAGGTAGAGCTTTGTCTGCAATTCGACAAGCGCGCGGTCAAAGCGGGACGCGTCCTCTTTTTTAATGCCCAGCTGAGATTTGATCGCATGCATGGGCATGGGTTCGTTCTTTGCTACGCATTCATAGACCTGCTTGGCCATGTGGCTGACCGTGCCATTTTCATATGCTTCCTCAAGCGTATTGCCCTCTTGGCGGCATGCTAAGAAATAGGGGATATATTCGCTGGCGATAAAGCCGCTCTTTTTAAAAAAGAACTTGCCATATGCGATATCGTCCCGCTCGTCCAGCACACGCATACGCCACTCCCAAGGATCGGTTGCAGCGTCGCCCGTATGCCAGTGAACAGGCGTGGGATAAGGTGCGGGTTGATTCCAGCCCCACGGGATGAGCGCAAAGATGCCCTCATCATTCCCGCCGCCCATGGAAAACCCTGCCTCAAGAAGAGACTGCACAAAATCCTCAAAGTTTTGGATTTGATTCATTTTGCATCCTACCTCCGCTTTCTGCTTGATCAGAGCTTTCTTGCTTCCATATAGTAACGCTTTTCGTTCGCTTCGCCCATGGAGAAGGTCTTTCTGGGGAGTGAGCCTTCGCCGATGACGGTGCTAAATAGCGAATCTTTGGTGGGTTTGGGCAGGAGGAAGCCGATGGCATTCTCGCCTGCTACAAGGTCTCTCACCACGTCTTCGCCGTGAATGTAGTCGATGCTCACGGAAGGATGGCTCGCGAGCCATTGATCAAGGAACGCCTGCAATGTGCCGACTGCCAGCGAGTAGGGCGAGCCTGCAATGCTGAGGTTGACTTCTTTGCCTTCATATACCACGATGATTTCCTGTGCGTCCTCAGCATCTGCGATTCTGGCGCCCTTTTGGGCAGCAAATGCAGCGATTTCGTCCAGCATATCATCGCCGTCATAGCCAAAGAGCACGCGGTGGATCGGTTCAAAGATGAGTGCATCATCATGGATGTTTTCGATCTCGACCATCGCAAAGCGTGCGGGATGGGCGGTGGTTTGCTCGGATGTGAGCGTCTTTTTAATCTCTTCCCAATTCGCCTTTGCAGTTGCTAGGCTATGGTTGCCATCGCCTACTGCAAATAGCAGCGGAGATTCGTTGGGGGACTGAGCAAGCAGGGCATCAAGGGCGCTATACAGTGCATCAATGTCCGCTTGTGAGGTAATGGCGTAGCCCGTCAGATGACCTCCGCCAAGCATCAGCGGGAAGTCATAGACCTTTTCCAGCTCGCTGCGCTTTTCAAAGAGCGGCTCAACCACGCTATGCATCGGATCGTCCATCAGCATGAGCACATGGCTGGTTTCAAGCACGGCACCGCGGCGCACCTTCAGGCGCGGGGGAATGCGGGCTTCAATGGTTTCCTCGGTCGCGCGGACAAGGCTCTTGCTGCCTTTTTTGTAGTCATAGCATTCAAGGTCTAGCAGACCCACAATGCCGACCCTTGCGCCGCTTGTGGTATTGCGCTCGGTGAGCACAAAGCCGTTCTTGACAGCGGGCGCGAGTACACCCTGGTCGAGATAATCCTTCATCGATTGATGAATCATCGGAATGCGCTCATCATCATGCGCTAAATAGCACTCAGGCAGAACGATATTCAGCGTGGACGGTTTATCGCCCACATAGAGCTTCGCCTTTTCCCAGTACTCAGGCTGAGAAGTAAATTGATCGCAGGCAACGCATGCCCACTGTGGAAAATCATCGGAATGGACGGGAATCAGAAGTTCGCCGGGATAAATACAGCGGTTTTTAGTTTCCACGTGAAAGCCCTCCTTATGCATGGCATATCTATAGATTTCGACGATGATGGCTGCACACCTGCTCATTTGCGCATCGGCAGCATAGAAAAGTCAGCGTCATTTTTCACTTGAGCGCAGCATGCGGTAGATCAGCACGACGCTCTCGTCGCTGTTTGTGCTTACTGTGGCCAGTGTCAGCAGGCGGTCTGAGGCTGCAACCTCTACATTGAACTGAAATAAGCTGCGCTCCCTTGCCTTTTCCACATAGCGAAGCATTTCATCATCGCTCGCGAAGGTAGGCTGGCTGGCGTAGTTAAAGTACAGCGCACTGCTCGTGTCGCTGCTCGCTGCAATCACAGCGAAGAGCACATATTCTTCTTCTTCATACAGCGTTTTCAGTGTGGCGCGCGTGGCTTGGCTGACAACGGTCTGGTTTTTGAAGGCACGAAGCGGCGCAAAGCTCTCGCCTGTAAAATCGCTCTGCCCTCTTAGCAGCAGGTTTTCGGGCGGACGCTTGATCGAGCAGCTCTCATCCACATAAATCGCGCCTGCATCGAATGCTGCACCTTGATAATCATGGGTGAGATAGTACATATTATTGCGCTGCACTACGACTTCATCCAAAACGCCTGCGATGGTGATCTGACCGATCACTTCGGGATATTCCGCATATAGGCTCGCTACGCTATCCATGATATTGCCCATCGGGTTGTTTGAATAGTTGGTTTCTTTGGTTCTTGTGCTTACGGTCTCGTCGGCCGCGTCTTCCTCTTCGCTCTGGTCGCTGACTACTGCATTTTGGGCGATGGGGCTGATGGTGGGTGCGGATGTCGGCGCAAAGGTCTGACCGGCAGGGGGCAGCACGACGACATCTTGATACTCAACCCCGCCCGCTGTATTAAAACTCGCTTTAAACTCATTGAAGGATTGCTCGTTTTGAAGCAAATCGTTGATGAAAATGCCGCCTGCAATCAGGCAAAAAGACACCATCAAAACAACCGCGATCAGTGCCGCAAGGCGAACAAAATTGATGCGTGGCTGTTGAGGCTGATGCGCGGCTGGGCGAGTGGATTTCTTTTCCGCAAACTTCCGCTCCAGCAGCTGAGCTTGTTTTTGAACCTGTTGGATATCGTTTTGCAGCAGCGGTTCGTTTTTGGGTGTCGCGGGCTCAAAAGGATCGCTGAATTCGCTCGGCATCGCCTTTTTTTGCGGCGTTAGCCGCTTGGTTGACGTTGGAATGCTCGGCTCGGGCGCAATCCAATGGTCGCTGGGCGGAAATGCACTGGCAGATGCGCCTTGCCCCAGCGGCGGGTAATCGGATTGTGCCGCATCACCAAATTTCTCCAGCGCCCATTGATCATATGCGTTGGCAAAGAGCGCTTCTGGTTCGTCCAATGACCACTCATCATAGGTTCGCGGCATCATGGGCATGGCATAATCTGGAAACTCTGTGCCCTGAGAAAAGTCGCTTTGGTTTGCTGGAAAACCATATGCACTAGCCGCATTGATGGGGGGAGTCGGCTGGCGTTCTTCCTGCATTTGGCTAGGAGACTCCGAAGGCTGCTCCACGTGGCGCTCCATGCGGCTTCTGCGCGTCTTTTTTTCCTGTGCGCTCTTTGCTGCATTGGGCTGCGTCTGCTCAGCTGCTGCGAGCGGTTTGGTTTCTGGCATGGACAGGTAATCCGAAAGCGGCATAAACGCAGACCCATTCTCCTCTGGCACTATGGGCGCTGTTGCCTCAAGGGGCTGGGTCTTTGGCTGCGGTGTGGACTTTGAACGCTGACGGCGCAGCGGTTTGTTGGTGAGATAGGACGGCAAGTCCGTCTGTTGGTTGCTTTTAGTGGCAGGCTCCGTAGCAGATTGCTGAGGTTCCCACCGCAAGGGAGCTTGCTCGTAGGATGCATCGGTATATGGCGCACTTGATGGCTGGTATGGCGCATCAAACGGCGATTGGTTGCTGTCAAAAGGGGGCAGATCACCCATTGAGCTGCTCTGCATAGGCTCAGCAAAACTATCCACCATCCAATCATTATCAACCCATAGGGGCACAAATGGCGGTATAGGAGCGATTGGCATCATATTATTCTGCGGATAGGAGGGCTGCTGCGCAGGCTGGGAGGGCGGCGCAGGTTGATAGGCATTATATTTAGGTTGTCCATAGGCTTCGCCCGGGCGCAGTGAGCGCATCGGTGCCATATAATGCCCCGTGCTGACGGGGATGGACTTTAACCGTTCGGTAGCTGAAATCGGGGCGAAGGGATTCGGCTTTTGCGCTTGCTTGCTTTGCCTATAGGGGTTTTCGGCATTGAAGTCTGTATCTTCTATATGATCATACACGAATATCCCCTCCTCGCAAATGTAAACAAGATCCCTACAGTATAATAACGCGTTCAAACTGTTATGTCAAACCAATAAGCAACATCATTTGACAAATTTATAACATTAATTTTATTGTATACTACCCTTTTGACAGTTTATTTGGTATAATAGCATGACAACCAAAAAGGAGGACAAAGCAATGCCAATTGTAAATACTACGGAAATGTTTAAAAAGGCATACGAAGGCGGCTATGCTATCGGCGCTTTTAACGTCAACAACATGGAAATCATCCAGGGCATCACAGAAGGTGCAAAGCTGGAGAATTCTCCTATCGTTTTGCAGGTTAGCGCAGGCGCTCGCAAGTATGCAAAGCACGTTTATCTCATGAAGATGATCGAAGCAGCAGTTGCTGACACCGATCTGCCTATCGCTGTTCATCTGGATCACGGCCCCGACTTTGAAACCTGTAAGAGCTGCATCGATGGCGGCTTCAGCAGCGTTATGATCGACGGCAGCCATCTCTCTTTTGAAGAGAACATCGCTGTGACCAAGCGCGTGGTTGAGTACGCTCATGACCGCGGCGTAACAGTCGAAGCTGAGCTTGGCCGTTTGGCAGGCGTTGAGGATGATGTACAGGTTTCCGCTGAGGATTCCAGCTACACCCGTCCCGAAGAAGTCGAAGAATTCGCAACCCGCACGGGCTGTGACAGCCTCGCAATCGCTATTGGCACAAGCCACGGCGCATTTAAGTTCACTGGCGAAGCTCATCTGCGCTTTGACATTTTGGAAGAGGTTTCCAAGCGTCTGCCCGGCTTCCCCATCGTTCTTCACGGCGCGAGCAGCGTTATCCCCGCATACGTTGATATGATCAACCAATTCGGCGGCAGCATGCCAGGCGCACAGGGCGTTCCGGAAACGCTTCTTCGTCAGGCAGCCGGCATGGCAGTTTGCAAGATCAACATCGACAGCGACCTGCGTCTTGCTTTCACAGGCGAGATCCGCAAGCATTTTGCTGAGCATCCGGATCATTTCGATCCCCGCCAGTATCTCACCGATGCACGCAACGGCATTCGTTCTATGGTACAACATAAGATCGTTCATGTCCTTGGCAGCAACGGCAAAGCTTAATCGTAGCTTATCAACAAGGCACCCTCGCTCAAATGGGCGAGGGTGCCTTTTGGTTCTTTCTTATGATTCGTCTACAATCGCATCGATTACTTTTGCCATTTGCTTTTGCTGCTGGGTAGGCAATGCACAGATGAAATCATGCAGGTTTTTTCCAAGCGTTTGCTCAGACAGGGATGCATCAAGCCCATCAAGTTCAGACAAGAGCGGATGACGTTTGGATAGTGCAGCGATTTCCGTTAAGTCAAGACCCTGCAAAACTGCTTGCGTTTCTGCATCCGTCAGCGCTGCATCAAGCAGCGCATCTTCCAAGTCCGCAAGCGAATGGATATGCTCCTTGAGGATGGCGATTCGATCAGTCGAATCTAGGCATTGACCCATTTCGTCAAGCACATTGCGGTATGCTTCATCCTCCATTTTCTCACCGAAGGAAATTTGGATGATGGGGTCGTTTTCGGGGTAGGCAGATACGAAGAAAATCTGATCCAGCGTTTGCTGACGCGCAGCAAGTCTTATTTTTGACTCGATTGCTGGCAAACTGCTTTGAACATACCTGTTCAAACTACCTAAAAGCCCAAGGGATACCCCAAGCTCCGCAAATGCCTCTTGAAGGATGATATGCGCTTCATCCGCTTGTTTTCTTGTGAAAAGCTCCTTGAGGTATTGGGTTGCCGCAGCGCTCATGCAAAGTGCCTTTGCATCTGTCCCAACGATCAGGCATCCGATCGCGGCCGTTAATACAAACTCATATATATTGATGAGGAGCTTGCTGTAATCCTTCACATATCCGCATAGCATATGGTGGATATCCTCCGAAGCAAAGTGACTGCAAAACTGATTTTCATAGTACAGCGCATTGGTGTACGCCGAAATAAACTCAATTCCATCCAGCTTGGGTATGTGGCTAAACACCTGATAATCAGCGGTGATATGAGTTTCCTGCGCGGCAAATTCTGGATTGTAAAGCTTAAAAAAGCCATTGATACCGCCGTCAATGGTGCTGCGATAGAACTGGTTTTTGGTGTCGATACACTGTTTGAGGAGCATTTGATGAATGGTCTTTGTTGACAGCGTCAGGGTATCAATCCGCTTGCAGCCTTTTTGGTACAGTTCCTTGATGCTTATTTCCTGCAAAGCTTCTACCGCGTCTTCGGGCGTTGGGTAGGTTTTCAGCCATAGCCCGATGGTAAAAAGATTGGACGTCATGAGGCTCTGCGCCTTCTCCACCATAATGGAGCTGCTGTCTCCGTTGTTAAAGCGCTCTGTTTTATAGGCAAGAAGGTCAAAGCATTCCAGCTGCACCCGCTCTATATCGCTGTCGCCTAGCAGCCCTTTCCCATACGCCTCCTCCAGCAAGGATTGAAAATAAAATTCAGCGCTTAGGCGGCTGCCTTCAATAATTCTCACTCTATTAAGGCTATTGTTCATCCTCATCCTCCTCGCTATCAGGCATTTGTCTTTGTGCCATCTCGGTTGGCCTTCCGCTGCGCAAATTGCTCGCCATCACGTACAGCTCGCGTCCTGCCAGCAGTTCAAGTGATCCTTGGCATATGCCATCAAACGCTGTTTTCATAAACTTGATCAAATCATCATCGGTCATCATGTCCATGGTTTCATTTTTGTAATAATAGAATATTTCGGTTAAGTCGTTTAGCGTGTGCGCATAGTTTTGTCTGTAAAGATAGGGCGAATCACAAAACTCCTTGATGATTTTATCGATTACGCCGCCGCCAAATTCGATGCGTCCATTGCTGTTGAGCGCGTAGGCGCGAGTTTCCACCAGCTCCAATGCTTGCTCTTGCGTCAGGCTCAGTCCGAATTGATCCGTGTATTCATTGCAGCGGATAATTTCACTCACAGCCTGTTTTTGAATGAGCCCAGATGTAAAGGAAACTAGTCCAAAGTTCATCCTCGGTACTCCTTGGGTGCTTGCTGCATTTTCCTCTTGCGCAGGTAATTCACTTTTTTGATGATCTTCACTCATAATGCACTTTCCGCTTCCATAGCTGTCGGTCATGATCATTGGGTGGTAGATTCTACACCACTGATTTCCGTTTGTCAATGATGAAATTTGATACCCCTGTTCTTTTTTGTAGAGCTACAATACATATTGGACAAAGAAGAAAAAAGATGAAGGATAAGACAAAATCGGTTATAGTTGAATTGCAGCCAACATAACAGAGAGGAGCCTTATCCTTCATGAACAGCATAACACAA
>JAAYIN010000062.1 GCA_012523405.1 Clostridiales bacterium
ACCAAGCGCAAGCTCGCCAAGGAAACCCGTGGTAAGGTTGAGGCTCACCGTCATGATGATATTAATGCCGATAGACACTAAAATACCGATATAGTATTTATTGATCATCTCAGCGCTGATGAGTGCAGCAATCACAATATAGATCAGAAAGATACCCGAAAGATTGAGTACATAGGATTTGAATTTTTTCGTCATATCCTCCACCTCAAACTTTCTCTCGTGTTGTCTTGCCAAGGATACCAGATGGCTTCACCAGCAAAACAACAATCAAAATTCCATAGACAACCGCGTCCGATAATTGCGTGGAAATATAAGCCTTTGTCAGGCTTTCTGCAATGCCCATGAAGAAACCGCCGAGCATTGCACCGGGCAAAATACCAATGCCGCCTAGTACAGCCGCGATAAACGCTTTAAGACCGGGCATTGAGCCCATTGTCGGAGCGACCGATGGATAGGCAACACAGTATAGACACGCGCCCACCCCTGCGAGTGCGCAGCCGATTGCAAATGTTGCTGAAATCGTCAAGTTCACATTGATGCCCATGAGCTGCGCCGCACCTGTATCCTCGCTGCACGCACGCATGGCCTTGCCCGTTCTGCTCTTCATGACAAAGATATGAAGAGCAATCATCAACACGACGGCTGTCGTAACGGTAAGAATGGTCGTAAAGCTGATGCTGAGTCCGCCGATCACCAGCGGCTTCACGCGGAACACGGTTGGGAAGGGGCGGGGGTATGCGCTGAAAATGAGCTGTGCACTATTTTGGAGCAAATAGCTGACACCAATTGCAGTAATCAACGAACAGATACGGGGGGACTCGCGTAATGGCTTATAAGCAATTCGTTCAATTAACACGCCAAAAACCACACATACGATCATCGATGCCATAAGTGCAATTGGAAAAGGTAGCCCTAGTCCCGTCATCACCAATACTGCTGTATAGCTGCCAACCATCAGTATATCGCCGTGAGCGAAGTTGATTAGCTTAACAATGCCGTATACCATTGTATATCCTAGTGCGATCAGTGCATAAATTGCACCCGTACCCAATCCGTTGAGTACTTGGCTTAGAAACAGCATATATGTCACCCTTTCTCCTTTGCGGTAACCCGTTTGATAACTAGGCTGTAAATGAGATCAGCCCTTTCAAAAAAAGCACTTCATTGTGCCTCTTTTGAAAGGGCTGAAGGAGACGGCAAATGCCAATCTCCTCCATTTATAAAGCTTATTACGGGTTCTGTTGCTTCACGAAAACCTGCTCGCCCTCTTCATTGAAGTTAAGAATGAATGCGCTCTTGATAGGATCGTTATGATCATCAAAGGTCAGTAGACCGGAAACGCCTTCAACATTTGTGGCCCTTAGTGCCTCAACAATTGCTTCGGGCTCTGTGGAGCCAGCTGCCTTGATCGCTTCGCACATTACGAGCGCTGCGTCATAGCCTGTTGCGGAGAAGGAAATGCTGGGCTCCTCGCCATACTTTGCTACATAGCCAGCTAAGAAGTTCTTAACCATGTCGCTGTCAGCATCGTTGGAGAAGTGATCAGAATACCACATGTTCTTCAGTAGGCTCTTGTCGCTGATCGAATCGATGGTGCTGGAGATACCGTCTGCGCCAACGAACTTCACATCAAGACCAAGCTCATTTGCCTGAGTCAGGATCAAAGCAGCTTCAGGGCCGTAGTAGGGCAGGAATACAACTTCAGGAGCTGCATCCTTGATTTTGGTTAGCTGTGCTTTAAAGTCAACATCCTTTGCAGCGGTAGCTTCAATTGCGACGATTTCCTGTCCGTTTACTTCAGCCTGTGCCATGAAGGTATCTTTTAGGCCAACGGAGTACTCATTGCCGTTTTCATAAAGCACCGCTAGCTTTGTTGCGCCGAACTCTTCTTTAACGAAGTTCGCCATGCTGTATCCCTGGAAGGGATCGATAAAGCAGGTACGGAATACCGTGGGACGATCGGTGGTTACATAGTATGCGGTTGCAGAAGCTGTGATCAGGGGCATTTCATCCTCTGCTGCGTAGTCTGCTACTGCATCGGTAGGGGTGGTTAGAACGGAACCGATGATCGCAACAACGCCATCATTTTCAACAAGCTTGGAATATGCGTTGGTTGCCTTTGCAGGGTCACCCTCTTCATCTTCCCAAACCATCTCAACCAATTTTCCGTCAATGCCGCCCGCTGCATTGATTTCATCAATGTATAGGTCAACACCGTTTTTAACACCAATGCCATACATTGCGTATGCGCCTGTTAGGCAACCGATGCCACCAATTTTAATGGTCTCCTCTGCGGCCAGCGCCGGTAGAATAAAGCTAAATACCATCGCTAACATGAGTAGTACAGAAACCAATTTTTTCATTTTTTACTTCCTCCCTCAAACTTCTTTATACACTCTGGACCATCCGTGAATGTTCCTGCTATTATATCGAGTGAAATCCGTATAATCAATAGGGTTTGAGGGTATCCTCTGTACTTGCACTGTTCTTTCACCACAGTCCGACCGTTTATTTACCTTATCAGACAAATACTTCCATTTTTGCCGTTTCTGCGATGCCTCCGCCAAGACAAATATCGCCATGATACAGCACAACGCTTTGTCCGGGCGTGACTGCACGCTGCAATTCTTGTGACTCAATGAGGAGTGTTTCGCCCTGCAAAGTCACCCGAACCGGCTGATCGGTTTGGCGGTAACGGAACTTTGCCGTGCACTCGAAGCTCTCTCCGTCCTTGCATGGCGCTTCATCCGAAATCCACGTTGCTTGATCCGCTTTGATGAACTTGCTGTATAAACGCGGACTGTCATCGCCCTGCGCTACAATCAGGATATTGTTTGCCAAGTCCTTATCCACTACAAACCAGCTTCTGCCGTCTCCGCGCCCGCCGATGCCAAGCCCGCGCCTCTGTCCGAGCGTATAGTAAGCAAGCCCGATATGCGCCCCTACCTTTTCGCCTTCTTCCGTTCTCATATCGCCCGGTTGCAGCGGCAGGAATTCACTTAGGAACTTTCTGAAATTGCGTTCACCAATGAAGCATACGCCTGTGGAATCCTTCTTTTTGAAGGTAGGCAGGTTGTTTTCTTCTGCAAACGCACGAATTTCCGCCTTAGTCATATGCCCAACAGGGAAAAGTGCACGCTTAACCTGCCATTCCTTTAGCATATACAGAAAATAGCTTTGATCCTTTTGACCGTCATCCCCGCGGAGCAATCGCATTTCTCCGTCCACCATTCCGTTTTTCACGAAATGACCTGTAGCAATCCGATCCGCGCCAAGCTTGAGCGCATAATCAAGGAATGCCTTGAACTTAATTTCGCGATTGCAAAGCACATCGGGGTTAGGCGTGCGACCCTTGCGGTATTCATCCAAAAAATACGTGAACACACGCTCCTGATATTCCTTCTCAAAGTTCACGGAATAGCAGGGAATGCCGATGATGTCGCACACGTCCTGCACGTCATTCCAGTCCTGCGTAGATGTGCATGCGCCATTTTCATCCTTCTCGTCCCAGTTTTTCATAAACACGCCAATGACGTCAAAGCCCTGCTGCTTTAGCATGAGTGCCGCAACCGAGCTATCCACGCCGCCTGACATTCCTACAACAATTCTCTCCACCTTGTTTATGCCTCCCGCTTTATCTCAGGTATCAAACGCTTTAGCACCATATCCAGCGCATCTTTTGCAATGCTCTGGATATCCCGATGTGCATCCACAACCAAGAAACGCTTCTTATTGTCGCGAATCAAACGCTCATATACCTTTTGCGTACGCTCATAAAAATCATAGTTCTCCACCTCTAAGCGATCGGGCGTTGAGGCGCTGAGCCTTCTATTGAGGGCGATTTTATGGTTGATATCAAGGTACAGCGTTACATCGGGATTCATATCAGCAACCGCAGGTGCATTGATCTGCTGTACCGTTTCCATGCCCAGATCACGCCCGCCGCCCTGATAAGCGATAGAGCTATCTGCAAAGCGATCGCATAGCACCAGCTGCCCGCGCTCCACCGCAGGCCTGATCACCTGATGCACATGCTGCGCGCGCGAAGCCGCATACAAAAGCGCCTCGCAGGACGCACACATCTCCATATTGTTTGCATCAAGCACAATCCGCCTGATTTCCTCGCTAATATCGCAGCCGCCCGGCTCACGTGTACGCAGCACGCTAAAGCCATATTGCTTGAGCGCTTTTTCAAGGATGTCGACCTGCGTTGTCTTTCCGCTGCCATCAAGACCTTCAATTGTCAAGAAGATACCGCGCGGGATTTCTCCGCCCGGGCAAAGAAGCGCGCGCAAAGATTCGGTGTCAGGCACGATCACGGCTGCACCCGAATGCGTCAGCTCCTCCTCTGTACCACAGCCATAGCTTACGCCAATGGCTTCAATCCCCACTTCGTTTGCGCCCTCCATGTCAAAGCGGCGATCACCAACCATGGCCGCGCGATTGTACTTGTCTGGCAAAGCACGGCGAATCAATTCAGGTTTTCCCAGATGATCCTCGCTGTTTGCTTCACCAACAATGGTATCGAAGTATTTTACCAGTCCGAAATTCTCTAAAATCGTCTTTGCAAGCGTATAGGGTTTGCTGGTTGCCAGTCCCACATGCACATGCTCATTGACAAGCATCTCCAAAATACTTCTCACATGGGGATAGACGCTATAGCGCGCAAGCCCTTCCGACATGAAATACTCATGGTACAATCCAATGGCGCGCGTTACCAATTCACTTGGCAGCAATAGCAGTTTTTCAAACGAATTAACAAGAGGCGGTCCTACGATTTCGCGCAGGTCAACGCCCTCAGGAATCGGATAACCCAGCCGCTCCATCGCATAAGCGGCAGATGACGTAATGCCTTCCTCCGCATCAAACAACGTACCATCAAGATCAAAGATAACTGCATCATAGGGATAAATATTCATATGGTTAAGCCTCTTTCTGCACGCAACTCAGTGTGCCGTCATCATTTATTCCAAAGATATGGGAAAGCTGCGAAGCCTCAAGGCATGCAACCAGTTCATCCGTAATACGTTCGCCCGCCGCAAGCAGCGCAATCCCAGGCGGATAAAAGCCCACCTGCACCGCGCTGATTCTTCCAACCGCTTCGCTTAGCGCTACGCTTTCAGCCTCTGCAAAGGCTGCTACGGACAGCGGCATATCCCGCGGCGGGATGGGGAGAGCCGACAGCCCTTGATAGTTTGATGTTTTAGCGCTGGAACTACCGGCGCTATTTTGAATTTGCGAAAGTGCTTCATATAGCTTGTCCAGTCTTTCTTCGCCATCCATGAGCGAAAGAATGCATGCAATCCGGCGGTCATCGCATAGTTCCACGTCAATGCCCATCTGAGCAAGCGCTTCCCCCAGTTCAAATCCGCCTTGCGGCGCATAGAGCACCAGCCGAAGCGGATCATAGTCCATTCCGCTTTCATCCTGCGCATCATGGTATCCAAGGCTGGATGCTTTGCGGTGAAACCGCACCATCGCAGCACGCAGTTTTTCACATGCCGCGCCGCCATATTCGTCCATCCATGCTCTCGCATCATCCAATGAGAGCATATTGACAAAGGACGGGCTGCTGGTTTGCACCATGCGAAGCAGTCTGCGCAGCCGCACGATATCCACGCCATCCATCGCATGCAGCCATGCACCTGCGCCTAGGGCAGGAAGTGTCTTATGGGCGGACTGCACGAAAAGGTCCGCACCGCACGCACCTGCATTGTCCGTATGCTTGTCCCAATTAAAATACGCTCCATGCGCTTCATCGCATAGCACCAGCATTCCGCGCTTGTGTGCCTGCTCCACAATTTGGGCAAGGGGCTCAAGCGCACCGTAATAATCGGGGCGTACCACCAGCACCGCACGAGCCGATGGGTTTTGATCCATCGCATCCATATAGCTTTGGATTGTGGTATAAGGTCTGCCGGTTGGGGTGTAGCTTGGCTGGGTAAAGGCGGGCATGATACCTGCGGTTGCACAGATATGAATCGCACTGATATGTACATTGCGCGGAAGGATCACCGTCTCGCCGCGTTTTGCGCTATACAATAGCATCGCGTGAATCCCCGCCGTGCTTCCTCCGTGGAGCATCAACGTTTCAGCTGCGCCTGCGGATTTTGCCGCCAACTGCTGCGCCTGTGCAATGGCGCCCTTAGGGCTGTATAGATCATCCGTCACGTCAAGTTCTGTCGTATCGAGTCTGTATAGGTCTACTTGGCCAAAGGGAGCTTTGCCCTGTCCCGCAGGCATATGCAGGGACATGCGCTTTGCCGCCTGCTCAAGCATGTTGTATATTGGTCTTTCCAAGCCTTGCGTTCCCCTTCCCATTCCTTCAGTAAAACATCCGTTTCTTGGATGTAAAATTGCCATCAAAGCATAACAAAAAAACGACCTTCATGCAACCCTCACGCCATATTTCCTGCTGCCCGCCATGGTCCTTGCTGCTTGCAGGCTCACCCTTCTCATGATATACTGATGTAGGCTTCCTCCCAACAAGAATGACCAATGCAAAGGATGGTTTGCGAATGAATAATACACTGCGCCAAACGAGCGCAAAAGAGCATGTAATCACCATATTGAGCAGGGCTTTCATGATTTTCTCGCCCTTCATTTTACTGCTCATCGTATCTATGATCATCAGGCATAACGCCTTCAATTCCTTTCCCGTTTGGTCGGATGAAATCGACTATTGGCGCGCACTGCTCAGCTGGGACAGCGTTGGTTATCACAAGGGATACAGCGGTCTTTTCGAGATTTTGCCCGCCGCAGGAACCCTTGGAGTTCGCGGCATTACTCCCATCTTGCTATATGGCTGGTTTGTGAAGCTCTTTGGACTCACCTATTCCACCATCATGACCTGCAACGCCGTATGGATCAGCATAGCAGCGCTTGTATTTTGCCTGCTGCATAAGCCAAAGCCCGTCGTCTCCCTTTTCTTCGGCGCATTCATCATCGCTTATGTTCCCATTGTTCTTTACTGTGTCACTTCCATGACTGAGCTATTTAACTACGCACTGATGCTCTTTTATATAACCTTTCTATATTCCTATCATCATACGCGCAGCCCTTGGATGTTGCTGCTAAGCAGCTTGGTATCCATCATCGGCTGCATGTACCGTCTGCCCTACTTCCTGCTATTCATTCCCATCGTACTTGCCTTTAGCAACTACAAATGGGGTCTGAAAATGATTCTGTCGTTTCTAGTCGCTATGTTGATTGCCTTTGGGAGCTGCTTTATTGCCTCGGTCTTCACCGCACCAAACATCGCGGGCTTCCCCTATCAGCTCACCCAAGCCCCCAGCCTTACTATTTTGCTGCAAATGCTATTTGGGCATACCAAGTCCAATTTGATTGACTATTTTGTGAAACCCTGCACAACCATGGAAACCGCATTTAGGATTCTCTACTTTGCTGTGATGGGATTATGTCTGCTGGGTACATTCATTCAATTGCAAAAAACACTGAAAGCCTTCAAGCCGCGCTTTGCTTTTTCACGCGAAATGCTCTGGTGTTTCCTCTTCTTATTTGCAGCCTTTAGCTTTGTTGTTATTTTCTTTGAAACCAACGACTGGCGCGATTACCGCATCCTCGCTCCCTTCCTATGGATGGTTGTGGGATACCGAATTGTGCGTCAACGCTTTGTGATTCCATCCGTTGCCCTCCTGCTGAGCCTAGGGGCAATCGTGCTGCTGCTCACCATTGAGCCTGTTGGTGCCTACAATGATGCAGCTCGCTTTGAGCGTGAAGCTTTAAGCGAAAACATCACCGCAGCTGCTGCGTCCATCACCTATGACTCCGATGCCGCAGACCCCCTCACCAATACCGTGCGCATTGACCTGCCCTCGCTGCAGGCCGCTGAAGAGCTGCATCCGGGTCTTGGGCTGCAATACGGCTGGTGCACAACCGAAACCACAGGCAAAAGCAACTGGATTTTCACCGATGTGCTCAAATGCGTCGTCAATGGCTATGAGCCTGTGACCTCGCTGCCAAATGCAAAAGTCTATAAGCTCATTGAGCCCTATGAGGTTTTAACGAATGAATAACCATCTGATCGACCCCAATCCATTTGTCCGTTTGGATAGGCGCTTTGACCCATTGAAATGGATATGCTGCTTTTTGATGTTCATCATGTCCTATGCGCTCTTTTATCAGCTTTGTCTGCGCCCATCAAGCGATATCAGCATCCATGCCACTTGGGCGGCTGAAGGCGATTTTAGCGATATCACTTCATTCCTGCATCACGTAGCGCATCCGATGTGGCATGTGCTCATCAGTGTTGTTCTGCTCTTTGGTGTGCCCTTGCCCGTCGCTGCTTCGCTTGTCACAGCGCTAAGCAAAGCGTTAGAGCTTTGGATTGTGCATCGCCTGTTCACCATTTATCTTCACAAAAGCATCGGTTCAAACCTGATCACGCTTCTCGCAGTGGTTTGTACAATGGTTTCTTGCCTATGCATACCTGCTTATAACCCTACGGTTTATCTGGGCGTCGGCACCCCAAATACCTGGCATAGCTGCACGCAGCTGATCGCCATCGTATGGATGCTTCTTTGCGTACCGTATACCGCGCATTGCTATGATGAGTTCGAGCGGCTTGAGCCCTCGGGAAAAGAAAAGACATTGCTTCCATGGCATAAGCCTATACTTCTTGGTGTGATGCTCTTTTTGAGCCTTCTGGCCAAGCCCACATTCATGCAGGCCTTTTTGCCTGCCGCTTGCCTTTTCTTCTTAGTCAAGTGGATACAGCATCCCAAAAACAGCCGCTACTTCTTGCAGATCATCCTATGCATTCTGCCCGCAGTGCTATTTATGATCGTTCAGTACCTGTACTATTTCGGCTTTATCGTTCCTTCTCAGGGCGATATGGTGCTGGAGATTTCCATGAGCAAGCTGCTGGATGTCTTGATTCGCGTAGCACTCATGGAGGCATTCCCCATCTATGTAATGCTAAGCACTCACAAGAAGGGCAAGAACGATACCTTCTTCATCCTCACCATCGCCTTTAATCTCGTTGCCATTGTTGAGTTCTTACTTCTCGGCGAATCAGGCAGACGAGCTGCTGATGGCAACTTTGGCTGGGGGATGATGGGCGCTGCCATGATGTTCTGGGTTATTGCCATGATCCGATATGCGCAGGAAATGCACAGCGGTATCAAGGTTCAAAAGCATACCCGACCAAAGCACGTCATCGCTTCGCTCCTGCTTTGCTGGCATTTGGTATCAGGTGTTTATTATCTTCTTTATCTGTTTACCACCAATGTCGGGTTATAATCAATTGCATGTAAAAAGGCTGCTGCACTCAATCAATGTGCAGCAGCCTTTTTTTGTATCCGCTTAATTCTTCAAGCTATGAAGCGGTGCAGGAATGCGTCCGCCGCGTTCAATGAATTCGTCATTATTGTAGTTATTGACCTTCATAATCGGCGCATAGCCAAACAATCCGCCAAAGTTAACCGTGTCGCCCGCTACTTTTCCGGGTGCAGGAATCACGCGAACAGCCGTTGTTTTGTTATTCACCATACCAATTGCTGCTTCATCCGCAATGATACCCGAAATGGTGTTAGCAGAGGTATCACCGGGGATTGCGATCATATCAAGACCAACAGAGCAAACGCATGTCATCGCTTCCATCTTTTCAAGCGTGAGGCAACCTGCCTGCGCCGCTTCGATCATGCCGATGTCCTCACTCACAGGGATAAATGCACCGCTAAGACCTCCAACAGAACTGGATGCCATCACGCCGCCCTTTTTGACCATATCATTGAGCATTGCAAGCGCAGCCGTAGTTCCCGGTGCACCCGCCATCTCAAGACCCATTTCGCTAAGGATATAGGCAACGCTATCGCCCCTTGCCGGAGTCGGTGCAAGCGACAGGTCAACAATACCAAACGGCACGTTAAGGCGTCTAGCAGCCTCCTGTGCAACGAGTTGTCCCACGCGCGTGATCTTAAAGGCTGTGCGTTTGATCGTCTCAGCGAGCACGTCAAAGGGCTGCCCGTGCACATCCATCAGTGCACGCTGCACAACGCCCGGACCGCTGACGCCGACATTGATCACGCATTCAGGCTCGCCTATGCCGTGAAACGCACCTGCCATAAAAGGGTTATCCTCGACAGCATTGCAAAACACCACGAGCTTTGCGCAGCCAAAGCCATCGCTATCAGCCGTCAGCTCAGCCGTACGCTTCACCACGCTGCCCATCTTGCGAACAGCATCCATATTGATACCGCTGCGCGTGCTGCCCACGTTCACACTGCCGCACAGCCTCTCCGTCTTTGCAAAAACCTCAGGCATTGCTTCAATCAGTATTTCCTCAGCGCGTGTGCTGCCCTTATGCATCAGCGCCGTAAAGCCGCCGATAAAGTTAACGCCCACCTGCTTTGCAGCCTCATCCAGCGCCATCGCAATGATCAGCGGGTCTTTACCCGAAATCAAGCTCACAGGCGTTACGCTGATGCGCTTATTAACGATCGGCACACCAATCTCGGCTTCCAGCTCTTCACCGACCTTCACAAGGTTCTTGGCAACGCGCGTCACCTTTTCATAAACATATTCTGCTGTTTCCGCATCGGTATTGCGTCTGCAATCAAGCAGGCTAATGCCCATCGTGATGGTGCGGATATCAAAATGCTGCTCATGGATCATCTGCATCGTTTGCAGAATTTCATTCGTTTCGATCACTTCTGCCACCTCAAATTCTGTGCATGGCGTCGAAAATATCAGCACGTTGAATGCTCACGACTTCGCCAAGTTGCTTTCCAACCTCGTCCATACGCTTCGCGATATCGCTGAATGCAGCCTCTACGTTGCTCACATCCACGATCATTAGCATCGTAAAATAGTTATCCAAAATCGTCTGCGAAATTTCAAGAACATTGATGTTCATTTCAAATAACGCCGTGCTTACCTTTGCAATAATACCCGGCTTATCCACGCCCGTTACCGAAACAAGTGCCTTCTCCATTCTAAAGCCCTCCTTCAATTCACTCATACACAATACTCCACACATTTGGTCCTGTCAATGTTTTACTTGCATTTTTCGAGGATTTGTGTATGATGAAAGACAGCCTTTAGGAAGGGAGGGGATACGATGCAAAAGCGTGCAATTGCTGTTCAGGACATCTCATGCGTAGGGCGCTGCTCATTAACCGTTGTGCTGCCAATCCTGTCAGCCGCAGGAATTAACACCTCCATTATACCCACCGCACTGCTCAGCACACATACCGGTGAGTTCGTTGGATATACGCATTTGGATCTTAGCAACCAGTTATCCCCCATCACGACGCACCTGAATACCCTCGGAATTCATTTTGACAGTTTTTATAGCGGTTACCTTGCATCCTCTGCACAAGTAGAGGAAATCATTCATATGATCGATCAGCTTTGCGACAGCCACACTCATGTATTTGTAGATCCTGTCTTTGCCGATCACGGGCGCATGTATTCACTCATGCCGCTTGATATGCCAAAGCACATGAAACGTCTTTGCTCCCACGCCCGCACCATCGTGCCCAATATCACCGAAGCTTCCTTGTTGCTTGATCAGCCTTATCCCGGCGATCAGCTCAGCAAAGAGATCGTCACGGATTTCTGCCAAAAGTTATGTGATCTCGGTCCTGAGAATGTGGTTATCACCGATGTGACCCTGCATCCGGGAGAAACGGGCATTGCGATCTTTACCCGCGGAATGGACTCACCTATTTTTCTATTTCGCAAGCATTACGATGGCATGTTTCACGGCACTGGCGACACCTTCGCCTCATTTTTGCTGGGTTCACTACTGCAAGGAAAATCACTTGAGACATCCGCAAGGATTGCTCTTGATCTCATCCACGAGTGCATTCGCCTAGCCCTTGAGGGCGGCGAACCCCTGCGCTACGGCGTTCCGTTTGAACTCGTTTTGCCCAAGTTCTGGAGTGTCCTGCACAGCGATTGATTTTTGCTTTTAGCAGGGAATGAGCAAGCGCGAATGGAAATATTAACACAAACGACAACAGTTAAGGGAGATGCAAACAATGATTCATTTGGAGAAAGACGGCGCTTCAATGGATATCGCACTGCTAGGCGCAGAAATGCGTGCCTACAAAAGCGTAGACGGTAAGGACTGCATTTGGAGCGGTAATCCCGATGTTTGGAAAAGCACAGCACCCGTCCTCTTTCCAGCAATCGGATTTATGAAGAACGGTACCGTTACCATCGGCACAAAGCCCTGCCAGCTTCCAAAGCATGGTTTTGCTAAATTCAAAAACTTCACAGTCACCGAGCAAGGTGATGATTTTGTCATTCTCACCATCAGCGAGGATGAAGAGACCAAAAAAGTCTATCCCTTTGATTTTGCGCTAAGCGTCATGCATCGCTTTACAAAGAATGGATTTGAGACCCGCTACATCGTCGAAAATCATTCCTCGCGCACCATGCCCTTCGTCATCGGTGGGCATCCAGGGCTCACATGCCCCATGAACGAAGGTGAAGCATTTAGTGACTATGTCCTCCGCTTTGAAAAGCCCGAAACGCCGCTCACCACCCTCAGCACACCCGAGCATCTAATCGGCGGCACTGAGGCGGTTGATCTAGGCGAAGATCAGCGCACACTCTCACTGCGCTACGAGGACTTTGACCGTCTTGACACCTATATCTTCAAGGGACTAAACAGCCGTATGGTTGAGCTCGTCCACAAAGACACTGGTCACGGCCTACGCTTTTCCTTCCCCGAGATGGAAGTGCTCGCTGTTTGGACCATGCCCGACAAGCACGCGCCCTATCTATGCATCGAACCATGGCAAGGACTCCCTGCCCTCGAAGATGAAACGGGGCGTTTTGAGGACAAGCCCTACCACGTAGAACTAAACATCGGACAAACCTACTCCTGCGGCTATCGCGTAGAGTTCATCTAAGGGGAACGTTAGGGGCGTGGAGGTACGCTTTGGGGGCTTTGCCCCTCAACCCCACAAGGGCTTCACCCTTGACCCTTATTTGTCCGAACTTCGTCCGGACAAGGGAGACGTGATGAATAACACAAGCCCTCACTGCTATTTATTAAAGCAC
>JAAYIN010000063.1 GCA_012523405.1 Clostridiales bacterium
CGACAGCCCCACAAATAAAAGGGGCGACAGCCCCCCACCCTCTCGTTTGGTTCACTTTCTGCGTTTTTGTTACAACTTTAACAACCCTTTGTGCAATGGAATCCCTATCCCACGCGTTTTATAGGCAGAATATGGGTGAAATGGTGCACCACACGCCCATAGACTGTCATCATTACACCAGAAAAAGGCAAGGAAGGGGACTCCTATGAAAAAATTACTTAGTCGCGTGATTTCGCTTACGCTCATGCTATGCCTCCTGCTGTCATCCACAGCGCTGGCCCAGAGTAAAGAGAACATCATATTCTATGAGGAAGCATCGTACCCCGTTTCGATTGCGTCCTATCATAGCGAGCTATACATCCTCCGGTACGACGGGCTATTTCGCTACGATGCAGAGCTCAAAACCGAGACCCTCATCACAGATGAGCTCAACGGCAACTGGCAATCAGCGGTCCGTACCGATTCGATTATGGCGGACGAGACAGGGCTATACGGCTTTATCAGCAGCCCCGCATCGCTCACCCGCATATTGGACGAAAATGGCGAGCTTGACCTGAAAACCATGATCTCCATCACAACCCAAGAATACCCCAACCACGCATTCTTGCAGGATGGAAAGCTATACATCCTCGAGCGCGGTGAGACCGAGCACACGCTGCGCGGCATTCCGCTGCAAGGCGGGGAGATGACCTCCATCTCCATCAAAGACGTCGAGGATGTATACGCATGCGGCGACAATCAGATCCTCGTGGAAACAGGGCTGCGCCATCCCGACGGTTACATACGCACATTGCAGCTCATGGATTTGACGAGCGGCGACATGACTGAGATTCCCAGACCCAGCTCCGCCAACGGGACGCAAGGCTACGACCGCGCAAGCGGCTGCGTGTATCACAGCGCAGGCGGCGAGCTATACCGCCTAAAGATCGGGCAAGAGCCTGAGATCTGCGGGCATGTGATGGGCGGGGACAAGATGGGTCTCAGCGTATTTGGCGATGGGCTGGTTGCGATGATCGTGGACAGCAGCCTTGTGATCTGCGACACCAAAAACCCGTCCGAGCAGACCACCCTCGTCCTCCAGCATCCCTATGGCAGAGGCGCTGACTACGAGGCCTTCATCACCGAAAACCCCAATATTTCGCTGCGCTTTGGCGGCGATCTCTCCGTCACCCCCGAGGAGGAGTTCGCCGTGGACATGACCACCAAGAGCTCAGACATCGACATCTACCTGCTCAGTGACCTCAACATGGTCGATACGATCTACACCAAATCCTACGGTGAAGATTTATCAGGCAATAGCGAGATCAGCGCATTGGTCGATGACATGTATACACCGTTTAGCAGCCTCTTTAAGCAAGACGGCAAAATCTTCGCATTCCCCCAATCCCTCTGGCTTAAAATGGTCGGCTACGCCCCCAAGCTCTTTGAAGCAAACAATCTCGAGCCACCTACCACCTACGGTGAATTGTTTGATCAGGCGCAGCTATGGTTGGACGAGTACGCCGAGGATTCGTCCGATTATTACTACAATCTATTGGGCAACGATATCGATTTGATGCACATCCTCAAGCGCTACGCCGACGAGTGCATCGGCAACGGCAAAGAAGTGGTCTTTGATACCCCTGAGCTTGCCGCGTTGATCCAGCGTTATTTGGAGATTGCGCAGGACTACAGCCAGTACGACCGCCCCCAAGGCGACTTTGGCATTGCCTACAACATCATCTACGTTCCCCATCGCCATCAGGTCTACGGCTACTTGCCCCTCGCGATCAATCCCGAGCATGAGTATGTAATCAGCGGCGCGGATATTGAGCTTGGCTATTTCGTCATCAACCCCTATTCCCAGCACAAGGAAGAGGCCGAGAAGTTCCTCCTCTCCACCGCGAAGGGATGGACCGCCCTGACCAACCTTCTCCTTCTGCAATCCAAGGCGCAGCCGATCCTATCAACAACCTACGAATCCGAAAAGGCGCATCTGGAAGCAGTCGTCAAAGAGCTGGAAGCAGCCGTTGCGGCGAGTTCAGAGGAGAATGCCGCGGACCTCAAAAACAGCCTGACGGGCGCCCAGTGGCAGCTGGAGGATATCGAAGATACGCGCTGGGAGATCACCGAGGCCGAAGTCTCTTGGTATCAAGAAGCGGTGCATCACATCGTGATCAACAAGCTAAGCCCCCTCAGCATCCTAGAGCAGAGCCAGCCCGAGCTACTCGCGCAGCTAGAGGGCGGAAGCATCACGCCCCAGCGATTCCTCTCTCAGCTGGACGACAAGATTCGTTCGATTTATTTAGAAGCAGAATAAAAAAATGGGCACATCTGCATTGCATGCAGATGCCAGAAACGACAATTCACCACAAAAAGGGACTTGCCCCATGCGCTATGCACGAGGCAGGTTCTTTTTTGCGGTGAGTCGCTTGATGCTTCATGTAAAATACCTGCTTTCCCTCTGCCCATTTGCCTTTGGGTATGTTATAATAGGCAAAGTACCCAAACGATTGCGAAAGGACGGAAAGCGATGCAGTTCACTAAACGCTTTTTTTTATTCCTCCTTTGTTTTATCTTATGCACAGGTTTTGCCTTTGGAGAAGAGGTAGCATTGGAAACAGCCCCAGCACAGGCAGATGCCCAGCCAACTGAGGCTGTAGTCGAGTCCTTTGACGCTGAGGCAGGCTCGGTTGATGACAACGCCGTCGTTGCGGAAGCGGACGCAGCAAACGTCACAGCGAGCATCGAAGGTCTCACCCCCCTATACCAAACACAGATCAAGCCCTTCACCGCCAGCGGTCAGACGATCCGCATGCGCGCCACACAGGACACCGAGGGCGAAGTGGTTTGCATGATCAAAAAAGGCGCATGGGTCACCATCTACGCCGTATACCCCTCCTTTGTGCTTGCTGAGTACGAGGGCAATGTTGGCTTCTTGATCCGCACATGGATCAGCGAATACGTCACCGTCATCGATCCCGAAACCACGCCGCCCTACGGCGTTGTCTTTCCCCAGTATGTCGCCACTGCCACCAAGGCCGCCGAGATTTACGACCAGCCGTCAACCGATGGCGCCGTCAATCCCATCATCCTTGGCGAGGGAAGCAAGGTCGCGGTGCTGGAATTTGTAGACGGCTTTGCCAAGGTGCTCTACTGGCGCAGCTACGGCTATATCGATGCCGCCCTCCTCACCGACCTGATCGTGGTCTCCACCACCGATGACCCCATGAGCGAGGACACCCCCATCGCCGCCTTCAACAGCTTTTTTGCCTACGATACAGGCGCTGAGGGCAACGACGGACGCTGCAAGAACATCGTGCGCACCTGCGAGCTCATGACGCGCGTCCTTGAGCCCGGCGAGTCCCTTGACTTTAACGGACAGGTCGGTCCATACTCCTACGCAAACGGATATTTCGCTGCCCCCGTCCTCGTTAACGGCGGCAGTCAGCTGGGTCCCGGCGGCGGCACATGCCAAAGCAGCAGCACCCTATACAACACCATCCGCCAGCTCCCCGGTATCACCGTCACCAAGCGCCGTCCGCACGGTCCGGGCTGCGCGCGCTACCTGCCCATGCATCAAGACGCTGCCGTGGGCACCACCACCCTCAACCTGATCTTCAGGAACGACAACGCCTATCCCATCCGCATTCTTGCTGAATGCACAGGCGAAGGTTCGCTCTGCATCCAGATATTCAGGGTACAGTAATGGGGGGGCTATCGCCCTCTTGATTTTGGGCTGTCGCCCTCTTGATTTTGGGCTATCGCCCTCTTGATTTGGGGCTATCGCCCTCTTGATTTTGAGCTGTCGCCCTCTTATTTTGGGCTGTCGCCCTCTTGATTTTGGGCTATCGCCCTCTTGATTTTGAGCTGTCGCCCTCTTGCCCCTTTGGTTTTTTGAACAGCCTGAGCCGATGCCAAACCAGCATCGGCTCTTTTTGCCCATCCTATCCCATTCATTGAGCCTGCTATGCCAATAACCACCAGCGCCCTCCACTCCACTTATGAATTGCGAAACAGGGCAGTTCATGCTACAATAAGCTATATGACCAGCCGCAAAATAAGGAGGTCACCCCATGAAAAAACTTGTGTTACTACTCGCAGTGCTCCTGCTTTTACCCATCACCGCAGCCTTTGCACTGGATGATGATCAGCTGCTATCCTTCTATCTACCCGACGGTGTGCAATACACCACCCTATTTGAGAGCGAGTTTGTGAGCCCCGCAGGTCTTGAAGGCATGTACGAACTCATGCACGATGCCAACAGCCTCTCCACCATTTATTTATTCCGCCCAACCAACGGGCGCGCCCTCACCAGCATATCAAGCACCATCCTCTACGACCATCTCACCGCCGAGCAGCTCCTTGAGACATGGCCGCTTATCTCCGCCTATATCGAGCCATCCGTTCAGTACATCAATCAGGATGCTGCCTGCGCTTCCGTTGTCCCGCGCTTTGGCTTTGACACCCTACAGATCGACACCGACATCGCCACCGGACAAGAGGATGTCGTCATGCTCACCGCGCAGTGCAACGCGTTCTTCCGCGGCGATGAGCTCCTCGAGATATGGACCGTCTACCCCACCACCTATTTATACGACGAAGCTGCCGCTGCCGAGCTACAAAGCGACCTCATCGAGCTCAATACATTAGTCAATGATTTTTCATTTGGAACAGATGAGCAAAGCGGTCTCGCCGTCCTTGGCGCACCCGGCGGCATACCTATCAGCTTCACCTCGCCCAATCTTCCCTACGCCCTTGACGTGCCCGCTGGCAGCTACGTCCTCACCTCAGCCACCTCGCAAGACGACGTAACCGCCCTACGCTGGGAGTTTACCGCCGCCTACGGCACCGCTGGCACGCGGATTTTCGATCGCTGGTACGCTGACATGCTCAGCGGTCAAGCCGTCCAAATCATCACCCCCGATCTATCCACGAGCATTACCCTGATTGCCTTGAGCAGCGAGGAATATGCCGGCCTAAGCCTCCCTGAGCTTTCCGCGTCGCTCCTTGAGGGGATACCCGCTATGGATGTGCTCTACGACAGCTTCACCCTCAGCGGCGACCCATCCACCCTTTTCATCGGCGAGCAGGAGTTCATTCGTTTGGATTCCGCCATCCAGCTTGACAGCCTCGCCATGGGCGCCGTCAGCTTTATCACCGTTCTTGAGCCCGATGTCCTATGCGAAATCGCCGTCTCCACCATCAACTCAGGCGAAACCTACGATATTGATCCCGTCATCATCGATTTGATCATCAACACCCTAAGCCAAACGCCCTAACCGCGCAGCAACTATACAAGAGAGGACTGTTTGCCATGAAAACCATTAGTGTGATCGTTCCATGCTACAACGAGGAGGAATCCACGCCGTTATTCTTCGATGCTTTCTTGAAGGAGACCGCTGGCATGAACGCTGAATTTGAGTTCATCTTTGTCGACGACGGCAGCAGCGACAAGACCCTCGAGCAGTTTCGCCTTCTTCGCGAGCGTGATTCACGCATTCACTACATCAGCTTCTCTCGCAATTTTGGCAAAGAGAGCGCCATGTTTGCCGGCATGGAAGCCGCCAAAGGCGATTACATCGCCATCATGGACGTTGACCTACAAGACCCGCCCTCCCTTCTCCCCGCCATGCTACAATGCATCGAGCAGGAGGGCTTTGACTGCGTAGCCACCCGCCGCGTCACCCGCAAAGGCGAGCCCAAGATTCGCAGTTTTTTCGCGCGCATGTTCTACCGCATCATCAACCGCATCAGCAAAACCGAGATCGTCGACGGTGCGCGTGATTTCAGGCTCATGACCCGACAGATGGTCGACAGCATCCTACGTCTACGCGAAGTCAGCCGCTTTTCAAAGGGTATTTTCAGCTGGGTTGGCTACCAGACCAAGTGGCTCGAGTACGAGAACGTCGAGCGCGTCGCCGGCGAGACCAAGTGGTCTTTCTGGTCCCTTCTTCTCTATTCCATCGACGGCATTATCGCTTTTTCCACCGCGCCTCTGGCCATCGCCTCCGTCATCGGCGTTTTGTTCTGCCTCATTGCCTTCCTACTCATTATCTTTTTCTTCGTTAAAACCCTCATCTGGGGCGATCCCGTTGCAGGCTTCCCCGCCACCATTTGCATCGTACTCTTCCTTGGCGGCATCCAGCTCTTTTGCATCGGCATTCTCGGCCAGTACATGAGCAAAACCTTCCTAGAAACCAAGAATCGCCCCATCTACATTACCAAAGAACAAAGGTAGGGGGCTCTGCCCCCTACACCCCCGCAAGGGTCTGGACCCTTGACCCGGTTTGTCCGTGCTTTGCACGGACATCGTTGGGTGGGAATGTTTGGGGGGTTATCGGGTTATTGCAGCTTTCCTCTTATTTTTAGAGGGGAGCTTTTTGTTTGGGGGGTTTTTAGGGCGAGTTGTTTACGTGCAGGGATTCGAAGAGAGTCGCTTGTTTTTGAGGGGCATGGGTTCTTTTAACGGCTTGCTTTTTTCATTCCAGCACCAAGGGGATTTCGCTTCATATAATGATATTGAGATAGGTCGCTTGCGTTTTCGCACCGATATTTTGCCTATCATCAGGAGGTCCTTTCACATGACAGCCATTCAAACAGGTCAGTTCAGCGCAGTGCTCAGCGAGGGCGCTGCCGTGCGGCTCAACAGCCATATAGCCCAGTCTGGCGAGGATGAAACCCACGTTTACTTCAATCCATGCGACGATGCAAAAGCCGTCGTCCTTCCCCCTCAATCCGTCGAAGGCATGGGGCGAACCCTCGACATCAGCATGACCCTTCGCGACATCTACCCCGATCGTCGCGTTGCCGTCGGCATTGCGATCTACGAAGTCGACGACCAAGGCGGTGAATACCCCCGCGGCTTTCGCGCCGTAACCCTCCCCGCTCAGCACAGCCGCTGCCCATCCGACCTCGCCATGCCCATCATTCGCTTCGTCCTCCCCGAAGACATTCGCATCAGTCCCACCGATACATGCGAAGTTCGCAGGCATTTCGTCCTTCGCACCAGCAGTCACTATATCGATACATCCGCCATGTGTGTCCCCGATCCCCCCGCCTCCACCGATGCCTTCACCTACGAACCCACCGATTGAGTCCACAAAAAGCCCGTAGGTCAAACGACCTGCGGGCTTAAACATGCCTAAGAGGCATTGAAGGGCGCGAATTGATGGGGCGACAGCCCCTTGGTTTAACCATCACGCACAGCAAAGGGTCTTTATAAGTCAAATGACCTACGGGCAAAAAAATTTAAAGAGGTATCGGAGGGGGCGAATTGATGGGGCGACAGCCCCTTGGTTTAACGATCATGCACAGCAAAGGGTCTTTAAAAGTCAAATGACCTACGGGCAAGAAAATTTAAAGAGGTATCGGAGGGCGCGAATTGATGGGGCGACAGCCCCTCTGATTGTATTACGGAACCAGCAACAATAAAATGATGACAGCCTCGGTGGTTTGGGGACTTTATGAAGCATGGATTCCTTACACGTAGCCCTGACCGTGAACGCAGCGAGCAAGAATTTGGTGCATTAAAAGGGCTCCAGCCCGATCTTTTCCGCTGGCAGGTAGTTACTGGTGATAATCTATCACCATGCTCATTTCCGTTGTCGTTTTGCCGTTGTTTGCGTAGCTGTGGGGGACATCCGCCATGAATCGAATCGAATCACCGCAGCTCAGGTGGTACGCCGTTTGATCCACCGTGATATCCGCTTCCCCTGCAAAGATCGTGATATATTCCTCCGTGCCCTTCAGGTGCGGCTGCGCATGGAGCTGACCGCTTGGCTTGATCACCACGCGATAGCTCTCAAACGACCTGTGCTCATCAAACAGGTAAATGGGGTAATTCACGAACTTCCCGTCATCCTCCACCAGCGGCGACAGGTCTTCCTTGCGAATCACCGCCACACTTTCAGCCTTCTGCTGCATCAATGACGTAAACGTGACCTTAAAGCCATTGGCGATCTTCCACAGCACCGAAATCGTCGGGTTCACGTCGCCCTTTTCGATTTGCGCCAGCATGCTCCTAGACACACCCGTCAGCTCCGCAGCTGCATCCAGCGTCAGTTTTTTCTGCTCGCGAATCTCCTTGAGGTTCGTTGCAATGAGATTGGATACATTCATCTTTTTACCGCCTTGACAATATATTAGATTAATAGTACAATATATCAGAAATCCGTTATCGTGGAATTAATTCCACGATACTATCCTACCAGAGAATGTGAGTGAAATCAAGTATGTTCCATTGGATTCCGTTCTTGACCTACGTCATCGTCACCGCCATCACCCCGGGTCCCAACAACATCATGTCCATGACCAACGCCAACCGCAAAGGCTTTACGAAGACCCTGCCCTTCAACTTCGGAATATACACGGGTTTCAGCATCGTCATGATTCTTTGCACCGCTTTTTGCAGTCTTCTTTCCACATTAATTCCTAAAATCAAACTGCCCATGCTCATCGTCGGCGCGCTCTACATGCTCTATCTCGCTTGGCACACCTACCGCAGCACAGGCGAAATCGACGAAGGGAGCACCCATGACGGTTTCCTTTCGGGATGCCTCTTGCAATTCATCAACCCCAAGATCATCATCTACGGCATTGTGTCCATGGAGGCCTACATCTTGCCCTATTATCACGGGCAAATCGTCCCGCTCCTTGCCTATGCCATGCTCCTGTCCACCATCGGATTTGTCGCAACCGTTTGCTGGTCTGCCTTTGGTTCGCTCTTTAAGCGTTTGTTTTCAAAGCATGCCAAGGTCGTCAACGTCATCATGGCGCTGCTCTTGGTCTATTGTGCGATTTCGCTCTTTCTTTCCTGAATGGAGTATATATGAAAAGCCCACCCGCTATATGGGTGGGCTTTTGAGTACAAAAAAACCACTCAGCATGAACTGAATGGTTATATGGAATGCGGCAGCGATCTACTCTCCCGGGCCGTCTCCAGCCAAGTACCATCGACGTGTTAGGGCTTAACTTCTGTGTTCGGAATGGGAACAGGTGGAACCCCTAAGCCATTACCACCGCAA
>JAAYIN010000064.1 GCA_012523405.1 Clostridiales bacterium
CTTTGCCCCTCAACCCCACAAGGGCTTCACCCTTGACCCTTATTTGTCCGAACTTCGTCCGGACAAGGGAGACGTGATGAATAACACAAGCCCTCACTGCTATTTATTAAAGCACATGAGGGTTTTGTTTATGTCATTACCATCCAAAATAATGGGTTCAGGGCAAAGTCCTGAGCAGGGTTTTAGGGACGGCAGTCCCTAACGTCCCCCATCACTCTTTGTTGTCGTATCCCAACGTCCGTAGGTCATCCATGCGGTTGCGCCAGTTTTCACGCACCTTGACCCATAGCTGCAAATGCACACGCATGCCAAGAAGCGCTTCGATATCGAGTCTTGCCTCTTGTCCGATGCGCTTGAGCATGCTGCCCTGCTTGCCAATGATGATGCCCTTATGGGTTGGGCGTTCGCAATAAATCGTTGCGTTGATTTCCATCATATGATCGCTCATCTTACTCATGGAAAGCATTTCAACACCGATGCCATGCGGAACTTCTTCTTTAAGGTGCAGCAATGCCTTTTCGCGGATTAGTTCTGCGCAAATCACACGCTCAGGCTGATCGGTGATCGCGTCGGAAGGGAAGTATTGCGGACCTTCGGGCAAATAGCTAATGAGCAACTCGCGCAAAGGCTCGATGCCATCGCCCTTATAGGCACTGATTGGCACAATATCATCATAGCCCGATTCCGAGAACTCCGCGATGAGTGCCAGAAGATTTTCTTTAGGCAGCAAATCGATTTTATTGAGTACGAGTACTTTCTTGACCTTTTGTGCGCTCATGTCTGCAATGATTGAGCGATCGTGCTTGCCAACCGCCGTCACATCCACCATCACGATGAGCACGTCAATACCCTTTAGTGATTCCTTGACGGAGTTGATCATGTACTCACCAAGGCGAGTGCGGGGGGTATGAAGACCCGGGGTATCCAAAAACACAATCTGGCTGATGCCATCCTGCGTAGCCACACCCATAATTCTGTTGCGTGTGGTCTGAGGGCGATTGCTGACAATAGCAACTTTCTCCCCCACCATTGCGTTCATCAAAGTACTTTTACCCACATTGGGTCTTCCTGTAATGGCGATAAAGCCAGAATGAAATGCCATTCTTTAATCTCCTTTTGTTTATGGTAAATCTTTAGGACCAAATCCATGTGGCAGCAATGCGGACAAAGTTGTTTCATCCGTTTCATTGTCGCCCCATGTGATGAGAACTCGTAAGTTAGGAGCAAATTCGTTTAGTGCTTGGCGGCATGCGCCGCAGGGATACGGCGCAGAGCCGTTTGAGGCAATGGCGATCGCTGTAAACTCACGCGTACCTTCGCTCACCGCTTTGAACAATGCCGTGCGCTCTGCGCAGTTGCTGAGCCCAAAGCTCGCATTTTCAATATTACAGCCCTGATATACACGCCCATCAGCGCATAGTAATGCAGCGCCAACCGCGTATTTACTATAGGGACTATAGCTGTTCTTCGTCGCAATGCGCGCTAATTGAAGCAGCTCTTCATCCGAGATTGTAGAGGCCCGTTCATCCCTGGAAATCCCTGCCATCTTTAAAGCCTTCTCTTCCATTTTGCGCATCTCCTTTTGTTCGCTTTCTTCCATGTGATCATAACCCATCAAGTGAAATAATCCATGGGCAAATAGGTAGCAAAGCTCGCGCTTCACGCTGTGACCATATTCTTGTGCCTGTGCCTTGGCATGATCATAGGATATCAGAATGTCGCCAAGATGGCATGCGCCGATATCCGGATCGTATTCCCTGCGCAGGGCTTTGGGGCTCCGGCCTGCGGTCTGGCCGCCGCGGTAGTTGACTGTTGGAAAGCTCAGCACATCCGTTGGTCTGTCAACGCCGCGAGTTTCCGAATTCACTTCATGGATTCGTGCATCGTCAGTGATGCATACATGTACTGCACAAACAGCCGCTATCCCCTCCGCCGCCTCGCAGCAATCCGCCACCAGCGCAAAGGGAAGCATCAGGCGTTCGTCGATTTCCTGTTCCCATTCAATTCTCATTCTTCATGTCCTTATCATCTTCAGGCGCAGCCTTGACTGCTGTTTCGATCGCTTCTTCCTGGTGATTTTCAGCGTCGTCATCTGCTTGAGGTTCTTGTGTTTCTTTTGGTTCTACAGTCTCAACTTCAACAAGTGTCGGTTCTTCCAGCAAACTCTCATCTTCCCCGTCTTCGGCAGCTGGCTGTTGTTCATTCTCCTGTGCCGTGCTTTCTGTTAGCTGAGGCGTCTTTGCTGTCGTCAGTGCAGCCACATGAGCTGCTGCTGCCGGACTGATGGACGGATATTCGATACGTTCATGGAATACACCTCTGAGAACCGTAGCAAACGCTTCGCAAATGAGGCTGATGTCCTTTAGTGTAATCGGAGCTTCATCCAGCTGTCCGTCATCCAGTTTTCCGCGTACCAGCTTTCCGATGAACTCAGCAATCGCTTCGGGCGTGGGATCAGGCATACTGCGAACCGCTGCTTCCACCGTATCCGCCAGCATAATGATTGCGCTTTCCTTGGATTGAGGACGCCTGCCATCATAGCGGAAATCCGCAATATCGATTGCCTGCCCATCGGCTTGTTGCAATGCCTTATGGTAGAAATACATCACCGGCGTATCGCCATGGTGCTCAATAATGATGTCTTGGATTTCCTGAGGCAATTTATACTGCTGTGCCATGGAGAGCCCATCGCGCGTATGAGCAGTCAAAATAGCCGCAGACACATAGGGATTGGTGTGTTCATGGGGGTTGTCCCCGATTTGATTCTCCTTGAAGTAGAGCGGTCGCTTGAGCTTTCCAATATCATGGAAATAAGCACCTGCGCGGGCGAGAAGCGGATTAGCACCGATAGCTTCTGCGGCTGCTTCTGCAAGGTTTGCCACAATAATACTATGGTGATATGTGCCGGAGGCTTCAATGAGCAATCTGCGCAAAAGCGGATGATTTGGATTTGAAAGCTCAAGCAGCTTAGACGGCGTTGCCAAATGGAACGCCGATTCGATCATCGGATCAAATGCAATGCAAAGAATCGATGCAACCACTGCACTTCCCGCACTCCAAAGGGCGTTTGTGAATACATCCGCAACTGATGTGTTGGTCATAAACCCAATGGTCAGAATGATGATAATATTGGATAGCGCTGTCAAAATACCGCAGAGCAAAACCTGCTGACGATGCGGGCTCTTGCGGATGATGTTCACCGCCAGCACACCGCTGATAAATGCAGTGAACAGCAGGTTTACCATTTCCGCATTATACGTGCTGTCGCCGCCAGCGATGAGCGCACTGACCAGCACGCTGATAGAAAGCGCACCAGCAAGACCTGCCGTTGTGCTGATGAGACCTGTGATCATCATCGCGCCAAGCAGTGCAGGCGTAAAGTACGCATTGATAAACTGGCCCAAAATACAAATGCCGAGTGTCAGGCATAGGATGATCATGAGGATGACCAAACGTTTCGGGTTTCGAAGCGTCTGTTTGTCAAGCAGCAAGAGAAGCGCTACCAAAATAGCCATGCTCAAAATAACAAGCAAAATACCGCCGACATACATCATGATGTCCACATTGTCATCATCAAGCAAACCTAGGTTGCGAAGCATTTCCAATTGATTCGCTGTCACGCGTTCGCGGGCAAGCACGATGTTTTGCCCCTGCTTATAGATCACAGGATCAACCAGTGCACGCGCTTCGTCGCGCAGCTTTTCGGTTGCATCCTGATCGATAACCATATTGGGCTGAATAACCTTTCGCAAGATGGGCGTTACCACGTTTTGCAAAAGATCCATGTCCGTCTTATAGCCAACAATTTGCTGCAAATATTGAATGGACTCCGTTACGTACCCCTCGCGAATGGTGGTATTGAGCGTATTATCCACAGCCGCTGTCAGGTTCTCGCTCATATCCTTCATCTGCTGATCGCTTGCCATCAGCACCGTTTTAAGCTGATAGGTAGCGAGGGATACTTGCGTGAGAAGTGAGTTGGCATATTCGATTTCAGCCTCAGCAAACACGTACTTATTCTGTGTCGCTACGTCATCAGGTGCATATTGCTCAAGCACTTTATGCCCATATTGCTGCACGGCGTTCACCTGCGCGAGCACGGATGCAAGGTTATGGAGCACCTCTGTTGCAACACCATCTTTTAAGAGATAGCTAGGCTCCACCTGTTTTGCCGCTTCCTCGCGTTTGCGTGCTGTGCTGATTTCATCCACAACATCCTTGCTTGCGGTGATGGTTGTATGCGATATCTCGCCCACTTTTAAATCATAACGCTGAGGCGTAATGGCAACTAAGAACATCGCACAAAGAACCACAGCGCCAATAGCCAGTACGTAAACACATCTGGCATTGCGCGAGCGAAGAGCTTGTCCTATTGATGTCCATGACATCTTACTTTTCTTATGATTGTTTCTCTTGTTGGGCATCATTGCCTACACCTCTTTTTGTCTTTTCGTATGTTTCATACGCCTTGACAACGGTTTGTACCAGATCATGCCGCACAACATCAGATCTCCCAAGCCGCACAATACCGATCTCAGGAATATCCTTTAGTACATCCAAAGCCTGGAGAAGTCCGCTGACTTTACCATAGGGCAAATCCGTTTGGGTTACATCCCCCGTAACGACCACACGGCTGCCCGCACCAAAGCGAGTTAAGAACATTTTCATTTGCTCGGGTGTTGTGTTCTGTGCTTCATCCAGTATGATAAAGCTATCTGCAAGCGTACGTCCGCGCATATATGCCAGCGGTGCGACTTCCAGTGCACCTCGTTCCTGCAATCTCTGGTAGCTCTCCGCGCCCATCATATCATAGAGCGCATCAAAGAGCGGACGTAGATAGGGGTCGACCTTCTGGCTTAAGTCACCGGGCAAAAAACCCAGCTTTTCGCCCGCTTCAACCGCGGGACGAGTGAGGACAATACGCTCAACTTCTTTATTTCGCAGTGCCACCACCGCAAGTGCCATCGCAAGGTAGGTTTTACCCGTACCCGCAGGACCTACCGCAAAGGTCAGCTCATGCTCGCGAATCTTCTTCACGTATTCATGCTGCCCAAGGGTTTTACAGCGAATGGGGCGTCCGCGATGCGTCACCGCTACAACCTCAAATGCAATATCATCCAGCTGGTCCAGTCGATTCTCCTTCACAAGGCTGATCGCATAGCGAAGTGTAGTTCGATCCACATGAGCCTTGCGCTGATGCAAACTCATCAGCTTCTCCACCACAGCACTTGCCATGGCTGCATTTTCACTCTCGCCCGTGATCACCAAATCAGAGCCTCTTTGTGCGAGGCTCACATTAAGCTCATTTTCAATCATGGGTAAGTTGCGTTCATTTGCACCGAAAAGGGAAATATAAGCGTCCATGCTGGTGAGCGGAACTCGCTCTTGCGTAGTGGTTGTCAAAAAAGCATGCCTCCGATCACGGCGACTTTGTATCGCCGATGTCCATTTGCCATTCCACCGTTACAGTAGCGGCCAATGTAGTACCTTCTATCATACAATAATCTGACCATTTGTCAATAATATCATATTTGTACAGCTTGGTTTTGAGTAATTGCAGGGCTGCATCAGAGGCTTCTGTCTTCACCTCTTCCACATCCCGTGCTTCATACTCCATGCTGACCTCTTTGTACTCAGTTTCTTTTAAGTACACAGGGAAGAAACTACCGCCGATTGGTATCTGGTCGATATAGGTATTATACGCGAGAAACTCAGGAATTAACGCTTCCTGCGGATATGTAATCCATGGGGTGCAAATCTGCGTAATGAGGCTGCTGTTGCCCGTCTCCTCGCTCATCGTGTCATGCATCGGCATCTGCACCGTCTGCGACTCCCAGCAACGCGCTATCACAACTCCTCTTGCCAGCACCGACGTCAGCTGTTCATCTCGCCCGCGTTCCGTGCCGCTGATCAGCACCTGCCCTTTTTGCACGATATCGCCCGCTTTGACCTGCGATGTCCCTGCAAAGACCTCCACCGACTGCACAATGCCGTTATGCGTTGCGATCACGTCGCCTATTTCGCCTGTTTGCAGCTGAGGCATCGGCACGCCTATGGATACATCCACCACCAGCGTGACGTTATAAACATAGACATGAAACCATGCCACATCTGGATACCGATAGGTCAGTTCTCGCTCAATCCTTGTTGCATCAATTTGGTTTTTATACGTGCCGACACCGATGTTTTCCGCTTTGAGCCAGTTGCTGATATCCGCACTATACGAACCTGCATCATTGATGTCCACGAACCAAACATATTGAAGCAGCGTAACCACCATCACAACCGTTAACACCAAGCCTACAATCAGCCCAGGCCGCTTGATCAGACCTTTTATGAACGCAGAAAGCTTCAGCGGCTGCGCATCTGTCAGCCTCCACCCTTTCTCCTGCGCAATGCTTTGGATAGTCTGAAGGTCAGCAGAATAGCATTCGCATTCAAGCGTGCGCATATCCTTGCGCGTTACGCTCAGCAGCGGCACTTCTGATTTTTGCATGGTATTCATGAAGCGTTCGAGGTTCAAGCCAGAAATCGTAAAACGATGAGTGCACAAGGGCAAGCGAACAGATTTCACGTTTTTCATCCTTTCGACCGATAGGACAATTTTTCTATTTTCCCCAATATAACCAAACCATCCCGATCATAGCGTGATAATGAGAGCGTCTGCCCCGTAATGACTAAATGTCCGCAACTCGTTTTAAGAATGATTTCCGTTTCTGTACACGCATAAATCCCCTGATGCTGCTCAACAATCAGCTTTTCGTCCCCCACAAGCACCGAGCGAGGCCAGCCAAAAACCAACTCCTGCGGTATATCCGCCCGCTTTAGCCTTTCAAACATGCTCCGGCCTCCCTATTTTTAGCAGTTTGTCAAAGCATATGCAAAACACTTCATTTCCATGATTCTATTCAATATCCTCTTGCAATTGAAAAATAAATCTGTATAATAATGATCATGTAGTTGTTTCCTAAGTGAATGGAAACAAATGTAGTATTGTAGTATGGAAGGCGGTAATCCCTGTGAAAATGGTTATACTTGTAGCTTATGTAGTAATGATGATTGTCGTAATCGCCATGACGGCGAGAAAAAACCTATCCCTCAATGACTTCCTCTTAGGCGGACGAAATGTCGGTCCGTGGCTAAGTGCTTTTAGCTATGGCGCGAGTTACTTCAGTGCGGTCATCATTGTTGGCTACGCAGGATCAACGGGATGGACAAACGGAACATCTGCGGTATGGGGCGGCATCGGCAATGCCGTCATCGGTAGTTTACTCGCTTGGGGGTTTCTTGCAAAGCCCGCTCGCATGATGGCAGAGCGGCTGGATGTGGGAACGATCCCGAGTTTCTTTGAAAAGCGTTATGATAGCAAGTTCCTTAAAATATTCTCCAGCCTAATCATCTTTGTGTTCTTGCTCCCCTATTCCGCAAGCGTATACAAAGGTCTTGGGAATATGTTTGAAAAAGCATACGGCTTTGACTATACATGGTGTGTGATTATTATTGCGCTGCTGTCTGCGGTCTACCTATTTGCCGGCGGATACAAAGCAACAGCCATTACAGACTTCATTCAGGGCTGTATTATGCTGGTTGGCATCACCACAGTGGTGATCTATATTGTGCGGGCAGCCGGCGGAATCTCAGGCGGACTTGCGGCACTGGAAGACCCGGCGATTGGCGGAGTCGGTATGAGTTCGCTCTTCCCCACAAAGGATAAGGCAACTGCTTTGTATAGCAATGTGTTGCTCACATCCCTCGGTGTGCTTGGCATGCCTCAGATGATTCACAAGTTTTTTGCCATCAAAGATGCGACTTCCGTCAAGCGTGCAACGGTTATTTCGACCGCATTTGCATTCATCATTGCAGGCGGCGCGTACTTTGCCGGCAGCTTTGGCCGCGTGGTACTCGCTAAGATCGCGTCGCCCACAGGCGGCACCATGGCTGACATGGTCAACAGCGGTGCCATGTCAATGGATCTAATTGTCCCCACCATGCTAACCGACAGCACTGTTGTCGGCATTCCCGATGCACTCCAAGGGCTTTTTGTGGTACTGCTCCTGTCAGCCAGTATTTCCACATTAACCTCCCTCGTGCTTTCCTCCTCATCTGTTATCACCCTTGACCTCCTTGGGTCAATCGTCCCCAAACTCAAGCAGTCCTCTCAAACCCTCGTCATGCGTCTGCTATGTGTTGCGTTTGTCGCATTCTCCTTGGTCATTAACTTCCTGCTCCAAGACACACCCATCGTGTCTCTGATGTCGCTGTCATGGGGCACTATTGCAGGCGCATTCCTTGCCCCTTACCTATATGGGCTGCTGTGGCGCGGGGTGACCAAAACCGGTGCGATCACAGGTGCAATCTGCGGCGCGCTGATATCGCTCATTCCCCCGCTGGTAACAGGTGATATGAGTCTTGCGCCTCTGAGCGGCTGTGCAGCCATGATTCTAGGGCTTGTCATCGTTCCTGTTGTGAGCATCGTGACAAAAGCCGCTCCCCTCGAACAAAAACACATCGTTGCTGCATTTGGTGAATAATCCATAAAACGATCAACACCCGCTTTTCAAAGCTAGAAAAGCGGGTGTTTTTGTATTCATTCATCGGTTATCACCAGATCTTTACAACGCTCACGTCCTTGAAGTAATGCGTAACAATTTCCTCAGCAGTTTTTCCTTCCTCTGCCATACCGTATGCGCCCCACTGGCTCATACCGACGCCATGACCATAGCCTTTGCCTTCCATCACTACCTTGCCGTTTTCCATGCGAAGACTGGTTAGAAGTGTGCTGCGCATCTTCATGCTGCCCAGTGCCATACGGAGCTCCGCGGCATTGATTTCTTTGCCGCCTACGCCAATAGTGACAGCGCGTCCGCTTTCACCGCGCTGCTCAATGGTCAGCTGTGTTCCGCTGGTAACGCTTACCTCTGCCCCCTGCTTCTTGCATGCAGCAGCAAACTCGTTCACGCTAAAGCTCGCTTCCCATGCATGCGCCGCCAAAAGCGTTTTGGCATCCTTTTCGTTGCTTACCGTTTCAGGTTCGCCGCTGTCAACCGCTTGCGTATAGGCAGGCTCGTCCTTATTCCAGTTAAGCCCTGCCTTGGCAAGCTCCGTCATGCCGCCGCTATGCGCATGAAACCACGCATAGGGCAAATCGCCGCCTGCGGTGATAACAAGGCCGCGCGTATCATTCACCGCCTGCTTAATGCGGTCGTTGATTGCACTTGCATCATATGCCTGAGCTTCCTTAATATCAGTGGAGATATCCGCGCCTTCATACTGGCTTGTTTTTTCCTCTATGAACTTAAGCACAAAGGTACGCGCAAGGATTGCCTGCGCCTTGAGCGCTTCCAGCGGCCAATCATTCTTCATTTCGCCCGCAAGCACACCCTGTACATACGTTTCGATGTCAACATCCTCGACCTTTTTATCATCCACTACATAGACCGAAAGCTTTGGAACACCGCCGCTTGCCATCTCAAGCTTGTCCTTGGGCCAGTTCACATCCTCCGCATTCATCGGCACAGCAGTCGGTTTAACCTCAGGTCTGTTTGTTGGCGCAGGCGCACCTTCCGCAACCGTAGCACAGCTCTGCATCAATATCATCGCTGCCAGTAAAATTCCACACACTCGTAATTTCTTCATGAAAAAACCTCCTTGGGACTATTCTGCCCGAAAGGAGGTTTTATGTCGCTTGAAAATTGCGGTAGTTTTAAACGGTTATGCCGCTTATGACTTTGCATAGAGTTTCATTTCCATTCCGCTATCCTGCACCAGCACATCGCTTGGCATCTTCAGTATACGAATGGATACATATAAATCGCCTGCCGCACCCGAAAGATTAAGGATCTGGATCAAATAGACAATCCAAAACCAATCGCGCGGCACAAGAACGCACAATGCACCTAGCACAACGCCCCAAAACAAGAGAGGCACAAGCGCAACGATCAAATAAGGAGTTTTGGCAAAATAAGCTGTACTGCCTGCGAAGGCATTGCCATTGCGTATGCTAAAACCAAATGTAGGCTTTACATGGGATAACTGCCACATCACAATGCCATGCACTGCTTCGTGTCCGATGATATACAGTATCGCGCCAATGGAAACCGTTAGGGTTTTTATGGCCAAAAGCATTAGATTATCCACATTAAATGTCTGCGTAAAGGGTGGTGCAAGCAAAATACCAAGCACAGTCGGCACCAATCCCAGCACCAAATGAATGAGCCTCACAATGCGTTGCTCAGCTTTGTTCAGGTCAATCTGTCCATGAAAGGCATAGCCCTCCGGCAAAGATTTTACTGTTCTCAAACTCATTGGTAGCTAATCCTCTTTTCAAAGGTTTTACGCTTGTATGCCGGTTTCATAGCCATGCTTTTGACTCATGCCGTCTTGACGCATGTGGTTTTCCTTATTCTTGCCCACATAGACGTTGTACAGGTCATCCGCACTCATGCCCGATTCGATGCACATGCTGATGAAGAAATGGAGAATATCGCTGAGCTCTTCGTGGATGTTCTGCGAATTTAGCTCATGGGGATTCTTCCACCATTTGAAGTTCACTTCTTCCAAAAGCTCCGCAAGCTCTGAAATCATTGCAAGCGTCTGCTTTTGAATCCATTCGTGCATGGGGATATCGTGAAGATCGCGCTCATCCTTGAGTTTATCTTGAAATCCTTTTTGAAGTTCAAAGATTCTTTCAAGCTTATCCAAGAGCAACGCCCCCGATCATTTCCAGATAGCGAGGTGCATCCTTGCCAACGATAGCAGCACTGGGCTTGGATGAAAGAATACGAGCTGCAATTGCACTGACATCCTCCATCGTAACCGCATCAATCTTCTTGAGGGCTTCTTCTGGGTCTTGTACCTTATCGCGAAGAAGCAATGCGCGGCCGATGCTCTGCATGCGTCCGCTGGAGCTCTCAAGCGCCAGAACAAAGCCGCTTCGCAGCTGTGCCTTCGCACTGATGAATTCCTTCTCTGTCATGCCCTCATCAAGCAAAATCTTCATCTGCTCCTGGATCTCGCGAATCACAACTTCACCATTTTCAGGGGTTGTGCCCGCATAGATGTTGAACACCCCAAGACCTGTGTAGGAGCTAGAGTAGCTATATACGCTATATGCCATACCAAGTTCCTCGCGGATACGCTGGAACAGCCTGCTGCTCATGCCGCCGCCAAGAATGTTGTTAAACACGGACAGCGCATAGATTTCATCATCACCTGCCGGTACGCCCGGGAAGCCCATGCAGATATGGAGCTGCTCGGTGTCCTTCTCGCGAGCCTTTCGGCCAGGGAGGAAGACTTGCGGCTCGGAGGCTTTTTCCTCGCCTTTTTGATTGGGAAATTCATCAAAATACTCATTGACCATCTGAATGAATTCATCCCAGTCATAGTTACCCGAAATGGCGAGCACCATGTTTTGCGGGACATAGTGGCGTTTCCAATAGGTCACCATATCATCACGGCTATAGCCGCGAATCAAATCGTTTGTGCCCAAAATCGGCTCTTTAAGCGAACCCGAATATTGAACATCGGCCAGCAGTTCATGAACGAGATCTTCGGGGGTATCCTCCACCATCGCGATCTCTTCCATTACTACGCCGCGTTCCTTGTTGAGTTCACCTTCGTCAAAGACAGGACGCAAGGACAGATCGGCTAAGATATCCACCGCAAGGCGCAAATCCTCGTCGATGACCTTTGCGTAAAAGCAGGTGCATTCCTTGCTTGTAAAAGCATTGAGCTGACCGCCTACCATGTCCATTTCCTCAGCAATATCCCTTGCTGAGCGGTTCTTTGTGCCTTTAAAAACCATGTGCTCAATGAAGTGGGATAGGCCGTTTTCGCTTGAAAGCTCGTTCATGCTGCCAACCTTCACCCACACACCAACCGTACAGCTGCGCACATGGGTCAGCTTCTGCCCAATGACGCGAAGCCCGTTCGCTAGCGTTATCTGATCAAACATTTCATACTCCCTTTCTCGATTGCAAAACCATTGAATACTTGAAGATCGAGGAAATCTAAGGGCCAAAGAGCAAAGAGCCGCCTATTGCTTGGCGAATTTGCCTAACAATCAGCGGCTCTTTGGTTAAGCTCGTCCCTTAGTTGCGGTCATTGCCGCCAGTAGGACGTCCATCCCTACGCGGGGGGCGACGACGGTCTGCACCGGCATTGCCCTTGAAGCCGCCTTCTGGGGAGGAAGCATAGGTGATATCGTTACGGATCAAGTTAACGCGTCCCTGAGAATCAATCTCGTTGACCTTAACCTGAATCTCATCGCCAATGTTCATCACATCTTCGACCTTCTCAACGCGGTGGTCGGCCATCTTGCTGATGTGCAGCATGCCGTCCTTACCAGGTGTGAGTTCAATGAAGGCACCGAAGTTCATGATGCGCACAACTTTGCCTAAATATACGCCACCGACTTCAACATCTTTTGCAATGCCTTCGATGATGCGCTGTGCCTTGAGGGCCGCTGCTTCATCAGGGGTGGAGATATATACGCGTCCGTCATCCTCGATGTCAATCTTGACACCGGTCTCAGCGATGATCTTGTTAATCATCTTTCCTCCTGGTCCAATCACCTCACGGATCTTCTCAGGATTGATCATGAAACGAATAATCTTAGGCGCGTACTTGCTCATGTGCTCACGAGGCTGCGGCAAGGACTCAAGCATTACCTTGAGGATATGCAGACGACCGGCAAGTGCCTGGCTGAGTGCTTTTTCAAG
Organism: Clostridiales bacterium; assembly: GCA_012523405.1. Lineage (GTDB taxonomy): Bacteria > Bacillota > Clostridia > Christensenellales > Aristaeellaceae > Limiplasma. The sequence continues at coordinate 12,720 of JAAYIN010000064.1, forward strand.
AATGGGCTTGTCAATGCCAGCGATTTTAATATCCATCTGGATGGCTGTGATACCCTTCACAGTACCTGCAACCTTGAAGTCCATGTCGCCAAGGAAGTCTTCAAGACCCTGGATATCGGTCAAAACTGCTACGTTGTCGCTCTGCTGATCCTTGATCAGACCCATTGCAACGCCAGCTACAGGGCGTACAATCGGGACACCTGCATCCATCATAGCAAGGGTGCTGCCGCAAACAGAAGCCATGGAGCTTGAGCCGTTTGAAGACAGGATTTCGCTGACCAAACGCAGTACGTAGGGGAAATCCTCTTCGGTAGGCACAACGGGCTCAAGAGCGCGCTCTGCCAATGCACCGTGACCGATTTCGCGGCGGCCGGGTGCTCTCATGCGTCCTGCTTCGCCTGTTGCATACGGCGGCATGTTGTAGTGGTGGATATAACGCTTGCGATCCTCGCTGCCGATGCCGTCAAGAATCTGCACTTCGCTCATGCTGCCAAGTGTCAGCACGGTAAGAGCCTGCGTTTCGCCGCGGGTGAAGATTGCGCTGCCGTGTGCACGGGGCAATACGCCCTCTTCGCACCAAATGTTACGAACGTCTGTGAGGCCGCGGCCATCAGGACGAACGCCGTCATTCAAAATCTTGCCGCGCATGATCTCTTTGTTCAATGCATAGATTGCATCGCCGACTTCGCCAAGGCGGCCTTCGAACTGCTCTGCAAAATGCTCTGCACAATCTGCCTTCACTGCGTTCTCGCGAATGCCGCGCTCGTGACGGTCAGGGGTTTCAAAAACGTATGCGCATTTGTCGTATGCATACTCGCGAACAGCTGCTTTCACATCATCGCCGGTCACAACCAGATTGACTTCGACTTTTTCTTTGCCGATTTCCTTGGTGATGCCTTCGATGAAAACAACGATTTCTTTGATTGCTTCATGTGCAAACAGGATAGCGCCGAGCATGAGCTCTTCGCTCACTTCGTCTGCACCAGCTTCAACCATCATAACAGCTTCTTTTGTGCCGCTAACAGTTAGATGAAGGCTGCTCTTTGCACGCTGCTCTTCGTTGGGACAAAGGACGTACTCGCCATCCACATAGCCAACGGTAGCAGTACCAGTAGGACCATTCCACGGAATTTCGCTCACGCAAAGTGCTGCGGAAGAACCGATCATCGCCAATAGTTCTGGCTGAATATCCTTATCCACTGACAGGCAGGTTGCAACAACCTGCACGTCGTTGCGCATTCCCTTGGGGAACAAGGGGCGCAGTGGGCGGTCAATCAGGCGGCAGGTGAGGGTTGCCTTTTCAGACAGACGTCCTTCACGCTTGATAAAGCCACCGGGGATCTTGCCCACGGAGTATTGCTTTTCTTCAAAATCTACGCTCAGGGGGAAGAAATCCACGCCATCGCGAGCTTTTTCGCTCATGGTTACATTGACCATGATTGCTGATTCGCCGTAGCGAACGAATGCAGACCCAGCTGCCTGCTGTGCATACTTACCGAATTCGATTGTTAGCGGACGACCCGCTAGTTCCATTGTAAATGCCTTGTAATCCATCTACTTCTCCTCTTTCTGCGTTCAGACCCTTGCCTGCCGCACTCCACTGTCTTGCATAAGAACCGACCAAATGTGGTTCTCATCAATTTCACTTCTCGTAAAAACAGCCGTGCTTGGCGGGTTGCCCCGCCAAGGCACGGTTGCCTGCCTTGTATATTACTTTCTGAGTGAAAGTGCTACTAGCAATTCACGATAGCTCTCGATGTCAGTCTTCTTGAGATAATCCAAAAGACCACGACGCTTACCAACCATCAGTAGTAGACCGCGACGGCTGTGGTGATCCTTCTTGTTGATCTTAAGATGCTCATTAAGGTGGTTGATGCGCTGGGTTAGCAGTGCGATCTGAACCTCAGGTGAACCGGTGTCACCCTCGTGACGAGCGAACTTCTCAATGATCTCGGATTTTTGCATAAGAACTGTTTGTGCCATAATTGTTGCCTCCTAATTCATGTACGGCTAAGCCGTCATTAGTAATCGCCGTATCCATAGCATTGCGTTGGCTTTCACAAAGCTGCGAACACGGTTCATTCATGTGCTCAACGCACTTTTTTATTGTATCATGCAAGGCATGGTTTGTAAATGTTTTTTTGTAAAGAAATCCAGCAATTTAATGGTTTTCAACAAAAAATCCTTTACATCTGCTCTTTTGTGCATGCATGACCATCTGCTCTTGAAACAAACTGTACGATTCCTTCGCCGCTTATCTCAAGGTCACTTGGAAGTCGCATGATGCCGTGCTTTTCATCCTGCAAGAGTTCAAGCACAGCAGGATAAGTATGTCCTTTTTGCTTCCAAAGCATACGATACAAACCAAAAGCAATGTCCTGCTTTCCGTTTTCCAAAAGCGCAATGCTAATGCCGTTTTCATCGCGGCTTTCCATCTTTGCGCCTCTTGCATACGGCCGTGCAAGCAAAGCCCGCGCATGGGTTACATCTCCGCGCCGAAGAGCGCCGCGAACCACGGTGGAACTGACATCATGTCCGTCCAGCATGATTTTGGGCACGATTTCGGTAGAATACCCGAGTGCATCGCCAATAGCAGCCAGCAGCGCAGGTGATCCCCCGCCTTTTTTGCCAAAGCTGTGATTGTACCCGCAAACCACCGCCATTGGATGAAAACGCCTGATCAATTCGCCAATATACTCTTCAGGGAGCATGTCCATTGTTTCACTGTCAAAAGGCATGGCATAAAGCACATCAACCCCTTGCTCCCTCAAAAGCTCCGCCCGTTCATCAAATGTGCTGAGCATCGGCGGACATTTCTCCGGCGCAATCGTCATCATGGGGTGGCTTGCAAAGGTGCATACCACCATGGGTACGTTTTGCTGCAAAGCAAGCGCTTTGGCGCGCTTGAGCAACACGCGATGCCCAATATGAACCCCATCAAACATCCCCAGCGCAAGCACTGAGCCTTCCAGTTTGATGCGTCCATTAAGTACAATCTGCATTCGTGAATCTCTCCTCATTCTCTCACTGACCAAGCCAGCTTCTGACCTTGATGACATCACCTACGCGCTCTCCAATCGCACTGAGCTTGCCATCCATCCAAAGACAGAATGGTGCGCCGTCATCGGCCTTCGTACCATGCAAAGCAGGGAAACGCTCCCATGGCAGCTTGCCGCCATTTCGCAGGGGCTTATATAGCGCTTTGGGAACATCGCAGCTCGGCAAATGAGGAAGCGCAATACTTGGCTCCAAGATCACATCTTCCAGCCGTCCTGCATCCGCCGCTTCCTTGAGCTGCTCAAGCGTATAAGCTGTATCCAGCGTAAACACACCGCTTTGAATGCGAAGCAAGAATCGCATATGCGCAGGGCACCCAAGCGTTTCGCCCAGATCGTGGCAAAGGGTTCTCACGTAAAAGCCTTTGGAGCAGCGAACATGTAAAAGCGCACCGCGCTTGTGCGTCATCCCATGATAATCCAGCCGATTCACCGTTACTTCACGAGTCGGGATATCCGCTTCAATCCCCTTTCGTGCCAGATCATAAAGACGTTGACCGTCCTTTTTGATCGCACTGAACATCGGCGGTCTTTGCTGAATCGTTCCTGTGAAGCTTGGGATCACGCCCTGAATTTGCTGCTCAGTTGGGTACGCATCCCCTACCCGAATAGCCGTTCCCTGCGCGTCCTGCGTATCGGTCGCGCTGCCAAAGGCAATCTCCGCAACATACGCTTTTTCTTTGTCCTGCATATAGTCAAATAGCCTTGCAGCTTTTCCAACCATCAGCGGCAATACGCCCGATGCCTCGGGGTCCAGTGTTCCCGCATGACCAATCTTCTCCCCGCCAAGCAGCCTGCGAACAAAACCGACCACCTGCGCAGAAGTCATGCCCGGAGGTTTGAGTACATTGATAAATCCGCACAGCGGCTCCTTTGGTTCTTCCATCGTCATACCTCAGTACTCCTATAAGCCTCTATGAGTGCTTTTTCGATTGCTGTCTGCGCTTCATCAAGCGTCATATCCAGACCACAGCCCGCCGCAAGCCGATGTCCCCCGCCGCCAAATTGCATCGCTGCTTCATCAACGCGGTAGGGAGCAATCGCGCGAAGGCTCGCCTTAACCCTGCCCTCAGGTGTTTCCCTCACAAAGTACGCAACCTTAACGCCCGTCACATCTATGGCATAATCAATCAATCCGTCTGTATGTCCTGCCTTTGCATCGACCTGCTCCATATCGCTTTGCGAGAGCCGCAAGCCTGCGCCTACGCCATCTGCAAACATATGCAGTGAGGGCAGCGCCTTGCCAAGCAATCTCACAAAGGCATGTTCTTTTTGTCTGAAAAGAATTCGACTATACTTAGCAAGCGGTAACCCAGAACACATCAGCATCGCCATCATCTCAAAGCATTCTGCATTTGTAGACTCGTAAATGAAGTTGCCCGTATCCGTTGACAGCGCTGTGTACAGGCAAATGCTCTCCTGCAAGGTTGGCCGCTGATCTTGATCCATGAACATTCGGTAAATCAGCACCGCAGTAGCAGGTGCTTGTCCATCAATGAAGTTAATCTGCGCATAGCCATCATTGGTTTGATGATGATCGATTTGTGCTGTCATCTTCGTGCGCTTGAATATTGCCTCGCCGCCGCCCATGCGATCAGAGCAGCTCACATCCACTGCAATGGCTAGGTCAAACAAACTCGGATCAGGTGCGTTTTCCGGCTTTACAATCCCGTCACTTGGCAGAAAATCCAAATAGGTTGGAATATCACCGTCAAGAATCAGCACCACCTGCTTATTTATGCTCTCAAGCCGAAGCTTAAGCGCAATCGCACTGCCTAGCGTATCGCCGTCAGGCGATATATGCGCGAACAGCAAGATGCTGTCCGATGCAAAAATAGCGGACAGCAATTGATTCATTTGATTTTGATTATTCATCGTCTTGCTCATCTGTGTTCTCCTGTGCCTGCACCTTCTTAAGCACAGACGCAATATGCAGACCATACTCAATGTTGTTATCCTGTTCAAAGATGATCTGGGGGGCATAGCGAATGATCATTCGATTACCCAATTCATGGCGCACAAAGCCCGCCGCCTTCTTCAGTGCCTCCATCATGGGTGCGCGATTTTCCTCTTCGAAAATGCTGATGTAGATCTTTGCAAAGCTTAAATCCCGTGTCACCTCTGCCCGTGTGACGCTAAAGGTACCCTGAATGCGGGGGTCTGATAGATCCTCGCGGATGATCTGATCCACTTCTCGCCGTACCTGCTCGCTAATGCGATCAATGCGTTGATAACTCACTTGTTTTCTCCTTATTATATAGGCTTCTAAGAATCCCACTGTCATTCTTCATAAACGACAGTGGGATTCTCATCATATGATTTCCCTTATCGCAAGGGTTTAAACCTTACCGTTCAATCTCTTCCATGACGAAGCACTCAACGATGTCGCCTTCCTTCATGTCGTTGTGGCCATCTAGGCTACAACCGCACTCATAACCGGTTGCGACTTCCTTAGCATCATCCTTGAAGCGCTTGAGGCTGCTCAGCTTGCCTGTGAAGACAACGACGTTATCACGAAGCAGGCGAACCTCGGCATTACGCTGGAGTTTACCATCGGTGATATAGCAACCTGCGATCATACCGGAACCTGTAATGCGGAATACGCTGCGAACCTCGGCATGGCCAAGGAGAACTTCCTTGTACTCAGGCTCAAGCATACCCTTCATTGCCTTTTGAATGTCCTCAATCGCCTGATAGATGACAGTGTAGAGGCGAACATCGACGCCTTCACGCTCAGCGGACTCGCGTGCGTTGGCATCGGGACGGATGTTAAAGCCGATGATGATTGCATCAAAAGCGGATGCGAGGTTGACGTCATCCTTGGTGATTGCACCAACTGCGCTATGCAAAATGCGCACGCGAACCTCATCATTGCTCATCTTCTCAAGTGCCTGCTTCACAGCTTCTACGCTACCCTGAACGTCAGCTTTGATAATGAGGTTGAGGTTGGTGATCTTGCTTTGATCAATATGGCTGAACAGGTTGTCAAGGGTTACCTTGGAAGCAGCAGCTACGCGAGCAGCCTTATACTTATCACGGCGTTCCTGTACAACCTGACGACCGAGGTGATCGTCCGCCAAAACCATCATGTCATCGCCTGCGCTAGGCACATCGTTGAAACCTGATACTTCCACAGGCATTGATGGACCTGCTTCCTGTACGCGCTCGCCACGGTCATTGACCATCGCACGCACACGGCCGCTAGCCATACCCGCAACGATATTGTCTCCAACGTGGAGTGTACCATTCTGAAGAAGAACGGTTGCGACAGGACCGCGTGCCTTATCCAGCTTTGCTTCGATGATAACGCCCTTTGCCAAACGGTTGGGGTTAGCACGGAGCTGTAGCATTTCGGATTGCAATAGAATCATTTCAAGCAAGGTTTCAACGCCTTCGCCTGTTGCGGCGCTAACGGGAACCATGATGATATCGCCGCCCCACTCTTCGGGAACCATTTCGTGTGCGGTTAGATCCTGCTTGATGCGCTCGGGGTTCGCTGTGTCTTTATCCATCTTGTTGATGGCGACAATAATCGGAACGCCCGCTGCTTTTGCGTGGTTGATAGCTTCAACGGTCTGGGGCATAACGCCGTCATCCGCTGCAACGACCAAGATCGCAATATCTGTGGACTGTGCGCCGCGGGCACGCATAGCAGTGAACGCTTCGTGACCAGGGGTGTCCAAGAATGTAATCACTTCTCCATTGACAGTTGCGGTATATGCACCGATGTGCTGGGTGATACCGCCCGCTTCGCCCGTGGTGACATGTGCCTCACGGATGCGGTCAAGCAGCGAAGTCTTACCATGGTCAACGTGACCCATGATAGTAACGACCGGAGGACGTGTTTCCAAATCTTCCTCGCCGTCTTCATAGTCACTATCGGTCATGACATCCTCTGCTGTCTTAGCAAGGTTCATCTCAAGCTCGACATCAAAGTCTGCGCAGACAAGGCTTGCCGTATCAAAATCCAACTCGCTGTTGATGTTTGCCATCACGCCAAGGAGCAGGAGCTTCTTGAGGATATCACCTGCTGGCTTACCGATACGCTCGGTAAGATCCTTAACAGTGATCGTTTCAGCGGTCATATACGCCTTTTCAATCTTGATGGGTGCCATCATCATCTGCGCGCTAGGCTTGCGGTTGCGAGCCTTACGGTTGCGGAAGCTATCGTCCTCGTAGGCGCCATTGCGGAAATTAGACCTCGCATTTTGTCTGCTGCGGTTTCTGCTTGCACGCTCGGGATCATGCTGACGAAGATAGCTCTTCTTATTAGGATCGTAATTGCTGACGCGCTCTTTTTCCACCGCGGGCGTGATTTCAGTTGTTGGCTTACGTGCACCGCCACCCATCGGAGGTCTGCCGCCGCCAGCACCGCCTGCGGGACGACCATAGCCGCCACCCTGAGCACCTGCGGGACGACCGTAGCCGCCTGCACCCTGAGCGCCTGCAGGACGGCCGTAAGGGCCGCCGCCGCCTTGCTGAGGATTCGCGGGACGACCGTAAGGGCCGCCAGCGTTCTGTGCTTGTGGATTAGCAGGACGTCCATAAGGACCCTGCGGATTTGCGGGACGGCCGTAGGGACCCTGCGGATTTGCAGGGCGTCCATAAGGACCACCAGCATTTTGTGCTTGTGGATTAGCAGGACGTCCATAAGGACCGCCTGCGTTTTGTGCTTGTGGATTTGCAGGGCGCCCATAAGGACCCTGCGGATTTGCGGGACGGCCATACGGTCCGCGAGGTGCACCGCCCTGAACTGGGGGGCGACCGCCTTGAACCGGACGAGCGTTTTGTGCGCCTTGAGCAGGTCTTGCTTGAGGTGCCTGAACAGGCCTGCCCTGTTGGGGGCGTACGGCTTGCGCAGAAGCTGCTTGAGGCTGAGCGGCCATAGCAGGCGCTGCCTGAGCTTCCGCTGCTTCTGCCTTAGGTGCTGCTTCCTTTACAGGTGCTGGTGCAGGCTGGGAAGCCTCTGCCTTCGCAGGAGCCGCTTCCTTCTTTTCAGGCGCTTGCACATTTACCGGAGCAGCTTCCTTCACAGTTGCTGCCGCCTTAACGGGCTGTTTTTCCTGCGCCGTATTTTCTGTCACGGTCTTCACCGCTTCCTTTAGAATCTCCACCTGCTTCTCCCCCTCCGCTGCCTTTACCGGAGCAGCTGCCACAGCTTCAGCTTTGCTTTGGACTTTTTCTGCCGGCTTAGCAGCATCCGCCGCCTTTACCGTTGCCTTCTGCGCCGCGTCCTTTGCGGCAGATTTTTTCTCTGCCACAGGCTCGTTCTCCTGCACTGCTTTTACCGTCTGTGCCTCCGCTGGCTCATCTGTATCAGGCATGGTAAATGCCTTGGTATGCTGGCGTACCAAGCGATCCTGCTCGGCCTGTTTCTCTTCCGCTCGGCGCTGCTCCTCTTGGCGTACAAACTGCGCCTCCAGCTTTCTCGCCGCCTGCGCCAGTTCATCCGTTTGTTTGCGCATGGAAGAAACGCTACCCAGCGTATTCTCCGCGCCCTTAAGCAGTTCCTTCATAGCATCCTTGAGTTTAACTTTGGTCATTGTACCGCTTGCACCCCCGCATATTTTTGCAATGTATTATATGTATTGGCTTTACAGCCGTGGTTCACCATCCAATTGAGTGAGCAATTTGGTTGCCATGTTTCCCTCGGGAAGCGTGATCACCATTCGCCCGCTCTTGCCGATACACCATCCGAGTGTACCTTCACTGAGTGTGTACAGCGCAACCTCATGCGCATCGCATGCATCCTGTACGCGTTTCTTTGTATTATCCGAAGCGCCTTCATCCAAAAATACAATTTTTGCATTCCCGCGCCTAATGGCATCCACGCAGGCTTCTTGGCCGCTTGTCAGCTGCCCAGCACGCATGCATAATCCCAAAAATCCTGCCACGCGATTTTCTACCGCTTCTGTCATACTGTTTTCTCCTGCTCCAATAGCAAACGGCTCATGGTTTCTGTTAGCTCTGCGTTTACTTCCGCTGAGAGCTTCACCTCAAGCTGCCTATCGAGCTGTCCCTGTTTTAGTGCACGACGCAAGCATTCAGCTTGGAAACAGCAGTATGCACCTCGTCCAGACTTTTTGCCCGTTGTATCAATGCTAACTTCACCCTCAGGTGAACGAACCACGCGAAGAAGTTCCTTCTTGGGTTTCATTTCGCGGCAACCAACACACATGCGCATTGGTGTTTTACGCGGTTTTGGCGACACTTATGTACACCTCTTTCGCTCTGCTTACGCCCGTGTGCATTTCTGCATTAAAGCGTATCGTCCTCGTTATCACCATAAGGCATTTCAAGCTCGATATCACGCAGATCAGGAAGTCCCGATTCCACATCATCACTCACTTGAATTTCATCTCCGAAATACTCTTGGAATCCAAGGGGTTCCTCAGGCATTTCTTCCATGGGCAGATCAAACATCTCAACCGCTTGGCTCTGGCTCTTGATATCAATGCGCCAGCCTGTAAGCTTTGCAGCTAGGCGAGCATTCTGACCTTCCTTGCCAATGGCAAGACTGAGCTGGTTATCAGGAACAACCACGCGGCAAGCCTTCTCGTTTTCTGCAACGAATACGCTTAGCACATGCGCAGGGTTGAGTGCGTTTGCAATGAATTCAGCAGGATCAGATGACCACTTAATGATATCAATTTTCTCGTTCTTAAGCTCGGTCACAACCCTTTCCACACGGTTTCCGCGAGGACCAACACATGCACCAACGGGATCGATCATGACCTCGGTGGAATGTACAGCCATCTTTGTACGGCTACCGGCTTCACGTGCAATGGATTTAATCTGCACGATACCCGCTGCGATTTCAGGCACTTCCATCTCAAAGAGACGCTTGACAAGGCCTGTATGAATACGGCTGACGCGAACCTGTGGACCGCGAAGCATTTCGCGGCCGCTGCGATTCACCTCAAGCACATAAACCTTAATGTGATCGTCGATTTGATACTCTTCGCCAGGCATGAACTCGCTCGTTTCCATAATGCCTTCGGTGCGGCCAAGTTCTACATATACGCCTCTTGGTTCAACGCGCTGGACAATAGCGGTTAAGATTTCGTTTTCCTTTTCGGAATACTCATCATAGATCTTGCCCTGCTCTGCCTCGCGAATGCGCTGCATAATGACCTGCTTTGCGGTCTGTGCGGCGGTTCTGAGGAATCCGCTTGGCGTTACATCGATCTCTGCAATGTCGCCCATACGGTAATCGGAGCGAATAGCAAGCGCATCCTCCAAGGTGATCTGGTTAGCAGGCTCTTCCACCTCTTCAATGATCATCTTGCGAGCGAATACATGCGCTACTCCCGATGCCCGATCCAGCGTAACGCTGAGATTGCTCGGTGCATTTTCATCGCGGGATACGTTCTTTTTATAGGCAGCCTTCAGCGCTTCTTCAATAGCACTAAAGAGCATATCTTCACTGATGTCTTTCTCACTTGCCAAGGCTTTGACAGCCGCGACGATTTCTGCCTGTCCGCCGCTTTGCTGATTTTTCTTTGTTGCCCTCATCTTTATTCCCTGCTTTCATCATTCTACTTCTAGATCTGAAAAATCTTCATTTTCCACATCAATTACGGGCTTTACAATCGCCACAGCTTTTCTGCTAAAGGAGACTTCTGCTTCGCTAGCATCCAGTATGGTTAGCGTTTCATCATCCATCTCATGCAAAGTGCCTTGGAACTGTTTGCTGCCATCCATTGGCGCAAAGAGCTTGACCTCCACCATCTGTCCGCGATTCTTCTGGAAATCACGCATGGTTTTGATTGGACGGTCAATTCCCGGGCTGGACACTTCTAAGAAATCGTAATCTATATCATCCAAAAGCGGCTGCACCGCCTTGTGATAGTGCTCGCAATCGTCAAGCGTGATGCCGTCTTCTTTATCAATATAAATGCATAGGCATTTACCGCGGCTTTCCTTTTGCAATACGACCTCCACAAGCTCAAAGGATAGATCCTGCGCAACCTTTGCCGCGCGTTCCTCAGCCGCCTGTACAGAGGACATCTTGGCACTGTTTGTGCCCTTATTCTTTGCCATAATAGCTCCTTCATGTCATCTTTGATCTTATGGTTAAAAAGCAATCAAAAAGAGCGGCATGCTATCGCTTTTCGCATCTTACATGCAAGCTTAGGCTGATGCCAAAGCACGGCTACCACAGCATCGCTGCAACAGTCGTTTGTGCACCCATCTAGGTGCACCGCACGTAAAACAAAAAGCGATATCCACTCTTTCGAAAAACCCTTCTTTCAAACAACTTACGCTGAATACACAATATTAAATCGCCCACAAATGTAAGCAAATAGAAGTATACCACAATCAATTTCGAAATACAAGCGTTTTGCGGATTGTGTCTATGAATTATTGGCTTTTGAGCCAATCTTTACACATTTAATATCATGTGCTAAACTGACTGGATTCAAGGAAGATTCAATCTTATTAGCCATATCGATGGGAGATGTGATGCCAATGCTATGTAACCTCTGTCCGCGTAATTGTCATGCCGAACGCACAAGCGATTTCGGTCTTGGTTTTTGCCGCATGGGCACCACGCCAATCGTTTCAAGAGCAGCTGCTCACATGTGGGAGGAACCACCCATCAGCGGCACTCGCGGAAGCGGGACCATTTTCTTTAGCGGCTGTTCGCTAGGGTGTGTCTTTTGCCAAAACGAGCCCATTAGCCGCCACCAGCTTGGCAAGGCCATGGACGCTCCTGCGCTCGCCAAGCTCTTTAGGCGCGTGGAATCCCTTGGCGTGCACAACATCAACCTTGTCAATCCCACTCACTTCGCCTCCGAAATTCTTCATGCACTGCGCATCTACAAACCCACTATTCCCGTGGTTTGGAACACGAGCGGCTATGAGCGTGTGGAAATGATCAACGCCGCCAAGGGGCTTGTGGATATCTATTTGCCCGACTTTAAATACGCCACTGAAAAGACCTCTCTGTCCCTTGCTAATGCACCCGATTATTTCGGCGTGACACTTCGCGCCATCAAAGCCATGTGCGAGCAGACAGGCGCTCCAGTCTACGATGACCAAGGCATCATGCAAAGCGGAACCCTTGTACGCCATTTGATTCTTCCCCTGCGCACTCGGGAGAGCATGATCATCCTTGATAGCATTGCATCGCAGCTACCCAGCGGCACGCCCGTGAGCCTCATGCGCCAGTATACGCCCATCAACGGCGTTGATGCCCCTGGACTTGATCGCCGATTGACATCTCGCGAGTATCATCGCGTTCTCGATCATATGATGTCCCTTGGTCTTGAAGGTTATTTGCAGGACAAGGACTCTGCCAACAGCGCATTTACCCCCGCCTTTATGGACGAGGAGAGCGTTAGCTTGTTTGAGGGAACGTAAGGAACGTTGGGAGGCTGCTTTTATGATAAAAGCACGCATGGGAGGGCAACAGCCCCAAACCCTCCCGAAAGCCCTTTTTGTGTTCAGCATAGGCTGTGTGATGAGATTCTTTTCATCACGCAGTCTTTTTTGTTGTCCTCCTGTTTACTCTTCCAATTGCATCATAATCATTCGGCTATCCATCTCGCGAATGAAACCGTCCGCCTCTAGCACGCCCTCCATATATCGCTGGATAATTGACAAGCTTTCCATCGATCCCTCGCCCTGCTATATGCCAGCCAATTCACTTGAAACATAGAAATAAGGCGTTGCCGCTTCGCGATAGGTACGGATCATCTCTTCGCTTACAGACCACAATCCATCATCGACAATATCAATCGTTTCCTTTGCATCCGCCATATCATATCGCAATTTTGCTTTGTCTGCTTCCTCTGCCGTTTCAAGCTGCAATTCAATTCGTGCGATATCATCTTCAAGTCTCCCAATATGCGCAGCAACGCTAGCATTGATCAAAGGCTCGTTATCATCAGGGAAGAACGCGTACGATTCAAACGCTAGATAATTCTGTACATACGATGCGAGGTACTCGGCCGCTTGCTCCATTCGCTTCGTATGGGGATTAATAAACATTATCGTGACGCGAAGATCCAAAAGCGGTGAAACACCTACATCCAGCGGCAATATCATGGGTACGCTGTATGCTTGATCGCTAAATTTTTCCGCATCCCAATAGGGTGTGTCCAAGGTGAAAAGTGCATTCTCACCGCTGTTTTGTGAATGGGGCACAAACCCTGCAAAATCAATCGCTTCAAATGCCGCGATGAGCTTGCGGAAAAGCAGCGTATCAAAACGGATCTCCTCCCCCGCTCTGGCTTGCACCGCAATATAGTTGTCCAGCAACTCCCTAAATAGCAAATTCTCAACGTCCTCCTCGGCAAACAGATTGATGCTATCCGCCTTATCTTCATAATCCATTTGGTAATTGGCAGCAAACGCCAAAAACTCAAGATAGGTTTTAGGCAGATCATCGGGCGAAAGACCGAGCCTTTTCAAGGCGGCTGTTCGGTAGCCCAAACCACTTCCCTGAACGTCGATGGGGATGCCGTAAAGCGTCCCGTCTCGCATCAGAACATCCGTGATAACAGGGTCCATTTGCATGACGATATCCGTGATCTCGGGATAGCCGCTCAAATCCGCAGCATACCCCTTGTCAATCACGCGCGTGATGGGATTCACCTGCGTATCCAGCATAATCACGTCCAGCGAATCGTCCCCATTGATCAACGCATTGGCGATCTGCTGAAAATCGGCGCAGGTCAGTGCGGATATCGCAATGCCCTGATCCGGATGTTTTTGGGAATACGCCATATGCGCATTGCTATATTGCTCACCCATCACCGTCAAGACATTGCCCTGCAAGTCTGGCTGGTCAAGCTCACGCACATACAGCGTTTGACCCTCTACAACCACAAACAGATCGCCGCATAATGACGCAGGAATCCATTCAAACCAAATCTCCATAGGCAAATATGCGCTTAATTTCAAAGGCTCCTGCATATTGGGAAAGGAATAGACCGCTCCCCCTGAAATAAAATAGGCGCTGTTATTCTCCTCCCGATAGACAACATTATGATCCCCAAAGGCTTTGGTTTCCCCAATCCGCGTGGATTCGAAACTAACAGGATCGAAAATATTAAGCAGATAGGGGGTTGCTTCGCTTGGATCTTGGGCATCGTCCGCGTCACCATCAACAGTAAGCGTCAATAGTTTTCCGTCGCGATAAGGGTATATCCCCTTGATATCGCTCGCTCTGATCACATCAATTCGCTCGCCTGTTTCCAGACCGTACATGATGCAAACCTGACTGGTTCGGTTGTTTGAACGATCATATTTGCATACGTACAGCACCCCGTCCTGCGTGAAGATACGCTGTGCATATTCGTCGATCTGCTCACCGTCTTTGCCTTCTATCATGTCATCTATTTGGAAAATCATATCATTGGGCGTTAGGTTTCCATTTGCATCTACCAGCATTCTAACGCTTTTGTCCTCATCATCAAAGAGATAAATAGCCTTACCAGCGCTAAAAAGCTTTGAGGTATTCGTAGCCATTAGCGAAGTCTCTTGATCATCGTCCAAGCGGTAGGCGTTCCCAATGAGCAGTACCTCAGACTTCTCCATCCCTGCCTGCCAATACTCAAAAGACATTTTCATCTCTCTTTCGTCAAATACCAAGAGATAGACCGTATCGTCATTCGCTGCGACAGAAATAATCTCCATATCCTCTTCCCCTGTTCCACTTTCGTATCTGAGGTTGATGCTCTGATTTTCGCTTGCAAGCGCCGACGTACATAGCATTCCGATTGCCAAAAGTATGAACAGGTATGATCGAATGATTTTCTTCATGTCGCTTCCTCCATTTACATTGGTTAAATAATCCATAATCATAAAACGGGTTGCGGATGGAAAATCTTGCATATCAATGCGCTGCGATTGAGCGCATACGAAAGAAGCCTTGCAGGCGGCATATCCGCTTCACCCGCAAGGCTTCTTCTATCTATCCGACTAGCTGCATTAACTACCCATCACGCGCCGAATCACTTGATGCATCTGATCCCATTTGCGTTCCATGTCCTTTACCAGTTCCATTTGCGTACGGCAGCGATCCAAATTATGCTCAGGCCTTGCAATATGGAAGTATACATCTCCGCTCAGGTAATCCGTTAGAAAGCGCGATCCGCATTCCAGCGTCATGAGTTTCGCACCCAATGGGAGCGTTTCAATTTCTCGCTCTGTCAGGCGATTCTTGCACGCCATTAAAAAGCCTGTTGTATACGCCTCAAACAGTTCAATGGACATGTGAACCTTGCTTAAATCCAACTCATCCTCCGATGCGGTGCTAGCACCAAAGCGTATGCTGTCGCCAAAATCATGCGCAGCCAAACCAGGCATCACCGTGTCCAAATCGATTACGCATAGAGGGGTACGAGTACGCTTATCAAGCATGACATTGTTGAGCTTTGTGTCGTTGTGCGTAACGCGAAGCGGGATCTCTCCGCTTGCCGACATTTGCATCAGCAGCCCCGCCTCCTTGTCGCGCGACAGATAAAACTCAATCTCAGGCATAGCATTCTTAACGCGGCCAAGCTTGTCCTTTGCAATTGCTTCACGAAGCTGCCGATACCGCGCAGGCGTATCATGAAATTGCGGTATCGTCTCAGATAGCGTATGGGCAGGAAAGCTGGCAAGCTGATTTTGGAAAGTACCAAACGCTACGCCGCTTTGGAGCAAGTCATGAATGGACTGCGGTTTTTCCAAGCATAGGCTATCGGTGACAAATTCATAGAGCCGCCAGAACTCCGCGTCCTCCGTCCTTAGATAATCATCGCCATCCACTGTTTGAACAAGGGTCAGTACATGGCGCGGATTATCATCATCTTTGCGGAGATGTGCGGTCACATCGATGATGTTTTGCATCAATGCAGGTACATCGCGGAATACATGTGAGTTGATCTTTTGAAGAATATAAAGGTGCGGGCGATCCGTCACCAGCAGATAGGTTTCATTGATATGTCCATTACCGTAGCGAGTACAGCTAATCGCATCGCCATCAAGCACAAAACGCTCGTAGATGTTTTTCATCTTTGATTACCCCCAAAGCTCTTTTGGATAAATTCCATCATCGCGCATCCTCTGGAGCGCTGCACGTACCTTCAGCATGTCGTCCGCATAGGTCACGCCATACCATTTTTCATTTGTCGGCAAAACCTGTACCGTTGCTTTTTTCTCCTGCAAGAGCTGATTTGGAATGAGCGGCAGGAAATACTCGCATTTCATGGGATTCACGGGCAAGTTCTCATCAAGCCACGGAGCGAAACGGGCCTCAATCTCCCCCATGATCGACTCATGAAAACCCCACAGATTCATGCTGACAAATGTTCCGCTTGGTACAAAGGTGAAGTCTGTGCCATTTTCCGTGAACGCCGCGCCGCCTTCGCGCGGCTCAATATGCGTGCGCTCCACAATACTCCGCAGCATGGCGCTTTCGTCTGTATCGCAAACCCCGCGCGCAACGTGACCGTTTTCTGTTAGGGTGTTTTCGACCTTGTAGCCAACCATCGCATGTTTGCTTGGGTCATCCAATTTTCCAAGAAACTGTGCGCAGCTCTCAAAGGCCGAACGCCCGTAGAAATCATCTGCATTGATCACGCATAGCGGTGCATCAATCAAATCCTTTGCGCATAACACTGCATGCGCTGTTCCCCATGGCTTGGTGCGCCCCTGCGGGATCTCATAACCCTCTGGCAGACAGTCAAGTCTTTGGTATGCGAATTCAATCTCCACATGGGTTTTAATGCGGTCGCTGATCACTTCACGAAACTCCGCTTCCAGCTCACGCTTGATAATGCAGACCACACGCTCAAAGCCAGCCTGCAACGCATCATAAATCGAATAATCAATCAAGATATGTCCCCCGTCATCCACAGGCGCTATCTGCTTAAGCCCACCGTAGCGGCTGCCAAGACCCGCAGCCATAATCACAAGAATCGGTTTTTTCATTGCTGCTTTTCCTTTCCATGCTTCCGTTTGGACACAGCAAAGCACGAGGCAGAAGATTATGCCCTACTTTGTCATTGATTATATTAAATTAGCCTTTAACGCCTCCGCCTGTAACGCCTTGAATAATGCGTTCAGACAGGAAGATAAACAGTATAAACGTAGGCAAGAACACGATAATAACCGCTGCAAACATGCCTGCCCAATCACCTGTGTACTTCATGGAGTTGATCATGGAGTATAGACCTACCGCAACTGGACGCTGCTGGTCACCGCTTGCAAAGATCAATGAGATGAAGTACTCATTCCAGATGTTAATGAAGTTAAAGATGCTCACTGTCACGATACCGGGCTGTGCCAGCGGAAGCATAATCCTCCAAAAGGTCGCGATCGGCGAGCAGCCGTCAATCGCAGCCGCTTCCTCATACGATCTGGATAGGTTAGAGAAGAATGATAACAGAAAGATCGTCGTATACGGGACATTGATGCCCACGTACAG
This sequence comes from Clostridiales bacterium, assembly GCA_012523405.1. Classification (GTDB taxonomy): domain Bacteria; phylum Bacillota; class Clostridia; order Christensenellales; family Aristaeellaceae; genus Limiplasma. The sequence continues at coordinate 30,198 of JAAYIN010000064.1, forward strand.
GAAGATCAGCAGCATTCGAATGGTGATGTCCTGCTTTAAAAGTTCGAGCTGCGTGACGACGCCAAAGAGCGGCAAAATAATCATCACAACCGGAACACCCATTGCAGCCACAAAGCCACTTTGAATCGTGCGATTTAGGAAGAACTTGAAGCGTGAAAGCGCATAAGCAGCAGGTGCACAGACCAGAATCAGCACCACTGCAGATATGGACGCATACATCAGTGAGTTCATGAAGAACACCGATACATTCTGACTCGTCCATGCCTTCACGTAGTTCTCAAAGTGCAGCCCTGTGGGGAATGACAAGGAGGTACCTTTGAATATTTCTCTGGTGGTTGCAAGGCTTGCAGCCACAATTCAGCCGAGAAGCACAAAGGTGAAGATAACCCACAGCGTCAGGATAATATAGCCGGGCGCAAGCCTGAGCTCGTTTTTCCAAATAATTTTATTGCGAATTTGCTTTTCTTTCTTAGCCATCGGTCATATCTCCCTTCGTTAAAATTCATAATCATCTTTCTTGATGACAACATTCGTGATCATGAAGACGCATACTACGCAAACGCCCATCAGCACACCAACTGCTGCACCAAGACCAGCATTTCGTTCAGTTACCGCATTACCTGCGCCAAACACCTGCAGGTAGAGGTAGACCATCGGGGTAATCGTCTGATTGCTGGCGGTAACGGTTGAAAAGAGCTGTGACCAGACAAAAAAACCGACCGATGTAATCGACCACATCGTAATATTGGTTTTAAACACCCCGCGAAGCAGCGGCAGTGTGATATGCCTGAATTGCCGTATTTTGTTTGCGCCATCAATGGTAGATGCTTCAAACAGATCCGTCGGAATTTTTTCAATGCCGCTGGAGAAAATCAGCATATGATAGCCAACCATACCAAAGCAATACGCAAAGAGGAGTGACCAGAACATATGCGTCGGGTCCGTCCATTGGATGGCAGCAAGCTTTTCCCACCCGAGAAATTTAAAGAGACTGGTTAAAAGACCATACCTTGTGTTGTACACGTATTGCAGCCACATGGTAGCGAGTGCAACTGCGCTAACGATATTAGGCATATAGATTACTGCGCGGAAGAATCGCTTGAAGCGAATACCGCTGTTGAGAATCACGGCAAATAGCAGCGCAATCGACATAACCACAACGCCGCCTACCGCCCAAATGCGGAACAAGTTCCACATGGATGTGCGAAAGAGCTGGGTGCCGTATAAGCTCGCATAGTTTTCTAGCCCTGTAAACGTCCACTCTGAGGAGGGTGCTGTTACGCTTTCCACCTTATAGAAGCTCATGAAGACTGTACGGATAATGGGATAGAGAAAAACCAAAACGAAAAAGATCAAGGCGGGCGTAAGGAAAGTCACGATCATTCCTCGATTTTTTTTCATGCCATTCCCTCCTCTTTATTCATAATGAAATGGAGCAGCGAAGCAACAAGCTTGATCGCTTCATGCAACGCTGCTCCAAAAAGAGATTTTACTGATTAGGAGTCAGTGGTTTTGATATTACTTTGTTGCAGCTTCCATCGCATCCACAAAGCCCTGTGCGTCGATTGTGCCGCTAACGAGCTTCTGGAAGTTTTCCTTGATGATGGGGGTTACGTTTGCATTGTCTTCAATGCCTGCTGCCCAGCTGTAACGAGTGGTGAGGCTTTCCATAACGGGCTGAACGGCCGCGAGCATTGTGGGCCATTCGGTGTTGGTTGTGTCAGAAGGAATACCAACGGACTCAATGCTCAAAAGAAGGTCAAATTCGCCCTGGGTGATATACTTAATGATGTCAAAAGCTTCTGCAGCAACTTCGGTCTTTGCATTGATTGCAAGGGTCTGTGCGCCAAAGTTTGCAGCTTCTACGCCGTCAACGCCGCCTTCAAGTGCGGGATATGCGAAGCAGCCCCATACAAAGTCAGGACCGGTCATTGCTTTGACTTCGTTGGGTAGCCAAGAGCCGTTTAGGTACATTGCAGCATCGCCAAGTGCGAGCTCGCCATTCTGGTTTGCGGGCCATACGGAAGAGCCGATGGTGGGGCTTAGGTAGCCCTTCTCATACAATTCCTGATAGTCCTGTGCTGCCTGCAATACTGCAGGGGTTTCTGCCCATAGGCCATTCATCACAACGTCATGAGTGCCTGCTTCGCCGAGCAAATGGGAGAGATGATAGCCGATCATGCATTGGATGTAAGCATCGTCGCATGTGATCGGGATATAACCAGCAGCCTTGACTTTTTCGCAAACATCAAGCAGTTCCGCCCATGTGGTGGGGTTTGCTGTGATGCCGGCTTCGTCAAAGATCTCTTGGTTGTAGAACATGTTAAATACGTTGGGCTGATAAGGGATGGACATGAGTTTTCCGTTGCCAGCTTCGCGGCAAGCGCCGATCAGGCTAGCGATTGCTGTTGCTTCATAATCGTTTGCAGCAGACAATTCTTCAAGGTCAAGAAGATATTTGCCCCATGTTTTATTCACACGGTCGATATCCTCGTCAAACAGGTCAATGACTGTGCCGGCTTCCAGCGCAGGCTCGAGTCCTTCGCGGATGCCTGTGCGGCCTTTGAACTGAAGATCAACAGTGTTGCCGCTTGCTGCCACATAAGCATCAACGGCTTTCTGGATGACCTGACCCTGAGGTTCGGTACTCTCCCACATCGACCAATAGACAATCGTTTTGCCCTCAGCGGATGCAAATGCACACAATGATAGAACCATCGATAAGACCAACAGGAACGACAAGACCTTTTTCACAGAAAGTTCCTCCTTTAAGATATTTAATTGAACAGGTTGAACGACTCACCCGTCATTCTTTACCAAAATACTATCATGTTTATGTGCAACATGACAGAGAATAACGTCCGAAAAAATAGTAATATCTTCCGTTTATCTGCAAAACATGCTATAATGTAAAAAATCTATCGAAAATGGATAACGAGGAGGCCTCCCTATGCTTAACCATGATTATCTCCAGCGGCTAGGCGGTTTGCTTGATAATCTCTATCTTTGCACAGGCATAAAATTCGCGCTTCTTGATCACAACGCAAAAGAGGTCTATGCAAGCAGCTTTAAAACAAAATTTTGCAGCTTAATTGAGAATTCCGAAGGCGGATATCAACGCTGCGTAGCATGCGACGATCTCGCCCTGGTAGATGTACGCAAGCACGGCAAACGAAAAAAATATCTTTGCCACGCCGGGCTTTTTGAGCTTGCAATGCCCGTCGTTGAAAACGGCGAAACCATCGCCATCATTCTATATGGTCAAGTTCTAGACGACACCCCACGCACCGAGCAATGGAAGCGAGTATCCGATGCATGCGCTTGGTATCCCGACCAAGCCGAGCTATATCAAGCCTTTCTGAAATTGAGCCGCATGTCCGCCCAGCAAATGTCCGCATGCATGGAAATCGTCCGCGCATGCTTAAGCGAAGCGCGCATTGCAAGCCTCATGCCCAGCCAACGCGATGACGCCCAGCTACTCAAAAGCTATATCGATGCCCATTTTAATGACACGCTCACCACCGAATCCCTATGCAATGCCCTCAATGTCGGCAAAACCAAGCTCTACGAGCTTTGCGACAAGCATTTTCAACAAACGCCAATGCAAATTGTTGCCAATCGACGCATTGAAGCTGCATGCGATATGCTCGAAAACAGCAAACAAAGCATCCGCGCCATCGCCAGCGCCGTAGGCATCCCCGACGAAAATTACTTCACCAAAGTATTTAAAAAACACGAAGGCACGACCCCCAGCCAATATCGAAAAGCCAACGAGGTCGTGCCTTATATCCTGCGCGAGCAAGCAATGCAGAGGTAATGGCGTACGGCAAGCGCCCCATCGTGCCTTGCCGCCTCCCCACGTATAGCCCTTTTTTGAGGGATCGCGGAAAGAAATTATTTATTCCTGCCCACTTACCCATTGACATAGTAGGTTAATTGGTTTATTATGCTACTAATCAAGTTAAAGGAGTGATGCTACGATGACTAGCTGCAATAATTTTCGAATGTGTGGTTTCTACTAAAATAAAGCGTAAGCAAATTATAAAATTTTAGGAGGAACTACTCATGTCAAATAAAGATTATAAATTTGAAACACTCCAACTTCATGTCGGGCAGGAAACCGCAGATAGCGCCACCGATGCACGCGCAGTCCCTATTTACGCCACAACCTCTTATGTGTTCCCCGATAGTGCTGCCGCGGCAGGGCGTTTCGCGCTGACTCAGCCCGGAAATATATATACCAGACTGATGAACCCCACCAACGATGTGTTTGAAAAGAGGATTGCAGCACTTGAGGGCGGCATTGCGGCGCTCTCAGTTGCCAGCGGTTCAGCGGCTGTAACCTATGCAGTGCAGAACATCACCCGTGCAGGTGACCATATTGTTTCCGCACGCAATGTATACGGTGGTACCTATAATCTATTTGCCAACACCTTGCAGGAGCAAGGAATCGAAACTACCTTTGTTGATCAAACCAACCCCGATAATTTCCAAGCTGCCATCAAGGACAATACCAAACTCATCTTTGCCGAGACCTTGGGCAATCCCAATTCCGATGTGATTGACTTGAAGGCTATTGCAGACATCGCCCATCAAAACGGGATTCCCTTTATTGTTGATAGCACCTTCGCAACGCCCTATCTATTGCGCCCCATTGAGTATGGCGTGGATGTGGTAGTTCACTCTGCAACGAAATTTATCGGTGGACACGGCTCGGTAATGGGCGGAGTCATTGTAGACGGCGGGCAGTTTGACTGGGCACAAAACGATAAGTTCCCAGGTCTTTCAAAGCCGAATCCATCCTATCATGGCGTGGTGTTTTCCGAGGCAGTAGGCGCGGCAGCCTATGTGACCAAAATCCGCACGACCCTCCTGCGTGACCAAGGAGCTGCGCTTTCGCCCTTCAACTCCTTCTTGCTATTGCAGGGCTTGGAGACACTCTCCCTCAGGCTGGAACGTCATGTGGAAAACGCATTGAAAGTAGTAGCATTTCTGGAAAAACATCCTCTTGTGAAGCGAGTCAATCACCCATCACAGGCAACAGGGCGCGCACTGGAACTGTATCGCAAATATTTCCCAAAAGGAGCAGCGTCTATCTTCACGTTCGAGTTAAAGGGCGATAAGGCTTTGGCGCAGAAGTTTACCGAGAGCCTCGAACTATTTTCACTCCTTGCTAATGTGGCTGATGTGAAATCGCTGGTGATTCACCCAGCATCCACAACCCACTCACAGCTTTCCGAGGAAGAACTTTTGGCAGGAGGCATTACGCCAACCACCATCCGCTTGTCCATAGGTACAGAACATATCGACGACATTCTAGCTGACTTGGATCACGGCTTCCAGGCAGTAAGCCAATAAATCCAATATAAACCCATGGGGCTGTTGCAAAACAGCCGTTATCTTACAGAATAGTAGTAAATACACAAAAATCCACCTGCGAATCAAGTAATTCGCAGGTGGATTTTGTTGTTATTGTCTTTTGAAAAGACTTCTGCAACAGCCCCATGTCTATACAGAACGGCTCAAAAAGGAATAGTAAAGCATTTTTTGCTGCTTTGCATGTTTAGTCTGGGAGCTTCGCTCTTTTCATAGCCCTAAGCCCATTATATGTCCTATCCCCAACATAAGCCGTTTTTCAGGGGAGATACGGCAAGGGCTGCCGCCCCTACACCCCGCTCAGGGTTTCACCGTGAACCCATTTACAGGCTTCGCCCTCCTCCTATCCCCAACACAACCCTCCAGTCTCCCCCCACCTCGCAAAAACGGAGAGCCTTGCTCGGCTCTCCGTTTTGATTATGCACTTTTCTCAAACTGCGCTTGATAAAGCTCCTTGTAGAACCCTCCACGGGCTAGAAGCTCTTCATGCTTGCCCTGCTCTACGATATCGCCATCCTTCATGACCAGAATCAGGTCTGCATCTCGGATGGTGGAAAGTCTGTGAGCGATGATGAAGCTTGTGCGCCCCTTCATCAGTTCATTCATTCCCTTTTGGATCAAGGCTTCGGTTCTGGTATCAACTGAGCTTGTCGCCTCATCAAGAATCATGATCTTAGGATCGGCGAGGATAGCGCGTGCAATGGTCAAAAGCTGCTTTTGTCCTTGCGAGATATTACTGCTTTCTTCGTTCAGCTCCATTTGATATCCATTGGGCTGCGTCTTGATAAAGTGATGCGCATGCGCTGCTCTTGCAGCCTTTACCACTTCTTCATCCGTTGCATCAAGGCGGCCATAGCGAATGTTTTCTTCAATCGTGCCATTAAATAGCCAAGTATCTTGAAGCACCATACCAAAGAGCAAACGAAGCTCATTTCTGTCAAAGTCACGAATATCGTGCCCATCGACCTTGATGCTGCCGTCTGTCACGTCGTAAAAACGCATGAGCAGGCGCACCATCGTTGTTTTACCTGCGCCCGTAGGTCCGGCAATCGCAATCCGCTGCCCAGGCATTGCATCGGCGCTAAAGTCATTGATGATCGTGTGATCGGGCGCATAGCCGAACTTCACATGGTCAAAGCTGACCTCGCCTTTGATGTCTTTAATGGAAACAGGATTCTCGATCTTTTGTACTTCTTCCTCTTCTTCGAGGAATTCAAATACGCGTTCACCAGCCGCAACGGTGCTCTGGATTACGTTTGCAATCTGCGCCACCTGCGCGATCGGCTGATTAAAGGAGCGTACATACTGAATGAAGCTCTGGATATCGCCGACCGTAATCAAGCCGGATGCTGCATATGCGCTACCCAGCACAACAGAGGCAACATAGCCGAGGTTACCGATCAAGCCCATCACAGGGTTCATCAGACCGGAGAGAAACTGCGATTTCCAAGCGGAGTTAAATAGCTTGTTATTGGTGCGGTCAAACTCTTCCGTCATTTCGTTTTGCGCATTAAACGCCTTTACGACCACATGACCGCTGAATACTTCCTCTACCTGTCCGTTCACTTCGCCAAGGTATTTCTGCTGACCAACGAAGTATTTCTGGCTCTTTTTAACGATGATGCTTACGAGTATTGCTCCGATTGGCAATATGCACAGTGCAACAAGCGTCATCTGCCAACTGATCGATAGCATCATCACCAGCACACCGATGAGTGTTGTGGCGGAGCTTACGATCTGGGTTAGGCTCTGGTTCAGGCTTTGCCCGAGTGTGTCAACGTCGTTTGTAACGCGGCTTAGCACCTCGCCATGTGTGACGCGATCAAAATAGCTCATGGGCATGCGGTGTACTTTTGCAGCAAGATCCTTGCGCAAATTATAACTGACCTTCTGGGAAATTTGCGCCATGATCATCCCTTGAATCAAGCTCAGCAATGAAGAGATTGCATACAGACCAAGCAGCCACAAAAGAAGCTCTGCCAGCTTTGTAAAATCGACGCCTGTACCGCCGCCTAGCTTGCTCATGAGTCCATTGAAGATCACTGTCGTAATTTCACCCATCTTCTTAGGCCCTACGATGCTAAAGAGTGCACTGCCCATGCTGAGTAAAACGACCAGCAAAAGCCCCCATTTATACTTGGACATAAGCGTCGTCAGCTTCTTAAACGTTCCTTTAAAATCCTTGGGTTTCTCCCCCGCGCCCATACCGCCGTGAGGGCCGCCGCGACCGGCGGGACGATTACGCTTTCTTTCCATCTTCCAATTCCTCCTTTGAAAGCTGGCTCAATGCGATCTGGCGATATACGTCGCAGCTCTGCATTAATTCCTGATGATTGCCTACGCCTACCAGTTTGCCCTCGTCCAGCACCAAAATCTGGTCAGCACTAAGCACTGTGGAGATACGCTGCGCCACAACGATGATCGTTGCATCCTTCGCAGCCTCTGAGAGCGCACGCCTCACAGCGACATCTGTCTTAAAGTCAAGGGCTGAAAAGCTATCATCAAAGACAAAGATATCGGGATTCTTCGCAACCGCACGCGCAATTGACAGACGCTGCCGCTGACCGCCCGATACATTCGTGCCGCCCTGCGCAATTTCATCGTCAAATCCATCCTGACGCTGCATGATAAAATCTTCAGCCTGCGCAACCTGCGCTGCTTTTTGGATTTGCTCGGGCGAGATATCCGTTGAGCCAAAGGTGATATTCTCGCTGATTGTTCCTGTGAAAAGCGTGCCCTGCTGCGGTACATAGCCGATGCGATCACGCAGGTTCTCCAGCGTAACATTTCTCACGTCAGTCCCGCCGATCTCTACGCTGCCCGATGTCACATCATAAAACCGCGGGATCAGGTTGATCAACGTGCTCTTACCTGAGCCGGTGCCGCCAAGAACAGCAGTTGTCTGTCCGCGCCGAGCAGTGAAGGAAACATGGCTTAGCATATCCTCATCTGCACCCGGATAGCGGAAGGACACATCTTTAAACTCAATGATGCCGCGCTTCGCTTCATCAAAAGACCGCGCGGTTTCAGGGTCAATCACACTGATATCTGTATCCAGCACTTCCTGAATACGCGCTGCTGACACGCTTGCACGCGGGAGCATAACGCTCATCATGGAGATCATGAGGAACGCCATGATAATTTGCATGGTGTACTGAATGAACGCCATCATGTCGCCAACCTGCATGGTGCCCGCTTCGATGCCCTGCGCACCTACCCACATAATCAAAATGGATACGCCATTCATCACAAGCATCATCAGCGGCATCATACCGCTCATCAGCCGCCCAACAAAGAGCTGTGTTTTTGTCAGTGTCATGGATGCATCGTCAAAGCGCTCTTCTTCGCGCTTCTGCGTGCAGAACGCGCGAATGACGGGAAGTCCCGTGAGGGTTTCGCGCATTACGAGGTTGACCTTATCAAGCTGGATCTGCATGCGCTTAAACTTGGGCATGCCAAAGGTGAAGAGCACCAGCACGATGCACAGCACTGCGAGCACGCCAACAAAAATCACCCATGTCATAGACGAGTTGGTGCTTCTCACACGAAGGATACCGCCAATACCGATGATCGGCGCATAAATCACCATGCGAAGAAGCATGACCATTACGCCTTGCACCTGCTGGATATCGTTTGTCGTGCGTGTGATCAAGGACGCAGTAGAAAAACCGTCCATCTCTCGCTGACTAAAGCCTATTACCTTGTGGAATACCTTGCCGCGAAGGTCACGGCCAAGCTTTGCAGCCGTTGTGCTGCCAAAATAGCCAACCGCGATCGATACCACGCAGCTGATCAATGCGATCAGTAGCATCCGCAAGCCGTTTTGCCAAATGGATTGGCTTTGAATCGTGCGAAGATCCATGCCAAGCGCGGTATACTCCGCCTTGACAGCAACGATAGCCGCCTGCTGGAGCATGCTGTCGGGGAGAATTGAAAAAAGCTTCTCTTCGATTTGAATAAGCATTTCCTCGCGCTGCTCTTGAGGCATGGCGATCATCCCCGCCCTAACTTCAAGGGGGTCCATCTGCTGCGCGGTTTCCAGCGATACATCGCTGCCCACAGCTGCAAGCATCGCGCCGACATCAATGGAACTATCGCCATTGAGCATGCTGTTGATCATAAAAGCTCGATCAAACAACTCGCTCATAGCTTCTAGCTGCTCATCGCTGGTTTTTTCCAGAACAAGTACCTCTGCAGCCACCGTTACGCCTAGCTTTTCAGCTTCCTGTGCTGTCGCTTCGCGAAAAAACGGTTTGACATCTGTCTCTATGCTCTCCTGCGGCATCCACATGAGCAGCTCATCCATTGTGCTCTTGCTAATGACCTCGGGCACACTGCTTTCAATACCGCCTTGCTGAAGACCTGTGTCCACAATGGCTGCGGTATAGGTTGGAAGGGTCAAATCGCATGTCGCCTGCACCGCAAGCAAAACAACAATAGCAACGATTGACCAAATGTATTTTTTTAAGTGTTTGAATATTTTATGCATATATCCGTCTTGACCTCCTCATGTTGAAAGCTGCTTTGCATATTGTCAATCATCCGGCTGCAAAGCAATCCCACCAACTCGATATCCTTTTCATCAATATTCTTAATTGCCGCCTTACTTACAGCTTTGAAATTCATTTCCATTTGCTGCGCTACCGTTTCGCCTGCTTCCGTTAGTGCAAGGATATTCGCTCGCTGATTTAATTCATTGCGCTTGCGCTTCACCAGCTCCATCTTTTCCAGCCTTGAAATGGAAACCGCGATCGTCGCAGCCGATACCTTCATCATTCTAACCAAATCCGCTTGACTTAGCCCCTTGCAATGCTTTAGAATCAACAAAATAGGGCCTTGCCTCGGATGTATTTTCACATCATCCTGCTCTGTTCGTATGCATTCAAAAAAACATCTTTGCATATGGAACATATTGGCGAATAATTTCATCTCTTTGCTTGTTTCTCTACCGCTAAAAATTTTACTCTCCCCCTAATGTTAGTCGACTAATTAAGGCTCAGTCATTGTACCTGATTACCCTATGTAAAGTCAACGAAATCCTATGTTATTAACAGTATATTCATACCCCTTTGAGCGCATAAAAAAGCACCTGACCAGTGATCAGATGCTTCTAATTTGTGCGATTTTTAGTCGATTTCGCGTATCGATTTGAATGGGAACATGACCAGTTTTACATGTCCAACCACCATATCGCGCGTAATCGCAGCAGGTGAACCGTAGCCATAATAGTTACGGCTGTCATGGCTATTATCGCGGTTATCGCCCATCACGAAATATTCATCCGCACCGAGCGTAAACGCCTCCATGCTAAAGCCATTGTTGTTCTTTTCATCATCCAAATAAGGTTCGGGAATCAGTTCGCCATTGATATATACTGCATTGTGATCCACTTGCACAGTCTCCCCGGGAAGCCCCATCACTCGCTTGACGAAATACTCTGTGCGTCCCGGATAGCGGCAGATAATGACATCCCCGCGGCTTGGATCACCAAGCAGATATTCCGGCTTTGACACATACATCAACTCACCATTTTGCAATGTGCTCTGCATGCTTTCGCCCTTGACAACGATGGGCTGAAAGAGCAAAAATGAAATGAGCTGCGCAAGAAGTAACGCTGCTGCAATATGAAGAAGCCAGCTGCCAGCTTCCTTTGCAATGCGCTTTGTACGGCTGGGTTTTTGCGGCGGAAGCTGCTGGTCCATTATCGTTTCTTCCACACGATATCCTCCCTTCGATCATTGCTCATATGAACAATGTGTTTCTACCATATAGATATGATTTTATCACTATTATTTGCATAAATCAAACGGTATTATTTTCAATCAAATCAAGTATAGTCATTTGTTGCATTCCCATCGCCAAGGATTGGGATTGGTTCACCCAAGTAAGTGGGCTTTGGCTTGACTGTACAAAACACGAAATCCTTCGCGCGTGCCACGGTTTCTCTCAAATCGTAAAACCACTGGTCGCGGTATATGATTCTTTGCGCCTTAATCCCCGTGGCCTCCATGCCCATCGCGCGGGCATTATAAATGCCGCGATACAGGTGATATTCCTGAGTGACAACAACGACTTTTTCGCATTTGAAGATATCCTTTGCGCGATACATGCTTTCATAGGTTGAGAACCCTGCATGATCCATGAAGATATGCTCGGAAGGCACGCCTTTTGACATGGCGTAATTCTTCATCGCATTGACTTCATCATAGTTTTCGCGCCCATGATCCCCGCTCATCAGCAATCGATCCGAAACGCCCATAAAATAAGCTGCGATGCCTGTATCCAAGCGCTCTGTTAGCATCGTGCCCGGCGTACCATCCTGCCGAATGCCGCATCCAAGCACCAAAATGCAATCGGCTTTCAATTCGTTTGCCTCATCAATTGCATAAACCGAGTCCTCGGTGCTTGCCTGTATTCCTTCGCTAAGCGCGACCACACATAGGCTGGAAATCAAACCCAGCAACATCGTCCATATCACAAGTTTTTTGCACCATTTCAAGATTCTTTTTCCTTTATATATGGCTTTCAAAATCATCTGTACCTCTCTTTTGTATATCGTCTTCAATATATCAACGATCTGCCGCGCCATTTTCTTGCCATATACGACCAAATTCCGACACAATGAAACAATATCGTATATTGTTAGGCATTCTTCATCAAAACTTCATACAATAGTGAAATAATGCCTTTCATTATGGCTCTGAATATGCTATTCTACTAGACGGTTAAAATATCGTTAAGAACTCTGAAAGGATGATTGATCAAATGATCTTTGCAGTGAATGAATGAGCCTTGTCGCACAATAATCGACAAGACTATTTTTTTGAAAAAATCGCTGCCATCCATTATACCGATGACACACCGCACCCTGCGGTTTGTACATACAACAGATAGTTAATAGGAGGATTGGCCAACATGCAACAGTCAATGAAACACGCATACTTGCCAGACGAGCGACCGACCCTAGGCAAACTGCTCCTGTATGCTCTGCAACAAGTGATCGTTATGTTCCCAGCAACCGTAACGGTAGCACTCATCACAGGCTTTCAGGTCTCCACAACAATCTTCGCCAGCGGTTTGGCAACATTGTGCTTCATTCTCATCACAGGCAAGAAAGTCCCTCTGTATTACGGTTCAAGCTTTGCGTATCTGACAGCGATCTCAAGCCTCATGGCTACAGAATCGATCATCAGCCAGTTAAGCCCCGAAGCTGCTATCCAGCTTGAGGCATGGCGTGCAGGCACAGTCGCAGTACTGCCCGGCGAAGCAATTTCCTTTGCACAGTTCGGTATTATCATGTCAGGTTTCGTTTCCATCGCGGCAGGCCTGCTCATCAAGTTCTCAGGCATTGAAGCGGTTGAAAAGATTCTGCCTCCTTCCATCACAGGCTCGATCGCTATGATCATTGGTCTGACATTGGCTGGTAATGCACTCTCCGACGCTGCTCCTGCAGCTGCCGCAGCAGGCACAATCGCAGGCTCAAGTTGGGTGTGGGTTGTATCTCTTGCAACGCTCCTATCCACCATCCTGTTCTCACGCTATCTCAAGGGCTTCCTTGGACAGCTTCCGCTCCTTCTGGGCGCAGCCGTCGGCTGCATCACCGCTGCTCTTCTCGCACTGATCGGCGGCCCTGAAATGAGCCTTTTCCGCACAATTCCCCCTGAAGCGCTTTCCGCATCACTTTGGTCAAGCGGCATCTTCGCAGTTCCTGCGTTCACGCTGCCTAAAGCCTCCCTTCAGGCAGTGCTTGCGATTATGCCTATCGCTATCGCAACCATTCCCGAGTCCACCGCGCATGTATATCAGCTTGACATCTACGTCAACGATATCGCAAAGAAAAAGGGCAAGGGCAAGTACAACCTCGTTCAGTACCTTGACCGCAACCTTATCGGTGATGGCATCTGCGACATGATCTCCGGCTTTGTCGGCGGTCCTGCAGGAACCAACTACGGCGAAAACATCTCGACAATGGCGATCACAAAGGTTTTCTCCGTATCAGTGCTCGCAGTTGCAGCGATCTTTGCAATGGTTCTCTCCTTCTTCACTCCCCTCGTCTCCGCGATCTACTCCATCCCGCTGGCAGTTATCGGCGGTCTGGAAGTATACCTCTTCGGTGCAATCGCAGCACAGGGTATCGCGATCATGATCGATAAGAAGGTTGACATGTTCTCCTCCAAGAACATTGCAGTTATCGCAACCATCATGGTCATCGGCATCGGCGGCCAGTACGCATTCGGCGGCAACATCAACTTCTTCGGCCTTGACATCCCCTGCATCGCAGGCGCTGCCATCTTCGGCATCATCCTCAACGCTCTCCTGAGCGTTGGCGAAAAGAAAGAAACCGCATCCGAAGCAGACGCTGAGTAATATCCGTACAGCATAAAAACATTTAAGGGCCCGCATTTCACCAGTTGAAATGCGGGCCCTTTTATTGTACAAACGAAGGGATTGACAGCGACATACTGCCAACCCCTTTAGTTTTTTTCCTTAGTCGATATATACCACCTTGCTAGTCTTAATCGTATTGATGCCGCCCTCTTGGCTAAACAGGAGGTTGCTTGCACTCATGCCGCCAAAGTACTCATAACCACGAAGAATGGCGATATAATTGCCGAGCATGAATAAGGGCATGAAGTTCGCAATTGGATTCACATGATCATGGGCTGTGGCAGGCAACTGGCAAACTTCAACGCCATCGATGAAGACATCTGGCTGCGTGTCTGTGACGACCAAGACATTTCGATCAGATTTTTTCATAGAACCGACCGTCTCCACCGTACGCGAGAAGGACGCGCAATTTTGAGAAGCAACCGCCACCGTGCCGAGCTGGTCACGCTTGGTCTGGAAGTAGTCGATATGACACCAGTCCTCGCTGTCATTTAAGCAGTTCAGGCTTCCGCACAATTCAAAGAACTTTGCAGTTCCAAAATAAGCCGTTGCAAAATCGCTTCCGCTGCCTACAAAATCATATCCCAAATAGTCCTTCCATGTTTCTGCCAACGCATACATTTGATCGTCCACACGACTTAGTACATCCTCGCTGCAGACCTTTGCAACATATTCAGAAATCTCGCTGCGCAGCTCTGCCGCATCTCGGGCCGCTGCGTTACCCAAAAGCTGTCCCGCATGGAGGCTCAAAAGAATTGTCGTGCAGACCGCTGCCACATAGGTCATTGCCTGAAAGGCGGGAGAGAATTCTTTGGCTTTGGGGATCTCAATTTTTAGTATATGCTGTGCTTCCTTGGCCATGGGAGAATCCGGCGTTCCCGTAATTGCCAGCGTTGTGCAGCCTTTTGTAGTTGCGCGTTTCATTGCTTCGGTCACGCGTGAACCGCCGCCTGAAACGCTGATGACCATCACCAATGTTTGCTCGGGATGTTCAGTGCTGAAAACGTGGTGACGGCTTACATCAATGCAACGCAGAACCTGATAATCCATATTTTTAAACATTCGGCTGCCAAATTCCTTTGTCGCTAAAGAAGCCGCATAGGAATCACCATTGCCTGTAACTACAATATGCCGAATGTTCTTCAGCTTCTCATCCGGAATAGCTTGAGCAATGGCTTCATCTGTCAACTTGCTCAGCAAACCATCCACAAAAGCAGGATATTGGGAAAACCCTTTTTTAACGTTATTATCTCTTCCGATCACTTTTACATTCTCCTTCATCTGTTATACAGTTACACTTTGCTGATTTGTACGCCTCTTCTTGCTCAGTGCAATGGAAATCGAGCCTAAAATAGCTGCTGCTGCATATAGTGCGATTCCCATCACAAATGCGCCGCGGTAAGAGCCGAGTTTGTCATAGAACAGGCCAATGGAAGCATATAGACCGCCGCCAATTAGACTGTTGATCATCATCATCAGCGACCAGATCTGTGAATAATGCTTTGTTCCCACGATGTTGCGCGCCAGCAGCGGACACTGCACCATATACATGCTGCTGCCCAATCCAACAATGAAAATAGCCACATATACAAAGATGGGGTTGCGGTAGCTCAGGAACATCAACATGTAGCCAAGCCCTGTGGTAACAGTACCCCACAGAAGACCTGCCTTGATGCCAAACTTGTCGTTGATCCTACCCACAGCCAAGCTGCCAAGCGTGCCGCCAAGGCTTGAGATCACGCCTACAAGGGCGCCAAAGTTGATGGTCTGTTTGAGTTCCATGGTTGCAAAGGAAGTCGAATAGCCCGCAATTCCGCTGCCATAGCTGTACAGCACACAGGCTGCCCATGCAATATATAGTAGCGGCATACGGAAGGCCTGCTTACGGGTCAAATCATACGCTGAATCCTGAGCAGCCGCCGCGACGGCGACATGATCGTCTGCCTCTTCATCCGCACCATAGGGCTTGCAACCGACCTCTTCAGGGCTCTTGATCAGGATGAATACGCCTGGGATCGTAATAACGGTTGCCATAGCCGCCATAATGAGGTATGCATTGCGCCATCCAACGGCTGTAATCAGTTGAACAGACAGCAAGGTATACAGCATGGTTGCGGCAGTTCCGATTGCGGTCACAATACCCAGCACCGTTCCGTTCTTCTTTCGAAACCACATGTTGAGGATAATGGGTGTAGTGACAAAGCCGGTAAAGGCTTGCGCGATACCGATCATCGCACCCGAAATATAAAACATCTCCACAGTTCGATAGGTTGACATCAGTGCCAGACCTATCACTTCAAGCACCGACGCGAATCCAATCACCAAACCAATCCGTTTGGTTATTAGAAAACGCGCCGCTGTAGTATACAGCAGAGCCATTGAAACAGCCTGAATGCTTGTGAACATTGTGAACTGGCTAACCTGGCATCCAAGTTCCGATGTAATCGGTGCAATAAAATTACCGATAGCCGCCATACAGGCTCCGCCCGTACCCACCTTCATCAAAATACAAGCAATAACAATTTTCCATGCATAATGCATTTGTGGCTTATCTTTTTTCATATTATCCTCACTTCATCTGCGCATAAAAGGCATCGTATCAGACTTTTGCAGATTCCTCTTCCAATTCTCTCACGTTGCGCACATAGTCCGCTACAATAGAACCAATGATCGGACCGCCCCATTTTCCGCCTTCAAAAGCTGTACCTACCAAAGCACCGTCAGCGTAGCGCAGACGTTCTTTACAGTTTTCCGCTGTGGTAGCGCCGCCCAGAATAACGGGGAAGTTGCCCGCCGACTTCACATCCTTCACCAAACGCTCGTTTTGCTTAAAGTCGCGATCACATACTTCAATCGCGTCCGCACCAAGGCGCATGGAGGTTTGAGCAAGATTGCGGATATTGTCGGCGTTATATTCGCCCACACGGTGATAGCCATAAATTTCTGAAAGCATTCCGATCTCTAAGGCTTCGATCTTTTTGCGATACTCTGCCACCTTGAGCGGCTGAGCGGAAACCGTGCCGTATGCGGATTCGGTGCTGCCTACCAGAGCGGAGCAACGCGTAAAATCAGCCCCAGCAGCCTTGCATACTGCCAAAGACGGCGTAATGCAGTTCCACATGATCTGAGCGCCCAGAATAAAGTCGGGACCCACCGCATCCCTAACGCGGGCAGTCACCGCAGCCAAGCCTGCTACGCGGCCATAGTCCGTGTCATCTGTTGTGGGATAGAATACATCCACAGTTTGGATCAGTCCGCCATCAGCGCCATTTGCTTTGAGGGTTAGGCAGTCCTCAATAGCCTTCTTGGTCATTTTCTCCAAATTTCCCTCTTGATACAGGGGCGTGCCAAGCATTGGCAACAAATGCACCAGACCGATTACTAGTTTTTTACCGTTCAGTTCGTTGAAACAAGTTTTCATTATTTTCTCCTCATATGATCAATACGGAAGCCAAAATCATACTGTCCTTTCATCATTAATTGCCCAGCGACCATTCTATATTCGCTACATATGTGAGTGTACCGGTAAGCCGTTTATGAGCACTGATGTCAATCGGGTATGCGGTGATGATCGCATACCGATATTGCAGCATCAGCAACAATAAGGCCTAGACTTCCATGATTTACGTCGGCATTGATCATACCAAGCACAATCATTTCACATCTGCCCCTGCAGCCGATGGCGAAGTGCCCGTGGAATCTTTGAAATTCTCAAACAACGGTGATAGCTTCCGTTTGCTATCCTCTAGGCCTTATGAGCTTTGGGAGGATAGCCTCATCACCGGTATTGAATCAACGGTTCACTACGGCAATAACCTTGTGAAGTTATGCGTTTTCGGGTGCTTTTGGTCTGTGCCATTCATCAGCACGTACTGTTTATTACGCATCGGGTGCCTGTTTTTTCAGAATCCCGATTACATCATTTAAATCCCGCACGTGGTAGTCACATTGCTGTAGCATTTCTTGGGGGACAGCGGAAATGCCATGCATATGTGCCACTGATATACCTGCCCTCAAAGCAGCGGTAATCCCGCTAGCGGAGTCTTCCACAGCAAGGCATTCCGCGGGGTTTACCCCCAGCTCCCTGCAGGCATGCAGGTAAAGATCTGGCGCAGGCTTGCGATTGACAACCAAATCTCCAGTATAAACGCCATCAAAACGCTCGCGAAGTCTAAACAGCTGGGCATAACCCTCCATCCATGCACTGCCATTGGATGTGACCACGGCTTTTTTGCCCGAATAACCAGCTAAGAATCGAAGTAAATTCTCGAATCCAGGTAAGGTACGTACCTCACCCAAATCAATCAGCCTCTGCGTTTCTTCGCCCCAGTATCTGCGCAGCCCATCCGGATCACATGGCAAATGCTCTGCCATGAATCGATCAAACTCATCAGGAGGCGAACCGCCAACCTGCGCATACAGTTCTCGATCCAAATCGTAAGCAGCATTCTTCTGTAAATAGTCTCGCCAGATTTCATAGGCTTGCTCCTCTGTATCCAGCAATACACCATCCATATCAAACAATATGGCTTTATACATGTTCCCCTCTCCTTCCTGTGTTTCGCCAGCCTGCGCCAATGATGAAAATCAGGGCACCTGCAAAAGCAAAATAAGCGGTGAGGTGAAACACTGTGCGTAAATCCGTTACTGTTACCAACCATGATGAGAGCGCATTTGCCGCAATCATTCCAAGACCGCCCACCGAGAATGCTGCCGCTTGCGCAGTAGCGCTATATTCTGCCGGAACATTCTTTGCGACGAAGCTTTGGCAAGCGGGGATGGACAAGCCCAAGCCAAACATCTGCAAAAGCAGGCAGACGATTGCCCAGCCGGGAGAGGATGCCATGCTCAGGCATATGTTTTTCACACCAAACCCGCACATAGCAATAGCTGTCAAGCAAGTTACGCCGAACTTTTTCTCAAGCCGTGTATAAAACAGCATCACCGGAACCTCTACCACTGCCAGCACAAACATCGCAATTCCCAGCAGACCTTCCGCTCCTCCCAGCTGCGTAAAATAGACTGAAAAGAATGTGAAAAACACGCCAGAAGGAATGTTGTAAAGTACGCTGCCAAGCAGCAGGGCGACGAATTTTCTGTTTTTCAGCAACGCCTTCATCGCCGCACGAAAACCAGCACCGTCACGAGACCGTGATTGAGGCTTTGGCTGATTGGGCAGCAACAAGGCAAATATTGCGATGAACATCCCAAAGAAAGCCAATAGCAGCGGCAAGCATTTCATGCCAAAATGCTCCACCGCCACGCCAATCACTATGGAAACCAATGCAAAGCTCAACGAGCCAAACGATCTGGTGAATGCGTAATTGATCTTGGCTCTATCGGCGTTCAGCGCAGAAATCCATCCGCCGGGCAAAGACTGTACGCCAACGCAAACGCAGCAGAATACAATGGCGCAAATTGTCACGCCAGCGGTGCTTTGCGTACGCTGGATGATATAGTAGGAAATAGGCGCAAGCACTGCCGCCAGCACAAATAGCATTCGATTTAACTGCCAACGATCACATAGATTTCCCAGCACCATAGGTGCAAACAAGGAAGCAATGCTCGTTGCGGTTGCCACTCGTGCAATCGCGTCATACGCTAGCCCCTGCCTTGATAGCATCAACGAAAAAAAGCCTGTATGGACAGCCATCAGACAATAATAGCTGACATGAAGCAGGCAGAAATACCGAGTCAACTTCCGATTCTCGGGAGCAGTCATTTGCATTCTTGTATCCATCGGTATCCTGCCTTTCAAATTATGCCGTCTTCCCCTCCGGGCGAAAAACGAAACGCTGCCGCTCGGAGGGGAAAGGCGGTCATTTATGCACCAAGCAAGGTGACTGTATATTCGCGCTTAGATGGCTCACAGTATTCTGCAAAGAAAATACCCTGAGACCCACCCAACTTCAATTCTCCGTCCTCCACAATGAAATCCATGCTCTGCTTTCCTACGGCAGCCTTGCTATGCGCTGCACACCGTACTGCATCGCTCTTGCAATGGAAATCATTTCGAGCAGGCCAAATGCGATTGAAGTCATCTATGATATCTTCATGACCCTTAGGATCATAGAAAGAGGTGCACAGAATTCCAGCATCATCGTAGGGAGTATTGATGACTGCAATTCCACTCTTCACACCACTTAAAGCCACAATTTCCTTGACACGCTCGGTGATTTCAACCAATGTGCCCGCTTTATCAGCCTGAATCGTTTCGACTGTATACATGTTCGTCCCTCCTCAAATGATTTCGATTTTACTGCTGCGAATGGTGCCGTTACCGGGTTGCGCCCAAACGCCGCCGCCGCGGAAAAAGGGCTCGGATGTCAGCGTGGAAACATACCCCGCTAAAATAGCACCCGGAACATAGTTCATCATCGCCAGCAAGAACTCAAAGCCTTCCGGTGCATCAGGCACCTGGCAGATTTCAATATCTGCACTGATTCCAAAATCGTCCTTATTACCATTAGCGATCAGCAGTACCGGTCGTCCAATGCCAGCAGCCTGACCAACGGTCTCGCCGATTCGAGTACGATCAGTGGCTTTTTTATCCGCTGCAATCACCGTGCCGATATTCTGGGGACATTTTTGGAAGAAGCCGATATGGCACCAGTCCTCGGCATCATCGGTAGCCGTCATTTTTCCTGCAACCTCTACCATTTTAGCGCCCATAAAGAAGGCAGATGCAAACTGAATATCATCGCCAATGTAGTCGTAAACACTGAAATCTTTCCAGGTCTCAGCAAGGCGGTACATATGGTCGTCAATTCTCTCCAGCTCGCCAGCCCATGCGGCGGTATTTTCCGTGATTGCTGCAGCCATCGCGTCCATAGAACCCTGCGCGCAGCAGCCTGTCACTTCGCCTAGCTTTGCCGCCAGCATATACAGACCTGTTAAGGATGCGTAGTAATTGCGCAAACCGGGATTGGAATTCTCAAAGGCAGGGGTGTTGACAATCAATCTGTAGGCTGCTTCCTCAGCAACAGGAGAAGAAGGATTGTTCGTCAGTGCCAAGGTTACGCATCCGTAATGGTTGGCACGGCGGAGTACTTCCTGTACGCGTGCAGGACCGCCTGAGCAGCTGATGCCGATCACCATGGTGTTTTCGCCGCCGATTTTATCAAAGGGCATATAGCGCGCTACATCAATGGCTCTTTCATAGGAAAAATCATTTCCAAACCTGCCTGCAAACTTACGAAAGGCAGGAATGGCTGCCATAGCGGCTACATAGGAATCACCGCAGCCGGTGATAATGACCCTGCGAACTTTCTTTAGCATATCATCGGGCACGCCTTGCTCGATTCCTTTACGTACACCCGCAATCTGGTCTGCGCAAAGCTCAGGCAGACTCATACACTGCAGTCGCAGAGGATTGTTAAACGCATTTTTATCCATCATCAATTTACCTCCCTCAATTTACTGTGCATATACCGCAACATAATAGCTGCGGGGGCGCGGTCCGTCATATTCTGCAAAAACCACCGCTTGCTCTGTTCCAAGCATCGGCTTACCATCCCTGACGGGAAGGGTAAACTGAGAGTCGGTTAATGCTGTCTTGACATGGCCGCCTGCGTCCGAGGCAGTCTCTCTGTGTTTAAAGTCCACGCGGGTGGGAATCATACGCTCGATATCCTCCATCACATCGCGAGCAGCCAAAGGATCGCGAGGGGCCACGATCAGCCCTGCTGTGGAGTGGAGCATGGACACATGGCAAATGCCATCGCGTACACCGCTTCTGGTTACGATCTGTTCGATCGATTCGGTCAAATCGTGCATTCCCATATAGGTCGTCTCCACATTTCCCTTTTCCAGATACAGCTCCTTGCTGATGATCTGAACATAGAACTCTCTGGGACGCGGACCATCAAATTCCACGAACACCAGTCCTTGTGAAGAACCCAACACTGTTTTTCCTTCATGAATAATCAGCGTTGCAGAAGTACCCATCATCGCGGATTTCACATGACCGGAGGCATCGTAGGGGGAGTCTTGATGTTTGTAGCTCACCCGCGTTGGAATATTTCGATCTATTTCATCCAGTAGATCATCCAATCCACGGGGGTCCCAAAAAGAAGTAATCGCTAAACCTGCTGTTGTGTGCGGAATAGATACCAAACACACGCCCTCTTGAACGCCGCTCTCAGCCACAATTTCATTGACTTGGGCAGTGATGGAGGTACAGGATCGAAATTCTGTCGTCAGCTTTCTATGATAAAACATGATGGTTCCTCCTTTAACCGATAATTTCGATTTTACTTGTGCTCAACGTATAGCAGTCTCTGTTTGCAAATGGATTGTTTGCTTCATTTTCATTGTGCCTAAAGAAGGCCTCGCCTTGCAGCTCAGAGAGATATCCAGCTAGCAAAGAAGCAGGGATATAGTCCATCAATGGAAGCATCCACTCATAGCCCTGCGGTGCATGCGGCAAAGTGCAGACTTCTGCACCAGCTTCAAAATCGCTTTTCTCTGCATTGGTAACAACAAGCACTGGCCGCCCAATCTTGACTGCCGATCCAACGGTTTCCTGAATTCTCCCAAAAGAAGGCGAATTCTTATCTGCCATCACCACAGTGCCGATCGTAGCGGGGTCTTTAATGAAATAGTTGATATGGCACCAATCTTCGCTATCATCCACCGATACGCTGCAGCCATTGCACTCTACGAATTTAGCTGCGCCAAAGAAAGCTGAGCCATAGCCGACGTCATCACCGATAAAATCGAACTTCTGAATGTCCTTCCATTTTTGTGCCAAGGCAAACATCTGATCATCGATCTGCTCCATCACATCAGCATAGCTGTCGACATAAGTCTGGATCGCCTTACGAAAATCTGACGGCCCTGTTGGCGGCAGCGTACCGCGCACATGACCCAGACGGGTAGCAAAGGCAATCAAGCCCACCAATGAGCCAAAGTAAGAACGCAGCCCCGGAGAGTCGTTGGGGAACGCAGGCGTACCCACTGTATACACTCGCTTGGCAATCTTTGCTGCACGAGATGAAGGATTATTGGTCAGCAGAATTGAAAAAGCGCCTACATGATTGGCTTTTTCCAACGCTTCGCATACTCTGGCGCTGCCGCCGCTTGCACTGATGGCAATCGCCAACGGGCTGTTTGGTTCTCCAATTCCAATCTCTGCGCGAGACAGGAATCGGGTAAACTCAATTGCGCGCATTACCCTAACCCCAAAGCAGTCACAATAGCGTTCGATCACAGGAGCCATTGCAATTGCTGCCGCATATGAATCCCCGCAGCCTGTGAGAATGATTTTTCTGGCATCAAAGATTTCCGCCATGGTCATCAAGTCCCTCAGCCCCGGGCCGAAGCAGCCCTCAAGCTGTTGCTCCGCCAGTTCCGGCAGACTTAACACCTGCTGACGGATAAAGTTGTCACGTTCCGATTTATTCACGCATACTTCCTCCTTTATCATCATTCAATATAGTTATCATCATATCAACCGAAGTTGTAGAAGAACAACAAAGCGAGCCCCGCAAAATAAAGCGCTAAACCAGCAAACAGCACCACCATGGTCTTTTTCTTTGCGCCTTGGAACTCCTTATAGTAAAAACCCCATGAGTAGGTCCATATGCTGGACGTCTTGCCAAACAAAAATGACAGTGTGGCGCTGATGGCCGGCATCGCATAGATCGAGAGCACATTACCGCCGTAATGGCATACGGCAGAGATCGCGCTGAGTAACAGTGGTTTTTTACTGGAACCAATGCAGAGCACGGTTTTCCACTGACGATTGCGCGTAAAGATGATCATTCCTGCCACCAACATGGATATCGCAGATCCAGTCACCATAAACGCACATGTGAGAATAGGCTGAATTCCTGCGGCAGTACCGCTAGCAGTGCCGCTCGCCCAACCATTCATCAAAATACAATCCAGCAAAATCAGCGCAATAACCTTAAAGCTTACCTTGCCACGAGGCTTGTCCCCATTCACTGTCCCCTCTGCTGCTGCCTGATCCATAGAGCACATTTGAGAAGCTCTGTTACAAACATAGCTTGCCAGCAGGAAGATGACCGAAGTCATCACAATCAATGGAAGTGCCTTGGGATCATCAGGCAGTCCTTCTTTGGAAATAGAGGTGATAATTCCTAAAATGCTAGTGACGGCACCTGATAGCGTGGTAGCCAGCATCAACCCCAAATCATTCATGATAGAAAGGCTGATCAATAGACCGATAGACATCATCGCGCCGCCAATCATAATTTCCCACATCACATCCGTATGTTGAGAAATAGCAACGATCAATCCCTCAGGCAGCAGCACCGGTGACAGAACCAGCGTAATTGCCCACACCAGCACAAAAGAAAACATATAAAGCATGAAAGCGATGCCCGAAATCGGGTAATCCTTTTTCAGCTTCACCACCTGCATCCAACTGCCCCACATACCCGCCGCTAAGAGCGTTAAGAAAATAGCTAGCGGTGTTGAGAAATATTGCGTCAAGAAAACTCCTCCTACGTCTGTATATCTAGCACTGCCACAGTATGAAAAACGAAACATTCGCTATGGCGTACTGTTACCCTCTACATCCACAACGGTTTGATACGCAGCTTCGCTGTAAGTTGCTAACGCCTGCTTATACTGATCAGTATGCAGGCTGTCAACCGCTGCAAATAAATAAGCAAAAAAGATAAAAACCACCATCAGCCCCGCTAAAGAGCTCAGTAGGGTTTGATTGCGAAAAAAAGGAATTCCCTGACGCAAAAATGTATCCGACATAAAAATAGCAGGGCTGATCATCCATAGACAAATGATGAGCGCAGTAAGATAATAGATACCTGTATCATAGGGTCCCGCCGCAACAGGCGGCGGTGTGCCTAACGCAAGGATCAGCACCGCCAATGATAGGAGGTACCATATTACCGCAACAATCATTTTCCACGGTTTTTGAGATCGAAACCCCAGTAGTTTACGAAGCGCCTTTTTCATAGGTTCACTCCCCTTTTCGCACCGTGTTAGCTCAGTTGAAATTTCTGTTCTGCCCGCATTTTTTCAAAGCTATCCTGTGCCAATTTCCTCGCCAACAACATTTTTTCCGATGTATAGAGAGGATAAGGCCCTCTTTGCGCTGCATTAAAGCCAGCAGCTACATTTGCCATTACAGCAACCATAGCAGGATGCTCACCAGCGAAATGCGCATATGCAGCCGAACCTGTCGAGCAGTTGCCGCAGCCCGTAGGATCGACCGATGGGCCAAAGGGCTCCATCACAGGGCAAAAATATGCGTTGGTCGGGGTTACGGCGTAGGAGCCTCTGCTGCCTACCCGATAGAAGGTAAATGCCGTGGGAAGCTTTTGCAGTTCATTAATAATGCCTGCGTCGTCATCCTTGGGCAACTTAAACATATCTCCGGCTTCGTTGCTGTTAATGGACCAGGCATCTGCTACTTCCAATACCTTGTGTACCTTGTCCAGCACTCTTTCATGCGAGTAGCCCATTGCCCGATAAAACGAGCCTATATATTCAATTTCCCACATGATTTTCAGCCCATTTTTTTCCTTCATCTTGCTCAGATTATTCCACACTACCTCGTCCATATTCTGAGCCATATACATGCCCTTCATCTGATAACCCGCAGCCGATTCATCGATATCATCGGCATGGGTCTTAAGGTAGCCAAGATGTTCCATGGAAAAGCTGGGCGTAGCCATGAAGGAGCCATCGTGATTGTACTTCAGTGTGTAGCGGGTGTGCTCTTCCAGCTCCTCGCGGACAGATTCACGGGTTACGCTGTTAGCATCCATCCATTTTCCATAGGTGTCTTTGTAGTCAGCGCCAGTTTTGCACACCAGCTTGCAGTTTTCCGTCCAAATACGCATACCGGACAGCGCATAGAATGCAGGACCGCCCATATTCCATTCAGATAGATTTCCATCTTTATCTTCGATTCGATCAGACATAATGTTGCCACAGGCTAGGTATTCAATCGACATATCGTTTCCTCCTTACGGAACATCAATTGGGGAGAAATAGGTTGGAATAAAGATTGTCGGATCCATTCCTCCTCGGAACATTGGCTCTCCAATAGTGGTATGACGGAATCCAGCAAAGATAGCGCCTGGCAGATAGGCATACAACTGCGAAAGGAAAGCAAATTGTTCGCTTGGCATAGGGAATGGGCAGTAGCGGACCTTTTCCGTGATTCCGATTTCTTCAGGTGTTTTATCGCAGAACACAAGCACATCCCGCTTTGCATTTGCGACCATGGCATTAACCGCGCGAGCAATATTCGGCACATTCGCATCGCTGCTGCGTACCAGCACCAGCTCGCCGCATTCATCCGCAGTGCCCATCATGGCATTCACATGCTGATAGTTTTCGCTGTCAATCACCGTACAAGCGTCGCCCGACAGTTCAATCACTTTGGCTTGAATGAATTTTCCCGCCCAGAACATGGAGCCGTCCCCAACAATCTCCAGATACTTCTTATCCATCCACGCAATCGCGGTGGTGAAGCAGGCGTCATCAATCACATTGAGCTGTGCGAAGAAAGCATCGTGGTATGCGGATACCTGTTCGCGCAGTTGGTCAACCTCTGGCTCGCCCGTACGGCTCTGAGCCATTGCAGCGGCTAATATGGTCAAACTAACCACATTGATGTAGTAGGTACGCAAGCCTGCATTATTGTCGCCCGCAGGGCAATTGAGATAGTAAAGGATATCCGCCTCCTGCGCCGTGCGGGATTTGGGACTTCCTGTAGACGCAATGGTTGTCACGCCATGACGCTTACATTGTTCCAGCGCCTCATTCGTTCGGAAAATTCCGCCCGATACGCTGATGAACAAAGCGATCGTATCGGAGCAGTCCTCTGCAAACTCATAATGACGGCTCAGTTCGATGGCTTCCACTGCTTCAAACTCCACATCAGGCAGGTAATGGGCAAAGGCGTCTTTGATAGCAAAAGCAGCTATGTTGGAGTCGCCGCATCCGGTAGCGATGATGTGCTTTGCTCGGCGAACGGCAGGGATTTTGACAATCGCACGTACCTGCGCCGCCGCTCGGTCAAACTGTTCCATACTCAAGGGATCTACATCCATACATTGCGCATGAAAGCTATCTTGAAAATAGAATTTTCTGTAATATTTTTTGTCATTAAGCCTTTGGTACATATCACTGCTCCTTTATTATTCCATGCTCCACGTCTGCTTGCGGAAATCATATCGGCCGCAAAAAAAGTTATGCTCATTTACCGCCGCCTGATAGCCCGCGAGCAGGCTTCCTGGGATAAAACTCACAAAGGGCGACATCCATTGCTTTGGTGCCTTGGCAATGCGGCATACAAATGCTTTGCCTGCAGAAGCCATGGAATTATAGCCCACTGCGCTTTTGCCGTAAAAGTTCAAGGAAGGATCAAGCTCTGTATTTGAGTTTTCAAACACAGATGGATCTGCATCACTAACGACCTCAGTGGGACGATGCTGCGCCAGACAGCCAAAAACGGTGTCGCGCATACGGCTAAGGCTGGGATCAACTTCATTGATCATAATCACCATGCCAAAGCTGCTTGGCTCACGATGAAAAAAGCCGATATGTGCAAACTCTTCGGACGTGGTGTGATCACAGAACACGCCGCCGCATTCGATGAATTTCTGCTCCACAAACTGAGCGGAATATCCTTCGTTCCAGTCAGCAATGATTTCAAACCTCGTAAGATCCTTCATAAGCAATGCCTGAGAAAACATTTGATCATCAATGCGATCAAAATCTTCCATAAAGGTCATTGTATAGTCTGCGATCTGTTTGCCGATCTCTTCAAATTGCTGAACCGTGGTATGTCCATTGCAAATGCCAAGATAAGCGCCCAGCGCTGCAATCCCGACCATGCTTGCATAATAGGAACGCAGACCGGGTGTATTGCATCCGTCCGGCGTTTCTACATTGAGGATATGTTTAGCTACTTTACCGGCCTTGGAATCCGAATTGCGAGTAATTAATACAGATTCCAAGCCTAATGCATTCGCCTTTTCCAAGGCATCTGCCACTCGCTCTGAACCGCCGCTGAAACTGATAGCTACCACCAGAACCTCTTGCGGACGAAAACCTTTACGGATTTTTTCATCGGTGTAAAAGCAGCAGAAATCCATAATATCTGGGCTGTTACTTTTTTGTATGCCGCTAAGCTTCTTAAAACCAGACAGCATCGCGCCTACAGCAGAATAGGAATCACCGCATCCCGTAAGGAGTACGCGTCGAATTCTTCCAGCGGTTTGATCGTTTAATACGCCGTGCAGCTTGTCCAAATCAAAGCATTTCTCCCGCTGAACCTCAGCCATGGTTTGAAGTGCTAAAACTTGGTCCCTCACGGAGTTATCATATATTTTTTTATCCACCGATGATCCTCCCTGTTTTCTCATTGTACTGATGGGCAAACTATCCATTACAACGCAAATTCTTTGCGATATTGATCATACAGTTCCTTCACCTGAGCCATGGCCTCATCCCTTACAGCCGCAAAGTCCTGTATTACGCCAAACTGGCGAATGTTGAATGCGGAGGCTACGTTGGCGACAATACCAATCATCAACGGGTCATAGCCCTCAACGTATGCATACAGGGCAGCGCCTGTGGAGGTGTTGCCGCAGCCCGTAGGATCCACAAATGGACCCGGTGCAGGCGGGAGATAATATGCATGATCCTTTGTAACAGCATACAGACCTCTCTCGCCCACACGGAACAACGTGAAATCCACAGGCAGCGTTTGCAGCTTCTGAATGCATGCTTCATCACCCTGGACATCAAAAAGGTTTTGAGCCTCTTCGATGTTCAACGAGAAGATATCGACATATTGGCACGCATAAATCACCTTATCCAGATATTTGTTCTGAGAGCTTGGTCCTTCGATCTCCCACATGACTTTGAAACCATCACGGTTCTTAATAGCGCCAAGCTGATCCCAAAAAACGCGATCATAATTCTGCGCTAAATAAATGCCTTTTGTATCACCCTCACAGGTGAAATCGCCAAAATCCGCGGGAGACGTTTTCATATAGCCCTGATTCTGTGTCCACTCGGACAGAAATGACAAATCACCAATTATGGTTTTATCAAACGAATAAGTGGTATCTTCATTGTAGACTAGATAGCTGTGATTGCAGCTTTCAGAGACAATCCTGAAGCCCTTGCTTTCTACTCCGTTTTTCTCCATCCATGGGTCAAAAAGCGGATGGTAATCCTCGCCTACTCTGCTACACTGCATTACGTCGTCCGTAAACAGCTTCACGCCGCTGTATGCGAAGGTAGCGGGTCCTCCAATGCTCTCCTGTGTATGCTCGGTTCCGTCCGCAAAGCGAACTGTATCCAACATAACATTGCCGCCAATTACATATTTCATTTCGATGGCACCTCTTCGATTTTGGATTTAAGGTGAGACAATCTCACGTTACAGCTGCGACTCCGCAGCTTCTGCTTGCATCAGCTTCTTCTTTGCCTCAAGCAAACGCCGCTTTTCCTGCGTAGAGCGATAAGCGCTTACAATGAAGTAGAAAATGATGATTAATAGGAATGGAAGCGCTGACAGGAAGTAAGAGTCAACGATATAGGGCTTTAGGTAATTGGTAATTGCATACGCGAGGCCAAATACAAAGCTCATGATCGTCGCGCCCACAGGCATTCCGTTTCCGATGGTTGCCGCTGCCATACCGATGAATCCACGGTTTGCGGTAATGTTTCGGATGAAGAAGTTGTTGTAGCCCATAGATAAGTACATACCGCCAAGGCTTCCGACAGCTGCCGACAGCACAAAAGCAAGTGTGTAGATCTTTCTGGGGTTAATACCAACGGATTCTACCGCATGAGGATTCTGACCGGATGCGCGGATACGCAAACCGATTTTCGTGCGAAACAGCAGGAACCAGACCAAAAACACCATGACCAACGCGATGTAAGTAAACAGGTTATGCCCCGATAGAATGGCCCCTAGTATGGGGATGTCCTTAATCAGCGGTATATCAATCGAACCCAGCGACAGGCTTTGAACCACGCCTGCGGTCGTGTTCTTTGTTCCAGTTACAAGGTAAACCACGAATACCGTTCCCGCAACCAGCGACATATTCAGTGAAATGGACATCAGATATAGGTCCGCCTTCATCACGAAGGATGCAAAACACAGGAATAGCGCCAATATTACGGAGCAGGCCATACCGCATAGAATACCCAGCCATACATTCTGGAACATTGCGCTGAACATAACACCAGCAAGAGCTGAGGTCAGCATCATGGCCTCAGCAGCCATGTTCAGCAGTCCGGCTTGCTGCGAAATGGTAGAGCACAGCGCCACAAAAATAATAGGTGTGGAAATACGGATTAGGGAGTAGATAAAATTCGTGATGTAATCAACCATTATGCTACTTCTCCTTTCTTCTCCGCCAGCTCAGCACGACGAGAAATCCTGAAGATGACCTTCCGACGAGTGCCGCCCAAGAATTCTTCTGCAGCAACAAACAGGATGATGACTGCCGATAGCATGGTGACCATCTCAACAGGAATGTTGGTGTTGGCATTCAGAACAGCCGCAGCCTGGCGAATGTAAGCCATAACAAAGGCTGTAATGGGCACAAATATGGGTTTCTTCTTTGCCATAACGGCCACCAATAGACCATCCATACCAACATTGGTCAGCAGGGACAGATAGTAGCTATTGTACAAGCCAAATACCTCTACCGCTGCAGCAGCGCCTGCGAACAGACCGCCGATTAACTGCGCAATAAAAATAATCCGCTTGGCATTGATGCCAGAGTAAATTGCAAATTGCAGGTTATCGCCGCAAAGGCGGATTCTCATACCCAACGGCGTGCGGTAGAACACAATCAAGCCGATAATCACGCCGATGATTGCTACCCATATACCGCCCGTAAAGTTACTGCCATTCCAGTAACGAGTGAAGCGCGCGGCATCAGGATAGTTTGGAGTACCAAGGAAGGAAAGGCTGCGGTCTGCAATGGTTCCCTTGATGAGCCAAAGCGCAGCATAAAGACAGAACATGTTCATGATTGTGGACGTAACCATTTCATGGGCGCCCAAGCGTTCACGTCCAAAGGCGGGAATCATCAAAATAGCCGCACCCGTGAGCATGCAACCCCCAGTGATGATGATCATGTTAACAATCTTAGGAAGAGTGGGCATAACATTCAGACCGAAGGTTGTGCCAAACATGATAAGCAACACGGGAATTGGCGCCAAGTTGATAGCACCCTCACCAGCCATGTTCAAACGTCCCGCAGAGTAAATGTAGCACATGCCCATACCGGTAAGCATATAGGAGGCATATTTGGCTAACACCTGACCAAAGCGGCGTTTCGTCATGAACGGACCGAGCATAAAGGTACGAACAGCTTCGCCTGCGTCGGCGTCGCTCATTAGGATAATGACTACAATGCAGATCAGAAATGCGATAACGATTCCCAGAAGCACCCGGAGGAACTCAAATACGGAATCAATAAATTCTACTTTTTTCAAAACAGATCCCCCATTTCATCAGGCGTCATACTTTTAACGCCAAGCATATATTCGCCAAGCTCGTTGGCTGTCAGGGATTTAAGGTCTGTGAACTGCGCTACAAAGCCACCGTCTTTCATGACAAGCAAGCGATCTGAAACCTCCATGATTTCGTTGAGGTCGGAGGAAATCAGCAATACACCATAGTTCTTCTCGCGGGTGTATTTGACCAGCAGGCGGCGAATCAGATCGGTGGTACCAACGTCGATACCACGGGTGGGCTGATTAGCCAGAATGACGTTTGCACCGCTGCAAAACTCGCGTGCAATAATAACCTTTTGAATATTACCGCCGGAAAGGAAGCGTATAGCGGAGTTACCGCTGGTACAGGCAATTTCGAATTCCTCTATGCATTGATCCACAAACTTGTTCAGTTCTTTGACATTGAGGAACGGACCCTTCTTAAACTGAGGGCTATCTAGGTAAATAGAGGCAATATTGTCTCGAATCGACAGGTTTTGAGCAACCCCGTACTTCATCCGGTCCTCAGAAATATGAGCGAGTCCCATTTGACGGATTTGCTTGATATTCTTTCTGTCTGTCTCCTTGCCATTGAGCACAATACTGCCCTCCGTACGCGTAACCAAACCTGAAATGATCTCAGACAGCTCGGTTTGACCATTGCCTTCAACGCCTGCAATACCCACAACCTCACCTGCGCGAACGCCAAAGGAGAGATTCTTCAAAACGCGTTTGCCGATGTCGTTCACATAGTTTAACTTTTCAACATGCAAGGTTACATTCGACGGAGTCGCCTTTTCTTTATCGATTTTTAGAATTACGTCCCGTTCTACCATCATGCGGGACAGCATGGTAGCATTCAGATCCTTAATTTCGCCATGACCAACCACGCGTCCATGACGAATAACCGTGCAACGATCGCACAGTTCCATTACCTCTTCCAGTTTGTGAGAAATGAAAATAATGCCATAGCCTTTTTCCCGCAGCAATTTCAGCTGTACAAAGAGCTCGCGGGTCTCCTGGGGCGTAAGCACAGCGGTAGGCTCGTCCAGAATCAGGACTTGAACGCCGCGGATCAGCGCCTTTAGCAGTTCTACCTTCTGCTTGTAACCAACGCTCAAATCACGAATTAGGCTGTTAGGGTCCACAGCCAACTGGTACTTCTTTGCCGCATCGCTTACTAGCTGTACGGCCTTTTGAGAATCATAGAGTTGTCCTCTGCCAGGCTCTGCGCCAAGCATGATGTTATCTGCTACGGTCAGATTAGGTACCAACATAAAGTGTTGGTGAACCATACCAATGCCCTTATCAATTGCGTCCAAAGGATTGGCGATTTTTACTTCTTGGCCGCGGATGTAAATCTTTCCCTCTTGACTGGTTTCATGTCCAAAGAGGACTTTCATCAAAGTTGTTTTTCCTGCGCCATTTTCACCGATAAGGGCATGAATCTCGCCTTTGTTAACCGTCAGCGATATGTCCTTATTGGCCATAAACCCGTTTGGATATACCTTCGTAATTCCTTCGATTCTAAGAAGTTCATTCGGCATTCGTTTCTACTCCTTAATGAAGTGAGGCAAGTGGCGGCTTCGCCACTCGCCTCTTTAAATCATGTGTAATAAGCTGCCTTAAAAATTATTTTACGAATTCAGCATCCTTATTGTCGCGATAGGTTGCAAAAGCATCGTAAGATTCAAAGTCAAAGTACGAAACTACTTTGATTTCGCCGTTAGCGATCTTTTCGGAAATTTCAGTAATCTGCTTCTGAACGTCTTCAGGGGTGTTTTCCTTATACCAGTCGTTCTCAGCCAGACCAGTGCCGCCTACAGCAATACCGTAGAGGTTGTTGCCAGCCTCGATGCCGGTAGCTTCGCCGTTAATGTTTGCAAGAATCAACTCTACGCAAGGCTCAATGTTCTTAAGCATGGAAGTAACCATGGTATCATAGCCCTGTACGTCACCAACGGACTTGAAGTACCCATACTGATCATAATCTGTGCCAATAATGAACTTGCCGCCTGCAACGCCGCCCTTTTCATCAGCCGCCTGCATAGCGCCCAGTGCTACAGAACCACCTACATTGTAAACATAGTCGCATCCGTTATCCATTAAAACGTTTACGGATTCGTAGTCACCTTGTACGGTAAGCTCGCCCATGTAGGTATACATCATATCTACATCCAAGCCCATTTCTTTAACGGCATATTTGTAGCCGCAAAGCCAACCGGTTCCAAAGTCATTGGTGATCGGAACGTCCAGATTGATAACAGCACCAATCTTGCCCGTCTTGCTCATCAAAGCAGAGTACACGCCTGCCAAGAAAGAACCTTCATTCTGAGCAAAAGAAATACCATAGATATTACCCGTGTCGCCAAAGTCAGTGGAAGGAGCGCTATCATACAGGATGAACGTGGTGTCTGCCCATTCGCCGTTCTGGGACATTTCAATGATGGTGTCGGAGATGTACCAGCTCATGGCCATAACGTAGTCATAATGCTTGGTATCCAGAGCATCGACTAAGGAGTTTACAGCCTGCGCCGAGTCTGCACCATATTCAACCAGAGTTACATCATAGCCGTACTTTTCCTCGGCCGCCTGAGTTGCACGCCAACCCATATCAGCCAAACCGAAATCGCCAATATACGCACAGTAATAGAGCATTGTTTTGCCTTCGCCAGCCTTAGGAGCTTCACCCAGTGCGCAGTTAATCAAACCAAAGCACATCACCATTGTCAGAACGATTGCTAATACCTTTTTCATGTGTTAACCCTCCTGTTTTCTTCTTACCTTACACTCATACAGCGCAAGTACCGATGCGATCGAATATGTTCGTTTCGTGTTCGATGTTTCCCATTCGCAATTTTCGTAAACGAGTTTCGAACATTTTTTAACATATCTGGTTCGATTTGGTTTGTCAACCATACTATATCTTTCTATAGTAATCTCCCACTAGCCTTGTTTTAATGGCTTGTACAAACTATGATCGTTCCGTTCGTTTCGCATCGTTATTATGTTTGTTATGATATACTCGTACTTTCTATTTGTCAATCGTTTTCCCATATAATACATGAAGTGATACGAATTTGTTTTTTTCATGATTACTTCGACAAAATAGTATGGACATATTTCACAAACGTGTTATAATTTAATGGGAACAAATTCCTGTGTACATAATCAAATTATATAGTACTATAAGATCAGAGTAACAATATGTTCGTTAAATGTGCAAAACGCATATTTCGAACACGTTTCATACAAAGAAAGTTATATGGAGTACGATTTTATGAGCAACACGATACGACAGGATCAAATATTCACATTGTTGGAGAACCACGAGAAACTATCCGTTGCCGAGCTGGCGACTCATTTCCAAGTAACCGAAACCACCATTCGCCGCGATTTGATTTTTATGGAGGAGAAGCATCAAATCATTCGCAAGCGCGGATATGCTATCTTACCCGATCGAGGGTACGGATTGCCGCTTCGCCGAAGAAACACACATCAGGGAGAAAAGCTGAGGATTGCCAAGAAAGCGTTTGAGTTGTATCACAACGTTCATTCCATGGCTTTGGATTCCGGAACCACGATAGGCGAGCTGGTCAAACTGCTGGTCGACAACCGCGAGCAAATCGACGTAGACTTGATTACCTGTTCGCTGTCTACAGCTTATGATACCTGTCAATATTTCCATACTTCCGTTCCGGGCGGTCTGATCTTCCCAAGCGAAGTATCCTGCGGCGGACCCTATATGTCCGATTTTCTTAATAATGTAACCACAGATATCGCTTTCCTTGGCAGCACGGGCATTTCAAATACTCCCGGACTGACGGTTTCTTATCCGCCAATGCTGGATGTCAAGCGTGCATTGATGTTATGTGCAGCCAAGCGCGTGGGTCTGCTGGATTCCTCCAAGTTTTTCACCAGAGGCATTTATACCTTCTGCAATTTTGACGAGCTGGACGTACTCATTACTGTTAAAACCGAAGACAACGCTCGTGCATTAGATGAAATAGCGAAGCATAATGTTGAAATCATACTGGCATAGGACAAGGGAAAAATGCTCGAGTCCCATTTTTGTATGCAAAACGCCCGTGTTGCTTCAATGAAGAAGCAGCACGGGCGTTTCCTGATATGTCACTCTAAAACAACGGGTTCAGGGCGATAAAATGAGCGAAGCTCCCCTTATGGTTGCTTGCCGATGTAAGCGAGGATGCCGCCGTCAACGTACAGGACGTGACCGTTGACAAAGTCGCTTGCTTCGCTGGCGAGGAACACTGCGGGTCCGATGAGATCCTCTGCATCGCCCCAGCGATTTGCGGGGGTCTTTGCAAGGATGAAGCTGTCAAAGGGATGCTTGGAACCATCTGCTTGCGGCTCGCGAAGAGGTGCGGTCTGAGGGGTAGCGATATAGCCTGGTCCAATGCCGTTGCATTGGATGTTGAAGCTGCCATACTCAGAGCAGATGTTGCGGGTAAGCATCTTGAGACCGCCCTTAGCAGCAGCGTATGCGCTAACGGTCTCGCGGCCAAGCTCAGACATCATGGAGCAGATGTTGATGATCTTGCCTGCGCCCTTTTTGATCATGGCAGGAATCACAGCCTTGGACACGATGAAAGGAGCGTTGAGGTCAACGTCGATCACCTTGCGGAAATCAGCTGCACTCATATCGCACATCGGAACGCGCTTGATGATGCCTGCGTTGTTGACCAAAATATCAATGACGCCAACTTCCTTTTCGATGGTAGCGACCAATGCGTTGACTGCATCCTCGTCGGTTACATCGCAGACATAGCCGTGGGCTTTGATGCCCTTTTCGGTATAAGCTGCCATGCCTTTGCCAACTAGCTCTTGGTTAATGTCGTTAAAAACGATGGTTGCGCCAGCTTCTGCCATGCCTGATGCCATTGCAAAGCCAATGCCATAGCTTGCGCCAGTTACTAGAGCAATCTTGCCCTCTAGTGAAAACATATTCTTCATTCTTTACTCTCCTTCAATAGGTGGTTAAGTTGATTGCAGCCTGATTAGCGCTGCACGCGGCCGGAGCCGCTTCCCTTCATCAAACCTTCGACTTCGCTGACGCTGACGCGGTTGAAGTCGCCGTTGATGGTGTGCTTGAGGCAGGATGCCGCTACTGCGAACTCAAGTGCAGTCTGCTCGTCATCATAGGTGTTAAGGCCATAGATCAAGCCGCCGCCGAAGCTATCGCCGCCGCCAACGCGGTCAACGATGTCTGTGATGCGGTACTTGCGGGACAGGAAGAAATCCTTGCCGTTGTAGAGGCATGCGCTCCAGTCGTTGTGGTTTGCGCTCTTGCTCTCGCGAAGTGTGATGGTGATGCGCTTGAGGTTGGGGTACTTCTCCATTGCCAGCTTAGCGATTGCTTTGTACTGCTCAATGTTCAGCTCGCCGCCCTCCACCTGTCCTGCACTCTCAGCCTTGAGAAGCAAGCTCTTTTGGAAGTCCTCTTCATTTGCAACGATGGTATCAACATACTTGACAAGCTCGGTCATCACTTCGTCTGCGGTCTTGCCGTACTTCCACAGGTTCTTGCGGTAGTTCAGGTCACAGCTCACATGCAGACCATGAGCCTTTGCAGCCTTCACAGCTTCCAAAGAAAGCTCTGCTGCGCCTTCGCTGATTGCGGGGGTGATGCCTGTGATATGGAACCAAGTTGCGCCGTCAAAAGCTTTCGCCCAGTCGATATCGCCAACCTTGGCTTCGCAAATAGCAGAGCCTGCACGGTCGTAGATGACCTTGCTTGCACGCTGCACAGCGCCGGTTTCGAGATAGTAGATGCCCATGCGGCCATCTTTCTTCACGATGTTTGAGGTATCAACGCCAAAGCCGCGGAGCTCACGTAGGCATGCTTCGCCGATATCATTTGCGGGCAATACGCTTACAAAAGCGGTATCAAGACCATAGTTTGCAAGAGAAACAGATACGTTTGCTTCGCCGCCGCCAAAGGTAGCTTCCATAGAAGGAGACTGGAAGAAACGCTCATATCCTGGGCTCTTAAGACGCAGCATGATTTCACCGAAGGTAACAACTTTTACAGACATGATTGACATCCTTTCATCTTATCAAGTATTGTATGTTATTTCTGGAGGAGATGGAGCGCAAAGCCCGCGATCTCGTCGTTTAGGTAAATAGCCTTTTCGCTAGCGGTGCTCTCGTCAAACGTGAAGCCGCGGCGTTCCAGATGCCAGCGTGCACGCTTGAGACTGTTAGTAGCGATTGCGATATGACCATGTGTGCCGCGGAAGGGCTTCTTCATCATTTCAAAGCCATCGCCAACGAATACGGAGCCGTTGCCATCCTTGATCGGCCAGCCCAGAAGCTTGCAAAGCTGATCTGCATGCTTCGCCGCCGTTTCAGGATCGCCGCTGTTGATGCCGACATGCTTGACTTCAAGACCCAGCATGAGGTTGACAGCAGAGCGGGTCAGGCTTTCAATTTTTGCCCAATCCTTGTTTGCAACTGCATCATTGGGAACCATCCAGCTGCCGCCGCATGCCACAATTTTAGAGAATGCAAGGTAGTCATTGAGGTTCTTCTCATTCACGCCGCCCGTGGGCAAAAAGGTCACATTGCCGTAAGGAGCGGACATTGCCTTGATCAAATTGAGTCCGCCAAGGGGCTCAGCAGGGAAGAACTTCACGGTCTTGAGTCCAAGACCCAATGCAACTTCGATATCGCTGGGGTTCGCGCAGCCAGGAACGATCGGCACGCCTACTTCTTGGCAATACTTGACGGTGTCAGGGTTTAGGCCGGGAGATACGATATAGGTTGCGCCGGCAGCCACTGCACGGTCAACCTGATCGCGCGTGAGCACTGTGCCTGCGCCAAGGATTACCTCAGGCAGCTCAGCATGTACACGCTTGATGGCTTCCTCAGCAGCATCCGAACGGAATGTGATCTCTGCAACAGGCAGACCGCCATCGGATAGTGCCTTACAAAGAGGTACCGCGTCCGCTGCGTCCTCAACCTTGATTACAGGAACAATGCCAACTAAAGATAGTTGTTCGATCATATCCATATTCATTCCCATCCTTTCATCTTATCCTTTGTATTAGCGGATATCTGTCATTTGGACAGCATCCATGTCGTCAAAATCTTGATTTTCGCCAACCATACCCCAAATGAAGGTGTAAGCGCGGGTTGCGCTTGCGGAGTGAATGGACCAACTGGGGCAGATGACTGCCTGCTCGTTGCGCATAACGATGTGGCGGGTCTCGGTAGGCTCGCCCATGTAGTGCATCACAACAGCGTCCTCAGGCAGGTCAAAGTACAGATAAACCTCCATGCGGCGGTCATGTGTGTGGCAGGGCATGGTGTTCCAAACGCTGCCTGGGCAAAGAGCGGTCATGCCCATCACGAGCTGACAGCTTTCCACCTGTCCGGGAAGGATATACTTGCAAATGGTGCGGTGGTTGCTCTCCTCCATTGTGCCCAGCTCCACCTTCACGCAATCCTCAGGACGGATATAAACGGTGGGATAGGTCTTGTGTGCGGGCGCACAGTTAAAGTAGAACTTTGCAGGGTCTGCACTGTCCTTGCTCGTAAGCTGGATGTCCTTGCTGCCCATGCCAATGTAAATGCCGTCCTTATAGCGCATGTCATAAACTGTACCGTCAACCGTAACTGTACCTGCTCCGCCAACGTTGATGATACCAAGCTCACGGCGCTGGAGGAAGTACTCTGCGCGAAGTTCTTCGCCTGCATCGAGTGTCAGTGCCTTGGTAGCAGGGACTGCACTACCTGTAATGATGCGGTCAATATGGCTGTACACCATCTTTACCTCATCGCTCCTGAACAAATCATCAATTAGGAATTCCTCACGAAGGCGCGTAGTATCGTAGGTTTTTACATCTCTGGGGCCTGCCGCTGTACGTAGTTCCATGTGATTACCTCCTTGCTAAATGCATCGTTTGTGTTATAGCGTGACACCTGTTTTAAATATAGCCATATCGTGATAGCCGTTTCTCTCGCTGCAAACCTCTTTGCCAGCGGAAACTTCCAGCACATAGTCCATTAGTTTTTGGGATAGTTCCTCAAGGCTCGTGCCGCTTAAGAGTGCACCTGCATCAAAATCGATCCAGTTGCGCTTCATGCCTGCAAGCTTTGAGTTGCTGGCAATCTTCACAGTCGGCACGGGAGAGGCGAACGGCGTTCCGCGACCTGTTGAAAACAGAACGATTTGCGCGCCTGATGCCGCGAGCGCCGTGGATGCAACCAGATCATTGCCGGGAGCACACAGCAAGTTAAGTCCTGCTGTTTCAGCCTTCTGGCCATATGATAGGACATCCTTTACAGGTGCAAAGCCGCTCTTTTGCGTGCAGCCAAGCGCTTTATCCTCAAGCGTGCTAATGCCGCCCGCTTTATTGCCAGGCGACGGATTTTCATAAATCGTTTGGTTATGCGATTCAAAGTAATGCTTGAAGCCATTGATTAGTTCAACCGTTTTGTCAAACAAATCTTCTGTTTCGCAGCGTTCCATCAGAATCGTTTCTGCACCAAACATCTCGGGCACTTCGGTTAATATTGTACTACCACCTTGAGCGATCAGCAAGTCTGAAAATCCGCCAATCACGGGATTTGCTGTGATGCCGCTAAAGCCATCCGAACCGCCGCATTTAAGCCCTATCACAAGCTTGCTTGCGGGGCAGGGAACGCGCTTATCGCTGCGCATCGTAGCTGCAAGCTGCTCAATGAGCTCCATACCCGCTTCGATTTCATCCTCTACCTGCTGGGACACGAGGAAACGCACGCGGCTTTCATCAAATTCGCCCATGTTTTCGCGAATCTGATCCACACCGCTGTTTTCGCAGCCAAGTCCAAGCACCAGCACACCGCCCGCATTGGGGTGGGTTGCGAGGTCTGCCAGAACCTTGCGCGTGTTTTCCTGATCATCACCCATTTGAGAGCAACCATAGGGATGCGGGAATGCAAATACGCCCTCTACGCCTTCCCCCACCAGCTTCTGTGCTCTCTTTTCAAGCGCGCGCGCTACATCGCTTACGCAGCCGACCGTGGGCAAAATCCAAAGTTCATTGCGTACACCCACACAGCCACCCGAGCGCAGGAAGCCATCAAACATCACAGGCTCTTTTGTCTTTACAGGATCAACTTTAGGACGATATTCATACTCGAGTTCACCCGAAAGCAACGTCTTGATGTTCTGCACATGCACATGGTCACCCTTTTGAATCAAAGCTTTTGCTTGACCGATTGGGTAACCATACTTGACAATCGTTTCACCAATAGCAAGGTTTTGCAGCGCAACCTTATGTCCCGCCGGGATGCCTTCACTTAGCGTTATCTCATCGCCAGCCACGGTAATGGTTGCGCCAGCTTCAAGGGGGCTGATGGCAACAGCCACATTATCATTTGCACTGATCTTCAAAAGTTCAACCATCATTAACCTCCAAAGGTTTCAGTCATTACGGTTTTTGCACCCTTTGCTAGTATTGCTTCAAGGCTCTTGGTGACGCTATCTGCAAGACCTGCGATTTGGGTTAAGTCTGTGCCAAAGAAGCATTCATTTGATAAGAAGTCACGAACCAGCTCTGCCGCAGGCTTATTGCTGTTTTCTGCGAAGAAACGAAGTACCGCTTCATCGTCTCGCAGCATGTAGGGCTTGCCGTCTCTCATGCATTCCAATCCGCCATCCTTGAGCGTACCACCATGATACAGCGCGATAAGCGTCGCGATGGAGAAGGTCAGGTGCTCAGGCAATGCCTGTTTTGCTTCTACGTAGCCAAGCAAGCTCGGCATGCAGCGTGCACGCCATTTGGATACGCTATTGAGGCAAATGGACAAAAGCGCATGCTTGATATAGGGATTCTCAAAGCGGCCTGTGACCGCCTCTGCGAAGTTCATGAGGTCTTCTTTGGGCAATGTGAGGGTTGGGATCACTTCATCATACAATGTCTTTTGCATGAAGGTCTTGATCATCGGATCGCCCATTGCACTCAGAACATCGTCATATCCGCAAAGGAAAGCAGCGGGTACAAAGGAAGTATGTGCACCATTGAGAATACGAACTTTACGCTGCTTATAAGGCTTTTGGTTGTCTGTGAAAATGACAGGCAAGCCACAGTCAGGCAAGGGCAGTTCTTTTGAAATATCCTTATCAGCCTCAATAACCCATAAGGCAAAAGGCTCGCCTGTTACCAGCAAACGATCCTCATAGCCAATGGTCTCCCAAATGCCTTCGATTTCATCCTTGGGATAGCCCGTTACGATTCGGTCAACCAATGTAGAGGTAAACACGCATGCGCTGTCAAGCCAGTTTTCAAAGCGCTCACCAAGGTCCCAAAGCTTTGCAAGTGCTTTCACGCAGCGCTTGAGTTCAATGCCGTTATCATCGATCAATTCCACCGGCAAAATGATAAGCCCCTTATCATCGGCGTAGTCAAATGCTTGCGCACGCTCAAAAAGGAGCTTACATAATTTCCCTGGATATGTATTGGGAGGGCACAGATCAAATGAATCGCTTTCATCAAGTACGATACCCGCTTCGGTTGTGTTGCTCACCACAAAACGCAAAGTATCAAGCTTTGCATAATCGGAGTACTTCTCATATTCCTGATAAGCATCCACAGCATCCGAAACAGCAGTAACAAGTCTGGTTTGCTCAACGGGCTTACCGTCTACCAATCCGCGAAGCAATACCGTGTATCTGCAATCCTGTTCATGAAAAGCATTCAGCGAGCCAAAAGAAATCGGCTTTACCAAAACTACGCTTCCATTGAAGTCTGTTTTTTCATTTGCAATGTCCATCATATAGTCAACAAATGCACGAAGGAAATTACCTTCACCAAATTGTAAGACTCTTACAGGACGCTTAGGGGCAGTGTGCATGGTGGCTTGTAAGCGTTCCATTTTTCAAATCCCTCCAATATCTTTCATAATCATCAGATTATTTCTCAGTCAGCTTGTGTAAACAATTACATTACTGTGCCCTTATATTACTCCATTTTTTTGTAATCGTCAATCGTTTTTGTGGTTTTTTCAACCAATTTCATTTGTTTACAGAATCAATATAACTTCGGCTGTGCATGAAAAACATGTTGCAAAACGGTTTCATTATGTGTATAATATACCAGACGATAGAAATCCGTAAGCATTTACATATAGAAAGGGATTGGGCACATGAACATCTATGACATTTCTGAAAAAGCCGGTGTGTCAATCGCTACCGTTTCACGCGTTCTCAACAATAGCCCACATGTAAGTAAGAAAACCAAGGAAAAGGTCATGGCTGTCATTGATAGCTGCGGGTATGTGCCTAACGCATTCGCGCGCGGTCTTGGCCTAAACACCATGAAGACCATAGGTCTGCTTTGCCCAAATGCAGCAGATCCCTATTTGGCGCAGGCACTTGCTTATTTGGAGCAAGAATTCCGCCGTTTTCATTATGATTGCTTGCTTAGCTGCACGGGACGTGAACTGGATGCACGCATCCAAGGCGTTGAACTGATGAAAACGCGCCATGTTGATGGAATGGTATTGATGGGATCAACCTTTATCGAAGCCAAGGACAAAAACAATGAATACATTCGCAAAGCAGCGGAGAAAACGCCGGTTGTTTTGCTCAATGGTTCCTTCCAATGCGACAATGTCTATTGCGTCGTTTGCGATGACCAGCGTGCCACCATGGAGGCAACCCAGTACCTCGTCGATTCAGGACGCAAGAACATTCTTTATTTGTACCACAGTAAAAACTACAGCGGTCAAAAAAAGCTAAACGGTTACCGCATGGGACTGGAAAGCCGCAATATCAAACCTCAGGATTCACTCGTTCAGTTCTTTACAGAGGACAAAATGAACGTGATGGACGTTAAGGAGCACCTCATTTCTCTTCATGATAAAGGACTTGTATTTGACGCAGTGCTCACCTCCGAGGATATTTTGAGTGTAGGCGCGGTCAAATATGCACGCGCCATGAAGTTGAGCATTCCAAAAGCACTGAGCATTGTAGGATACAACAACTCCAGCTTCTGCCTTTGCTGCGAGCCCGAGCTTACCAGCATTGACAATATGCTCAAAGCGCTATGCGATCATTGCGTAGCTACCATGCTTGGCGTACTTGAAGAAAAGCAAATGCCGCAAAAAACAGTTTTTACGGGCGAGTTAGTCAAGCGTGGGAGCACGCTATAAATATTTTTACCAATTCTGCAAAACATATTACATCATAATAAAGGAGAGAGTTTAATGCAAGCTTTCATGGATAAGGATTTCCTACTTTCAACCCCAACCGCACGCACCCTCTATCACGACGTGGCATCAAAATGTCCAATCATCGACTATCACTGCCACATCAGCCCCCGCGAAATCTACGAAGACCTTCACTACAAGACCATCACACAGGTATGGCTTGGCGGCGACCACTATAAGTGGCGTCTAATGCGCGCTGCCGGCGTGGATGAAAAATTCATCACAGGCGACGCAAGCGACTATGATAAATTCCTGAAATGGGCGGAGGTTCTCGGCAAAGGCATCGGCAATCCTCTGTATCATTGGAGTCACCTTGAGCTTCGCAGGTTCTTTGGCTATGAAGGCGCACTGAGCCTAAAGACCGCAGACGAAGTCTGGAACCTGTGCAACGAGGAACTGCAAAGAGCAGACTTCGGTGTTCGCGGGCTCATCAACATGAGCAGTGTTGAAACCATCTGCACCACCGACGATCCAATTGATTCACTTGAGTGGCACCAGAAGCTGGCAGCAGATGATACCTTCAAGACCGCTGTTCTTCCCGCATGGCGCCCCGACAAGGCCATGAATCTTGATAAGCCCGATTACCTTGATTACCTCGCAAAGCTTACAGCCGCTTCCGGCGTTGATATCAAGACATTCGCAGACCTTAAAGCAGCACTGAAGATTCGCATGGATTACTTCACAAAGAATCATTGCTGCCTAAGCGATCACGCGCTCAACTACGTCATGTATGCACCAGCCAGCGACGAGCAAATCGAAGCCATCTTTGCAAAGCGTATGGCAGGCGAAGCTGTCACTGCTTGTGAAGAAGCGATCTTCAAGACCGCGTTCATGCTCTTCGTTGCCCGTCAGTATAAGGCAATGAACTGGACGATGCAGCTGCACTACGGCTGCCGCCGCGATAACAACCACACCATGTACGGTAAGTTGGGTCCCGATACAGGCTATGACTGCATCGACAACTACGCCCCCTCCTCCCAGACCTCCGCCTTCCTTGGCGCGCTGGAAGAAACAGGCGACCTGCCCCAGACCGTTCTTTACAGCCTAAACCCCAACGATAACGAAGCCATCGACACCATTTGCGGCTGCTTCCAAAATGATGAAGCGGTCTCCAAGGTACAGCACGGCTCTGCTTGGTGGTTTAATGACCACTTCCAGGGCATGACCGATCAGCTCACAAGCCTTGCAAGCATTGGTTATCTAGCAGGTTTTGTCGGCATGCTGACCGATAGCCGCAGCTTCCTAAGCTATCCCCGTCACGAGTATTTCCGCCGCATTCTATGCAGACTGCTTGGCAGCTGGGTAGAGGAAGGCATGTATCCCAATGATACCGAGCTGCTAAGCGAGATTGTTCGCGGCGTCAGCTACGAAAATGCGAAGAACTACTTCCACTT
Organism: Clostridiales bacterium; assembly: GCA_012523405.1. Lineage (GTDB taxonomy): Bacteria > Bacillota > Clostridia > Christensenellales > Aristaeellaceae > Limiplasma. Next base: position 75,041 of record JAAYIN010000064.1, read on the forward strand.
CGCATCAAAATAAACTCTGAATACAAGCATTCCCTCTAACAGGTCACCGAAGCAGCCGTTGCTGCTTCGGTGATTCTTTTTATCATACTTTTCCACTTCATCCCATAGCCTCTTGTAGGGAGTGAAATGCCATGAAAAGTCGTCCGCTGCGCTGGGAACTGTATGTGCTGGCTATCTGCTGCCTTTTTGCATTGATCGCTTGCTTCATACCGCCTCGCTCTTAGCCGTATTAAAAAGACCTGCAACAGCCGCCAAGCTGTGATGTGACCCCAAGAAGTTAGACTTTATAGCGTAGTAGTTTAAACAGACTGCTGCGCTATATTTTTATGCTGCCGAGAGAAATACTCTGTATTGGACAGGACTCATCCATTGTAATTTCTCTTTGA
>JAAYIN010000065.1 GCA_012523405.1 Clostridiales bacterium
ATCCCTTGTTCGCTAACGCTCGCGGTCAGGGATTTGCGTAGGGAACCCTTGCTACGCAAGGTCCTCAAAGCACCGCACATGTCGCTGCTTTCGGATTGTTGATCAGAGGGGTGCGCCCCTCCGATACTACCTAGGGGTTTTTCGACAGTCTGAAAGCACCCCCGCCAAAGCAAACGCTTGGCGGGGGTGCTGCTTATATTGATCTGAAGTTTATACTAAGGTTTCCTGTGGTGCTAAGAGCTTTTTAGCATCTTCGCGATTGAGGATTTCCATGAACTCGACGCCTGTAATGGTTTCTTTATCAAGCAGATATTCCGCGAGTACATCCATCAACGCCCGATCCTCCAGTAGACTCTCCCGCGCCTTGTCATGTGCGCCGTGGATCATGCTCTGCACTTCCGCGTCCACTTTCGCAGCCATTTCCGCACTACACATCAGCGAGCTATCCGCGCTCAGGTAAGGATTGGTAACCGTCTCTAGCGCGATCATACCAAACTGCTCGCTCATACCATAGCGGGTGATCATGGCACGTGCGGTTTTGGTTGCCTTTTCAATATCGTTGCTAGCGCCTGTTGTGATGGAGTTAAAGACAATCTCCTCTGCTGCACGTCCGCCTGTGAGGGTGATGATCTGGCTAAGCATATCATCCTTGCTCATCAGCACGCGCTCTTCCTCGTCAATCTGCATGGTGTAGCCAAGCGCACCTGACGTTCTTGGAATAATGGTGATCTTATGCACAGGTGAAGCATCCTTGAGCCTTGCTGATACCAAGGCATGTCCGATCTCATGATATGCGATGATACGCTTTTCGCGTTCGTTGATCATTGCGCCCTTGCGCTGATAGCCCGCGATAACGACCTCCACACTTTCCTCCAAATCCATCTGAGAGACGGATTGACGTCCAAGGCGTACTGCACGGAGTGCCGCTTCATTGATGATATTTGCCAGCTCTGCGCCGCTTGCGCCGCTTGTCGCGCGTCCGATGGTATCAAAGTCAATATCACTGTCCATCTTCACATCTACGGAATGCACCTTGAGCACAGCAATACGGCCGGCTAGGTCGGGCAGTTCCACGGGGATGCGGCGGTCAAAACGACCTGGGCGAAGCAGTGCCTTATCGAGGCTTTCAGGGCGGTTGGTTGCTGCTAAAATAACAACACCCTTTGTTCCATCAAATCCATCCATCTCCGACAGCAATTGGTTCAGCGTTTGTTCGCGCTCATCATTGCCGCCAATGCCCGAGCCGTTGTCACGTTTCTTACCAATGGTATCAATTTCATCAATAAAGACGATACAGGGGGCTTTTTCTGCTGCTTGTTTAAATAGGTCGCGCACCTTTGCTGCGCCCATACCTACGAACATTTCAACAAACTCACTGCCCGAGATCGAGAAGAACGGCACTTTCGCCTCGCCTGCAACAGCCTTTGCCAGCAAGGTTTTACCTGTGCCTGGGGGACCCACAAGAAGGGCGCCTTTGGGCAGTGTTGCACCAATGCTTGCGTACTTTTTCGGATTATGCAGGAAGTCCACAATCTCCGTGAGCGCTTCCTTCGCCTCGTCCTGTCCTGCTACATCGGCAAATGTCTTGCCTGTCGTGCTTTCGATATACACCTTTGCGTTGGACTTACCAAACTGCATCGCATTTCCGCCCATGCGCTTGCTCATCATCTTGCCCATCAACTGACCGATCACTACAAAGAATAGAATCGGGAATACCCAAGACATGAGGAAGGTAATAATCGGGGATTCCTGCGTAGGAATAGCTGATGCAAACTTTACGCCCGATGCATAGAGCCGATCCACCAGCCCATCATCGTCCATCTTGCCGGTTCGATATACCTGCGTATTGCCTTCCAAATCAATGGTGGTAAACGCGATTTGGTCGGTTTCAATTGCGACTTCATTGATCTGCTGATTGCCAACCATTGTCAAAAATTCATCGTAACTCACATCGGTTATCGGCGTGGATAGCAACGCTGGAAACACCAGTGCATTGAGCAGCATAAGCACTGCCATCGCTATCAAATAATAAAACACCAACGGTTTTTTAGGGGATTTTTTTTCTACCTTCATTTATATATTCTCCTTACTTTGGTAAAACAGAGCGTATTGACTCGTCTGACAATACTACACATTCTGCCTCTGCTCCCCCGCCACCTGCTCCAAAAGTGTTTATTCACAAAGAGTTCATCGCTTGTTCATTAAAAAAAGAAGCGAGGGATTGATCATCCCAGCTTCTTCTTTTGATTCACTTCACGAGCGAAGGAATATATTCTTTTAAAAACAAAACGGCTTTTTCATAGCCTTCAAACCCAAGGCCAGCGATCTGCTTCACACATGCCAGCGCAGGATAGCTAAACTGCCTGAAGCTCTCTCTAACCGAAATATCGCTCAGATGAACTTCAACCGCAGGGAGAGCAACCGCCTTGAGTGCGTCCAGAATTGCAACGCTCGTATGCGTGTAGGCAGCAGGGTTGATGACAATGCCGTCCGCCTTGCCATATGCACTTTGAATGATATCCACAATCTCGCCCTCATGATTGCTTTGAAAGCATTGCACTTCAATGCCTTCCCGCGTGCACACATCGCCAATCAGCTGCATTAGGCTTTCATAGTTCTGTGCGCCATAAATCCCCGGTTCACGAATGCCCAGCATATTCAGATTAGGTCCGTTGATGACAAAGAGCTTCATGATAAGCCTCCTTAATCGCTTGTGCGCAGTGGTCGGGACGCCCGTTGTTTGAGATTACCGCGTCGGCGCATGCATGATACATCGGTGCACGCTCCACCCACATGATCCTTAGTGCATCCGCACTTGTTGACAGCGGTCTTCCGTCCATTGGCAGCAAATCCAATTCCCGCGTGATATGCACCACAAAGCCGTTGAGCGACAAATTCTCGCGGTTTTGCGGGCTCTTCACTGCGCCGCCGCCTGTCACAAGAATGCGTCCGCCTTCACGTCCATAGCGCTCAATCTGCGCCGCCTCTCTTGCCCTGAAGCCTGCTTCGCCTTCTTTTTGGAATATCTCAGGGATGGATATGCCAGCATCGTGCGCAATTTCTTGATCGATATCGATCAACTCCAATTCCAGCAGCCGAGCCAGTATATCGCCCATCGTGGTTTTGCCGCAGCCCGGCATGCCGACAATCACAAGGTTCATTGCGCTTTTCATCAGTTCCCGCTCTGCCCTGCGAATCCGCGCAGGGTCAACCGCTTCGCCTGTGAACAGCTCGCACGCACGCACCGCCTGATACACCAGCATGCAAAGCCCGCCAGCATATGCAATCCCAAGTTCCTCCGCCTGCTGAAGTAGGCGCGTTTTAAGCGGATTGTAGATCACATCCAAAACGCCCTGCAATCGGGGCAATTCGCGCAGGTCAACCGCCGCCGCATCAGTATGAGGGTACATGCCCACAGGTGGGGTATTGACGAGAAAAAGCGCGTCTGTGTGCTTGCCAAGGTCTTCGTATCTGGTTTCCCCGCTGCGAGACACCACAATCGCTTCCCCGCCCGCTTCCCTGATCACAGCGCAAGCCGTCAGGCTCGTCCCGCCGCTCCCAAGAACCAATGTTTTCCCCAGCGAGAAATCGATTCCAGCACGCCTTGCCATCTCCATGAATCCATAGGCATCGGTGTTATCGCCATAAAGCGTTCCGTCTTCGCGCCCGACAACCGTGTTCACGCATCCAATCCGCTTTGCCGTTTCTCCCATTTCATCCAGAAACGGGATGACATCACGCTTATATGGAATGGTGACATTGATCCCCGCAAACTCCTTTGCCTGCATGAACTGCGCGAGCGAGGACTTTGGCATAGGCCAAAGGTCATAGGAGTAATCCGCCAGGAAAGAATGGAGCACCTTTGAATAGCTATGCCCCAGTTTTTCGCCTATCAATCCATATTGCTTCATGTTTTCCCTCAAATCTCAGAATAGCTGCCAAGATAGGTAAATACCTCAGGACCTGCATCCAGCTCGCTGAGCAGCTGCAACGCTGCATCATCATATACAGACGCATCCAGATCAAAGTAGAACATGAATTCAAAATCCGTTCCCGCAATCGGGCGGCTTTCAAGCTTTGTGAGGTTGAGACCAAGGGCGGAGAACTTCGCGATCATGCTATAGAGCGCACCAGGCTTATGCTGCACGTTGAGCATGAGGCTCATTTTGTTTGCACCAGGGTAAATCTCGAGTTCTTTTGCGATGAGGATGAAGCGCGTGAAATTGCTATCGCTGTTGGAAACGGAGGCTTTAAGCACTGTAAGCCCATAGAGCTCTGCACAGGCGGGCGATGAAATCGCAGCCAAATCCGTGCGTGGGCTATCGCCGACCATCTTAGCCGCGGCAGCGGTATTTTCGCAAACCGTGACCTTAACATCCTTGAGTTGCTTGAGGAATTCGCTGCACTGCCCCAGACCTTGCTCATGGCTGACGATCTCCTTAATGTCCTCCAGCTTCGTGCCCGGCTTTGCCAGCAGGCGATGATTGATCTTGAGCCTTAGGCTGCGAACAATCGAGAAGCGATACTTGCGCATCAGGTCATAGACCTCCGTCACAGAACCATAGGAGCTGTTTTCAATGGGCAATATGCCGTAGCGGCAAAAGCCGCTTTCAATCGCCTGAAAAACGCCCTCAAAACGCTTGAAATACATAATGCTCGGCAATGCAAACATCTTATCACAAGCCTGTTGGCTATATGCACCCTCCACGCCCTGACAAGCAACAATGGCCTGCTTGGGGAATACCTTGGGCGTGTTTTCAGTTGCGCGCGCAATATGATTGCTCAGCTCGGTCTTTTGCGTCATATAGTGCTGCTGATAGCTGCGGCTGATATCAAACACCGTGTTATAAAGCAGCTTCGCATACATCGTCATATCCTCTGGAACCATTGCCGACAAGCGGTTTAGCACCTCACGCTCACGAGCAGGGTCCACAACGGGCAGATCATTTTCCTTCTTATACTTAGCAATCTCAAGCGCCACGCGCATGCGCGCATCAAATGCGCCTACGAGCTGCTCATCAATCTGGTTGATCTGTTCTCTTAAATCCTGAATATCCATGGACTTAACCTTCTTTCAGTTGTATGTTACCGCGCCATTTCACTACGCGCCAACAGCGATTTGTACCAGTTCGGGTAAATCAGCAATGTCCACACGATGCAGTTCGCATTCGCCAATTCGATGCGGCAGCACAAAGGTCAATTGATCCCCTGCGCGTTTCTTATCAGACTGAGCAACTGTGCACAGCATGTCTGGAGTGAACGGTGCTGATGTGGGTAAGTGATTGCGCTTGGTCATATCGATGATCTCATCCAGCACATGCGGCGGGCAAATGCCCATACTGACCGCAAGCCTTGTTGCATAGACCATCCCAATAGCGACCGCATGTCCATGAGAAATCTGATAATTGCTGCATCGCTCAACCGCATGACCCAGCGTATGTCCAAGGTTTAGGTACTGGCGGCTGCCCGTATCCAGTTCATCCTCCTCCACCAGCCTTGCCTTAGCGCTTACGCAGCTCTCAATCACATGCTCCGTCTGGTCCATCCAATCCGCCGTCGCAAGCAGGTCAAACAGCGGTTTGTTGCCAAGCACGCCGTACTTAATGCTCTCTCCTACGCCATCCGCCAAAACATCCGCATCAAGCGACCTCAATGCATCAGGATCGCAAAGGACGAGCTTTGGCTGGCAGAATGCACCCACAAGATTCTTTCCTGCCGGCAGGTTCACGCCTGTCTTGCCGCCAACGCTGCTATCCACCATCGCGAGAAGTGTGGTTGGCATCTGCACAAAGGAAATGCCGCGCAGATAGCTCGCTGCTGCAAACCCTGCCATGTCTCCCACCACGCCGCCGCCAAGCGCAACGATCAAATCAGTTCTGGTCACGCGCTGCTCCGCCATGTAGTCAAGCATGGTCTGCCATATTTGAAGGTTCTTGTTCTCCTCGCCATGAGGGATCGCAAAGCGGCAAGTGCCAAAGCCCGCATTTTCAAGCGACTGCTGCACGGTATCGCCATAGAGCGCATCCACGTTATCATCCGTTAGGATCACAGCCGTGCAAGTCTTGCCGAGCACATCTTTGATATACGCTCCGCACTGCGCCATCAGCCCGCGCTCAATGAGCACATCGTAGCTTTTGCCCACATTCACATGTACTTTTCTCACGGCTCATCGTCCTTTCGGTTTGCTTCTTCCTTATGCTCCCGGCCCGTGCGAAGCAGCACACGCATCGCCTCTTCGTCGCTTGCCGCGAGTGCATCGCGGTACTTTTGCAGATTTTCCATGAATATGTCCAGCTCGCTCAGCAGCGGCTCACGGTTGCAAAAGAACAGCTCCGTCCACATATCCTCATTGAGCTTAGCCACTCGCGTCATGTCCTTGAAGCTACCGGCTGAAAAGCCATGATGCTCCATTGCCGAAGGGCTGAGCACATATGCGCTTGACACCACATGTGCAAGCTGGGACGTATATGCGATCACCTGATCATGATTCTCGGGGGTCGTGATCACAACCCTGCCAAAGCCCAGTTCACGCCAGAAATGCTTGAGGAAATCCAATGTTTGGATATCCGTACCCTTGGGCGGCGTAAGGATCATGGAAGCATTTTGAAACAGCGTTGCGAGCGCGTGATCAAAGCCCGAATATTCAATACCTGCCATAGGATGACCGCCCACAAAGAGAAAGCCATTCTCATCCGCAATCTTCCACAGCGGTTCGCAAATCGCTGTCTTCACGCCGCAAACATCAATTACAATCGCGCCTTTTTTGATCAGTGCTGCGTTTTGCTCAACATAGCTGACCGCCGTCTTTGGCCATGTCGCCACAATCACCATATCGCAAATCGCCAAGCGCTCAGCCGTCAGCTCCAAATCAATCGCGTCCAGCAGCCTTGCCTTATACATCACCTGTTCACTAACATCCATGCCTAGCACAGTATGGGGCGTGAGCTTTTTGATGCATTTTGCAATTGAACCGCCAATCAGCCCCAGCCCGACAACTGCGATATTCATTGTTTTTCCTCCTTGGACATCTGATATGCGTAGGGAAGAATCGCACGAACGCCATTCATCACGTCTTGGAATGCAGTGGGCGTAAGCGACTGTGCACCATCGCACAATGCACGCTTGGGATCGTTATGCACTTCGATCATCAGTCCATCCGCGCCAGCAGCTGTTGCCGCAAGCGACATGGGCTTGACAAGTGCAGAAATGCCTGTCGCATGACTCGGATCAACAATGATCGGAAGATGCGTCATACGCTTGAGCAGCGGAATCGCCGCTAGATCCAGCGTATTTCTCGCAGCGGTTTCAAACGTACGAATGCCGCGCTCACAGAGGATCACCTGATTGTTACCGCCTGCCATGATATACTCAGCGCTCATCAGCAGCTCCTGCAATGTGTTCGCCAGTCCGCGCTTGAGGAGAATGGGCTTATTGGTATGTCCAAGCTCCTTGAGCAGTTCAAAGTTTTGCATGTTGCGCGCGCCCACTTGGATCACATCCACATCATCAAAGAGATGAAGCTGCGAGAGATCCATGATCTCAGTCACAACGGGCAGCCCTGTCAGCTTCTTTGCAATCAGCAACAGCTCCAGTCCGTGTCCGCGAAGTCCTTGGAATGCATAAGGGGAAGTGCGCGGTTTGAACGCACCGCCGCGCAGCATCGTTGCGCCCGCAGCCTTCACCGCCGTAGCCACAAGCGAAATCTGTTCTTCGCTTTCAATGCTGCATGGGCCTGCGATTACGCTGAACACGCCGCCGCCAATCTGCGTATTTCCAACGGGAACCACCGTATCTTCTTCGTGGAATTTACGGTTTGCATTCTTATAGGGTTCCTGAACGCGCTTTACATCCACAACGATGTCAAGTGCGCGTAACAGATCGATATCCACCATGGTTGTGTCGCCCACCAAACCAAGGATTGTGTGAATGTCACCCGCCGATTCATGAATGGAGATATTTAAGCTCTTGAGCCACGCCATAAGATTATTGAGTTGCTTCTCGTCCGGGTTCTTTTTCAGTACAACGATCATGTGATTTCCTCCTTCAATTTCAAGAAAAAACCCTCACGGCCTTGAGCCGTGAGGGTTTGTGTTACTACAAACAGCCTATTCACAAGCACAACGCAAAACAGCCCTACGTGTAAACGTAAAGCTAAAGTAAAAATAATAGGAAGAGCCATTGCATTGATGTAAATTATTCACAGGCCCGCCCTCCCTTTCGTTATGCTTGTTTGCGATGATAGCACCATCAATGGGGTTTGTCAACCGAATATGTTAAATTTCTGGCAAAGTACAGTGAAAGGACAATTGGAGGGGGGACGGGGAGAACGGGAGGGGGCGTTGGGAACGCAAGCGGCTGCCGCCCCTTGAACCCTGCTCAGGAGAGCTTCGCTCAGTGCAAAGCCCTGAACCCGTTATCTTTATGTAAGCCTATTCACTATATAAAGCGCAATTAATTGGATCAAGCGTCCTTATCTCTGCTGATTTCAATTTACACTTCCCAGTCGTCCAGCATGTCTTGCACCTTGAGCTTTGCTTGGTACACTGCGTTTTTGCGCTCGCCGCTTTGGATCAGTGTCTCCATACTTTCGCGCAGGCTATAGCCCCTGATTAAGCCGTCAAAGAGCTGTGCTTCCAGCGAAAAGTCAGCTTTCTGCTCTTTAGGCGCGGGAATATCCTCCGCATCCCATTGGAACACCACACAGTATTCGCCTTTGTTGGCCTTTGGATTGTTCTCAAGGTTCGATAAGACCTCAGTCACCGTCCCGCGAACCGTATATTCGTACTTCTTTGTCAGGTCGCAGCTGGCGCTCACAAGCGTATTTGGCAGTACATCTTTAAGCACCGTGAGCAGCGTAATGATTCTATGGGGGGACTCATGCACGACGGCGATTTTGGAATGCTGCGCCATGTCCAAAAGCTTCTCTTTGAGTTCGCTTTTTTGGCGAGGCAGGAAGCCATAGAATGTGAATTCGCTAATTTCCATGCCACTAACAGATAGCGCGGATGCCATTGCGGTTGGTCCGGGGATAGCGATTACTTCAATCCCTGCGCTAACTGCATGCGCAACAAGCAGGCTGCCAGGATCGCTGATGCATGGCGTGCCTGCATCGGTAGTCACCGCAACATCGATATCCTCCGCCAGCATGCGCTCCACGATTTGCGCGCCTTTGCTGCGCTCGTTATGCTCATGGCAGCTCGTGAGCGGTGTCTGAATATCAAACGCATTGAGCAGCTTAATGGTTACGCGCGTGTCCTCCGCAGCAATCAGCGCCACGTTTCTCAGCGTATCAATCGCGCGAGGAGTCATATCGCCAAGGTTGCCAATGGGCGTTGCTACAACGTATAAAGTGGGCATTGTTTTCCTCCTTGCGCTTATGCTTTTTGGAATACGCGAAGCTTAGCGCTGCGTGCGCGTACATTGCTGGTGGTTTCATCGCTGGATGGCTTCACCGCGCCGCGCGCCAGTGCCTTGCCTTGCGTCACTTTACCGCAGGTACAGATCGGCGCTTTAGGCGGGCAAATACAGGGGGTTTGCAGGCGCTGGAATGTCTTTTTTACAATTCGATCCTCAAGCGAATGAAATGTGATCACAAGCAGCCGTCCATCCGGTGCAAGCAGGTCAACAAAGTCGCAAAGAGCCTTTTCAAGGGGTGCGAGCTCGTCATTGATCGCGATGCGAACCGCTTGGAACGTACGCCTTGCAGGATGCCCTTCATCCTTGCGGCGAACCGCTTTTGGAATCGCTGCATCCACAACCGCCACCAAATCAGCTGTCGTTAAGATGGGCTTTTGGCGCCTGTGCTCGTCCATGATCTGCGCAATTCTGGCCGCCCATTTTTCCTCGCCAAAGTCAGTTAGAATACGTCTGAACTCCTGCACGGATACATTCGCGATGTACTCCGCTGCCGTCTCGCCTTGGGATTTATCCATGCGCATATCAAGCGGTGCATCCTCATGGTAGCTAAAGCCGCGCTCGCCCGTATCTAGCTGATGGCTGCTCACCCCAAGGTCAAGCAATGCACCGCTTAGCAGCGGCACGCCAGCCTCCTCAAGCAACTTCTTTGCATCATGGAAATTCCCATGAATGGCGTGAAAGTTCGGGTATTGCGCAAGCCTTGCGGATGCGGCAGCGATGGCTTCTAGGTCTCGGTCGATCCCATAGAGGGCAGCGTTGCCGCCAGACAGGCGCAAAATCCCCTCACTATGCCCGCCGCCGCCAAGCGTGCCATCCGCATAAATGCCATTCTCTTTGATTTGCATCCATTCCATCACCTCGTCAAAAAGAACAGGGAGATGGTGAAACGTTGTTGTTGTCATTTATTTCTCCAATACTTGTACGTTAAAAAGCTCTCGTTGATTTTGTTCCCAATGAGTACTTAGTGCGAGTTAACGCCCTAAAACCCAACCAAATAATGGGTTCAGGGCTATGGAATGAGCGAACTCCCCTGATCGGGGTGCAGGGGCTGAAAGCCCTTGCCGACCACCAAAAATTACAGATTCTCCTTCAGCTCAGCGATTCTCGCTTGAAGGGACGTGAGCATGGTTTCATTGGTCTTGAGCTTCTCGCGCTCCTGCTCGATGAGTGCAGCGGGTGCTTTGCCGATAAAACCTTGGTTGCTTAGCTTGCCATTGGCTCTTGCGATTTCGTTTTGGAGGTTCTTATCCTCTTTTTCCAGACGAGCCACTTCCTTGGCAAAATCGACCAGATCACCAAGCGGAATGCGGATTTCGCCAGCCGCGCAAACAGCGCTCACGACCTTCTCGCCAGCAAGCGCATCCTTGCCGCCAACAGCAGCATCACTTGCGCCTGCAAGGCGCTGGAGGTACGGCTCTGCAAGCGCAAAGGTTTCCTCCCAGCCAGCTTCCGGAATCAATGTGATATGGGTGCGCTTGTTGGCTTGCACGTTCATTTCCGCACGAAGATTTCGGATGGTACGGATCACTTCCATGAGGCCTTCCATCTGGCTCTCTTCCTTGGCAAAGTCGTACTCTGCCTTCACTTCAGGCCATGCAGCTAAAATTAGCATGCCTTCATGCTCGGGCAAGTAGCCAAATACCTCTTCCGTGAGGAAGGGCATGAAGGGATGGAGAAGCTTAAGCAAGTCTTCAAGCACAAAGTAGAGCACGCCCCGTACATTCTGCTTCTGCTCTTCGTCCTCGCCCATCAGGCGACCCTTAGCGAGCTCGATGTACCAGTCGCAGAATTCATTCCATGCAAAATCATAGATTTTCTGGGCAGCCATGCCGAAGTCGCCGCTGTCCATATGAGTATCGACTTCTGTGATCGCCTTGTTGAGGCGGCTCAGAATCCACTGGTCGGGCAAAAGAAGCTTTGCAGGATCAATGGTTTCACGGGTCTGGGTATTCATGAGCACAAAGCGGGATGCATTCCACACCTTGTTGGCAAAGTTGCGTGCGCTTTCCACCTTTTCAATGGAGAAGCGGGTGTCATTGCCTGGGCTCACGCCCATTGCCAGTGAGAAGCGAAGGGCATCTGCGCCGTATTGATCAATCACTTCAAGGGGATCAACGCCGTTGCCAAGGCTCTTTGACATCTTGCGTCCTTTGTCATCGCGCACAAGGCCGTGAATGAGCACGGTATCAAAGGGTGTTTCGCCCATCTGCTCAATACCGCTGAAAATCATACGTGCAACCCAGAAAAAGATGATATCATAGCCGGTTACAAGCATGCTTGTAGGATAAAAGTACTTCACATCCTCTGTCTGCTCAGGCCAGCCTAGTGTGCTAAAGGGCCATAGACCTGACGAGAACCATGTGTCCAGCACATCCTCGTCTTGATGTAAATGATCCTTGCCGCATTTGGGGCAAGTGGTAGGCGCTTCTTTTTGCACGATGATTTCGTTGCAATCGTCGCAATACCACGCGGGGATGCGGTGTCCCCACCAGAGCTGACGGCTGATACACCAGTCACGGATATTTTCCATCCAGTTGTAATAGGTCTTTGAGAAACGCTCGGGAACGAACTTCGTTTTGCCAGAGCGAACCGCCTCAATTGCGGGCTTTGCCAAAGGCTCCATATGCACAAACCACTGTGTGCTTGTCACAGGATCAACCGTCTGGTGACAGCGATAGCATGTGCCAACGTTGTGGGTGTAGTCCTCGATTTTGACCAAGTAGCCTTCCGCTTGGAGCTGCTCGACCACTGCCTTGCGGCATTCCAGTGTTGTCATGCCCTCAAAGCGTCCTGCATTTGCATTCATCGTGCCATCATCGTTTGTGACACGGATGCTGTCAAGGTTGTGGCGCTTACCCACTTCAAAGTCGTTGGGGTCATGTGCAGGGGTCATCTTTACAGCGCCCGTACCGAATTTCATGTCTACATAATCATCGGCAACCACAGGAATTTCCTTGTTCAGGATGGGCAAAATTACATTCTTGCCAACAAGGGCGGTATATCGTGCATCCTCTGGGTTTACCGCAACGCCTGTATCGCCAAGCATGGTTTCAGGACGTGTGGTTGCAACCACTACGCCCTCGCTGCCATCAGCTGCGGGGTAGCGGATATGCCAAAGATGGCTCGCTTGCTCTTCGTACTCTACCTCTGCGTCAGACAGCGCAGTCTTGCACACGGGGCACCAGTTGATGATGCGGTCGCCGCGGTAGATCAGCCCCTTGTTATACAGGTTGACAAATACCTCACGCACAGCGGCGTTACAGCCTTCGTCCATTGTGAAGCGCTCGCGGCTCCAGTCGCAGCTTGCGCCAAGGCGTCTTTGTTGGCGATTGATCCGTCCGCCGTATTCCGCTTTCCACTCCCAAGCACGCTTGAGGAAGCCTTCACGCCCGATATCTTCCTTTGTGATCCCTTCCTTATGCATCTGCTCAACGATTTTCACTTCCGTTGCGATGGATGCGTGGTCAGTGCCTGGAAGCCACAGCGTGGGATCACCCTTCATGCGGTGATAACGAGTAGGCGCGTCTTGAAGCAGACAGTCCATCGCATGCCCCATATGCAGCTGACCTGTGATATTGGGAGGCGGCATCACGATCGTAAAGGGCTTCTTGCCCTCAACCCGATGTGCCTTGAATGCATCGTTATCCTCCCACATCTGATAGAGTTTGCCCTCTATGTCCTGCGGGCTATATACCTTATCCATTTCAAATTCAGTGGACATGTTGCTTTCCTCCGTTATTTCAATCATTTGATTATTATCATCTATACGCCATTATAAGCCCGGAATAAAGTCGAGCAATATCGCTGTACCAACCAGCGCGATGATCAGTCCAATCACTCGCATCGGCATGATTGCCCGCTCTCCCTTTTCCTTAAAAACCAAACGGCAGAGCTTGACTGCCTGAACGCACATCATTCCGCCCAGCACCAGCAATGTAATCCCGGGGACACTGAGCCGAGACCAAATCAATTCCCAGTTCATATTAGCACCTGCCTTTCGTATCGGAAGCCCAAAGCTCCTAAGGGTAAATAAAAAGCCGCTCACGTCCAAAAAGGACGGAGCAGCTCCGTGGTACCACCTTTATTCATAGTGCAATTGCACTACCTCAAAACGCTTTAACGCTCGCTATGCGGCGAAGCTATGGCCCTGCCATTCACCCCGCGCCCTCCTCGGCGACCTTCCGCAACTTATCCATCCAAACGACCTCTCAGCCAATGAGTCGTTCTCTCTTGGGCGGCAAAAATGCGTACTCCTCCGATTCTCCGGGCAAATAACGTAAGGCTGCTTGCATCACAAGCAGCCACACGAATGAGAGGAGAACTTAGGCGTTCTCCTTCTTTTCAGTCATATCGATGACCTGTACACCATTGTAATAACCGCAATGTTTGCACACACGGTGGGATAGCTTCTTTTCGTGGCACTGTGGGCACTCTACGATGCCTGGCAGGCTGAGCTTCCAATGAGCACGACGGCTACGGCCGCGAGCCTTGGATATTTTTCCCTTTGGTAAAGCCATGGTTACACCTCCTCATCCTTCTTAAGCAAGCTCTGCAATGCTTCAAAAGGACGCTGTGTCGGCGATCCATCTACGCACGAGCTCATAGTATCTTCGTTCATTTGCAAATGATACTTTGTAATGCTTTTGCATTCCCCTTCGCACTCAAAGCGCATAGGGAGATTTAGCATGACAAGTGTCAATGCCATATGGTCAAGAGGCACAGATTTGCCTGTGTAGCAGAAGATTTCCGCTTCTGTTTCATCGACATTCTGCTCGAAGTTCTCAGCGAAGTTCACTTCAACAGTTGCATCTGCCTGTTCAAGACACACCGCGCATGCGCCATGTGCTACAGTTCGAAGAATCCCTTTTAGATGAATTTCATCATCCAACACCAAAAACGTACCGCTGATCGAAACCGTATCAAATGATACCATTTCGCCGTTGACGTCTTGTGGCTCAAGGGTTACATCGGCCTCAAAGGGAAACTGCGTCGCAGGCGTTAGAAATCCTTTCGAAACATCAAGCTTCATGGTTTCCTCCTTGTTGCGTGACCAATTTGTATTATACGATCACGTCGGTGATTTGTCAAGGAATTTTTCCTTGTGATTTTATTCGCATTCCTTGCCAGTAATGATTGCCAAGGTGTCGCGAGCAATAACGATTTCCTCGTCTGTGGGAATAATGACAACCTTCACCTTGCTATCATCGGTGGAGATGATGGCTTCTTTGCGGTTGAACTTTAGGTTCTTCTCTTGGTCAAGCTTTGCGCCAAGATACTCGAAGCCTTCCATGATGCGGGGGCGAAGGGTCTCGTTGTTCTCGCCAATGCCTGCGGTAAAGACGATTACGTCCACGCCGCCCATGACAGCTGCATAAGAACCGATATACTTGCGGATACCAGCTACAAGGATGTCGCGGGTAACAATCGCGCGCTCGTTGCCGCTATCTGCTGCTTCGTCGATATCGCGCATGTCGCTGCTGATGCCGCTCAGACCCATCAGACCGCTCTTTTTGTTGAGCATGTCAAGAACCTGATCCACGGTCATGTTGTCATTGTTTGCAATGAACTGCACAACAGCGGGGTCAAGGTTACCGGAGCGTGTGCCCATGATAACGCCTTCCAGAGGCGTTAGACCCATGCTGGTATCAACGCATTTGCCGCCATCAACAGCTGCCATGCTGGAACCATTGCCAAGGTGGCAGGTGATCACTTTAGTCTTTGAACGGTCAAGTCCAAGGAATTCACAAGCGCGCTTGCTGACATAGCGATGGCTGGTGCCGTGGAAGCCATAGCGGCGAAGCTTGAGGCGATCATAGTATTCCATGGGAACGCCGTATAGATACGCCTTTGGAGGCATGGTCTGGTGGAAAGCGGTGTCAAACACTGCAACGTTGGGAGTACTTGGCATGACTTTTTCGCAGGCTTCAATGCCCATCAGGTTAGCGGGATTATGAAGGGGGCCAAGCGGAATGTTCGCGCGAATGGCATCCTTTACTTCTTCGTTGATGAGAACGCTGGCGGTAAAAGCCTCGCCGCCATGGAGTACACGGTGACCAACAGCGTTGATATCGTCCATGTTCTTCAGTGCGCCCTTGTCGCCGTCCAGCAATGCTTCGAGCATCAGCTCAATGCCCTCTGTGTGGGACTTCATGAACTGCTCTTTCACATAGGTCTTGTCGCCTACGCGCTGGGTGATCTTGCCACCCTCAATGCCGATGCGCTCGCACAAGCCTTTTGCAAGCAATTGTTCTCCGTCCATGTTGATCAACTGGTACTTGAGTGAGGATGACCCTGCGTTTAGAATCAGAATATTCATTCGTCGCTCTCCTTATTATTCCTTGTTAATGATCACTGTGCCTTTACGGCAGTAATTGCTACAACACTTACAACATCGTCAACAGAGCAGCCGCGGCTCAAATCGCTGACGGGCTTTGCAAGTCCCTGAATGATCGGACCAACCGCCTCTGCACCAGCCAAACGCTGCACCAGCTTATAGCCGATGTTGCCGGACTGGAGATCGGGGAAGACCAATACGTTTGCCTGACCAGCAACGGTGCTGCCAGGGCTCTTAAGCTGACCAACGCTTGCTACAAGCGCTGCATCTGCCTGAAGTTCTCCGTCCAGCTTGAGATCAGGAGCGGACTCGTGCGCGATCTTGGTGGCTTCCTGTACCTTGGTGACAAAGTCATGTTTTGCGCTTCCCTTGGTGGAGAAGGACAGCATGGCAACGCGGGGGTCCATGTCCACAAGCTGCTTGCCTGTTGCTGCGCTCGCGATAGCAATGGCTGCAAGCTCTTCTGCACTTGGGTTAGGAATAACAGCGCAGTCGCCAAAGATCATCACGCCGTCATCGCCCCATTGCTTGTCCTCAAGCTCCATGATGAAGCAGCTGCTGACCACTTTGATGCCAGGTGCGGTTTTGATAATCTGCAAAGCGGGGCGAAGTACATCGCCGGTGGAGTTGATCGCGCCAGCAACCATACCATCTGCATCGCCGTTTTTGAGCATAAGAGCACCATAATAAAGTGTGTTCTTAGTTGCAAGCTCAGTTGCCTGCTCGGTTGTCATGCCCTTTGCCTTGCGCAGTTCAAACAGCAATGCAGCATAATCTGCACTCTTGTCAGAATGAGCAGGGTCTACTATTAAAACGCCTTTTAGATCGGTAGAAGTCTCGGCTGCTACCTTTGCGATCTCCTCGGAATTACCCAGAAGTGTAACGTTTGCAATGCCTTGCGCCACGATCTGCGCTGCTGCCTGCACCGTACGGGGTTCTGATCCCTCGGGTAAGACGATATGCTTGATGTTTAGTTTAGCCTTGGCTTTGATTTTTTCAATTGCTGACATAGTCATTTCCTCCCTCATGTGCTACAATATACAACGTGTATATCTGCTTTCAACCTTAATAGTATACACTCTTTTTACCTTAAATGGAAGGGGTGAACCCAAAATGGTCAATCGAAAAAAGCGCATACAACATAATGATGTAAGAGCTATCACGATCATTTTGGCTAAGCGATGAATACCGTTGTCGGGATTATTTGTGAATACGATCCGTTTCACCTTGGACACAAGCATCAATTTAAGCTAATTCGAGCGAGATTCCCCAACGCAAAAATCGTATGCCTCATGAGCGGTTGCTTTACCCAGCGGGGTATGCTGTCCCTGCACACCCCTGCCGCAAGAGCCCATGCTGCGCTGCATGGCGGTGCGGATTTAGTGCTGGAGCTTCCTGCCGCCTTCGCCCTTCGCGATGCGGAGAACTTTGCGCTTGGCGGCGTTCATATCCTCAGTCAATTGGGCTTTATCACCCATCTTTGCTTTGGCGCGGAGGATGACACTGATCAGCTACTCCCTGCTGCTAGGTTGCTGGAAGAACCGACTAGCGAGTTCGCCTCCCTTTTGAAGTCAGAGCTTGCGACGGGTATTTCATTTGCCGCAGCGCAGGGCAATGCTCTTGCAGCCTGCCTACCCCAGTGCGCCTCGCTTCTAAACAGACCCAACAACACGCTTGCGCTCTGCTATCTGCGCGCACTGATTCGCTTAAAAAGCACTATTGTGCCGTTCCCTGTGAAACGCGTTGGCGGATACCATGACCCATCGCTGATGCTTGATACATTTCCCTCTGCAACAGCAGTGCGCCACGCATTTTTAGATGGGGATACGGCATCTGTCAGCAGTGCTTGTGGGTACAAGCTCCCTGCCTCCCCTATTTGCAAACCAGATGCATTGGACCCCGTGCTGCTATACCGCTTGCGCAGCATGACGCCAGAGGAACTTTCAAAGCTTCCCCTATGCACCGAAGGGCTTGAAAACAGGCTGTTTTCCTGCGCAAGAGATGCCGCCACGCGGGAAGGGCTCATTGCAGCCATCAAAACGAAGCGATATACGCATGCTCGCCTAAGCCGCTTATGCTGCCATGCCATGCTGAGTATTACATCCGATTTTTTAGCAGACCACCCTTTGCCTGAATATGTCAGATTGCTCGGATTCAAAAAAGAGAGCGCAGACCTGCTTTCATTATTCAACGAAAGCAGCATTCCTGTCATATCCAAAGCAGCCAATGCAGATACTACCAGCAGCCTCTTTGTGCTGGACACCCACGCATATGACTTATGGGCGCTTGGCGCAAGTCTCCCCGCTGGGCTGATATTCACTCAAAGCGTCGTCATTGTTTGATTAGGCTGAAGCTATCCACTTTCATTTAGAAGGAGCATACCCGATCATGAAGACTCTCTTTCCCTTTTTAAAACCCTATCGCAAGGAATGCATCATCAGCCCATTATTTAAGCTGCTGGAAGCATTGCTTGAGCTTTTTGTCCCGCTGATCATGGCTGCGATTATTGATCATGGGATTGCAGCAAGCGATAAGGGCTACGTCATTCGCCTTGGTTTTGCACTGCTTGGGCTGGGACTGCTTGGCTTTGGTGCTTCTATCACGGCTCAGTATTTCGCAGCCAAGGCTGCTGTTGGCTTTGGCGCCCATCTAAAGTCGGCTCTTTTTGCACATATCCAGCGTTTTTCCTATACAGAGCTTGACCGAATCGGCTCCTCCACCCTCATCAACCGATTGACATCCGACCTCAACCAAGTACAGACAGGCGTTAACATGACGCTTCGGCTGCTGCTTCGTTCGCCCTTCATCGTCTTTGGCGCCATGATTATGGCATTTACCGTCGATAGCAAAATCGCATTGATATTCGTTGGATTGATTCCGCTGCTTGCTGCTGTCGTGATTGGGATCATGCGGCTCACACTCCCTCGTCACAAAGAGGTGCAGGGACAGCTTGACCGCGTGCTGCTTGGGACACGCGAAACCCTCACAGGCGTTCGCGTGCTTCGTGCGTTTAACAAAGAAGAGGATGAAATCAAGCAATTCAGCGAGGATAACACCCGCCTTGCTGATATGCAGCAGCGCGTCGGTCGTCTTTCCGCCCTCATGAACCCCCTCACATTTGTGCTGGTCAACGGTGCTCTGGTGGTGCTGCTTTGGAACGGCGCATGGCAGGTGGAGCTTGGCATTTTATCGCAGGGCGCGGTGGTTGCGTTGGTGAATTATCTATCGCAGATTCTGGTTGAGCTCATTAAGCTTGCCAACCTGATCGTCACCATCACCAAAGCGATTGCCTGCGCAAACCGCATCGAAACCGTACTTTTGCAAGAACCCTCCATGGCGGAAACGCCCTCCGCGCGCGCTGTTCCTGTGAATGCAAGCGAAAGCGTATGCTTTGATCATGTCTCCACGCGCTACCAAAATGCTTCCGATGATTCGCTCACCGATGTCAGCTTCCGCGCACTTCGCGGGCAGACGATCGGTGTCATCGGCGGAACAGGTTCAGGCAAAAGCACGCTGGTCAATCTGATTCCGCGCTTTTATGATGCCAGTTTCGGCACAGTGGCAGTTGGCGGCGTGGATGTGAAAGAGCAATCCACCGAAGCGCTCAGAGAGCAAATCGCCATCGTCCCTCAAAAGGCAGTCCTCTTTAAAGGCACCATCCGCGAGAACCTTCAGTGGGGTAAACAAGGCGCTGCGGATGCCGAGCTTTGGGAAGCACTGGAAACAGCGCAGGCCGCTGATGTTGTCAAAGGCAAAAGCAGCGGGCTTGATGAATTCATCGAGCAAAACGGCCGCAACCTATCGGGCGGTCAGCGTCAACGCCTGACCATTGCACGCGCATTGGTCAAGAAACCATCGATTCTCATATTGGACGACAGCGCATCCGCGCTTGACTATGCAACCGATGCCGCCCTTCGAAAAGCCCTGCGCGAGATGCAAAGCCCCGCGACCGTGTTCATCGTGTCACAGCGTGCTAGCTCCATTCGCTTTGCAGACCTCATATTGGTGCTGGATGACGGCGAGCTTGTCGGGAGCGGCACTCATGATCAGCTTCTGCAAAGCTGCGATGTCTATCAAGACATTTACTATTCGCAGTATCCAAAGGAGGCGATTTGATGAAAAATAAAGCACGCAAAAAAACGCTTACCAAGATATTGCTATACATCGGGCGTTATCGTTTTCATCTGATTGCATCGCTCATCCTTTGCATCATCACCGTGGCTTCTACGCTCTATGTGCCGATTTTGACAGGTAGGATCATCGATCTGATCGTCGGCGCAGGCAACGTTGACTTCTCCCTGATCCTTCCCATTCTCCTTCAAATCGCCGTATTTGTTGGCATCACAGCAGTTACGCAATGGCTCATGGGGCTTTGCAACAACCACATGACCTACCTGACCGTTCGCGACATCAGGGCAGATGCCTTCTCCCGCATTCAGCATCTGCCGCTTTCCTATCTCGATCAAAGTCCGACAGGCGATCTGGTCAGCCGCGTGATTGCGGATGTCGACCAATTTGCAGATGGTCTGCTCATGGGCTTCACCCAGCTCTTCACAGGAATCCTCACAATCCTTGGAACGCTGTATTTCATGTTTTCAGTCAATGCCATCATCGCCATCGCGGTTGTTGTCATCACGCCCCTATCGCTCGTCGTGTCAGCGGTGATTGCCAAGAGCACCTACAAGATGTTCCTGCTGCAAACCAAAACACGCGGCGAACAAACTGCGCTGATCGATGAAATGATCACAAACCAGAAGGTAGTACGAGCATTCTCTATGGAGGACGAGGTACAAGAGCGTTTTGATGAGGTGAATGAGCGCTTGGAGGGTTTCAGCCTTCGCGCTATTTTCTATTCGTCCATCACCAATCCTGCGACCCGATTCATCAATGCACTGGTCTATGCTTGCGTAGGCGTTGTGGGCGCGATTATCGCCATCACATCAGGCGGCATCAGCATAGGTCAGCTCTCTGCAATCCTCAGCTATGCTAACCAGTACACCAAACCCTTCAATGAAATATCAGGCGTGGTCACAGAGCTGCAAGGCGCTCTTGCCTGCGCAGACCGCGTATTTGAGCTAATTGATCAGCCCATCGAATTTCCTGACAAATCGCCAGCGCAATCGCTCGATCATGTTGATGGCTCCGCAAGCCTCACAGATGTCAGCTTCTCCTACGTCCCCGAGCAAAGGCTGATCGAGCACTTCAACCTCAGCGTGAAGCCCGGACAGCGCGTTGCCATCGTCGGCCCCACAGGCTGCGGCAAAACCACGCTAATCAACCTGCTCATGCGCTTTTACGATGTAAACGCGGGCGAGATCACGGTGAGCGGACAATGCATCATGGATGTGACGCGCCACAGCTTGCGCGCAAACTTCGGCATGGTGCTGCAAGAAACATGGCTGAGGAGCGGCACGATACGCGACAATATCAAGATGGCGCGAATGGATGCCACGGACGAGGAAATCATCACAGCATCCAAAGCAACCCATGCGCACAGCTTTATCAAGCGATTGCCAAACGGCTATGATACTGTCATTTCAGAGGACGGCGGCAACCTGAGTCAAGGACAAAAGCAGCTTTTATGCATCACTCGCGTGATGCTCGCGCTCCCCCCCATGCTCATCCTTGACGAAGCAACCTCCTCCATCGATACGCGTACTGAGCAGCGCATCCAGCGCGCTTTTGAAAAGCTGATGACAGGCAGAACAAGCTTCATCGTTGCGCATCGATTGTCCACCATCCAAAACGCCGATATCATCCTAGTGATGAATCAAGGCAATGTCATCGAGCAGGGTACACATGAAGAGCTGCTAGCAGCAAACGGCTTCTACGCCAAACTCTATCAAAGTCAGTTCGCAGCATAAAGCAAACAAAAGCCGCCCGTTCATCAACTGGCGGCTTTTGTGTACGGAGGGGAGACGGGGGTACGGTAGGGGAGCTTCGCTCATTTCATAACCCTGAACCCATTTCTCGGGGGTATCAGTCACCTATGCTACACGGCAATAGGTTTTTCAGTAGGGGGCGCCGCCCCTACAGCCCTGCTCAGGGGAGCTTCGCTCAATTTCATAACCCTGAACCCATTTCTCGGGGGGTATCAGTCACCTATGCTACACAATCCGTTTTTCGGGTGGGTTTGGGAGGAGCTTTTTTCAAAAAAGCTGCCTTCCAACGTTCTCCCCAACGCCCCCCCGTTACTTGCGTTCCTGCACCCAGCCCTCCGTAACGCGCACCTCCGAAGCTTCGTGGAAAAGCTTCAGCACCGCAAGCTCTGCCATCAACTGCTTTTGGAAGGCAGGGGTTATGCGGAAATCCTTTTCAGGCCAGAAGCGATGAAGATGCAGCACCTTGGTCTTTCGGTCGTTGTCCAGCTCAATGCGCCCAGCAAAGCGCTCACCATAGAGCACGGGAAGCACGTATTTGGCATACTTGCGCTGGACCTCGGGGGTGTAGATTTCCCATTTGTATGAGAAGCCAAAGAGCGCTTCGATTAACTTTCGATCCCAGAGCATGCAGTCAAGCGGCGGCAGAAGACGAACGCGGCGTGTCCTCGCAGAAGGCTTTGCGCATGCTTCAAGCAGCGCAACATCCTCCGCCTTCACATATAGTTCCTTTTTCAAGTCATCTACTTGCACAGGCACAATGCGCCCGTTGGCTAGCAAATCCGCAAATGCCTTTGCACGCTCCGGTGCCTTCATGCCGTTTATCCCAAGCCATGCATCGCTTGCACCATTGGCTAGCATGCCCACCGCGCCAATGCGGCGCTCTACCTGCCATGTGTATCGCTCCTGCTCAGTCGCAAAGGGCTCTTTGGCTTGAGTGATGCTGCTTGGCAGACAATCACTCGTCAGCGCATAGCTCTTGATTGTGCCTTTTTTATGATGAATAACTAAATCTCCGCGATAATACAATGTTTCCAGGGCTGCGCGGCTTAGGGAGGTTTCAGACCAGTACCAGTCCACGCGCTCCTTCATCTCCAGCTCTTGTGATGTTGCATGCCCGCGCTCATGAATGGTTTGCAAAAGCTGAGGGATGATGGCATCAATCGCTTCCTTGCTTCTGCCGTGATGCCCATAATAACGCCTGACATACGCCAGGCACGGCCAATCCTCCAACTGCGTAATGCACATGTTCTTATCATAAAAATCGATCAGCTTACGATCCTTATATAGTAACTCAAAAAGCATGGCGCGGGTAAACTTCGGAACACGCGCAACAAAAGCAAGCTCATGGCTTTTCCCGCAGACATCCACGGGATCATACTGCACGCTGCCCACTTGCTTCACATATTCCAGGATACCGTCCTTCCCCGCAAACCTGCGACAGCCAATTAGCCCGTGCTTGCTCAGCATAAAGCGCTTTGCCTGCTCCTTGGGTATCTGCATCATCATACTTTGTCATCCTCTAAATCATCTGATATTTTGAACTAATTTGACATATTATATCATAAGAACAAACGTTCGTCAATCGTACTATATCCAATGATTGCAAAACCCTGCGCGGTGAGTTATACTATTCAAGCACAGACATTTAATTGCGAAGGAGGCGTTTGTCCAGTGCGAATTACCATGATTTGCATAGGCTCAACAGGTGATGTTATGCCTTATATTGTACTTGGGCGCGAGCTGAAAGCAAGAGGCCATGAAATTACCATCTGCGCCTTTTCAGATTTTGCCTCAACGGTAGCTGCTGAAGGAATGATTTTCAGCCCTATTTCAGGCGATGTTAAAGTATTTATGACCAACATCATGAAACCGGGCGTAAACGGTGTGGGTTTTCTAAAGCAGGTTCGCGACACCCTCGCATCCATTATCAGACCATTTTTGGCTGATCTTGAAGCTGCCTGCGTGAATGCAGAGGCGATCATTGCCACTTTTTTTGGGCAGATCATTCAGTCTATTGCGGAAGTAAATCACGTACCCTTTATTCAAACCCATTACTTCCCCATGGATAATAACAAAGCAACCCCCATTTCATCAGCTCCCGGGCAGAACGCAGGAAAGGCGTGGAATATTACTTCCTATCAGCTTGGTTACACCTTAATCAGCACGATGGAGAAGTACTATCTCTCCGAGTGGCGCGAGGAACGCGGCATGGCCCCACGCAAGATGGAGCACAGACCCAACTACGAAATCAACGGTCATATCGTCCCCGTGATCTACGCATTCAGCCCCTTGATCATGCCGCGTCCAACGGACTGGGGCGAGAACATACACCTATCAGGCTATTGGTCTGAGGATAAACCCATAGATTTTCAGCCTGATCCATCCCTTGTGCAGTTCCTGCAAGAGGGCGAAAGACCCATTTATATTGGCTTTGGCTCGATGACGGGTAATGACATGGGCGAGACGCTTGGTATTGTGCTGGAAGCCCTCCAGCAGACCGGTATCCGCGCGATTCTTGCCACTGGCTGGGGCGGAGTTGATGTGCCCAATCATCCAAATTTGTACATCGGAGGATTTATCCCCCACGACTGGCTCTTCAGGCAGGTTCGCGCAGTGGTTCACCACGGAGGCGCGGGCACAACGGCAGCCGGCATTCTAGCGGGCAGACCAACGCTGGTAATCCCCTTTGGCGGCGATCAGCCGTTCTGGGGCAATCGGATGCATCAGCTCGGCATTGGTCCAAAGCCCATACCACGCGAAAGGCTCACTGTTTCCAAGCTTTCAAAGGCACTCACATTGCTCATCACCACCAAGAGCTATTCCGTTGCCGCCAAAGAGCTCGGCATCAGGCTTCGAATGGAAGAAGGCCCTGTGATCGCTGCAAATATCATTGAAAAAGAGCTGCGAAAATGGCGCCGTATCGAAGGCTTGTCCGAGGATATCGTGCCTGCTCCGACGCCCGAACAACAGGAGATAGTATAATGACGCCAGATGCCGCACATACATTAGCAGACCTAAGGCCCGGTGAAAGCGGGATTGTTCAAAGCGTTGGAGGTGAAGACGCGCTCCACCGACATTTGCTTGATATGGGCATCACACCGGGTGTAAAGATTTTGCTTCAAAAGACCGCGCCAATGGGCGACCCGATTGAAATCCATTTACGCGGCTATGCACTTACCCTTCGTTTAGATGACGCACGAAAGATTATTTTAAGGTAATTATATTTTCGGGAAATGGCGCTTTGCACCTGCGATCCATCAAAATAACCGCGCTCATTTAGTCGATCGCATCACGCACTTCATTATGATCATTGCTCCTATCCCGCACCATTGTTCGTGCGGGATATTTTTATCTGATTAAATCATAAAAGAGAGATGTTATCATGCATTATACCTTTGCCTTAGCAGGCAATCAAAACAGCGGCAAAACCACATTGTTCAATCAACTTACAGGCAGCAATCAACATGTAGGCAATTGGCCAGGTGTTACGGTAGAGCAAAAGACAGGCACTATGCTGCATCACCATCATGGTTCCCAGACCCATATCGGTCTTCCCTGGCGCGTACGCAGAAACAAAAGCAATGATATCATTCCCCCAAAATACAGCGATGTCACCATCGTAGACCTTCCGGGCATCTACTCATTAAGCCCTTATTCACTCGAAGAGATCGTCAGCCGCAATTACATCGTGAAGGATAAGCCCGATGTCGTGATCAATATCATCGACGCTACCAGTCTGGAACGAAACCTGTATCTATCCCTTCAGCTCTTGCAGCTCAGCCGCCCTGTTGTCATCGCTCTTAACATGATGGATGAGGTGGAGACACGCGGCGATGCGATTGATATTGTTGGTTTGGAAAAAATCCTCGGTGTCCCGGTTGTCCCTATCTGCGCACGCAAAGGCGAAGGACTTGACGAGCTGGTACGGCGTACCATGGAGGTCGCAAAAAGCAAGCAGCTGCCCGCGAAGATCGACATATGCCAAGGCGCTGCGCACAAGGCATTGCACGCCATCTCCCATCTGATTGAGAATTCTGCCGCGGCGCATGACATGATGCCCCTGTATGCTGCAACCAAGCTGTTTGAAGGGGATCAGCCTCTGGCAGATGAGCTTGGATTATCAAGCGCAACCATGCATATAATCGAAGAAATCCTAACCGCAATGGAAAAAGAAGTAGGCATGGAGCGCGCTGCCGTCATGGCTGATACGCGCTACCGCTACATCGAAAGGCTTCTTAAGACCACCTACACGCGCGGCATTACAGAGGGTGACTCAACCACCGACCGCATCGATAAGATACTGACTCACCGTGCCCTTTCGATTCCGGTTTTTCTGCTCATGATGCTGCTCGTATTCTACATCACCTTTGGTCCAATCGGCATTTGGGTTGCTGATGGCTTTGCCGCACTTGTTGACCGCGGCATTGACCTCATTGCGACCGCTCTTGCGAACTGGCAGGTGGCAGCGTGGGTACAAGACCTCGTGGTGAGCGGCGCATTAATGGGCGTTGGAAGCGTGCTATCCTTCATGCCCACCATTCTCATTCTCTTCCTGCTGCTGTCGGTGCTGGAGGATAGCGGGTATATGGCTCGTGCTGCTTTCCTGATGGATAACCCCCTTCGCAAGATCGGACTGAACGGCCGCGCCTTCATCCCCATGATGATGGGCTTTGGCTGCACTGTCCCCGCTGTGATGAGCGCCAGAAGCATGAACACGCAGCGTGATCGCCGCTTTACCATCATGCTCACACCCTTCATGAGCTGCGGCGCAAAAGTACCGATCTACGCACTATTCACCAGCGCTTTTTTTCCGGGCAATCAGGTGCTTGTGATGAGCGGGCTTTACCTCCTTGGCATTTTGGTATCCATTGCTGCAGGCTTGCTGCTCAAACGCTTTGTGTTCCATGGCGACGCTGCGCCCTTCATCATGGAGCTGCCCACAT
Source organism: Clostridiales bacterium (assembly GCA_012523405.1). Classification (GTDB taxonomy): domain Bacteria; phylum Bacillota; class Clostridia; order Christensenellales; family Aristaeellaceae; genus Limiplasma. The sequence goes on from JAAYIN010000065.1 coordinate 26,577, forward strand.
ACCGCTTGCCCACCATCGCCAATGTTGCGCGCCAGATGTGGGACAAAGCAAAGGATTTTATCAGGCGCGCCTTTACCGTCATTTTTATTGCCACGATGATGGTCTGGTTCTTGCAAAGCTTCACGTTCACCTTTGCTCCCGCCGCTACAATGGAGGAGAGCATGCTTGGCATTATCGCGGGATTCATCGCACCGATCTTCGCGCCCGCTGGTTTTGGCTCAGTGGAAGCTTCAACTGCGGTCATAACGGGTATACTAGCTAAGGAGAGCGTTGTCAGTACACTCGCCGTGCTCAGCGGCGTTGATGCTGAGAGCTCACAAATGCTGGTCACCCTGCACAGCATCTTTCCCTCTACCCTATCTGCCGTTTCCTTTTTGATCTTCATTCTGCTTTACATGCCCTGTGTTGCCGCCTACGCTGCTATGCGCAGGGAAATGGAAAGTACGCGCTGGGCATTTTCAACCGTCGCATTGCAAACAGGGCTGGCATGGGTGATTTCAACCCTTGTATTCCAGCTTGGCACACTGCTTGGACTTGGCTGACAAGCCTTGATAAAGGAGCGCTAGACATGACCATATCCACCATACTGAACCTATTGATCCCAGCTGCAATCCTCCTTTATGTCGCTTTTCTTTTGCGCCACATGATCAAAACCAGAAAGAACGGTCCCGCCTGCGGCGGATGCGCTGGATGCCCCATGTCAGGTAACTGCACTAAAGATCAACTCAACGAACATTTACAAGAGGAGTCGCCAAAGAATGAATAATCAATCAATCACCACCATGCGCCTTTATGGTGTGGTCACCGATTCGATCGTGGATGGACCTGGATTCCGCACTGCCATCTTTACTCAAGGCTGTATGCATCACTGCGAGGGCTGCCATAATCCTGACAGTCATGACCCAAGCGGCGGCAAGGAATGGACGCTTGATGACATCGAAGTAAAGTTCACCAACAATCCATTGCTTGACGGCATTACGCTCTCAGGCGGTGATCCCTTTATGCAGCCCGCAGGCTGCGCAGAACTAGCCCGCAGAGCGCATGCAAAGGGTCTCAATGTATGGACCTTTTCGGGCTATACCTATGAGCATTTGCTGGAGATGGCGAAGACCAACGCTGACTTTGCTGATCTCCTCAACGAAACCGATGTGCTGGTGGATGGACCCTTCGTCCTAGCACTTCGCTCCCTTGATCTTCTGTTTGCGGGTAGCAAAAATCAGCGCCTGATCGACTTACAAAAGACACGCGAAACAGGCACTATCACATTGTATCAGCCTCCTCAGTGGTGATGCCTATGACAAAGAAATTGATGCTTTTGGCAACAGGCGGAACGATTGCATGCACGCCCAGCGAGAAAGGGCTTATCCCGACTCTGAAGGCCTCCGATTTGCTCCAAGAGCTCGGCGGCCTGCTTCCCTGCGAGGTCATTGCTCGGGATGTATTCCTCATTGATTCCAGCAATATGCAGCCAGAGGAATGGTCTGCACTCGCCACCGCCGTAAGCGAAGCCCTTAGCGAGTGCGATGGCGTTGTCATCACCCACGGCACGGATACCATGGCATATACAGCAGCAGCGCTCAGCTTCATGCTCGCAGGCGCAGGAAAGCCCATCATCCTCACAGGCTCGCAGCTCCCGCTCTTTCATCCGCTGACAGATGCGCGCCAAAACCTCATGCGCGCGTTGACCGCTGCAATGGAGGATATTGCTGGTGTCTATGTTTGCTTTGACAGCAAGCTGATTTCAGGCGTTCATTGCGTCAAAACGCACACCACCTCCATGGATGCCTTTTCCACGGTCAACGCACCGCTTGCTGGCCACTTCGATGTGGATGGCGTGCATTTTACCTGCCCTCAGCCCTATTTTCCCTTGGATGCAGCCTTACCCTATCAGCCGCATGCCAATATCGACCCGCGCGTCTTTCTGCTCAAACTCGTGCCGGGCACATCACCCGATGTGCTGCGCTTTGTGAAGAATGCCGGATACCGCGGGCTAGTGATTGAGGCCTTCGGGCTTGGCGGACTGCACTATATCCGCCGAAACCTTGTGGAGGCACTCGCGCAGCTCAGCGAGAGCGGCATTTTCGTGCTGGTGATCAGCCAATGCCTATACGAAAGAGCTGATCTAAGCGTGTATGAGGTCGGTCGAGGAGTGATGCGAGAGTACGTGTTCAGCGGTCACGACATGACTACCGAAAGTGCTGTATGCAAAATGATGTGGGCACTCGGTCAGGAAAACCCTGCACAGTGGCTCACCCACTCTTTGGTAGGCGAATTCAGCAGCATCGAGCCCTTGTCCTAAAGCTATATATCAAAAAGGTACGCCATGCTCATCAAAGCATAGCGTACCTTTTTGAATATCAGCCGACAGTTCACATCGTTGGTTTGAGCTGTCTTTCAAATACCATCAGCTCATCCTCTACTCCCAAAAAATCGAATCCATATTTCTTGGCAATATGCTTCGTCGCTTCCTGCCTTGCATCGCATTCCATCACAACGCTTCTCAGTCCGAGTTGCTCGCCGCGGCGAATCATCGCTTCGGTCACTTCACTGGCGATTCCCTGATGCCAGTATGCGCTGCCAATGATCCAACCGAGCTCAAAGCAGTGCTCATCCCGATAGGGATGAAAAATCACATGCCCGATCACCTTACCGTTTTTTTGTTGCAGCGCAAAGACACTTGGCCCATCGCCTATCCCTACAGCTGCTATGAATTCCCTTGTTTGCTGCATTGTGAAGGGCGGTTCAATGAACTTCATGACCTGCGCGTCCGACAAAACTTCATACAAGTCCTCTGCATCTTCCAGTCTAAACTTTCGAATACAGAATCGTTCCGTTTGGATCATTGGAAAACCCTCATTTCAATACTTGTAATTGTCTTTGATGAAAATTCACCCCCGACACAGCTCACGCAATGTCAGGGGTGAATCAATGCTTTTCGTTAAGCTATATTGCTTCTTAGAAGTTTTCTACCAAGGTGATATCCTTGTAGCGCTTCATGCCTGTTCCGGCAGGAATCAGCTTACCGATAATGACGTTCTCCTTGAGGCCAAGCAGCGGATCGACCTTGCCCTTGATAGCGGCATCGGTCAGTACGCGGGTGGTTTCCTGGAAAGAAGCGGCAGAGAGGAAGCTCTCTGTTGCAAGACTTGCCTTGGTAATACCAAGCAGCACACGCTTTGCAATGGCAGGACGGCCATCCTGCTCAATGGTTGCATGGTTCGCTTCTTCAAAACGATAAATATCAACAAGTGCACCTGGCAGCAGCGCAGTGTCACCGCTATCCTCCACACGAACCTTACGCAGCATCTGCTTCACGATAATTTCGATATGCTTATCGCTAATGTTAACGCCTTGCTGACGGTATACGCTGAGAACTTCGCGCAGCAGATAGTCCTGAACGGACTTCACGCCTAGGATACGAAGCAGGTCATGGGGGTTGATGGAGCCTTCGATCAGCTCATCACCAGCCTCAACATGCTGACCTTCCATTACCTTGATACGGCTGCCGTAGTTGATCTGATAGACCTTCTGCTCGGAATTATCTTCCTCGCTTGTAACCGTAACTTCGCGCTTTTTCTTGTTTTCGCCCATGGAGACTTTACCGCTGATTTCACTCAGCGTTGCGTCACGCTTAGGCTTACGAGCTTCAAACAGCTCCTCAACGCGGGGAAGACCCTGCGTGATATCGTCGCCGCTTGCAATACCGCCTGTATGGAATGTACGCATTGTCAGCTGTGTTCCGGGCTCACCGATAGCTTGTGCAGCGATGATACCAACAGCCTCACCAACGTCCACAGCGCCGCCTGTTGCAAGGTTAGCACCGTAGCAACGAGCACAAACGCCCGTTTCGTTGCGGCATGTGAGGACGCTTCTTACATAAGCCTTCTTGATGCCTGATTCCACGATTTGCTTTGCCTTTTTATGGTTGATGCTTTCATTGAGCGTCGCGAGGATTTCTCCTGTTTCGGGATGCACAATATCAGCAGCAGCCACGCGGCCGTTCAGGCGATCTTCCAAGCTTTCAATGACTTGGTTGCCGATGGTGATTTCCTGTACGAAGATACCACGTACATTTTCCCCACGCACAGCAAAACAGTCAACCTCGCGAACGATAACTTCCTGAGAAACGTCGACTAGACGGCGGGTTAGGTAACCTGAGTCAGCTGTACGAAGTGCGGTATCAGCCAATGATTTACGGCTACCATGCGAAGACAGGAAGAATTCCAAAACCTTCAGGCCCTCACGGAAGTTTGCACGGATCGGAAGCTCTAGGGTACGTCCTGAAGGCGAAGCCATCAGTCCACGCATACCGGCAAGCTGCGAAACCTGCGCGGCGCTACCACGAGCACCAGAATCTGTCATCATACGGATGGGGTTGAACTTATCAAGTCCGGGCAGGATCTTAGCGCGCAAGGTTGCGGTTGCATTGTTCCAAACCTCAACAACTGCTGCATAACGCTCATCCTCAGCGATGAGACCCATGTGGTAGTTATTGTTGATTTCAGCAACAGCAGCATCAGCAGCTTCGAGTACCTCGGGCTTATCCGGAGGAACGATGATATCGCTAACGGATACCGTAATCGCGCCGCGGGTCGAATACTTAAAGCCTAGTGATTTGACATCATCAAGCACCTGAGCGGTCTTGTGAATGCCATGCTTTTGATATACCTCGTCGATGATCTTGCCAACTTCTTTTTTGCCAACCAATGTATCAACTTCAAGAGCATACATCTCATCAAGGCAAGTGCGGGGCTTACGTCCGATGTCCTGAGGAATTACCTCGTTAAACAGGAGCAGACCCAACGTACAGTCGATGATCTTTTTGCCCTTTTGGCCTTCAAACTCGCGCTCCATACGCACCTTGATCGGTGACTGAAGGCTGAGCTGGTTGGTTTGATATGCCATCATCGCTTCGTTAGGACAGGTATAGATGCTTCCTGCACCCAGTCCGTCCTCGCGATCGATTGTCAGGTAGTAGCAGCCGATAACCATATCCTGCGAGGGAGACATGACGGGCTTACCATCCTGAGGCTTTAGAATGTTATTATGAGCAAGCATGAGGAAACGTGCCTCTGCTTGTGCTTCCATTGACAGGGGAACGTGAACAGCCATCTGGTCACCGTCAAAGTCCGCATTGTATGCAGTACATACCAGCGGGTGAAGCTTGAGTGCTTTACCTTCAACAAGCACAGGCTCAAATGCCTGAATGCCCAAGCGGTGAAGTGTAGGTGCGCGGTTTAGAAGCACAGGATGCTCCTTGATAACGCTCTCTAGGATATCCCAAACTTCGGGACGTCCCTTCTCCACCATGCGCTTTGCATTCTTGCCATGATGTGCTTTCTTTAGGGTAACTAGGCGCTCAATGACAAAGGGCTTGAACAGCTCAAGTGCCATTTCCTTTGGCAGACCGCATTGGTAGAGCTTGAGCTCAGGACCAACAACGATAACCGAGCGGCCTGAGTAGTCAACACGCTTGCCAAGCAAGTTCTGACGGAAACGTCCCTGCTTACCGCGAAGAAGATCAGAAAGCGACTTCAAAGCACGGTTGCCGGGGCCTGTAACTGCGCGGCCACGACGGCCATTGTCAATCAGAGCGTCAACTGCTTCTTGCAGCATACGCTTCTCATTGCGAACAATGATGTCAGGTGCACCCAGCTCAAGCAAACGCTTGAGGCGGTTGTTACGGTTGATGACGCGGCGATAGAGGTCATTGAGGTCACTGGTTGCGAAACGGCCACCGTCCAGCTGCACCATGGGGCGCAGATCCGGAGGAATGACAGGTACAACATCCAGGATCATCCACTCAGGCTTGTTATTGCTCTGGCGGAATGCCTCGATAACTTCCAAACGCTTCACAGCACGCGCACGCTTTTGACCTTCTGTATCGCGGTCGCGTTCTTTTTCAATCAGCTCTGCAATTTCCTTCTTGAGCTTTTCGCTAATCGCGTCAAGGTCAAGATCCATCAGCATTTGCTTGACGGCTTCTGCGCCCATTCCGGCTTTGAAGCTGCCCTTACCACATTTTGCCTCAACCTCGCGGTACTTGGCATCTGTGATTAGCTCATACCTTTTCAGACCCGTCAGCGCGGTATCGCCCGGATCCAAAACGATGAAGTTGGCAAAGTAGAGCACTTTTTCAAGTGAACGCGGGCTTACATCCAGCAGCATACCCATGCGGCTAGGAATCCCCTTAAAGTACCAAATGTGACTGACAGGTGCTGCGAGCTGGATATGACCCATGCGCTCGCGGCGAACCTTCGCACGTGTAACCTGAACACCGCACTTGTCGCAGACCTTGTTCTTGTCCTTGAACTTGATGCGTTTGTATTTTCCGCAATTGCATTCCCAGTCCTTTTGTGGTCCGAAAATGCGTTCACAGAACAAACCGTCACGTTCAGGTTTCAAGGTACGATAGTTAATGGTTTCTGGTTTTGAAACCTCGCCATAGCTCCAGTTCAAGATCTGCTCAGGCGAAGCCATACCGATCTGGATGGAATCGAGGTTAGTAAGTTCAAACAAAACGCGGCACTCCCTTTCGGTCTATGGGCTAGATCGCTTATTCTTCGTTCTCGGGTTTTGCATCCTGCTCATCATCTAAGTCGATTGTGAGCATATCATCACCCAAGTCCATATCAAACTCATCAAGATCATCATCAAGTGTGAAATCAACATCCACGTCTTCGTCCACAACGATATCATCCGTTGTGTCCACATCGACCTGTTCTGCTTCTGCCTCAACCTCTGCGTACTGAGCTGAAGCTGCTGCCTCGGCCTCGATCTCATCGTCTTCCAGTTCGCGTAGAATGATCTGATTCTTATTGGTATCCAGCACGCGCACGTCTAGTGCAAGGGATTGCAGTTCCTTAATGAGCACCTTAAAGCTCTCGGGAACGCCCGGCGCGGGGATATTGGTACCCTTCACGATTGCCTCGTAGGTCTTTACGCGGCCGACAATATCGTCCGACTTGACCGTGAGGATTTCTTGCAGGGTATTTGCTGCACCGTAAGCTTCCAGTGCCCAAACTTCCATCTCACCAAAACGCTGTCCGCCAAACTGTGCCTTACCACCCAAGGGCTGCTGGGTAACCAGCGAATAAGGACCAACGGAGCGAGCATGCATCTTATCATCAACCAAGTGATGAAGCTTGAGGAAGTACATATAGCCAACGGTTACGGGGTTTTCGAATTCGTCGCCTGTACGGCCATCGCGAAGCGTGGTTTTACCATTGGTATCCATGCCTGCAAGCCTGAGGGTATCTTCGATATCCTCCTCGGTCGCGCCATCAAAGACGGGGGTTGCTACATGCCAGCCAAGTGCCTTTGCAGCCATACCAAGGTGAACCTCAAGAACCTGTCCGATGTTCATACGAGACGGAACGCCCAGAGGATTCAGCACGATTTCAAGCGGCGTACCATCAGGCATCAGAGGCATATCTTCCTCGCGCATAATGCGGGAAACAACACCCTTGTTACCATGGCGGCCTGCCATCTTATCGCCAACACTGATCTTACGCTTTTGAGCGATATATACGCGAACCATCTGGTTGACACCAGGGGAAAGTTCGTCTTTGTTCTCGCGCGTGAATACCTTCACGTCAACAACAATGCCGCCCTCACCATGGGGTACGCGCAGGGATGTGTCACGAACTTCGCGGGCTTTTTCGCCGAAGATTGCACGGAGCAAACGTTCCTCTGCGGTCAGGTCCGTTTCGCCCTTAGGCGTTACTTTGCCAACGAGGATGTCGCCGCTGCGAACCTCAGCACCAATGCGGATAACGCCTTCTTCGTCAAGATCCTTGACGGCATCATCGCCGATGTTGGGGATATCGCGAGTGATTTCTTCAGGTCCAAGCTTTGTTTCGCGGGCTTCGGACTCAAACTCAGAAATATGGATGGAGGTATATATATCCTCCTTGACAAGCTTTTCACTGATGAGAACAGCATCCTCATAGTTATAGCCTTCCCAAGTCATGAAACCAATCAGTACGTTGCGGCCGAGTCCGATTTCGCCCATCTCAGTGGAAGGACCATCGGCAAGCAGATCGCCTTTTTCAACAATCTGTCCTTGAATGACGCGGGGATGCTGATTGATGCATGTGCCTTGGTTGCTGCGGGCAAACTTGCTGAGGCGGTAGTCGTGCATTTGTCCAAGTTTGTCGCGGACGATGATCTCATCACCGGAAACCTTGGAAATCACGCCATCCTGCTTTGCAAGAAGCACAACGCCGCTATCCTGTGCTGCCTTGTACTCCATGCCTGTACCGATGATCGGCGCTTCAGGAATGAGGAGCGGAACTGCCTGACGCTGCATGTTGGAACCCATGAGTGCACGGGTTGCGTCATCGTTCTCAAGGAAGGGGATCATAGCGGTTGCAACCGACACAACCTGACGAGGGCTTACATCGATGTAGTCCACTTGATCGCTGCGTACCTGAAGGATTTCATCCTTATCACGAACCGGGATGCGCTCATTGAGGAAGTTACCCTCAGGGCTCATCGGCTCATCAGCCTGTGCGATCTTGTAGAAGTCTTCCTCATCCGCAGTCATGTAGACAATATCGTTTGTCACTCTATTGGTCTTTTTGTCAACGCGGCGATAAGGCGCTTCAATGAAGCCATATTCGTTGATGCGTGCATAGGTTGCCAATGAGCCGATCAGACCGATGTTTGGTCCTTCAGGGGTCTCAATGGGGCAAATACGCGCATAGTGTGAGTAGTGAACGTCACGCACTTCAAAGGAAGCACGGTCACGGTTTAGACCGCCGGGTCCAAGAGCCGACAGACGGCGCTTATGCGTCAGCTCTGCAAGCGGGTTGGGCTGATCCATGAACTGCGAGAGCTGAGACGAACCAAAGAATTCCTTGATTGCCGCACTCACAGGACGGATGTTGATTAATTCGCCTGGGCGAACTTCATCTGCATCCTGAATCGCCATACGCTCACGAACCACACGCTCCAAACGGTTCAGACCGATACGGATCTGATTTTGAAGCAGCTCGCCAACGCTGCGCAGGCGGCGGTTACCCAGATGGTCGATATCATCTGTATAGCCAACGCCATAGGGCAAGCCAAGCAAATAGTTGACGGAGGACGCAATGTCAGCTGGGATGATGTGCTTTGGCACAAGCTCATGAATACGAGCGTGCGCATGCTGACGGAGCAGCTCTTCATCGTCCCCGCAAGCCTCGATGATTTCCATCAAGACAGGATAGAAGACATTCTCGTTGATCCCCGCTTCTTTAGGAGCAAAAGGCAGGTAACCCGCAGCATCCACAAAGTGGTTGCCTACAACGCGGTGTACATGGTTTTCAACCTGTATATCAACGCTGTTAATGCCTGCATTTTGAATCTGGCGCGCAACATCCTTTTCAATCATATCGCCCTTTTTGACAAAGATCTCGCCTGTTGACGGATCGACAATGTCCTCAGCGGCTACGTGATCCTGAATGCGCGTCGCAACAGAAAGCTTCTTGTTGAACTTATAGCGGCCAACGCGCATAAGATCATAACGCTTGGGATCAAAGAATAGGGAGTTGAAGAGATTTTGAGCACTTTCACGCGTAGGCGGTTCGCCCGGCTTTTGGCGCTTGTAAATCTCAATGAGACCCTCATCGCGGCTCTTTGCGTTATCGCCCTTCTGGATGGTCGCCATCAGGCGTTCGTCCTCGCCCATCAGGTTAATGATCTCAGCGTCTGTGCCATAGCCCAAAGCGCGCAAAATCAACGTGATTGGGAGCTTTCTTGCGCGATCAATGCGCACCCATAGCACGTCGTTAGAGTCTGTTTCATATTCCAGCCACGCGCCGCGATTCGGGATAACAGTGGTGGAAAATAGATGTTTACCAGTTTTATCGATCTGACGCCCGTAGTATACACCCGGGGAACGAACAAGCTGGCTAACGATGACGCGTTCTGCGCCATTGATAATAAAGGTACCGTGTTCGGTCATGAGGGGAAAGTCACCCATGAAAACGTCGGATTCCTTGATTTCGCCCGTCTCGCGGTTCTTCAGGCGGACAAACACCTTCAGTGGAGCTGCATAGACCATGTCGCGTTCTTTGCAACGTTCTACGCTGTTCTTAGGCTCGTCCAAGGAATAATCGACAAATTCCAGAGACAAGTTCTCGGTATAGTCAACGATCGGTGATACGTCGTCAAGCACCTCTCGCAGGTCGACTTCCAGAAAACGTTTATACGAATTCTTCTGCACTTCGATAAGATCGGGCATATCCACAACTTCATCAATGCGCGCGAAGCTCATACGCTTCCTCAGTTTCCCCATTTCTACCTCATGCACCATAAATGCCATCACCCCTTATGTTCTCGCAGCGTACCTAGAAACGAATACTACTCCCGTGAAAAAACAACATAATTTTCTTGTTGCTTTTTTCCCGTCATACATGTACAATACCAATCAACGGGTAGGCGCAGCTTCGCATAGTAACGATACTGATGCAAGTTAATATTATAGCGTCTAAATGCCTACGTGTCAATACACATAGGCAAATTCGTTATCTTTTCAAATACATTTTGTAATACAGGAGAAAATCAATGACAAAATTCGGTCAAGTAAATGCTTATAACGACTCTACCGGACTTGCCACAATCCATTACGTCAGACCAGATGCGTGCGATAAATGCGGTGCATGCGGCATGGGGAGCAAGACCGGATCAATCGATTTGATCGCGGAGTGCAAAGAAGGCGATTGGGTACGCGTTGAACTTCCTGATGAACGATTCATCACAGCCAGCGCTCTTGCATACGGACTCCCCTTGCTCGGATTCTTGCTTGGATTGTTCCTTGGCTACTTTCTGTCCGACAGCAATGAGCTATGGGCGATCTTCGGCAGCATTTTTGGTCTTGGTCTATGCATGCTCGCGCTCAAGATCAACGAGAAGCGCATCGCAGGCAAGCCCGAATGGTCACCCCATGTTGTAGCAGTCTATCAAACCAAACCCGACCTAGCAGAAATCGGGTGCAGCGGACCCATGTAATTCCATGTTGTTACCAAGTGCCCCAAGGTCATCATCACGATGAATCTTCGGGCACTTTTTTCATCCTGTCACATTTTGACCGTTGTTGACCAAAACAAACAACCATCAAGGTTTTGTCCCGCAACATGCCCAAAACCCCAAGAGAAACTCTGTGAAGAAATCAAAGCACTTTTGCTGTTCAAATACCGAAAAATGTGGTATACTACTAGTGCTATATGGGATCGTAAGCAATGAGATTGGAAAAACACATTCCTTTGTTTCGGATGACGTGCAGCGGCTGCGTTGCGCGAGACTTTTTCTATATCTATTTACGACAAAAACCTCAGCAAATGGGATCGGATACGGCGTAATGCGTACCGTCCTCTTGATAATGAATGTAAGAAAGCGCGCCTCAAGCGCAAGAAGGAGGCCAAAATGGCAGAAAGTGAACAGAAGCTTCGCATTATACCCCTTGGTGGCGTCGACGAGTTCGGCAAGAACATCACTGTAGTCGAATATGGCGAAGATATGCTCGTCGTGGACTGTGGCTCAATTTTCCCAAAAGAAGACATGCTCGGCGTTGACCTTGTCATCCCAGATGTAACGTACCTGATCAAAAACAGAGAGCGCATTCGCGGCATGTTGATCACCCATGGTCATGAAGATCATATCGGTGCAACACCTTATGTATTGCGCCAAGTTCCTATGCCCCTGTACGGAACCAAGCTCACCTTGGCTCTCATTGATCTAAAGCTCAAGGAGCACCGCGTGAACGGCGTCTCCCTGAATGTCATCAAGCCCCGCGATGAAATCCAGCTTGGCTGCTTTAAGATTAAGTTCATTCACGTGAATCACTCCATCGCAGGCGCTGTAGCCATTGCGATCACATCGCCTGCAGGCACCATTATCTTTAGCGGCGACTTTAAGATCGACTTTACGCCAATTGATAATCAGGTGACTGACCTAGCCAGCTTTGCAGCACTCGGCAGCGAAGGCGTGCTTGCATTTCTTTGCGAGTCAACCAACGTAGAGCGCAAGGGCTATACCATCAGCGAAACGAAGATCGGTCAGACCTTCATTGATATGTTCCAGCAAGCAAAGGGACGCGTTATCGTCGCGATGTTTGCCAGCAACGTGCACCGTGTTCAGATGGTTGTTGATTCAGCCGCTATGTTTGGACGCAAGGTCTGCTTTATCGGACGAAGCATGGTCAATGTAACCCGCGTTTCCATGTCCATCGGCGAGCTGAAAATCCCCGCCGAGAACCTCATCGACATCGATGATATCGACTCCTATCCTGACGAGGAAATCCTCGTTGTGACCACAGGTAGTCAGGGCGAAGCGATGGCAGGACTGACGCGTATGGCATACAGCGAACATCGCAAGCTGCAGATCAGACCTTCGGACATGGTCATTCTCTCCGCATCCCCCATCCCCGGCAACGAAAAGCCTGTATCCCGCGTGATCAACCAGCTGTACCGTTGCGGCGCAAACGTCATTTACGGTCAGCTAGGCGAAGTCCACGTTTCAGGTCATGCTTGTCAGGAAGAGATTAAACTGCTGCACTCGCTGATCAAGGCGCAGTACTTCATCCCGATTCATGGCGACTATTCCAAGCTGTGGCAGCATGCCGAGCTTGCCGAAAGCCTTGGCACACCTTCTCAAAACATCATCATCCCCGAAATCGGGCAGGTGATTGAGATGAACAAGGAAAGCCTCGCGATTGTTGGCGAAGTGCCCACTGGCGGCATTTTGGTTGATGGTCTTGGCATCGGCGACGTTGGCAATGTCGTGCTGCGTGACCGCAAGCACTTAAGCCAAGATGGTTTGATCATCGTTGTGATGGCGATTGACCGCGATAACGGCACATTGGTTTCAGGACCTGATATTATCAGCCGCGGCTTTGTCTACGTGCGTGAAAATGAGGACATCATCGATCGCAGCCGTGACCTTGCCAGAACCATTGTCCTTAGCTACGGCACCATCAGCGGCAGCGAGTGGCAAGCACTCAAGAACCGCATCAAAGATGAACTTCACCGCTATATCTACGACAAGATCAAGCGCAATCCTATGATCCTTCCGATCATTATGGAGATTTGATCATTGCCGATTGACAAAACCGAACGCTCTCAAATGCGTTCGGTTTTTTTGATACATAGCAGTAGCATCTGTAAATCTTAGCCAAATTAGGATGCGCTGTGCAAGAGCAGACGTTATACTATTTGTAAGGAGGGTTCATAATGAAAAAAATACTGTCATTGGTTTTAGTCACTGCGCTGCTGGTTAGCATCATGGGTCTGGCACTTGCTACGGATACACCGATTCGAGTCATTCAAGGCGAGGAGCGAATGATGCTTGAGGGGAAGGACATCTTCACCTATACATCGGGTGAACTCTGCATCCTCTGGGAAGCAACCGAACTGCCCGATGAGCTCTTGATCAAACAAATAGATTCCGCAGATGAGGATGAAGCCAGCCAGATTCCAGGGCTCTATATTCCGTTTGAGGAATTTCAGGTATTAACCTTTTCAGCAGATGAGGATGCCGCTGAGAATCGCGAAATGCTGCATGCCCTCCCATTGACGGAAACACAGTATCCCGTCACCTGTGTCACGCTGAAGGATTCCGGCGCAATTGGTCCTTTCGGCATTGAAGTTGGTATGACTGTAGAAACGCTTCAAAGCCTGCTGCCGGAATCATCGGAAGAGACGCTGAATGCCGGTGCTACAGGCTATGACGCATCGTATACCATGCGTTATCAGGACGTGCAAGGCAATATATTCGTCATCGAGGTTCTCACTTTGCTTGATATGGTTTCCCATTGCACCATCACGCGCGAGTAATATTTCCACTCTCTTGACACTATAACAAACAGTTATTAATATCAGCGCAAACAAAAGGACTTGCAATCGCCGCGAACGCGGGCTGCAAGTCCTTTTGTTACATTTTAGTTAGTGATTGTGATGAATTGCTTACTGCTGCACAGCATCAAGGATGGCCAAACCAACTGTCAAGTCAACATACTCACCGATTGGAATGGTGGCGTTTTCATCAGCATTGTTTAGTCCGCCCTCAACACGATAGACTTTCATCTCAACCGTATCGTTTGCTTGCTTTGCTTGTAGCATGCTCTTCATCTGCGTAACGCTAGTGATCACTGTGCCGTCGACATCAACAATGATATCTCCAGCCTGTACACCACCCATTTCAGCAGGCGAACCGCTTTCTACTTCGCTTACATATGCGCCCGTAGGCAGCAAGCCGCTCGATACAGCAGCCGAGAACTTGGTTGCTCCCACATCGCCGACCGTTACGCCAACTCGAGGCTTAACGGTAGCCGCTTCAGCGCTTTCTGCGGTAGTAGGTGTCTCTTCTTCTTCAGCTACAACCTGCACATTGCCATTGCCGCTGAGTACATCGTTGATCAAGGATTTTGCTTCATTGATCGGGATCGCCATGCCGATGCCTTCCACAGAAGAACCGGAGAAAGCAGACCCTGTGTACTTGATGCTGGGGATGCCGACAAGCTCGCCAGCAACATTGAACATACCGCCGCCGCTATTGCCGCTATTGATCGCAGCATCTGTCTGAATCATCGTGTTGGTGGAGCGTTTTCCGTACGCATCCGCAGATGAACTCGCGATTTCGCGGTTCAGTGCCGATATAACACCAACCGTGGTCGTTGCCGAGAAATCAAGCGGGTTGCCAATGCAGATCGCCCAGTCGCCAACGTTTAGCACATCGCTGTCACCAAGCACGACAGGAGAAAGAGTCAGCCCATCTACCTTAAGCACTGCAATGTCCTTATTGGCGTCAATGCCCATCAGCTGTGCCTCAAAAACCTGATCGCCAACTGACACTTCAAGTGTTGTTGCGTCCTCCACTACGTGGTAGTTGGTCAGCACATAGCCATCTGCTACGACAACACCGCTGCCTGAGCCCTGGAGCACTTGGCGAGTGGTATCCTCTTCCGGTTGCTGCTGGCCGCCGTCATTGCCAAAACCGTAGCCATAACCATAATAATAGTTATAGCTATTTTTGTTGCTGCGATAGGTGGTGTAGTTATTAACACCCACAACGCTTGAACGCACTTTTGCAACTGCCTCCGTAAAGGGGCTGGTTACAACCGTTGCATTTTCAGCTATCGTCACAGCCTCTGCACCTGCGGTCGCATTCATCTGGAAAAGTGATACTGATGTGGTTACAACCATTGCCAATGCTACTACAATGGCAACATACCCGAGAAAGTTTTTGTTAGAATTGTTTTTCATGTAGCGTCCCTCCTTACTACACTGTTATCATAACACTCAATTTTGACCTTACCGTGAACGAGGCATGAATATTATTTGTAGTTTTCACATAATCAAGCTGGTTTTGTTCACAATCGGCTTGGGACGCTTTGATTTACGCTTGTTCCTGCTCTATTGCGCAGATAGCAAGAGCGCATTCCAAACGCTTTTGTTCCAGCTTGCATTCCATTTCATAGGGCTTTGTGATGTCCCCGTTGAATGCATGTGCATTGGCCTGACAGCCGCCGCTGCAATAAAAGCGCGCCCAGCATTTCGAACATTTTTCCTTGCTCAGCACATGGTTTCGCTGAAACACCTTTTGAAGATCGGTGTCAAAGGTGTCATCAACGACCGAACCCATGCGCATGCCGTCTCTGCCGACAAACTGATGGCAGGGATAAATATCTCCCTCAGGTGTGACCGCAACGTATTCATTGCCTGCGCCGCAGCCCGTGAGGCGTTTTTTCAGGCAAGGACCGCCCGTGAGATCCACCATGAAGTGGAAAAAGTTAAACCATTTGCCGTTTTGGCGGTACTCAAGATATTTCTTGCCAAGTCGCTCGTATTCGTCAAATACCCGAGGCAAATCCGATTCCTTGATCGCATACTCGCAGCTTTCGTCCGTTACCACAGGCTCAATGGAGAGCTGTTCAAAGCCTTCGTTTGCCAGATGCAGCACATCCTCAGCAAAGTCCAGATTATAGCCCGTGAATGTGCCGCGCAGATAGTATTCCTTATCTCCGCGCTTTTGCACGAACCGCTTCGCCTTCTTGATGATCAGGTCGTAGCTCCCCTTGCCATTGGGTGTGGGGCGCATGCGGTCATGAACTTCAGGACGTCCGTCAATCGATATGACGACATTGCTCATTTCCTTGTTTAAAAAGTCAATCACTTCGTCATCCATTGCAACTGCATTGGTGGTTGTGGTGAACTTGAAAACCTTATCATGCTCCTTTTCAAGTCCTCTGCCGTATGCGACGACTTCCTTGATGACAGGGAAATTCATCAGCGGCTCACCGCCAAAGAAATCCACTTCAAGATTTCGGCGCTTGCCGCTATGTGCAATCAGCCAATCGAGAGCTTTCATGCCCGTTGCCACAGAAAGCAGCGAACGGCTCTGCATATGGAATTCGCCTGTATCCGCAAAGCAGTATTTGCAGCGAAGATTGCAGTCATGCGCGGCATGCAGGCACATTGCCTTGACCACGCCTGCATCTGCGGGCTCGATGTCGCTATAATCATCAGGCGTATCAAGGTATCCTAGGCGAATGAGCTCGCGTAGTTCTGCCACGACTTCCTCAGCTTCGTCCCTTGAGTATTTTTCCTCCAATTGTCCGGTGATATCCGCGTCCGCATCCTCCAAAATAAGGGAAAGCGCATCAAATGCGATATCGTCCAGCGCATGTACTGCACCGCTGCCCACATCAAGCGCCATTGGTTTGTCAAGCGCCTTAAAAAGATGGATCATTCTGTTCCTCCAATCAGTTTTCACAAAAAAGCACCGCATTGCCTAACTGGCGAATGCGGCTAGAAAGTTTCTGTTTTGGCTTATTTGCCGAATGCGCGGTTGAGCTTGCCATCACGGCCGGCTACAATGGCATTATCCTTGTTTGCGCAGCTCTGGTTTGCAACGGTGCAGCTGGTCTTGCATGCGCTCTGGCAAGAGCTCTGGCATTCGCCGCATCCGCCATGTACCAACGACTGACGCAGGCAGGGCTCGGATACAATTTTGATATGTTTCATTAGAATTATCCCTCCATCAAGCTTTTACTATTTTATTATACATCAACGTTCATTGGTTTTCAAGAGAATCTTGAGATAGAGGCGGTATCACGACCCACGTCATCACACTCTATCCTTCACCATTTGGTAATAGGCGAGCTCCTGATAGCCAAGACGCTCATAGAGCTTGATTGCGCGCGTGTTGTCACGCTCCACTTCCAGACGGATTCTCGCCCAGCTGGGGTAGTATTGCTCCATGAATTCAAAAACCTTTGAACCCACGCCATGCCCCTGAAAAGCGGGCAATACGCTCATTTCCTCAAACCAGATTGCAAGCCCGCCGCATTCCTGCGAGAAGGTCTTGCTCATCAAGGCATAGCCCATTGGCTCGTCTTCATCCGTTGAGATAAGAAAGCCATCCACATAGAGATCGGAGCGAATCATTTCATCAAATGTGCGCTCCATATACTGGGCAGGAATTGGATGAAGCACCGCAGGCGAATGGTAGAACGCCTCTGCAAGCTCCAAATACAATGCTCTGTCCTGTTCTTCAAATCTGCGAATTTTCAAAATACCGCCCCTTACTTATCGATTAGCATACATTGTTTCATAGTAGTTTTGATAGTCGCCCTCAAGAATATTCACCCACCAGAAGCGATTTTCCAGATACCATTGCACCGTTAGCTTAATGCCGTCTTGGAATTTGGTCGATGGCAACCAACCCAGCTCGCTGTGGATTTTCGCAGGATCAATGGCATAGCGCATATCATGCCCGGGTCTGTCGGTTACATAGGTGATGAGGCTTTCAGGCTTTTTCAGCTCACGTAGTATCGTCCGCACCACTTCGATATTGGTATATTCGTTGTGTCCGCCTACGTTGTACACCTCACCAGCGCGTCCAAGGCGCATAACCAGATCGATTGCCGAGCAGTGATCCTCCACATATAGCCAGTCGCGGATATTTTCGCCCTTCCCATAAACAGGCAACGACTGATCCGCAAGCGCGCGGGAGATCATCAGCGGAATCAGCTTCTCTGGGAAGTGATATGGGCCGTAGTTGTTAGAGCAGCGCGTGATCGACACGGGCAGCCCAAAGGTGCGCGAGTAGGCAAGCACCAGCAAATCAGCGGAAGCCTTGCTTGCGGAGTAGGGCGAGGATGTGTGAATAGGCGTATCCTCGGTAAAAAACAGTTCGGGCTGGTCAAGCGGCAAATCGCCATAGACCTCATCCGTGCTCACCTGATGGAAGCGCGTGATGCCGTACTTTCGGCAAGCATCCATCAGCACCTGCGTGCCCATAATATTCGTACGAAGGAAAACACCAGGATCAACAATGGAGCGATCCACATGGCTTTCCGCTGCAAAGTTCACGATAATATCGGGTTTTACCTCTTCAAAGAGCTTTTCCACTATGTCTCTATCTGCAATATCGCCTCGAATGAAGCGGAATTGATCGTTTTTCATCGCCTCTTCCAGCGTTGCAAGATTGCCCGCATAGGTAAGGGCATCCAAGCAAATGACATGATCCTCCGGATGATGTTTCAGCAAATAATAAATAAAATTCGAGCCAATAAAGCCCGCACCGCCAGTTACTACTATGTTCACTTTTGTACCTCCTTGTTCTGGCGCACCAATGCAAGGAATCCCAAGCATGGTGCACTCCGTGGGTTTGCACTTTTGTATTCAGATGTTTGTTGTCATCCTCATATGAAACGAATTGTCATCTCCGTTTCTTCCATTATTCCGCCATGACAATTCTTTTCCGCCTATGCTATTATACACTGAATCCGTGATTGGTGTAAAGCATCAAAGGATCATACGCACCAAATCAGATGTAACACTTGGATTTCATGCAAAGCAAAACCCCATCCAAAGCGTTGTTGGATGGGGTTTGCTATGATATATTTACTTTAAATTTTCAGGGTTGAGGGGCTTGAGTTCATCGACTACAAACAAGCCGTCTTTGCGCACAAGCACGTCATCAAAGTACATCTCGCCGCCGCCATATTCAGGCGTCTGGATGCAGACCAAATCCCAGTGAATGGCGCTCTTGTTGCCATTGGGACATTCGTCATAGCAGTTGCCGGGCGTGAAGTGGAAGCTTCCCGCGATCTTCTCATCAAAGAGCGTATCCTTGATTGCCTTGGTGATGTAGGGATTCACGCCGATCGCAAATTCGCCGACGTAGCGTGCGCCTTCATCGGTATCAAAAATCTTGTTGATCAGCTCGGTGTTGTTGCACTCCGCCTTGATGATCTTACCGTTTTCAAAGGTCAAGCAGATATTGGTGAAGACATTGCCTTGATAGAGGCTGGGCGCATTGTACTGCACTGTGCCGTTCACGCTGTCCTTAATAGGCGCGGAGAATACCTCACCATCGGGGATATTGAGCTTGCCATCACATTTAATAGCAGGCTGACCCTTAATGGAGAATCTCAGGTCCGTTCCAGGACCAACGATATGCACCTTGTCAGTTGCTTCCATGCGCGTAACCAATGCATCCATCGCGGCGCTCATCTTGCTGTAGTCAAGGCAGCATACTTCAAAATAATGATCTTCGAATGCTTCCGTGCTGGTTTCTGCAAGCTGCGCCATGCTGGGGGTCGGGAAGCGAAGAACTGCCCATTTGGTCTTTGGAACGCGGATCTGGGAATGCACAGGAGTGCTGTAATGCTGCATGAACAGCTTAGTTTTTTCTTGGGGAACATCGGAGGTTTCGTAGCTGTTGTTGCCGCCGCGAATGCCGATATACGCATCCACATCGCTCATGCGCTGTGCATCAAGCTTTGCTTCCTCATCCCATTTTTCTGCCGTACCGCCCATCATCAGCGCACGCTGAATGGCGTTGTCACGGAGCACAACGATTGGCTCTGCGCCTACTTCGTACGCTTCGCGGATCAATGCGGTCACGAATTCTGTTTCAATACCAAAGTTTTCAATGAGTACGCGCTCACCCTTTTTCAGACTGCAGGAGTACCGAATGAGCTGGCGGCTCAATTTGTCCAGACGAGGATCTCTCATGTTTGTTCCTACCTCCATATTTTGTAATCATATTATTTATGAATTTCGCCATCGGCTTTTCAACGCCATAGGTGGCAGCCATTGCGACGACAAGGGATAGACTGAAGCACAGCACCGTATACGCAAGCTGCAAATTGAAATCGTAGTGAAGGGTATTGGGAAACCAGCCCTTGGCAATTTCAACCGCAAGAAATTGGTGCCATACATACAGGTTAAAGGATATGCCCGCTAGAAAGCGCATCAAGCGATTGCTCAGCAGCCACTGAAGTGCGCGGGGCATATACGCGGCCGAAAGCATGCTGACAAGCAGCGTTAATGCCAACGGTAAGCGCATGCGCAGCTGTGAGAGCCTTAGCTCCTCATGCCCGTCCATGCTGGCCGTTGACTGCGCTTTTAGCAGCATCAGCACCACAATGATGCTTGCTGCAAAGAGCAATAGTGAAATCACATGGTATAAACGGCACTGCTTCCTATCTATTTCTTGCAGCTGTTCCCGAATAAAGCAATAGATCATCGCGCCCAGCATGCCCAGCGCATAGACATCCAAGAATGCAGGCATTTGGTTGATAAATATCGAAGTATCAGGCACCGCATAATAAACAATCCCGCGATATATCCAGCCCGCCGCTGCCATCAGCAGCAGCGTTATCGCTGGCTTTTTCTGCGCCGCTCGCGCAATCCACGGAAAAATCAGATAGAATTGCAGCTCAATGGCTACCGTCCATAGCGCAGTATTGAGCAGCGTATTTAGATAGGTCTGGTGAAAGAAAGTAAAGGTAAATGTGAAGTGGGTAATCAAATCAAAACCCAACGACTGTGCTGAATACTGCCTGGATTGAGGCAGTACAAAGCAAAACAAAATCACTAAAATACAAAGTAAGTAGGATGGCACAATACGAACAAGGCGATTGAGATAGAATCTCCGCACACTTGGAATCTGAATGTTCTCTCTCTTTTGCCTTGCATAGGGCAAGAAGAGCAGAAAGCCCGACAGCAGCATCATGCCATCCACAAATAGATAGCTAGAACGCGTAAAAAAATCCAGATTAATATTCATGTCAAACAAGGCGAAACGTTGCGGCAACCATCCTTGCTGCCATAGATGGTAGTTGACAACAAAGAGCACCATCAACGCACGAAAACCGTATAATACACCAATTTCCAAGCGTTCATTTGCTTTTTTGTTAGCTTCCGCTTTCATCCTCGCCCTCCGATACAAGCATGTCCTCCGCATTTGCCGGCTCAGCAGGGGTTTGAATTTCGGGCTGTGCCGCTTGGGTGATCACCAGCTCGGGCAAACCCGATTCGCCAACGCGTTCGAATTTGTACACGACATCCTGACCATTGCGGATATCCCTTAAGCTCAGGGATTTTGCGTCTACATTGCTAACCTTATGGGTGAGCGTCATTTCTTCAAGGGTTGTCCCTGTGTACAAGCTAAAGTTGTTGACCTTGAAATACAGCGTCTCGCCCATCAAATCGCAAGTGCTGTCGGTTTTAAACTCCGCTGTTTTATCCGTTGTGGATTTCCAGCTGCCAAGAATCAAATATGCACGCCTGCCAAGCTTCTTATCGGCTACATCCTTGTAGTCGGTGATGCGTTGATAATACGGGAGTGCTTCATATGGTTTGTCCTCACTATAGAGCTGCTCTGCATATTCGTAGCATGCCAGCTGATACATTTCAAGTAAATCCTTGTAGCTCTGGGGGGCATCTGTCAGGTCAAATCCATCCAGCGTTTGGATGACGGTGAGATAATCTTTGCCATCCATTGCGCTGCGCGCAGGATCTGCCACAACGCCATAGTATGCGCTATAGCATTCCTCCGCAAGCGTGCTCGCATCTTCGTAGCCAGCAATGGCCTCAAACATATCGCCCGCTGCTACCCAGTCCCCCGCTTCCTTCAGCTGGTTTGCAATCGCATACTGGCACGCGTTGTAGCGCTCTACCGCCTCAGGTATATCGGACATCTCCTGATAAAGTGCGCTTGCGCTTGCGTAATCGCCCGCTTCTTCAAGTGCTTTGGCATCACTGAGCGCAAGGTCGCTTAGCTCTTTAGCTGCTTCCTCGTTTGTCACAATACTCTTGAGCAGGTCAATAGCGGTATCGGTATCGCCCGTTTCCTTGCTTTGAAGTGCCAGCTGGTAGGTTGCTTCCTCCAGCAAGGTTTGGCTATCCTCATAGTTGCCCAGAAGTGTCAATTGCTCAACTGCACCAGCATAGTCCTTGTTTTCAAGAAGGGCTGCCGCCAACTGATATCTGCATTTCTTGAGCTTGGTTACGCTATCCTGATAGCTTCCCAGCTCCTCATAGCGGGTGAGCGCCTCTGCATAGTTGCCTTCTGCCAGCAGCTTTTCAGCCAGCTGATAATGTACGGTTTGCAGCTGCTTTTCGCTATCACTGAATCCCTCCGCACTTTTAAGCAACTGCTCAGCCGATGCATAGTCGCCCGTTTCAATTGCATCCATAGCCAGCTGATAATTGACCTCACTGAGCTGCTCGTAGGCATCATCATAGTTGGTCACAGTATCAAACAAAGCTGCTGCGCCCGCGAAATCGCCTGATTCCTTCTTGGCTACAGCTTGTGCATAAATACAGGTTTGGGCTTGTCCCTCACTATCCAAATACCCTAGGATTTTTTGGAATAGCGCAGTTGCTTTCTCATAATCACCGGCACGCTTGGTTTCCGTTGCCAGCTGATAGATGCAGTCATTTGCTTTGGCTGTAGAATCCGAATAGCCATTAGATTTGAGGTACAAATCCCCCGCTACTTCGTATTCGCCGGCAGCAAGCTTGAGCTCTGCGAGCTCATAGTTCGCTTGGTTGCACAGCTGAGCTGAGTCCTCATATTCGTCAAGGGTTGACAGGAGCGCGAGTGCTTCTTCATATTCAGCGGCTTCAAAATGCGCACGTCCTACTTGATAAGCACATTCCTGCACCTTTACATTCGCATCCTTGTAATCGGCAATGCCTCTGAACAGCAATTGCGCAACGAGGTAATTTTCCGCCTGCAGCATGACGTCCGCTTGCTGATAGGTGGTCTCTCTATACTTGTCTTCGCTGTCCTCATAGTCCTCTAGCGACTGGAACATTTCAGCTGCCATGTCATACTTGCCTGCCTGGAGATATTCATCGCCAAGCTCGTATACGGCCTGCTGCCACATATCGTGACTGTCCGAAAAATCGCCAAGTGCTTTAAACCCAGCTACGGCTTTTTCAAGCTCTTCTAGCCCGCCTGCTTGCAGGCTTGTCTTTGCCTCTTCATAGTCGCAGCTTAACAGTTGATTTTCAGCATCCAAATAGCCGCCCATATCAGCAAATGCTGTACGTGCCTGAGTATAATCGCCGCTTTGCAGCTGCTTAATCGCAGCGTTGTACTTCACTGTCGGTACGCCCCACAGCACTGCTGCACCTGCCACAACCGCAAGGATGATCACTGCGACCATTGCCTTTGAGAGCTGCTTGCGGCGGCGGGTCTTTGCGATTTGCTGCGTCTCCTGAGTCTGGGAAATTTCGCTGTTCTCTTCCCTTGCACGGCGTGCAGCCTCTGCGAGCTTTTGCTCGTGCACGGAGATCACCTGCTGTACATTCTCAGGATTAAAGCTGGCAAAAACAGATTCGCGCTTGCGTTCACAGCGGCAGCAACGATTGCTGTCAATCGCATTGGCGCGTCCGCAAACACAGAGCCATAGCTGCTCTTGCACCTGAGGATAACCAACTGCATCGCCGCCCGCTACAAAGCGAAGCTGATCCAGCCAGCGGCCACTAGGGAGATTGTTAGGCTGATAATTGGTGATCTGTGCATTTCCGCGGCGCCAAATCGTTGCGTCGTCAAACCAAACCTTCTCAATCACCAGATCAATGCCCGTTGTTGTGCCCCATTGCGTAGGCAAGATCACGATGCTGAAGCGTTCGCCGACACCAGCCTTCAGCCCTTGAATGCGCTCCATTTGCTTGAAGAGCTGATTGTTTTGTTGGTCAAAGCACATCAATGTCACCTGTACAGATGTAACCACCTTATCGCTCAAGTTGTTAAGCACAAACGTACATTCCAAAGCGTCTTCTGTGGGCAGTGCATATTGCCACAGCTCCACAGGACAAGTCAAATCAATTTTCACGTGCAAACCTCCCTGTTTCCCATTTTTTTGTTTACCACGAGTAAATCATAAGCTCAGAGAGCTTTTCATCCACAAAGATCATATGCAGCGTCACCGTTACAGTCTCACCGTCACGCTCCACAGTGGTCACATAGCTAATGTCCTTTGTGCGTGCATCCAATTTTTCCAGCACACCCATGGGAGAGTTAATTCCGTCGCCGTATAAAATCGACGTATTGCCCAGAACGCGCCCCTGACCATCGCTTTGAAACGCTGCCAAGACGCTGTCGGTTGAGTCGCCTATGCGAATGCCGCGCGGTCCGGCCAAGGTGTCCTTGGTCACACTAAAGGATTCGAGTTTGCTTCTTGAGCCGTCACCGCTGATGGTGTAGCTAAACATCAGCCCATCGCGCTGGGTGATCAAAAGCATTTCGCCCGTATCATCCTGCACGCTTTGTTGATCCAGCACTGCACCAAAAAGCGTAATTGCATCGTTCTCATTAAAGGACAGATAATTGATATTGCTAAAGATCAAATCCGCCGATGAAAAGCCAGCCTTTTCACTTCTGATAAAATAGCCGTCTGCAACGCTTTGAGGCTGCGGCGCTGCTGTTTGGGGAAGCTCGTCCCCGCTGCCTGCCGCCTCCACGCTCATTACCGAGTTCAGGTTCTTTTCTACATCTGCGAGCGCAACAAACGAACTCAGTCCATATACGTTGATACCCGTTACCTCGCCGTTATGAACCGTGTATACGATTCCAGCATCCGTATATCGATCCTCGCCTGCCATCACATGGATAGCGCAGCGCACTGACTGAATTTTTCCGCCATCATGCTGCGCCCAGCACCAGTATGCCGCGCGCGGAAGGCTATTAAGGCGATAGAAGGAAGCGAAAGAACCGTCGCCCATCAGATCAGGATTCTGCCAGCCATAGCTTTCAAGCAGTATCTCAGAAGCACTCCCAAGCAATATGCCCCTGGGGGATGCATATGCCTCATCGGTAACAGCAATCGCCCTGATCACACTGTTTGCATCCAGCACAGGCTTGTCGTAGTAGATGGTTGCAAAACTATAGATAAACGCATAGCCGTCCTCTGTCTTTGATTCCTCGCCAATGGGTGCGTTGAGTGGCTGCTCCCCGATACTGTCACGCATCACCTGCGAAATCCAAGTATTCAGTTCTGTTTCGGATAGCACGCCTGCATCATCCGCCAACGCTGGTATCATGATCATGCAAAGTAAAAATGTCGCAATCAATCCCCAGCAAGAATAATGCTTCAATCAGACCGACTCCTTTCAAAAAGAGCGGAGAACGCTCATATAACACAATTATACCACGTTATATTGTACATGAAAGCATAGAAATTGTATAGTCTATTGGTAAATAAAGTGTCCACGTACGTACAAATTTTACAAATGCCCCTAGGCAATCAGACATCATTCCACAAAAAAAGCACACCTTGCGGCACGCTTTTTGCAGTATTGTCTATTGGCTGATGGTTTTTCAACGGCAGAACTTTTCAATATAGGCATCCAAGCACTTTTGGATGACATCCTTTGCAACGTCTGCTCCATTGAGTTCATCCACAACGGTTTCTTTGTCTTCAAGGTTCTTGTAGACGCTGAAGAAGTGGGACATTTCAGAGAAAATATGGGTCTGAAGCTCGCTCACATCGTGATAGGTGTTGTAGTTGGGGTCTTGGTATGGGATCGCAATGATCTTCTCATCCAGTCTGCCCTGATCAAGCATCGTGATGACGCCGATTGGATAGCAGCGGACAAGGCTCAAAGGCTGGATGACTTCACTGCAAAGCACCAGCACATCCAGAGGATCGTTATCGTCTGCCCATGTTCTTGGGATAAAACCATAGTTTGCCGGATAGTGAGTGGATGTATATAGAATGCGGTCTAAAACCAAATGACCCGTTTCCTTATCCAACTCATATTTTTTCTTGCTGCCTTTTTCAATTTCAATTACTGCGATAAAATCGTCCTTCGTAATGCGCGAAGGCGAGATATCATGCCAAATATTACTCATGGCTCATCTTCCTCACTCTCATCATTCTTTCTTTAACAAAGCTATTGTAGCAAGCATGACGGTTTTTGTAAAGCTATTCCGTTACATATATGGTACAATACAACGAATCCGTATTTAACAAGGAGGGTCACAAACGATGAACAAGCGTATAGCTTATCTTTTATTACTCTGTCTGGCGGCACTTATGCTGCTTACCGGCTGCTATAGCGATGCAGATCCTGTAACCGACAACCCCTCGCAGCCATCAGCCATCACCGCTCCTGCTGATGATAGCGTTCAGGACATGACGCAGACAAACCAATCGCCTGAAAACACCAAAGAGCCCGGCGGAAGCAGCGACCCCGGGATCAATGGATAATCCAAATATGCGGTGCTCCTGTACCGCTTTTTGACTCCTCTAAAGTGTAGTTTATCTACACTTATTTTTTTACTTTCATATTGGATGCAACATCCACCCTACTCAGCCACAATCTTCTCGTAAAAGATGATATCCATTCCTTCTTGAATCGTTTCTTCCTTCCCAGTTGCCGCATATCCCATTTTTTCGTATAAATGGCATAAGCTTCTTTCTTGCTTTATCGTATCCAGTTTCCATATGGCAGTATCAGGATACAGAGCTTCCACCTTACGAAGCGCTTGCTGTGCGTACCCTTTCACTTGAAATTCTGGCAAGATATACATAGGTGAAATTCTTGATTGGTTGCCTTGCAAACTTACTACACCGATCGCTCCAATACGGCAGCCATTGAGCGTTATCAAGTAATAGGTTGTCGATTCTTGCTCCATACGCGCAGCGACATGTTCAGCTGTCTCTGCCGCAGGGTTTGTTTTTACATCCTGATATTTATCCAACAGATCTCTAAAAGCGGCTACTTGCATGCTATGTATTTCACAGCAGTCACTCATATTAGCCATCGTAAGCGAAATCATTTGTGCTACTCCAATCATCAGCTTAATGATGTTACAAAAACACTCTACCACAAAAGCAGTAGAGTGTTTTCATATCAAAGTTTTACCTTACTTAATAACAGTTGCAACAACGCCAGAACCAACTGTGCGGCCACCCTCACGGATAGCGAAGCGCAGGCCGGGCTCAATAGCGATAGGGGTGATCAAAGTGATCTCCATGTCGATGTTATCGCCA
>JAAYIN010000066.1 GCA_012523405.1 Clostridiales bacterium
CTTACGCCGGCGCAAGTTGCGGGTCTCAATCTTACCAAAAATCAAAAAAGGGAGTTTCCGCTCGTTGCTTGAAGCATTGCTATGTTTTCTTCAGCTTTTCCTTTCATCTTTACTTTACAGTGCCTTATTTTGACCTTTACGTCTGATGTACGCTCATGATATACTTAGCTTAACACATTCGAGTTACACGAAGTCAAGCATTTTTATTTATTGCAAAGGAGAAAAATATGTATACGGTAAAGCAAGTCGCAAAGATGCTGAACCTGACAGAACACACCGTCCGTTTTTATACGGACAAAGGCTTAGTCCCTAAACTAAAAAGAGATAAGAATAATATCCGTATTTTTGACGATGAAGCAATCCACTGGCTTACTGGTGTAAAATATCTAAAAGAATGCGGAATGTCCATTGCATCTATTAAGCAATTTATCGACCTTTGCGTGGAGGGGGATGCGACAATCCCTGCCCGATATGAGATTATACTGGCGCAAACGAAACTTGCACAGGAGCAATTGGAACAGGCAAAACAAAGGGTAGCATATATGGAGTATAAAAAAGAACTCTATCAAGAGATTGTCAATCAGACTATTCCCGATACAACAAACCCTGGTCAATGGAGTAAACTCCCCATCCATGAAGCAATTTAGGCTTTATATCTCTAGGTCAAAGCGCTTTGTTGTTTGCTTGTGATGGAGAGTATAGGCATATTCCCCCTCAGCATTAATAAGGGAAAAGCGATATGTCATCGTTTGCTGGCAGCAGCATCT
Organism: Clostridiales bacterium; assembly: GCA_012523405.1. Lineage (GTDB taxonomy): Bacteria > Bacillota > Clostridia > Christensenellales > Aristaeellaceae > Limiplasma. Next base: position 768 of record JAAYIN010000066.1, read on the forward strand.
GCTAATTGATGAAGCAGGCGAAACATGATATCCTTTTCGCATACCCCTACGGGTATCGGGGAGGTGAGCGAATGCGCCAATGTATGGAGGCGGATAATCTTCACAGACGGCTGGGGAAAATCATGGGACAGCTCAAAGCAATCGATAAAATGGTGGACGAGGACATTCCATGCGAGGATATGCTCATCCAAATCAATGCGGCAAAAGGTGCTTTGCATAAAGTAGGCCAAGTTGTTTTGGAAGGTCACCTCAACCATTGCGTACGCGAGGAAATTAAACATGAAGATGCCGATAAGACCATCTCTGAATTTGCCAAAGCAGTTGAGCATTTTTCACGGATGACGTAATGATATATGCAAAAAGCAGTCGATATTCGGCTGCTTTTTTTGTTGCCAAGAGCATACCATGGGGGTATAAAAGGAGTGATGTGGTTGGTTTTGTTCTTCAAGGCTGGAGAAAAACGAACGATTTTCTTTCTGTGTCTCTCGGCGATTTCGTTGGTGATCAGCTTTTTTCATATCGGTGATTTATCAATCGATATCGCTTGGCTTGCGATCATTCTATGCGGCATCCCGATCATCAAAGGGCAATTGTTGGACTGGTCACTGAATTTGACATCAAGGCGGATCTGCTGGTGTCCCTTGTCCTTGTGGCCTCTGTGGTGATTGGCGAGATATTCGCGGCGGGTGAAGTGGTATTTATTATGACCATCGGCGCGTTTTTGGAAGAGCGGACAGTCGCCAAAGCCCGCGCAGGGATTAAAAAGCAGGTGCATTTGACACCTGCCAAGGCAAGGCTCGTATGCAATGGGGAAGAGGAGATCGTTCCAGCTGAAAGGGTCAAGGTGGGCGGTGTGCTGGCGGGCGAAACGATCGCGGTGGATGGCGTGATCACAAGCGGTCAAACTTCCGTTGACCAGTCCGTCATGACGGGTGAATCCCTGCCTGTGGATAAAGGGGAAGTCTCGCAAGAGCAGAGGGCAGCAGCAGCATCATCGATGTCATGCAGAAGGAGCGCGTCATTGGCATGATTGCCCTGACGCGGCACAAACGGTCAAGGAGATCACCGCGACAGGCACGAAGATGGTGCTTCTCACAGGCGATGCAACGCAGGCGGCAAACCATATAGCGGGCGTTGCAGGGATTACGGATGTGAGAGCGGATTGCTTGCCCGAGGATAAGCTGAGCGCCATCAGAAGCTATCAGGAAAGCGGCGAACCCATTTGCATGGTGGGGGATGGCATCAACGATGCACCCGCACTCAAGGCTGTGCAGGTCGGTATCGCAATGGGCGGCGTGGGCAGCGATATTGCGATTGAAGCGGCGGATATCGTGCTGGTGGGCGACGATATTCGGGAAATTCCCCATTTGCTGCTGCTATCCAAGAAGATGATGCGCACCATCAATATCAATCTTTCCGCGTCGACGATCCTAAATTTTGTTGCGATTACACTCGCAATTACCGGGATTTTAAGCTCCGTTGTGGGCGCATTTGTTCATAATGTCGGTTCTGTTGCGGTGATTATCAACTCATCATTGCTACTGAAATGGAGGAGCAGAAAATGAAAGAATGGCTATTGTTTGTACTGGTTCTGATCGTTGGACTTAGCATGCTGATCGCGGGGATATTCTACATCAGAAAAGAAAAGGGCGACTTGGAATCGGTGAAGATTTATCGCGTGGTCTCCCTCATGGGTGTCGTGCTAATGGCGGGAGCAGTTGTCTATTGATTGTTGGTGTAGTGAACCTATTGGGTATTAGCTAAAAACAATGTGAGCCTAGTGATTGGTAACGTTCCAATCACTAGGCTCACATTTTCGTGTTGTGGAATCACTGATGTTTTTCGTGTCATATGCTGCCTTTGTATCATAAACAACCGATTTTAGTTTGCCTTAAAAATGAGCAAAGACCAGTGAAGGATGGCATACCGTCCGTCGTCCAAAACCCACGCAAGCGTGCGATAACTACCCTGGTCATCCAGCTCCGCTATGGATTCAAAAGGTTCGCCCCCCTTGGAGCGCCACACTTGTTTTTGAATGGAAAAGAAGGTTTGATCATTCTGTTCATCGTAGGCAAGGCCGCCGACGGTTTCAAGTCCTTCGTTGCTTCTGTCGGGAAATGGAACGCTGGCAGGTAGATCCTCCAGCGTACCCGTCTGTAGATCCATGACGCTCAGGATCATAGAGGAAGAGTCCCCACGGCGTAGCAATAGGAGCTTTCCCGATTTGTATGGATAGCAATTCAGAGCCGTCTTTGTGTCTATAATCTCATACGCGCCGCTGGATAGATCAAAGCAAATCAATGCTTCGGGTTCGCTGAGCGGCTCGATATGGCGGACATTATCTCCAAAAACATATAATTTTCCATCCATCACAAAGGATTGTATGGGCAGAAAGAGCGGCAAGATGCTGTCGCCTTTATACACAAAGGAGGTATCCAGCTCCTGATTCATCCACGTGATCCCTTGCTCTGTTATTTCCCCGATCTTACCGCTCAGGATATTGTAGCCCCATAATGCGCCATCCCCCACGGCGATGTAATCAACCGCTTCGGTGAGCGCGGCTTCATCTTCGGCAGATAAGTCGCCAAAGGACATGGTTCGCCATTCTTCCTTCCACTCGGGCACTGTCGGTATCGTGCAATATGGCATGGGCTGCGCATCGCTTGGCGCCCATGTGTAGATCGAATCCCCAATATATCCATAGAAAACACCGTCCAAATACACCAGCTCTCGAAGTCCGAATGGGCTGCCGGGGTTGGGGTTTAGTGACTCACGAAATGCCTCGCCGAAAGCCTCCACGTCCCCTGAAGCAGCGAGAGCAGGCATACAGAAGGTTGCCGCAAGGCAGATGATGATCCCCATGAGCATGATGGTTCTTTTCATTTTTTCTTCCTCCAATTAGATAACTGATAGTCGTAGCTGCTGGTATAGCGGTCTGGATTATTGGCCTTCTAAGTACAGTACATACATTTTCTCATCCAGTTCCCTCAAGAAACCATCCAGATTGATCGTTCCATAGGCATAGCGCTCATATAGGTCTTCCAGTTGCTGTAGCATCAGGCTTCCGTCAGGCGTAATATATTGATTGTCTTCAAAAAAGGAAATGGAGGGCGCGAAGGAACGATAATGAGCAATGGCATTTTCACTGATATCCCATCTCCTTTTTTCGAGATTGGCTAACGAATTTTCCACCTCGATCAAGGTTTCTTCAAGGGTAGATCGCTGCAGAGCCGTTGCGTCTTTGAGGGACTCTGTCAGTTCATCTTGGCGCGTTTTCAGCTCTTGGGCGCTCTGCTCGTAGCTTTTATATGCCAGAGGGTCGTTGTGGTTTGGGTGGGTGGCATAGTAGGTTCTTTCGTTGTTATTCATTCGAGCGGCATGCTCAAGGTATCGTATCGCGACTTCCTTGTTCTGCGAATATGGATTCACAAACCATACGAGCATTTTTCCCAGCACGCATGACGCCTCCCCCTCCGTAAAGACCAGAGAGGGCATGTCGATATATTGTCCTTCCAGCATGATCTCATCAAGGCTCTGATCCTCCTGCTCTTGCGACTCGACTGGTTCGAGCAGCACATTGTTATAACCCGCTGTGATAAAAAGATCGGCTTTGGGCATATAGTCGTCTGCGAAATGGACGCTTCGTCCGCTGGTGTCCCTAATATCGCGCACCTGCTGGAGCTTTTCAAGCACGCCGCGAAGCAAATCAGTGTTGATCTCCAATCGGACATTGGGCTGTCCATATTGCTGTGCGTAGGCATTCACGAGGGTTCGAGCCCAATACGCGTGATCAAAGTTCATTGAAAAATCGACTTCCGGATATTCATCCGCATAGCTGCTCTCCCATAGGAGCATCGCATCCAAGAACTGGTCATAGGTTGCTGGGATAGGGGTATCACCGTAGATATAATGCCACAGCGCCTCGTTCACCTGCCAGTGCCCTAAAAGCAGTTGAAATGGATAAGCCACAGGATGCCCGGCCTCATCGGTGATTGCATGCTGAATGTTGGGATACATATCCCCAATATCTGATGTCAGGATTGCCGAAGAACTCAGATCCGCAGCATAGCCTTTCTGCACAATGGCGCTAAAGGTATGATCAGCAAAAACTGCATATAAATCGGCTGCTTGGTCGCCGGTGACTAGCAATTGAACGATCTCATCGGGCGAAAGCAATCCCGACAAGAATTCCACTGGGATGTTTGGGTTTTCGCTGGTGAAACTTTCATAGATCGTTTGATCCGTACATCCCTGTGCATAGAGCGTTGGGTTTGTTTCGGCTGCCGACTGAACATCCCGCACGTAAAGACAAGCGGAGAATAGAGCGTATCGCCCATCTCCCAAAGCAAAGGCAATCGCTTCACCGACTAGTTCATGCACGGGAAGAAAGGCTACCGATGCATATGCTTCGCCCGCCGCGCCGCCCCAAACCTGAGATTCTGCCGTGAAGAACAAGCGATCCGAGGCAGCATCGTACGCCATACCGCCAATGGATTGATCGCTGCTGCTTTGAAAGGGTTGGAAAGGTGAATCGCTAATGGTTTCTGTGGACAAATCCATTGTTTGAATCATCCATACGTTATCGGCTGTAGGTTGCAGCATGAGAATCGAATCGGCATGATAGGAGCAAATGCCTTGCGCATTCTGTATGTCTATGTATTTGTAGGAGCCGCTAGCCAAATCAAAGGCTAACATTTCATAGTTGTTTTTGGGATAGTCGGCGTTATCCATGGCGATATAAGCATAGAGTGTATTGTTTATTACAAAGGCATTGGCAACGCGCAGCGGCCATGCATTCCCTTGGGGCATCAGAGGCGACATGTCTAGCTGCACCTCATCCCAAGCAATGCCCTCCTCGGTGATTTTGCCTATTTTCCCGCTATAACTATTGATGCCCCATAAAGTATCATCGCCTGTTGCGATAAAACTGACCGTCTCGTCCCATCTGGCTTTTTCATCGTCCTCCAGATTGTGGTAGACCGTCCCTGTCGCTTCTGGTAATTTGGGCAACTGGCAATACATATTTGGCGCGGGGTCGGAGGGGCGCCAAGACCACACCGTCTCGTTATCCAGATACGCATATAGCGTATCGCCAAGCATCACCATCTGCTGTGTATAAAGGGAGGTCGAAAGCTGTGTTTGTGTGAACACTTCCATATTTTTCGTATCCTCCTGAGCCATACCAATAGGTAGATGCATACAAAGCACAAGACAAATAGCGACCAATGCAGTACGTTTCTTCATTTTCAAACCTCCTGAAAAATCATGTTAGCGGCGTCACGGCAATCAATCGGAGCACCTTTTTCGCCTCGAATGGATCAAAACTCTCTATGAGGCTTTCAGTTGATTATTAATATAACGAACTAATTGTTTACATTGTTGCAAACGAATCCCTTCTTTGGCAATTGTAACAAGGATGACAGGCTTGTAGTGTATAGGAAGAGGCATGGGTACGATACACCGCACTACACTTTTGTTTGGCGGAAAAAGTGCTTAAGTGCGTTTGGAATACCCCAGCCTTATCTGCAAAAAGAAATTGATATATGGTATTGTATAGCGCAGAAACATTTGATAGAATAGACAAAGCGGTTAGATGAGGCTAACCAAATTCGTGCCCAGCAATGCCATCCCATTAACGGGTGGCTTGCAGAAAACAGGTTGATACAATCCAAAGGGCCTTGTCATAGGCTTAAAAGGAGGAAAAGCTTATCAATACTCAATGGAAGAAAAATTTTTTTACGATTTATATCGGTCAAGCATTTCCATTATCGGATCAGCAGCGGTTCAATTCACCCTGATTTGGTATTTGACTTTGCAGACGGAATCTGCTGTTGTGCTGACCACGGCGGCTATCGTCGGATTTCTGTCCAGTGCGGTTCTCAGTCCCTTCGCAGGTGTATGGTTTGACCGTTATAATCGAAAAACCATCATGATATTGTCCGATGGGTTCATTGCGCTCTCCAGTGTTGTCCTGATGATCGCATTTCTGCGCATGGGGGACGTTGCTGCTCATTTTAGTTACATCGCCCTCGCATTAAGAAACGTAGGAACCACATTCCATACACCGGCTATGCATGCGGCAACCCCCGCCTTTGTTCCCACGGAGCACCTGATGAAGGCAGGCGGTTGGGGCAGCTTCATTAATTCTGGAAGCAATATTCTCGGCCCATTGATTGGCGCTTTCCTCATGGGCATTCTGCTGGTTGCCTATGTGATGCTGGTGGACATTTTCGGCGCAGCTTTTGCTATTGTTTGTCTTTTGTTTGTCAAAATCCCCAATATTCCAAGGCAGAACGCAGAGAACACCCCATTCCTTGTGGAGTTTAAGCAGGGTATTCGGGCTGCTAGAAAACAAGTTGCTCATGGCAGCACTGCCCCAGTATATCTTCACTGACGTTTTGTATTTCCCCCTCAGTTCCTTGCTGCCTTTGCTCGTGCTCAGTCATTACAATGGTACGGCGCTGCGTAATGGAGCGCTGGATACTGTATTTGCGACAGATATGCTAATTTCTTCCATCACGCTGGGCGTGTGGGGCGGCTCCTGGCGGAAGATGATGACGGTTTCCATTGGCATCGGTGTGCTTGGACTTGCGACTGCCATCACTGGTATTTTACCTGCATCAATGTTTTTGATATGCCTTTTGTGTACCTTTGTGATGGGACATACGGCGGCATGGTTTAACGTGCTGTTCAATGTCTATGTGCAGGAGAGCACGGATGAAAAGGATTTGGGTAAGGTCATAACTTTGCTTTTCACAGTCTGTACCATCGCAAACCCTGTGGGGCTCGCCATATCAGGATCGGTCAGCGAGGCGGTTGGTATAGGAAACTGGTTCTTGCTTTCTGGTGTGCTCCTGATGGTCTTGGGATTGCTTTGCTATTTTAGAACAAGAAAGCCAGAACAGGCATATATCGCGCAGAAGGCAGCTGAAAAAGCCGTGCTAGAGTCGTAAGGACACGGCACAGCATATGAAACGAATGTGACTACTTAACAGTCTATCAAACGCAGACATGTGAGTGCTTATTACGGCGCTTATCAACCCACGTAAGTTATATCAAAAACAGACCTTTTCCCAGTGCGTGAAAAGGTCTGTTTTTTGTTTGAAATAAAGCTTGGTATTCTCAGTTTAGGGAGTTACCGCTTTTGCAATCGCCCGAATAGGGCAAGCTATATAATTATCTGGCATCAGTCATTTAAACTATGATATAATTGTCCCAACATATAAAAACGTTAAATAGAAGTACCCTTTGATTTTGGGAGGTACTATATGACTTACCTAGCGCATATTACCCGTGATGCTTACGGACATTATCAAGAGCAGACAGTCGCAGAGCATTGCCGCAACTGTGCCCGCTATGCCGCACAAAGCGGCGTTCCCGAGCTGGAGCATACTGCCTATCTGGCTGGGCTACTGCACGATATGGGCAAGTATAGCGCTGCGTTTCAGGACTATCTGGAGTGGGGTTCCATGGGAGAAGCCGTTCGCCGCGGCAGCGTGAACCATACCTTTGCCAGTGTTCGGTTTGCGATGGAGCGATGGCATACGGGATCGCCTAGTTTTCGCACGACGGTGTGCGAAATCATTGCAGTGGCTGCAGGGGCACACCATGGGTTGTTTGACTGCATTGATCCTGATGGCAAGGATGGCTTTCTTCATCGCATGACCAAAGAAGGTATCGGTTATGAGGAAGCAAAAGAGCAATTTCTGCTCCATTGCGCCGGACTGGATGAACTTGACAAGCTGTTTGACTTGGCTGTAGAGGAGTTTACAGCTGTGATTGAGCGGTGCAAACCGTCTATCCAAACGGAAGATGAAATGCGATTTACCCTCGCCCTTCTGTCCCGAATGATCTTGTCTCTCGTCATTGATGGCGACCGACGTGACACCGCACAGTTCATGCTCGGTGCTGATTGTTCTGAGGAAAAGCGAGACTTTCCGCAGCTGTGGCGCACTCAATTGGAAGTGCTGGAGAGCAAGCTGGCTCAAATGCCCGCAGATACACCGATGAACCGCATTCGAGGCATTATTTCCACCCAATGTCGCCAAAGTGCAAGTTGCCAACCTGGAATTTATCGGCTGTCTGTTCCAACAGGCGGTGGAAAAACGCTTTCCAGCCTTCGATATGCCCTTGCAGCTGCGGCTGAGCATAAGAAAAAACGTATCTTTTTTGTCATTCCGCTTCTTAGTATACTAGAGCAGAATGCCGCCGTCATACGGGAATTTATAGCTGATGATAGCTTGATTTTGGAGCATCACTCCAATCTTGTTCGCGAACAAACTACGCTGGATGAACGGAATGACAATGAGTTCTTGATGGAAACATGGGATGTGCCCATTGTCATAACAACTTTGGTGCAGTTGCTCAACACATTGTTTTTGGGAAAGACATCTTCCATACGCCGCATGCATGCCTTGGCAGACAGCATTATCATCATCGACGAGGTACAGTCTATTCCACGAAAACTGCTATCCTTGTTTAATATGGCAATGAATTACTTGGCAGCCGCCTGCCACACGACCGTTATATTGTGTTCTGCTACACAACCCTGTTTGGAAAATATTCGTCACGCGCTGCACTACCAAGAACCGCCTGATTTGATTTCAATTGACCCTAAGCTGCTAGGCGTTTTCTCCCGTACAGAAATCATTGACAAACGAAAAAAAGGCGGCTGCACAGTGGAGGAACTAACGGAGTTCTCCTTGGAATGCATGGTGCAGCAGGGCAGCCTGCTCATCATCTGCAATACAAAGGCGCAGGCGCGAGCACTCTACACTGCCGTGAGCCAAATATCCAAGGCCGATGTATTTCATCTATCCACTGCTATGTGTATGGAGCATCGCATTCAAACCTTAGCCCAGATTAGTGCCTGCCTGTCAGCCAAACAGCCAGTTGTTTGCATTTCAACGCAATTGGTGGAGGCAGGTGTGGATTTTTCCTTTGCTTGTGTGATTCGAATATCGGCAGGATTGGACAATATAATCCAGGCGGCGGGACGGTGCAACCGCAGTGGTGAATTCGGCAGGCTATGTCCCGTATATATTGTCAATGTTCACAAGGAAAATCTAAGTCATTTAGAGGAAATTAGTCAATCGCAACAGGCGGCGGAAGCCGTTTTGTATTCATACAATGAGAATTCAGCAGTATATGAATATAGCCTAACCTCTCAAGCGAGCATGACATCCTATTATCGCCGTTTGTACACAGAAATACCAAGCAACACACCAGACTACCCCTTGCCCAGCCTAGACACGAAACTTTTCTCCTTGCTGGCACGAAACAGCACCTGCGAAAGTCATAGCCCTAGCAAGAGAAAGTACATTATGACACAGGCGTTTCAAACAGCGGGCAGCGAATTTCACGTGTTTGACGATAACACCGTAGATGTCTTGGTTCCCTATGGAGAAGGCGAGGGGCTTGTTGCTGATCTGCATTCGGAGGCGGCTTTGCACAATTTGCATTACCGCAAGGAATTGGTGGACAAGGCAAAACGGTTTACAATCTCGCTCTATGAATATGAGATAAAACAGTTGGAAGGAAAAAACGGCTTAGTTAGATTGTTTGAAGATTCCATTTTTACTCTTCATTCTGAGTTTTATTCATCCCAGATTGGATTTGACAGCAGCGGAACAAATATGTCGTTTATGGAGGTATGAAAATGAGACATAGAAACACCGTGGAATTTGGGGTTGCGGGTCGCTACGCCCTGTTTTCCGACCCGATTATGCGGGTGGGCGGCGAGAAATGCACCCTTCCACTTCCCACCTATGAGGCATTAAAAGGCATCCTATCTTCTGTATACTGGAAACCCACACTGATTTGGTATATCGATGCGGTGCGCGTGATGAATCCCATTCAGACAGAGGTGAAGGGCATACGTCCCATCAAGTACGGCGGCGGGAACGACTTATCCTACTATACCTACTTAAAAGATTGCCGTTATCAAGTACGGGCTCATTTTGTATGGAACGAAAATCGCCCTGAGCTTAGCCATGACCGCAACGAAAATAAGCATCATAACATTGCCAAACGAATGATTGCGATTGGCGGACGTCGTGACATCTTTCTTGGGACGCGGGAATGCCAAGGCTATGTGATACCTTGCGTGTTTGGAGAAGACCATAGCTGCTATGAGGAAATGCCTGAACTTACCTTCGGCTTGACCTATCACGGTATCACGTATCCGGATGAGGCTTACTCTGCAGAAACTGCTGAAAATATGAGTGTACGCTTCTGGCATCCGGTGATGCGCAAGGGTATTGTCGAATTTATACCGCCACAGGATTGCCCCGTGACCAGAGTTGTTCGCAAGATGTCCATGAAACCATTTGGTGAAGAGTATGGAAACTTCACAGGCCTCGATGAATTTGGAGAGGAGGAAACGTAAGTGGGGATTCTACAGACAGCATATCTGACCTACGAGCGGCAGCTAGATAAAATAGGATTGGTGGAGGAGAAAAAAGAATCGCTGGTTCCGGTCTCTCATGCCATGGTAAATGCCCATATTGAAATTGTCCTAAGCATCGATGGCGCGTTTCAAAGTGCCGCTCCAATTGCCAAGGCGGAAAATAAAACGATTATTCCTGTCACCATAGATTCTGCAAACAGCCGCACCAGTGACAACACAAAAGCTCATTCGCTCTGCGACCAGTTACGGTATCTCGCCGCTTATGGCGGGGATAAATTCGCCGTTTATTTGGCGCAGTTAACAGCATGGGCCAATTCCTCATTTGTGCACCCAAAGGTGGCTGCAGTTCTCGCTTATATTCAAGGGGGCAGCATTGTATCCGATTTGGCTGCTGCCGGTGTTATCACTTTGGACGAACAGGGTGTTCCAAGCAATGGAAAGATTGAAGGAAATGAATATAGCAAATGCTTGGTTCGCTGGCGCATTCTTCCTGCACCGGACGGTATCCGCTCTGCATGTTGGGAGGATAACACCTTATTTGACTGCTATTGTGCATTTTATGCTGACCAGTGTGCAGGGATGGAGCGTGACCTCTGCTATGTTTCTGGCGAGGAGGACATGGTTTGTGAAATGCACCCTAAAGGCATCATTCCAGCAAAGTATGGCGCAAAGCTTGTTTCGTCCAATGACAGCTCTGGCTTTACATACCGCGGACGGTTCACACAATCACGGCAAGCTTATTCTTTTGGCTATACTGCCTCGCAAAAAGCTCACCTTGCGCTGCGTTGGATTGCCGCAAATCACGGTATTATTATCGGCGGTAAAACCTTCCTCTGCTGGAGTCCAGGCGGAGCGGACGTTCCTACGGAATCTTTATTCGGATTCTCTGCACCGGAGCCCATTGACTTTGTCAGCTATAAAAGGCAGCTTTGGCAAGCCTTGAGCGGTTATACCAATGCCCTCAAGGACACGGATGACGTTGTTATTGCGGCCTTGGATGTGGCTACTACCGGCAGGTTATCCGTCACCTACTATAATGAACTGAAGGCATCGGATTTTCTGGCACGTGTTGAGGATTGGTACAGTACAATATGCTGGGAAACCCGCTATGGTGTACAGGCTCCATCCTTGAGGCGAATTGTTGACTGTGCCTTTGGCACAGAGCGAAGCACATTCATAGAAGCTGATGATCGCGTGCGCCGAGAGCATGTGCAGCGACTTTTGCACTGCATTGTGGACAAGCAGCCCGTTCCGTTTGATATCGTGCAGGCTCTCGTCACAAAGGCATGCAAACCCCTAGCGTATAAATCTGGCAATCGGGAAATTCAATTATCAACAACCTGTTCATTGGTACGTAAATATCACAATAGCAAACATAATAAGGAGGAATGGACTTTGGCACTTGACACATCAAATTCAGATCGCAGCTACCTCTTTGGCAGACTGCTTGCCGTGGCTGAACGGGTGGAGAGAAGTACCTATGGTCACACAGAAGGCAGGGAGCCCAATGCCATCCGTATGCAATCAATATTTGCACAGCGGCCACTGTATGCATGGCGCATTTTAGAGGAGAAACTGGTTCCCTATTACGCTCGCCTTCAGCCCGGATTGCGCAACTGTTTTAAGAATATCATCGGTGAAATTACGGATAAGATTTTTGGGGCAGATAGCCCTGACTTAGGAAAAAAACTATCCGATGTGTACTTGCTCGATTATTATCATCAGCGCAGTGCAATGACTACAAAAAAAGAGGCATCAATGAAGGAGGAAAAAGAATATGAGTCTACTGAGGAATAAGGTTGATTTTGTGGCATTCGTCTCCGTTACCATGGCCAATCCAAATGGCGATCCTCTCAACGGAAACTATCCACGGACCGATTACAACGGCTATGGTGAAATCTCAGATGTGTGTATCAAACGCAAAATTCGCAACCGTATGCAGGATTTGGGACAGAGCATTTTTGTTCAATCAGACGATCGCTGCGATGATGGGTGCAAGAGTTTAAGCGAACGGGCAAAGCTTGGCTTAAAGGGCATCAAGGATCGCGATGAGTATGAAAAGCAAGCCTGCGAAAGATGGATGGATGTTCGCAGCTTTGGTCAGGTGTTTGCCTTTAAAGCAAACTCAAATAAATCCAAAGAGAGCGATGGCCCTGCATCTGCCAGCGTCAGAGGACCAGTGTCCGTTCATCAGGCAGTCAGCGTGTCGCCCGTGGAGATACATTCCATGCAAATCACAAAAAGCGTTAACGGCGATCCTTCAGAAACGCGCAGCTCCGATACGATGGGCTCAAAGCATATGGTGCGCTTTGGTCTTTATAAGATCAAAGGAGCGATCAATGTTCAGCTGGCACAAAAATCTGGCTTTACGCAGGAGGATGCGGAAATCATCAAAGAAAGCCTGTCCACACTGTTTGAAAATGACACTTCTGCCGCTCGTCCTGACGGATCCATGGAGGTTTGCAGGCTCTTTTGGTGGCAGCACGACTGCCCCTCTGGACAATATTCTTCTGCGAAGGTACATGCAAGTGTGCAAGCAGTGAAAAAGGAGCTAGTAGACGTACCAGCTTGCTTTGATGACTATGAGATTGTTATGAAAGAGCTCCCTAATCTGCATTGCGAGATGATTGATAGAATATAGAGAGGAAGGCTTTCTTTTGCTCGCTCGTCACCTGCGAGACGATTTGGATGCATATCCCCCATTCTTGTGGAAGTGATCATATGCTTGTCTTAATTACCTATGATGTCAATACGGAAGATGCTGCCGGCAGAAAACGACTCAGATAGATTGCTAAGCAATGTGTTAGCTACGGGCAGCGTGTTCAAAACTCAGTGTTTGAATGCGCTGGATGCAGCCCAATGCCGCACCCTACACGGGGAGCGTGGATTGAAATGGCAAGTGACCTAAAGTACGTATCACTTGAACCTGGTCGCTCCCCACATAGGGGCGTGGATTGAAATACCTTAATGATACTGGAGGGATAATGTGATCATGTCACTCCCCACACGGGGAGTGTGGATTGAAATTCCTTTCTCTACCCACAGAACGGTCAAAAGCCTATGTCGCTCCCCACACAGGGAGCGTGGATTGAAATACCGATGCTATTGATGATGCGGCAAATGGGGGTAAGTCGCTCCCCACACAGGGGGCGTGGATTGAAATAACCAGTGGGTGAAGCAGTCCATCCGTTGGATGCGTCGCTCCCCACATAGGGAGCGTGGATTGAAATAATCAGTGGGTGAAGCAGTCCATCCGTTGGATGCGTCGCTCCTCACACGGGGAGCGTGGATTGAAATATCAAACCACTATATAGCTCTTCGTTTTCCTTGTATCACTCCCCATATGGGGAGTGTGTATTGAAACAAAAACGCTATCGCAAAATACCTCGCCCAGCAACGTCCCTCCCCTCACGGGGAGCGGTCGGAATACCTAACGCTATCCCTACGATTTCGCTGATTCCGTCATCCCATCAAATGACCGCGTGCGGGATATCGACAAAACACCGGAAACGGCACATTCGCTAGCATTACTCAACACAAAAACGCCGCCACTTCTGACTAAGCAGTAGTGGCGGCGTTTTTTGTTAGCAGAAAACTTCTGCGGGTAGATTACTTAACGGTCTTAACAGCTTCGATAACAGCCTGGATGTATCCAAGGGTATCGGTAAGGGTGCTGCCAGCAACTGCGTCAACGAAATCTTCGGAGGTCTTGCCATCAACAAGAGCTTCTAGCTCAGCAAGGGTCTTGCCAACAAGGAACTCTTCGATTGCATCATAGGAAAGAGCTAGGTTCTGGGTAGAGCCAGCTTCTGCCATGCCTGCACTGTAAGCTTCGTCATTTAGACGCTTGGAAGCAAGAACTTTGCCTTCTGCAGTGGTGAAGGTTTCGGTGTTAGGAACTGCAACAGCACCTTCAGCTAGATACTGGAACTCATCGATAAGTACGCCAGAGATGACATCGCCTTCCATAGCAACGGTTGCAACGCAGAAAGAGTAAGAGCCGTGTGCTGCGTAGAAAGCCTGACCCATCTGAACTTCTGCAACTGCCATGCCGCCAAAAGCGATGGAACATACGAGAGCTAGGACTAATAGAATAGATAGTTTCTTCATGTAAAATTCCTCCATATAGATATTTTCATCACAGATCGGATGTGGTTAAATCATACCATGGGTCAACCACCATGTCAATTCGATTGCCTATATAAATTGTGAATAATGTGAATTAATTCACAAAAAAATGTAGTGTAAAAACACATTGTTTTGATGGAAAGAGATGATAGCGAAAGGAGAACTTTCAGCTACCATCTCTTAGGAATGTAGAGGTTTATACTCTGGATTTTTGAACCATGCCGACGATAAACAGCAAAATGCATGCGCCGCCGATAGCGATCAGCATACTGTAGAAATTGAAACCGCTGATTGTGCCAAGTCCCATGAGCGATGCGACAAAACCACCGATTCCTGCACCGACAACACCAACGACGATATTAGCAACTGCACCCATGCTAGAGCTTTTCCCCATGATCATGCTGCCAATCCAACCGGCAAGTGCGCCAAAGACAAGCCAAGAAATCAATCCCATATACAAGCTTCCTTTCCTGTTGTTGTGGATAGTATGTGCGAGGGTGGTTTGAATTATTATAGAAATTTCATCAAGGATTCAATGAGCAGGGATATGTATCTAGCTATATAATCATGGCGGGTGAGAACTGCAACAAAAAATACCAAACCCTATGCGATTGATGAACCGCGTAGGGTTTGACTTATTTGCTTTGGTTATGGCGCGGATACGATGGTGATCGGATCGAGTATACCCGCACGCTTGTCGACGGTATGGTTTTGGACAATGATGGAAAAATGACATACGCCCACATAGGAACTCGGGATTTCAATCTCCACGCGATCATCGATAAAGCAGTGCTTGCTGCCCAGCAGTATATTGTTACCAAAGACCTCTACAAACCCGCGCGCGCGGCTGATAATGAGGTAATGCTTTGCGCTGGAATCGCCAACATTTGCCTTTGTTTGGTATAGGCAATACATCCCGTCCTTGTCCTCTAAAATGCGTTGCGGGATGCCTTCAAATGTGATGGGCTCCATGCTGTTCATATCATTGGTGCTCAGGGTAATGGTCGGGTCTGGACGCTGGGAAAGCGCATGATGGCTGGCACGCCAGCCATCGATGGTGCGCATGGTGGTGGGCATGAGCGCGGGAGGGAATGGGCGATCGGTGACGCGCATGGTCAGTTCGCTTGATTGGAGGGTATGCGACGTAACGCGAACAATGACTTCCTTGGCGCCATGCTTGGCACGAACGAGAAGCTGACAGCGTCCGTGGAATAGATTGCATGAACTTGAAATATCTGGATCGTGCGAATTGGGATCGCCGTTGCCAACGCCAAGCAGATCGCCGCCATCAATGGTGATATTGATGCGGTTTTTGGCAGTTGGACACTCAAGACCGCGCTCATCGGCTGCAAATACGGTGACGGCAATCACGGAATCGGGGTCGCTGTATAGGGTGGGCATAAGCGATTGGAGGCAGAGCTTGACGGCTGTACCTGCGGTTTCTCGTTTATCGGTGACCGTGCAATAGCCACCGGTATATCCGTTGGCACTGAGCGTACCCTTTTCAAAAGGCACATGCCAAGAGGGCGGGTTGGCAAGATCGTTTAGCTGCTTTCCCAGTGACCTGCTGTTGAGGAATAACTCGACTTCCTCGCAGTTGCTATACGCCATCACGCGCACACGCTTGCCCTTTGGGTGATTCCAGTGGGGGAGAATGTGCAGGCAAGGTTCTTTGCGCCAAAACGCCTGATAGAGATAGTAGACATCTTTGGGGTAGCCGCAGGTGTCCATGATACCAAAATGACTGGATACACTGGGCCATTCATAGGGTGTGGGTTCCCCGCGGTAGTCAAAGCCTGTCCATATGAATAAACCCATTACAAAAGGACGGCTGAGTACCGAAATATTCGCATCGCGTGCGGTCTGCCCCCATGCGGCGCAGTCTTCGTCATAATTGCCAAAGACCTGTGCCTGAGTGTTGCTTTCTATCTGCCCGCGTGTGGCAAATGCAGAGGCGCTCTCGGTGGAAAGCATGGGCTGATGGGGATATTTCTGGTGGAAATCGTCATAGCTGTCGACGTAGTAGTTGATGCCCGTGATATCAAGGCATATGCCTGCGCCTATTTCTTCGAAAAAACCACCGTTGAATGCACCTAAGATAGGGCGGGAGTCATCAAGCTTTTTCAGCTCCGCCATTTGATGAAGGGCTAGCCTGCGTCCCTTGGCAGTGCCTTGCATAGGCTCTTCGTTAAAGAGCGAGTACATGACTATACAAGGGTGATTGCGGTCCCGCCTGAGCATGCTGGCAAGAAGCTGCAATGCATCCGGCGCAGTGGAATAGCTGCGATTTTCATCCATGACGAGTATGCCCATCTCATCA
Source organism: Clostridiales bacterium (assembly GCA_012523405.1). Classification (GTDB taxonomy): domain Bacteria; phylum Bacillota; class Clostridia; order Christensenellales; family Aristaeellaceae; genus Limiplasma. The sequence continues at coordinate 17,624 of JAAYIN010000066.1, forward strand.
CAAAGCTCCAGCAGCTCTGGCGGCGGCGGATTGTGAGAACAACGGAATGCATTGGAACCCATTTCCTTGAGCATTGAAAGGCGATAGCGCCATAGATCCTTTGGCACAGCAGAGCCTACGCCTGCATGGTCGAGATGGTTGCAGGTGCCAAGCAGCTTGACGGGAATGTCGTTGAGATAAAAGCCGGTTTCGCCATCTACTCGAATGGTGCGATAGCCGTATCGGACGGTGGCTTCGTCTGTGCCTTGTTCGCTTATCACCTGTGCATGGAGCTTGTATAGCGCGGGTGAGTCAAGCGTCCATAGATCGGGCTTGCTTGTTTCAAAGGAGGCGCAATAGGCTCTCTGCTCATAGGAAGCGAGCGAGACGGGCAGCGTGATGGCTAGATGCTCGGTGCCTTTAGGATCAAATGAAGAGGCATGAAGTGTGCCGCAAAGTGCATTGGCGGATGTGTTTGACAGCGTGAACTCGCAGTCTACGCGCCATTTGTCCTCGCTCACCTTAACGGGCTTAATCCAGAGTCCATCCTTGACGATGTGCAGCCTCGGACGCTTGACAAGCCATACATGGCGATTGATTCCGCATCCTTCATACCACCAACCCTCCCATGTGGTTTTGTCCACGCGGACGGTGATTAGGTTGGGCGTGACACCAAAGTTGGCCACATCGCTCAGCGATAACGCAAAGCTGTTGTAGCAGCTCTCGTTGTGCAGGAGCTTTGTGCCATTGAAATAGATGTCAGATATGCCTGAAATACCATCGAATATTAGTTGGATTTCAGCCTCTGCATCGCTTGGATCAAGCAGGAAGGTACGGCGATACCAGCAGGCACCTGAAGGGAGATAGCCATGGCTTGGTATGCCTGTCAGATCAAAGGGCAGCTCATGTTGAGAATCATGGGGAAGCGTCACTTCCTCCCATGCGCTATCGTCAAAATTGAGCATGGCAGCCCCTTGCGCGCCATTGCCTTTGGAAAAGGCGTAGACAGTTTCATGGGTCAGAAATTTTGGCAGTACGGATTGTAATGAGTGCGTAAAGCGCCACTTACGATCAAGCGAAAACCAAGTGGTTTGCATGGCATTTCCTCCTTTGCACAGAAAATAAAGGGTCAAGGCGACGATAACGCCCCCTTGACCCTATATGATCGATTGATTGAACAGAATTATCCCTTTACAGAACCGGCAATGCCCTCTGTAAAGCTCTTTTGAAGTAGGAAGAAGATAATGACTGTGGGCAAGGTGCTGATCAAAACAGCGAGCATGAGCACGCCATAGTCCGTTACATAGCCTGCAATGAGGTTAGCAGTCAGCATCGGCATAGTCATGCTTTCATTGCTCTGCATGATAACTTTTGGCCATAGGTAGTTATTCCATGCATTCATAAAGGTGATGGTCATAGCAGCAGCATACGTGGAACGCATGGTGGGGAAGAACATACGGAAGAAAATCTGTATTTCGTTTAGACCATCAATGCGTGCCGCTTCGATGATGTCATGCGGGAAGGAGCGTGCGCTTTGCCTAAACATCATGATCAGGAAAGGCGTTGATATGCTGGGAAGCACGAAGCCAAGCGCGGAGTTTAGAAGCTTCATTTTGCTGAACATCTGGAACAGCGGAATCATGGTCGCAGCAAAGGGCACCATCATAGCCATGAGCAATACGCTCATGAGGCGATCCTTGCCCTTGGTGTGATAGATTTCAAAGCCATAGCCTGCCAGCGAGCAGATCAGGAGCGACAGAAGCGTTTGAGAAAATGCGTATACAAAAGAGTTTTTCAGCGCACCGAGGACATTTTGACTTGCCATGAGATTGGTGAAGTTTGTCAAGAGATTAGACCCGGGCATGAGTGTGCCGCTAAGCACAGCCTGGCTTGTGTTTGTGGCAGAGATCAACATCCAATAGAGCGGGAAAACCGACAATATGGAAACGATGGCTAAAAAGAGATAACGCGAGATAGAACTTAGGCGCTGTTTCATCATCTCTTGTCACCCACTTTCATTTGAACAAATGCGAGGATGGCAACTAGTATAAAGATGACGTAGGACATTGCGGCTGCATAGCCGAATTTGGGTACACCCTCAAAGGATGATTTATAGATGTAGTGGGACATCGTAAGCGTCATATACGAAGGACCGCCGCGCGTCAAGTTGACGGATTCATCAAATAGCTGAAGCGTACCATTTGTCGAGAGAATGGTCGTGAGCAAAATGGTGGGTTTGAGCAGCGGTACGGTGATCTTGGAAAACTGCTTGAAAGGTGACGCGCCATCGATTCGGGCCGCTTCGTAGACGGAATAATCAATATTTTGTAATCCGGATAGGTAAAAAACCATATTATACCCTGTCCAGCGCCAGATCAATGCAACGATGATCACGATGCGCGCAGTGAGGGCAGAACCGTTAATCCAGTTAATGCCTGTGTCAATGATGCCCATACCCATGAGTGTGGCGTTGATAAAGCCGTCAACGGCGAACATGGATCTAAAAATGAGCGAGTAGGAAACCAGTGAAGTTGCGCAGGGGAGAAAGATGGCCGTACGGAATAAACCGCGGCATTTGAGCTTGGGGTTGTTGAGCATAGTCGCTAAAACAAGCCCAAGAACGAGCATAATGGGTACTTGAATAATTAAGAATAAAATATTGTTGCGAAGTGTTTGCTGGAAAATGGTATCTTTGAGCAAGTATTGGTAGTTGCGCAAACCAACGAAGCTCAGCCTAGCGCCTTGCCCCGATTTAAAGGAGAGGATAAAGGCTTGCACCATGGGTACAAAACACATCCAAATGATGAGCAATGCTGCGGGAGCAAGGAATGCCCATCCGATCAAATTCTGTTTTTGATGAAGTGCGAGTTTTTTGCGCTTCACGTTCTTGGCAGTTGTTGCTTGATTAGTCACAAAGTGGCTCTCCCTTCGGGTTGGAGTATGGGATTTCGGTTACAATAGAAAGCGTGTACAACCTATATAACGTTTATACGGGAGAGAGCAAGAGATGCTCTCTCCCGTTTTGAAATAACGGTTTGGATTAGATACCCATTGCAAATTCAACAGTCATCTGTGCATCTGCCATGGTGCTAGCTACGTCAGCGCCGTTAACGATAGCGGTCATAGCGTTGCCGACTGCATCGCGTGCTTCGTAGTAGTATACGCCTGTGTAGTTGCTGGGGATCATGCCTGCATATTCGGTGATCTTTGCATAGATTGCATCGCCGCCGAAGAATTCCTGGGGTACTGCATACTCTGCGCTGTCGCCTGCGGGCAGGTAGGTTGCTAGTGCGCCAGAAGTCATGATGGTCTCATAGAAGGGTACGCTGCCAGCAAATGTCTTTGCGAGGAAGTCATATGCAAGAGCGGTGTTTTGGCAATTGGAGCTAACAGCCCAAGAAGAGCCGCCGTTGTTGGAGTAGTTGGTTGCGTTTTCGCTGGTTACAAGCTTGGGAATGTTGGTGACTGCCCATTTGCCGGACTGGTCTTCTGCGGTCTGGATGGATGCGAGGATCCAGCAGCCGTTGATGGTGCTTGCAACAACGTCATTGGTCAATGTGCCGATGTACTCATCCCAGCCGTTGACTTCAACGAAGATGCCTTCTTTAACCATTGCGGTGTAAAGCTCTAGGACTTCCATAACTGCGGGGTTATCCTGAATGGAGAGGCTGCCGTCTTCGTTGAAAAGACTTGCGCCGCAGCTCTGAAGCATGATCATGATCATGTCAGGCTCGCCAGCGGTGCCGCTGAGCATGGGCTTGCCGGTCTTTGCGAGAACGTCGCGGCCGATCTCAAGGTAACGAGTCCAGTCGATGTCGGTTACGTCAGCAACGGTATAGCCTGCTGCTTCCAAAACGTCTACACGAACTGCGTTAACAACAGCGCCGTTGTCAAAGGGAACGCCGTAGTTCTTGCCGTCAACAACCGAGTAAGCGGTTTTTGCTGAGCCGAACTGTGCGAAGTCGATGCCGCTATCGGTGATGTCAAGGAACATGTCAGGGAAAGTCATAACGTTCTTTTGGAACGCGTTATCCTGGCATAGGAACATATCCGGTAGGCCACTGTAATCGCCGGACATGCCAGCGGTGGTTAGCTTGGGTTGTAGGTCAGCCCAAGGAGTTTCGATGATTTCCAGTTCAAAGTCGGGATCAACTTCTGCCTGGTAAACTTTTGCTGCTTCTTCCATTGCAAACATGTTGAATGCAGGATCCCAGCACCAAACGGATAGCTTGTGGCTTCCGTCTTCTGCTAGAGCAGGAACGCTCATCAGAGAGAGCAACATGGTTAACGCCAATAGCATTGAGAGAAATTTTTTCATTAGATTTGCCTCCTTCAATTTTGACGGGCGAAAAACAGCGAATATAACTGATCAAATCTCAGTCATAGGAGAGATGCACATATTTCGTCGTCGTTTATGGTTTAATAATAGCATGGATTGCCGAAGGTTACTATTCGATTTCGATCATTAATTGTGCAAAAACGAACATTCACTACACAAAAATTAGCAAAATAATGAATAAAAAGGATGAAAATCGACCTTTGCATGCCTCCGATAAGCAAAAACGAACAAAAGTTTCGCAGATGGCTGGGACGATTACCGCCAGCCTTGCATGGAAACGATTTGATAGTTGCGAAGCTTTTGTTCATAGTGATCTGGGCTCTTTTTCCATTGCATGGGTGTGATGGCGGTTACCTTGGTGAAGTTGCGATTGAACGAGGAGATGCTCATATAACCAACCCGCTGGGCGATGATGTCCATGCCGTACTCTGTGTTGCGTAAAAGGTCGCATGCCATCTCAACGCGCACGATATTGATGTATTCCAGCGGTGTGATATGCATGATGGAGCGAAATAGACGGCGAAAATGGGTTTCGCTCATATGGCAGCGATCGGCAAGGGTGGCGATACGAATCACTTCTCCATAGTGACCGTCGATAAATGTGAGGGCATCCCGTATGAGCAAACGCTGCTTGTACCCAATGACGGAGGCGGGCTCGGGTGTGCTGTCATCCCGCATATCCTCTCGCGCAATTTCAACCAGAAGGGTGAGCAAAAGCCCCTTCACGCTGGTCTGATAAAAACGCTTTTTGGTTCGCATTTCTCTGATCAGGGCAAGGATCGCATCACCGAGCGCTGGGTTTTCATCATAGGAGAGCGCGATTGACTTTCGGTTGACATGCGCGATGAGCTTCTCGCCAAAACGGCGGTCTTCCTCCGCCATGTTGCTCACAAAGCCCTCCACATCGATGAATAGATATTCGTTTCGGCAATACATCAGGTCGTTACTCACAGTCGTATGGCAGACATTGCGCGGGAAGATGGAGAATGTGTTTTCCTTATAAGGAATGCTAATGTCGTCGATGATGAGGTCACCATGCCCTTCGTAGCAATAGCCGATCTCCATCTGATTGTGGAAATGCAGGGCGTTTGGACCTTCCTCGCCATATTGACGAACCCATCCTTCGCCAAGGAGCGCCAAAACAGGGACGTCCTGAGGCACTTCGTAATACCGATATTCAACTTTCTTGTGCTGTTTGCTTTTCATATGCTATCCCCTAAAAATAGTAGCGCACCTCTGTAAATGATGAGAGGTGCGCTAACGATTCAGTATTTGATTTTTGATGCATGGTAGCGCTCAATGCAAGTATAGCATATTTTTTGTGACGTGACTATGCTTTGGGAATGATTACATCACAGGTGTGGTCAGGTATACTCTGCTGCGCAGCAAGTCAGCGTATTTTGATACGATGGCTTGGGTTTTGTACTGACAGCCCTCGCGCGATACGCTGCGCCATAGCCCTAGGTACGAAAAATACCATGTTTCAAGCTTTTCGGCAAGTGCGCTGCCTGCCTTTACATCAGCAAAATCCATGGCGATATACGCCCCGATCTCGTTCCAGATGCGCACGCCATCGGCGACGATTGACAATGCCTGCATGATATCCCGCTGCGCGGTTGGCATGTGCGTGATGGACGCTTCGATTTTCGAAAGCGCATCTGCGATATGGGCATTAGCAGTCGGGATAAGCGATACATCCACCTCGGAGAAGAGCTTCGCTTTCATAGCTGCATCTGTTTGCTCGATGTAGCGGATCGCGTGGAACCAATCAAAGACTTCGTTGTTTGAAAGCGCTGTAAAGCCCTGCATGAAGCTTTCGGACGCATCGCCATATTCCAAGTAGGAGATGGCGCGATTCACTTCGTCAAATTCAAGGGAATCGGCGTTCCAAGCGAATGCTGCACCATAGAGAATCCCGGGGATGGAGAACCATGGATGGCAGACATGCCCGTAGTCGCCCCAGTCGGTGTTGAGCAGCCCGATGGCACCGTGTTTCTTGGCATGCTTGCACATGACGCGGTTGTTATCAAACGAATTTCTGATGAGCGGAATCCAGCGGTTCCATGTGCATACGCCGGGGCATGCGTACTGGGTTGCGCCGACCTCTGCCAGCACCTGTATTTCATGCTCGCGCTGGTCGGGTAAATAGCCCCAGTTGAGGCAGATGGTTTCCTTGGGAAGCATGCTGTATGCGTCGTGATAGCGCCACACGATGTCACCCCAGAACATGGGCGTATATCCTCGCTCAACAAGGAAACAGCAAAGCTCGTTCACATGCCTCATGTAAAGTGCTTGTACGCTGGTTTCGTCCGCAAGCGGTTTGCTGCGATATTTGCCAAGGTCGTAGGTTTCATCCGCGCAGATATTGAATTTGCGTGAGGTGAAAAGCTGCATGTACTCTGTCATCATGCCCTTGATGAAGTCCAGTGCGCGGTCATTTGAAACATTGAGGGTATGATGGTCACCTGCGTAGGTATAGGTGAAAGGAAGTTTCTCTGAATCCTCGATTTCGCAAAACTCAGAGAAGGTTTTACTGCTCAGAATCTTGTACATATGCCCGAATGTAGAGAGTGATGGCACAAGCTCGATGTGGCGGGCGTTGCAGTATGCATCCAGCTCCATGATCTCCTCGGCGGTTAGCGGCGTTTCATCACGCCAGACCTCCGAAAAACCTTGGAACAGATAGGTATGCTCCACGTATAGCTGCCATTGATTGATCTTGTAGCGGCAGAGCAAATCTGCATACTCTTTGAGTGTGTCTAGCGTTGGCACGCGCCCGCGCGATACATCTAGGTAGTAGCCGCGATTTGCGAAGTCTGGTTTGTCGCTGATTTGCAGCGCGGGCAGATTCGCACCGTGGCGGAGAATCCACTGCCTCAGCGTCTGTACGCCGTGGCAAATCGCTTCGTCGCTGCCGCCGCGGATGATCGCATTTTCAGGCGTGATGGATATCTCATAAACGTCTGCGGCAAGGGTTGGCGCAGCTTCCAGCACAATAGCTCCCGCTGCGTTAACGCCGCGAAGAATGGAGAGACCTAGCCCTGTTTGCTTGTTGACGGTGTCCTTTAGCATATTTGCATAAAGGAGCGCGGAAGGGGCAGTGCCTATGAGGACAATGGGGGTTTGATAGCCAATGTGAAAAGTTCCGTCACCATAATGAACCTCGCGCGGCATGGGCAAGAAATTCATAGGGTTCACTCCTTGCAGCGAATTCTAAATGTTTTGATTTCGTAGGGCTTAATGGTAAAGGGAATGCTGTTATCCGCAAACGAAACGTCCGCCATTTTCTCCTCGACAAGGTTGCATTCCTCGACCGATGCAATGGGCATGTTCCATGTCAGATGGCTTTGGGTGCGTGCGTTATCCGTTTCATATATGCGCGCGATATATCCGTCTCCGTCCTCCGCCAGCTTGATGGTTTCGAGCATGGCGTTTGCATGTGCGGTCTTTGCAAGAGAGAACCGCTCTGATGCATTGCCGCCCATTGCCGCGATGGCAGGTTGGTTGAGCTTGTAGGCTTCCAGCACCGTGCCGGCTTGTCTCCAGCCCTCAGCGTGCGGATAGAGCGCATAGGTGAAGAAATGCTCTTCTTGGTCGGTGGTCAGGTTTGGCTCGATGCCTGATTTGATCAGCGTTAGTGCCATGTTGGAGTCCTTGACAGAATGCCCGTACTTGCAGTCGTTGAGCATGCTCACGCCGTAATGACCCTCTGATAGGTCCATCCACTTATGTCCGCAGCTTTCAAAGCGCGCCACATCCCAGCTCGTGTTTTGATGTACCTTGCGGGTGAGGTTGCCAAACTGGATGTCAAAGGTGGCTTCATCCGTATGCACATCGACAGGGAAATGAACCTTGAGCAAATGCTGGTGTTCCTTCCAATCGACGTAGGTTTCAAAGTCGATACGGCGGCTATCTGCATAGAAGTGAATCTTCTGGCGGATGAGTGAATTGCTGACTTTGCGCTCGATCGTAAGCGTTGTGCGCACTGCGCCTTCGTCGATCCATTCCATGCTTTCCAGCTCTAGCACATCCCAGTACTTCTCCGTGTAGAAGATGTCGATATCCCAATTATCATAGTAGATGGGTTTATCCTCGTACACGCGCATGAGGTTGCCCTTCTTGCCTTGCTGGAGGACTTCACGGTCGTTTTCCTTATCGAACAGGCGAGAGAATAGAGCGTTTTCATCCAATTCGAGGGTATAGTAGGGGGTCTCTAGCTTATGGCTGCCAGTGCGGATGAAAGGCGAGGTGACGCTGATGCTATCATGCACAGGCGTATAGGTCGTATAGCCCTTGGAAGGGAGATTCTTGAGGCTGCATACCATACCATCGGCGGTTTTCTCTGCAGGGTAAAGCGAGCCGTCTGCGCCTTTCAGTGCGGTGAAATCGCTGTCAGCGATCGTAACAACTTCACTTGAGTCAAAGCCCTTGGTATTAAAGACCGTGATGTTCTCGCTTGCAGGGCAGAGCGCTTCGAAGCGTTCCTGCTGCATGGCTGCGATCTTTTCCTCAAGCTCCGCATACTCGCGCTTGGTGACCTCGTACACCTCTTTGATCGATGATCCGGGAAGGATGTCATGGAACTGATTGATGAGCAACACCTTCCACATGGCATCCAAATCCTGCGTGGGATAGGGGAGGGCGGAGACGCTCAGCACAGACAGCAGCTCCAAATCCATAAGGTGAAGCTCACCCTTGCGGTTGGAGCGCTTGTTGCGTGCCATGGAGGTGTAAGTGCCGCGGTGGTACTCGAAATACAGCTCGCCTTCCCATGTGAACAGGCGCTTATTATCACCTGCACGCTCAAAGAGCTCGTCAAAGTAGGTGCGGGAGAATGCTTGCCTGACTTTTGGAAGCCCCGCGATGCCCTTTTCCATACGCGTAGAGGTTTCGAGCATTTCGCGTGTTGGACCGCCGCCGCCATCACCATAACCGTAGGCGACTAAAATATCATTGTTAATCGCCTTATCCTGATAGCGGCTCCATCCGCCCATCAGTGCATCGGGGTGCAGCATGCCGTTATAGGTGGTGAAGAAATTCTTCTTTTCATCCTGACCAATGCTAACAGTTGTGATCAGGTGCGTGAAGACCTCGGAACCATCGATGCCGCGCCAGTTGAAAGTATCATGGGGAACTTTATTGAATTGATTCCACGCGAGCTTTGTCGTCATGAAATAGTCAATGCCGCTCTTGCGCATGATTTGCGGCAGTGCGCCCGAATAGCCGAATACGTCGGGCAGCCAAAGAATGCGATTATCTACACCGAATTCATCTTTGAAAAAACGTTTCCCGTGGATAAACTGCCTCACAAGGCTCTCGCCTGATGCAAGGTTGCAGTCCGCCTCCACCCACATGCCGCCTTCCGGTTCCCAGCGACCCTCCTTTATGCGTTCCTTCACCTGCGCATAAAGCTCTGGATAGCGTTCCTTGAGGAATACGTAAAGCTGGGGCTGGGATGACATGAACTTATAATTCGGGTATTCATCCATGAGTTTGAGCACCGTCGCAAAGCTACGCCCGACCTTCTCTCGCGTTTGCTCAACCGTCCACCACCAAGCTACGTCAATGTGCGTATGCCCGATGCAGCTCGCGATGATCTCGTCATGCCCTGCCAAATCCTCATACAAATGCTTTGCCAAGTAGGCGCGTGCGGCTAGAATTGAAGCATCAAACGCTGCGCTATAGGGGGTTCGTAAATCGAGCAGATTGATTGCGTCATTGAGCACACGCTCCAAATCCATGCGCGAGCGGCTTTCGGCATCCATACGCGGGAACGCGGACAGCGGCACATTCAGGTCGTAATACAGACCCTCGATTTCAGGATCGATTTCCTGCAAATCAACCAGCAGATTGAACTCCGAATGCAGCGTGCCCGTATACGATTGCAGCTCAATCAGATGTGTTTCGCCTGCCGCTGCACTTCGCGTCAGCAAAACATCTCTATGATTCATGTCCACCCCTTGAATCGGTGTGCCGTCAAGAAACAGCAGGAATTGCGGGTTTTTCCCGTCATCCCACTCATCGATTTGAGTGCGCAGATTCATCCACAGGGGTTTGCCGTCAAAATTGGCGGGGATTTCACACTCTGCCTTAAACCAATAGTGCTTATCCGGTCCATACCAGTGCATCGTTTGGCAATCAAAGGCAGTGAAAGGTGTGGGATCATTTTGCGCATCACTTGGATGGATATAGTTCCCCTCTTTGTATTGCCATTGATCAATTGGTGCCTTTTGACGAACTGATAGTTTTTTAAGCTCATTACAGATACCTAGAATGCGTTTGTCCAGAAACTCCACAGCCGTTCAACCCTTTCGTATGCTTGTTTGTGGTGGGGTACGAGGGGTGCGGGGTACGAGGTACGAGGGGGAACGATAGGGGCTGCCGCCTCTAGGACCCTGCTTGTGGCTTTGCCCCAAACCCCATTTTTAGGGGGTATTTTGTTTGTTAGTTGAGTCGGGGTGTTTGGTGGGGGAACGATAGGGGCTGCCGCCCCTAGGACCCTGCTTGTGGCTTTGCCCCAAACCCCGTTATTTAGGATTTTTGATATGGGCTAGCAGATCGTCTACAGTCGTGAATGCGATGCCTGTTACTGTGTCTGCGCAGCCGTAATAGATCGTGATGCGGCCTGTATCGGCATCTGCCAGTGCGGCGCAGGGAAAGACCACATTGGGGACATCGCCGATGCATTCGTACAGTTCGATGGGCGAGAGGATATAGTCATTGGAGCGGTATAGTACCTTCCACGGCTCGTTGATATCAAGCAGTGCGCAGCCCATGCGGTACACATAGCCATTGCAGGTGGTGATCACGCCGTGGTAGATCATCAGCCAGCCTTCATCCGTTTCGATGGGAATAGGCCCGGGGCCAATTTTGGTGGTCTGCCAGCCAGAGGAATTTCCTGCGATCGTGCCCATCATATAGCGGTGACGTCCCCAGAACTCCATATCAGGGCTTTGGCTGACAAAGATATCGCCAAAGGGCGTGTGACCGTTGTCGCTGGGGCGGCTCATCATCATGAACATATCATTGATTTTGCGGGGAAACAGAACGCCATTGCGATTGAAGGGAAGAAATGCGTTTTCCAGCTGCGTGAAGGTCTTGAAATCAAAGGTATATGCTACGCCGATAGTCGGGCCATGATAGCCATTGCACCACGTGATGTAGTAACGGTCTTCCAGAAAACAGACGCGCGGGTCATAACGGAATTCCTTGTGCAGGATTTCGCCGTCTGCACCTTCAAACTCGATGGGGTCATCCTCGATTGTCCAATTGATCGCATCTTTGCTGCGGCCAAGGAAGATATCCATCGTGATGGAGCGGCTATCGCAGCGAAACACGCCGATAAAGCCATCCTCAAACGGAACAACTGCGCTATTAAAGACGCTGTTTGAACGCTTATTGCCATTGCGTCCAATGATGGGGTTGCAGGTATAACGCCATACGGGTGCGGTTTCGTTTGGTTGTTTATCTTGCCATGGGATATTGGGCAGAGACTGTCCAATGATTTTTGCCATAACCGTATCCTCCGTTTTTTGTAACGCTAGACATGAGATTCGCCCGCGCAGTATCGAATGCCTGCAATGATCTTAAAAATGGCGATCAACTGCGAGTATCGACGCCACGCGGGCGATGATTCTATGGGTTAGTCGTTTTTATTTTGCTGCCATGAAAACATCAACCTGAGCCTGTGCTGCGGTGACGATTTCGTCAAAGCCGCCGTCTCTCATTTCAGCCATCATTGCGGGAACTGCGTCCGCAGGATCAACTGTGCCTGTGAGAAGTTCGCCCTTATAGCGGTTGAAGATCTCGGTGCAGTTTGCGATTTGGTCTGCAACAGCAGCGGTGTCAAAGGTGAAGCCGAGCAGTACAGAAGGCTGTGCCTGTTCGTTTAGTGCCTTGACTTCGTCCCATTGGTTGAAATCAACGTCGTCGGTGGGGGTAACTTCAAAGAATGTACCTTGGGTATAGCCAGCCATTGTCCAGTCATAGGTGTTGCGGTGGATGGTGCCAGCATCGGTATAATCCCAGTCAGCGCCTTCAAGGCCGTAGTAGAAGGAGTCGCGGACATAGGCATCGGTGTTGATCAGCTCAAGAAGAGCAAGTGCCTTCTCGGGATGCTCGGAGTTAACGGATACGCTGTTGAGGGAGCCGCGAACGGTGTCATTGGAAACGATGGTGTTCTCCCACTGGTAAGCAACTGCGTTAACGCCCATGTTGGGACCCCATGTGGTGAGTGCTGCGCTAGGCCAGCCCTGTGCCATGGAGCAAGGCTTGTACTTGTTATCCTCGGGCAGTGTGGCTGCATCGGAGTTGATGATGCCAGCATTGTACCACTCGTGGAACTGGGTCAGATAAGCCATGATGTCTTCTTGCTCGAATACAGGAACAACCTTGCCTTCGGTGTCGTTGAAACGAACGCCAACTGCTGATAGACCGCAGCTCATAGAGTCGTATTGATAGTTTAGGTAGGTTGCGCCGCTCTGGCTGAGCAAGAAAGCAGCGGAATTGGTATCTTCAACGATTTTGGTTAGGATGGGGGTCATTGCTTCGAATGTGGTGGCTTCGCTTGCATCGATTTCTAGGCGATCAAGCAAATCCTTATCCCATACGATATACTCGGTCTGAGAGCTGTCTTTATAGGTAGGAACAGCATAGATCTTGCCGTTGATGCGGCATGCATCCCAGTAGCTCGCAGGAATCATAGCCTGAAGCTCGGGTGCAGCGGTTGCCAGCATATCGCCGATGTCCAGATAGGAACCTAGCAGCGCATCAGCGGTATATACGTCGGAGTTGCCGAAGATGATATCGAAGGGCTCGTTGGTGTTGATGATCACGTTGCGGCGGTTTTCCCAGTCGCCCCATGATACAACTTCCATCTCGATATTGACGCCGATTTTCTCGCCCAAGTATTCGTCCATCTTGGCTTTCCAAGCGTCGTAGTTTGCGGGCATGCCGCTGCCGACTGTTGCCCAGCGAATGGTTACAGGAGCTTCCTCAGCGAGGGTGAACGTGCCTCCAAGACCGATGACCAAGCATAGTGTCAATAACATTGCTAGTACCTTTTTCATAACCAAATCTCCTTTTTCGAATATATTTTCGTTAGCCCTTCACCGCACCGACCGTCAGTCCAGAAATGAAGTATTTCTGGAAGAATGGGTACGCGCACGCGATGGGGATTACGATCACAATAGCGATAGCCATTCGCACGGATTCCGTGGGCATCTGCGTGCGGTACTGCTGGAGGGACAAGCCCGCAGCAGGGTTGTTGGCTATATAGGTAAGGGTCTTCATCATGTTGTTAAGCAAAGCTTGCAGCGATACGAGTTTTGCGTTTGAAATATAGAGAGAGGATTGAAACCAGTCGTTCCAGTAGCCAAAGGTGAGGAACAAACCGATGGTTGCAAGCACTGGTTTTGAGATGGGAATGACGATGCTGCTAAATATTCGAAGTTGCGTTGCACCGTCGATTTTAGCTGACTCAATCACGCTATCGGGGACGGTTGTGCGGAAGAAAGTCTTACAAATAATGATGTTAAAGGACGAAACGGCAAGCGGTAATATCAAAGAGAGGATATTGTCGCGAAGCCCTAATATGTTCGCGATGACCACGTAGCTTGCGACCATACCACCGTTGAAAATCATGGGGATGAAAACGACCCATGTGTAGAAGCCTTTCATCTTAAAATGTGGTCTTGACAGTGCGTAGCCCATGGTGGTTGTTAGGATGAGTCCCAAAATTGTACCAAGGACTGTTACGGTGACCGAGATGAAGAGCGCATCAAAAATCATACCGCGTTCTCGCCACAGGAATTGATACGCTGCGCCTGAAAACTCCGCAGGCCAGAAGCTGTACCCTACTTGGCGAATGGAAGCTTCTGATGAAATGGAGATCATAAACACGAAAACCACTGGCAGTATGCACACAAGTGCTAGAATAATGAAAATGATGTTAAATGAAATATTGGTCGAGCGTTTGATTCGGTTTAAATTCATCGAATCGGGAATGTGTTTCTTTTTATGGGGTGCTGCAGATATGCTCATATGCACCGTCCTTTCCTGCCTCCGCTGCTGTGGATAATAAGCATCACATGCGGATTAAATAATGGCACTTTCGGGATCGACTTTGGACACAATGAAGTTTGCCAGCAGAACCGTGATGCAGCATGCAACGGATTGGAACATGGATGCGGCGGCGGTTTTGCCGATGGGGGAGTTGCTTTGAAGTGCCATATAAATGTAGGTGTCAAAGGTAGAAGCTACCTTGTGCAGAGAATTTGGAACCCCTTGCGTGACTTGGTAGAAAAGACCGAAGTCGGAATAGAAGATGCGCCCCACGTTGAGCAGAAATAGAACAATGACGATGGTCTTGAGCAGGGGAAGGGTAATATATTTGGCCTGCTGCCATTTACTTGCACCATCTAGCATGGCTGCCTCGTACAGCGATTGATCCATGCCTGTGATGCTGGCGAGGTAAACCACCATGTTATAACCAAGGCTCTTCCAGACCTGCATAAAGACTAAAATAAACGGCCAGTATTGCGCTTTGGAGTACCACATAACCTTACTTCCGCCAAAGAACTTGACGATGGTATTTAGAAGACCTCTATCGGGATTTAGGAAACCAAATACGAAATAACTGACAACAACCCAAGACATGAAGTGGGGGAAGAACATCGCCGTTTGGTACACTTTGGACTTGCGCTTGGAATAAATTTCGTTAATCATGAGTGCAAGGGCGATGGGGAGGACGATGCTCAGCACGATGAACACCAGATTATAAAGGATGGTGTTTCTCATGAGCATGGAAAAAGACTTGTTATTGATGAAGAAAGAGAAATTGTCAAAGCCGACCCATTCGCTGTGAAAAAGATTGTAAAGGAAGCTTTGTTTGGGGAATACGCGGTAATTCTTAAAAGCGATCACAAGTCCAAACATCGGCAGGTAGCAAAAAATCGCATACCAGATGAATGTCGGAAAGCCCAGAAGCCCTAGTTCAAAGTCATCTCTTGTCCACTTTGTTCGGGCTTTCTTCTTTACTTGCGGTGCAGTGTGCAAAGCTGAATTCGTTTGTTGAAGCTGCTGCGCCATGATGCGCCCTCCAATCTTATTAACATATGTTAACTAACGTTCTTTGTTTGATGATTATAAGTTAACATACATTTCGAAAAATATCAAGGGGTTTTTTAGAATAAATGCATATTGTTGATAAAAAATTGTGCCAAACATATAATAATACTTGGAAATACTATCTAATTCGATGCTTACTATAAAACACGTGACTGTTAACAATGTTAACTAATTTTGTTGACAAACAAAATAGGCTGGTGTATCATAAAGATAATTAAAGACTGGAATGAGGCAAGATACTCATGAAAAAAGTGACTATGCAAGATGTTGCGGATGCAGTTGGTGTGTCGCGTATATCCATTTGGAAGGCAATCAATGGTCGACCGGGTGTATCCGATGCGCTTCGCAAGCAGATTTTGAATAAGGCGACGGATATGGGCTATTTGACCCAAGCTAAACCCGAACTTCCTCATATGAAGGAAAGAACGGTTTCTGTGGTTGTCTCACGTCCTGAATCCTCATCGTTTTGGATGCAGATCATCCATCATATGGCAAAAGAACTTGCCAGAAGCAATATCAACCTGATGTACACCTATATGCCCAGCTACTATAAGGCGGGTTACACCCTCCCATCCGCTCTGAGCCCTGAGGCTACAGAGGGATTTGTGGTACTCAATATCTATGATGAGAAACTTCTTGAAATGCTCGCAGCCAGTCCCTTGCCTAAAGTCTTTTTGGATACCGTGCCGACCGTTCCATTTTCCAAGCTGAGCGGAGACTTGGTGTTGCTGGAGGGACGGATGCATATCAGAGAAATCACAAAACGCCTTCTTGCGAGCGGCAGAAAGAACCTTGGCTTTATCGGCGATGTAAACTACGCACAAACAAATCATGACCGCTATTTGGGTTTCCTTGATGCGCATGAGGAGATGGGCATTGTGCCCGACCCCCACAGCAGCTCGATTAAGCCGATTGATCTTCGATCGCATTATGAGGACATCAGTGATTTTCTGGAAGAGCTGGACACCATGCCTGACGCCTTTGTCTGTGCGAGCGATTTTATTGCGCACTATGCGCAACGCTATCTAACGGAAAGCAAGTGCGAAGTGCCGAAGAATTTCTTGTTGACCGGATTTGATAACAACATGGAGTATCCTAATGTAGCGGAGCGGATCACTACGGTGGATGTCGAAACATCGTCTTTGGGCAAGCGCCTCGCAAGAAAGATTGTTTTCCGCGCGGATTATCCTGCCGCGTCCTATGAAGCATCGTACGTTGCCTCGCGGATTATTTTCCGTGATAATCTATAGAGAGAATGACAAGCGGCATTGTAAAGCCGCTTGTTTCTGTGGATGATTGCTTCATGCTGCAAAGGCCTTGCATTGCAGTGAAAAACGGTATTCTCCTATAGGAGGTATCTCTTTTTCTGCGCAAGATATGCCGCGATCATGAATAATGCATATAAAAATAATCCTTTGAAATGCAACTTTTGATATTGCATAAACACTCATATTGTGGTATGATAATTACCGCTGACCAGCCGGAGTGATGGAATGGCAGACGTGACGGATTCAAAATCCGTTGGTGGCAACACCGTGTGGGTTCAAGTCCCACCTTCGGCACCACCCAAATGTCAAGCCTGAGACAAAAAGAAATTTGTCTCAGGCTTGACATATTTTATGTGCGTTTGCCCGTGCGCTCAAATAGCGACACAAAAACCATCCGCGCCAGCCGCATTCATGCAGCCGAAGCCAGAAACCTTCCACTGAATCTCGATACGGTTATCAGGATAAACCAGCACCCTGTCGATCAGGAGATCGGCAAGCTCCTGCCCAAGCTCATCTGCGCCCAATGCCTCCCGCGCCGCTTTGATTGCGGCCGCGCTGGGGGCACTTTTTGCTTCCTGTTCACAGATGACCCCGTGGACATCCCGCTGCCGGGCAAGGGCGGCATCCAGTACCTTCTTTTGCTCCTTGTACTCCTCGGGCTGGATATCGCCCAGCACCAGGTTCTCATAAAGCCTCTGTTTTTCGTTCTGAATTTCCCGCAGCCTTTGTTCAGAATTCAACTGCCGCTTGGAGCGATAGCTTCGCATATCGTCCTGATCAAGGTTCAGAACGATTTTCGATTGCAGTACCACAGCCTCACGCACCGCATCCTCCAGTTCCCCACTTGGGATGCGCAGCTTGTGGCAGGCGATGTCCGGCGCAGAGCGAGTAAACCAGCAATGGAACGCGGCGTTTTTCGTATTGCTCAGGCGCAGGGAATGCCCACAGACGCCGCAGACAACCTTACCCTTCAGGGGCGAGTCCGATGCAGGATACCGCTGGGATGTTCTCACCTCCCGCCTGCGCAGGGGTTCGCCCCTTTTGCGAAGATGCTCCTGCACCGCATCAAACAATTCCCTCGGAATAATTTCCGGATGATGGTCTGGTATTCTGACCCAATCCTCCTTGGATTTTGGCGCCCGGTTGGGATTGCCGATCTCCTTTGTTTTGGTTCTCAGCGCCGTGTAGGTGCCAAGATACTGTTCGTCCTGCAGAATACTCAGGATAGTGGCCTTCTGCCACACACAGCGAAACTCCTCGGTTTCGGCGGTCCTGCATCGATACTTCTTCCACGCGGCGGGTGCGGGGCGATTCTCCTCGTAAAGCCGTTTCTCAATCTTGGAAATGCTCTTGCTGGCAGCGTACATCTCAAAGATGATGCGCACTGTTTCGGCGGCTTCGGGGTCAATGACCATTTTCCGGTTATCGCCCAGCTTGTACCCAAAAGCACAGTTTTTTCTCGCCGCCTCGCCCCGGCGGGCCTTTTCCTGCTTGGCGCTGCTGATTTTCCTTGACAGGTCACGGCTGTAGTATTCGCTCATTAAGAACTTAAACGCCACCTCCATACCGCCGGTATCACCGTCATGCTGTGTGGAGTCGAAATGATCCGAAACAGAGATAAAGCGCACCCGGTACAGCGGGAACACTCGCTCGATGAAATAACCGGTCTCGATGGCGTTGCGGCCGAAACGGCTGAAATCTTTGACAAGGATGCAGCCGACCCGCCCGTCCTTTACCAGCTCCAAAAGCTCCTGCACGGCGGGGCGCTCGAAGTTCAGGCCGGAGAAGCCGTTGTCCACAAACTCCCGCATCGGGCCGTCCAAATCGGAATCGGCGATGTATTGATCCAGCAAAAGGCGCTGATGCCCCAGGCTCATGCTGTCGGTATGGCTGTCGTCCAACGAAAGCCGGATATATTTTGCGATAATCAGGTCAGCCAACGCACTTCACCTCCCGAAATTCGTCTTTGAACCGAAAGACGATCTCAAAGCTCTTGTCACGGTGAACGAGAATCCGCTCCACCAGCCGCTGGGCGGTGTCGGTGGTCAATTCATGCTCCGCCAGTGCCTCCGAAGCCGCATCCGCAAAATCCTGATAGGATTCCCGCTCGTTTCGCCGCTCCCGCCGCTTGGCACGGAGCTGGTCGGCTCGCCTCGACAGGGCTTCGATTTTCCCCTCATAATCCGCTTTCAAAGCGGAGAACTCCTCGGAGGTAATCACCCCGGCAACCAGATTCTCATACAGGCTTTTGAGGAAATACCCGCTGGATGCAAGCTCCCGGTTGATCTCCGCCAGCTCGGTCTCGGCGGCGGCATCTTTCACCGGTGTCATCCGCTCCCGATGGATATACCCGCCGAGGATGGCCTCGGCGTGCTTGCGGAGCAGGGCGACGATTTCCGTTTTTAACTCCTCTTCTTTGACGGAAACCTGATAGCAGGCGTCCTTGCGAATTTTCCATTGAGATTCACAGCGGTACCAGTAGATTCCGTCCTTATTCTGCCGGTGACGGTGCATGGGGTGACCGCAGTGGGCGCAGAATACTTTGCCCTTGAACAGATGCGGTGAGTAGGCCAACGCATCACGGCGTGTCACCTTGTCCCGTTGGGAGCGGCAACGAAGCCGCTCCTGCGCCCGGTCAAACAGTTCGTGAGAAACAACGGCCTTATGGGTATTCGGCACACAGACCCATTCCTCACGCGGCACGGAAAGCTCCTTACCATTCACCGTACGGGTTTTGCCCTGCACCATGTCGCCCACATAGACCCGGTCGCTGAGAATATCCGTGACCGTGCGCTTTTGCCAAAAGGGTTTGCCCAGCAGCTTCTCGCTTTGGAACAGCCCCTTTTCCCATTTGTAATGGCTGGGCGGGAGAACCTTCCGCTCGTTGAGGTCGCGTGTAATTTCGCCGGCGCTCCACCCGCTTGCGGCCAGCTCAAACATCCGGCGCACGATGGCGGCGGCCTCGCCGTCCACCACCAGACGGCGGCAATCCTCCGGGGTTTTCGCATATCCATAGGGCGCCATGCGTCCCACGAAGCGTCCATCCTGAATGTTCTGCCGCTGCACGCTCCTGCACTTGCGGCTGATGTCCAGCGCATAGAATTCCGATATAATATTCTTAAGCGGGAGCAGTATGCCGCCGTCTCCCTCAAGGGAATCAAAGGTATCGGTCACGGCGATAAACCGCACGCCCAGGGCGGGAAACTGCTTTTCAATATAATAACCGCAGTCAATGGCGTTGCGGCCGAATCTTGAAAGGTCTTTGACGATAATGCAGTTGATCCTGCCGCTCTCCACATCCGCAAGCATCCGCTGAAAGGCGGGGCGCTCGAAGTTGGTGCCGGTGGCCTGATTGTCAATATAGACCTCGGTGAGCTGAATATCGGGCGCCGCCGCGATGAAGTTTTCAATGATGTCCTGTTGGGTTTCGAGGGAATCCCCCGGCTTGCGCTTGGCGTCGCTGGAAAGCCGGATATATGCGGCCGCATAATAAACAAGAACAGGCTTCTGTACTTCCGAAACCATTGCGGTTCCCTTTCTGCTTTTCCGTGCCATTACGCCACTTCCTTCTGAAGAAGCGTGAGGGCCTCTGCGTATTCCACTTGATAATGGAAGGTCACGCTCAATTCGGTCTTGGATAGAACTCGGATACTCCGCATCAGGTTAACCATTGTACGGCGGTCTAGCTCCTCCAGCCCCTCGAACTTACGGAAATGCTCCATCCAGCGCAGCCGCTCGGCTCTGCCGTCCAAGGCGTTGCTCCGCTCCTCTTCCAGCGCGGCGATGGCGTTCCGCAGGCGAAGCTCATCGGCGGCGTATTTTGTTTTCAAGGTTTTGAAGTCGTCCTTTGTCAGCAGGCCGCTGACCATATTTTCATACAGCGAGGTTTTGAAACCGATGGTCTTCGCAAGCTGGCGCTCGTTGTCCTCAATCTGCTGGCCGAGTTGGCGGGCAAGGACAATCGCCGCCTTGCGACCATCGCTGACAGCCAGCACGGAATCCAAAGACGCAATTCCGGCGATATGGCCCTTGACGCTCTCCAACACGCACTGGATGAGATCTTGCTCCCGTATCATGCCCACGCCGTCGCAACCGTTCTTTTTACCCGTGGGGCAATAATAGTAGAAATATTCTTGCCTCTTGTAGCGGTTGGTCTTGCGGGTCATCCTGCCGCCACAGCATCCGCAGATGAGCAGGCCAGAGAACAGGTAAACCTTTTCGCCGCCCGGAGCGGTGCGGGTGTCAAGCTTCATGATGCGCCGGGCAAGGTCGAAGTCCTGCGGGCTTATGATGAGCTCGTGGGCGTTCTCGGTGCGTTTCCATTCCGATTCGGGCCTGTCCACCACGTCCTTGATTTTGTAGTTGAGCGTGCCGCGGCGCCCCTGAATCAGCATGCCCGTATAGGTCTCATCATTCAGGATGCGGAAGATGGCGGTGGCCGACCACTTGGCAACGGGCGTATCCGCAAAGCCGCCCTTGGGATGGGGCAGGCCTCGGTCGCGCTTGTATTCCATCGGGGACAGCACGCCCCGGCTGTTCAGTGTTTTGGCGATTTTCAGCGCGCTCATGCCGTCGATCTTCATGCGGAAGATGTCCCGCACGATGGATGCGGGGTATTCGTCAACGGCGAGCTGGTTTTTGTTCTCCTCGCAGCGGCGGTAGCCGTAGATGGGGCAAGCGCCCACATAGTCGCCGTGATCCCGCTTGGTGTTCAGCGCAGACCGGGTTTTGACCGAGATGTCCCGGCTGTAGGCGTCGTTAATGATGGACTTGACGCCCACCACCAGGTCGTCGGCATTGTCCTTGAGCGTATCGATGTTGTCGTTAAGGGCGATAAAGCGGACATTGTAGGCTGGGAAGATGCGGCGCAGATAGCGCCCGGTTTCGATGTACTCCCTGCCGAAGCGGGAGAGGTCTTTGACGATGACGCAGTTGATTTCCCCGGCCTCGATCTCAGCCATCATCTCCTTGAACGCCTTGCGGTCGAAGATGATGCCGGAAACGCCGTCGTCCACCTTCTCGGACACCGCTTGGATGTCCGGCTGGGTGGCAATGAAGCTGTCCAGCATCTTGCGCTGGTTCTCCACGCTGTTGGATTCGCCCTCCTTATCATCGGCGTAGGAAAGACGGATGTATTTCGCTGCCCTGTATGTTGTTTCAGACATAACAAATCACTCCTTTTTCACGGGTTTCGCCGCGAATCAGAAGTGATCAGGAATGGGTCTGCTACGGCGGGGTATTCCCACCGGAGACTCCAATATGCTCTTTTCCCAGTCCCATGTTAACTCTCTTCGGCGGCGGTTACAAGTCATTCTTTCGGGTTTCAGGCGGTTTAGGCGATAATTCTTTGCAGGCATTCTTCCAGCGTGGGGCCGTCCTCGGCGAACCGGGCGGTGACCACAAATTTCCCGCAGCGAAAATGATAGGGGTCTTTGATCTGCCGTACAAACTCGTTGATGCGTTCCTGCTTGGGCAAATCCTTGTCCACGCACACATCGCGGATATCAACCAAATCCTGCGGATTCAGATTGTCATTCATTATGGAATCCCTCCTCGGTCGTTGAAAAATAGGCAAGCGGCTTTCGGTTCTCCATAAAACGGCGAATATCCCCAGCATCGGATGTGGACGGATAATCCGGTAGCGCGTCCAGCACCCGGCTGTGATAGGCGCCGCCTTGCCGCGCGCGGGAATCCAGAATGGCGCAAACGCCGGTGTCGGTTTCGGTGCGGATCAGCCGACCGAACCCCTGTTTGAGCTTGATGAGCATTTCCGGCACAAGCACGCGCGCCTTGTATGCGTCCATATCGCCATACAGCGTCTGCTCGTAGTCGGATATGGGATCGGGAGCGGCAAAGGGCAGCTTGACAATGACAAGCAGAGAAAGCGCGTCGCCGGGAATGTCGATACCCTCCCAAAACGAGCCGGACGCGAACAGGATGCCGTTGCCGCTGGCTTTGAACTTCTCTAGGGCGGCGGTATCTCTGCGCCCCATCTGAAACATGGGGTACGAAAGTCCGCGCTCTTTCAGCATGGCGAACACCTGGCCCATCGCGTTGTAAGAGGTGAACAGCACGGCGGCATGCCCGTGCGACATCCGTACCAGGCGCTCGATTTCATCCGCGACCGCCGCAATATAGCGCTTATCCTGCTGGTTGGGAAATGGCACGGCATTGCTGATATACAGCAGGACATTGTTTTTGTAGTCAAAGGGCGACGGCATGCTCGTTTGGGCGAGAACACGCTGGGGCAGATGCTTCAGCCCCAGCGTTTCCTTTGTGCGGGTAAAGTCGCCCGATGCGGAGAGCGTGCCAGAGGTGAGAACAATGGGGATGCCCTGACTCCAGAGGTCGCGGTGCAATCGGGCGTCCAAGTCCTTGGGGATGGCGCAAAGGGCGTCAATTTCCGTTTCACCTTCCACGCGCTTCTCCAGCCAGCAGACGAGGTTGGTCTGCACCCGCAGTTTGGATGCCCGCTCCTCCGCCCGCTCCAATCGCCACAGCGCTTTGCTTTTCCGTTCCCTATGCGTGGGCTGGACATGGCTGTCCGCGCAGGCTCTTGCAATATCCGTGGCAATACCGGGAATATTCCTGAGATGCCGTGCGGCTTCGGCGTCAAAGGCAGCAGGAAACCGCTCCGCGTCATCGTCCGCATCCAGCCCGGCAATATTGGCATTCAGCCGCCGGAACAGCTTTGCGCTTTGCTCCTCCAGCTTTTTCGCAAGCCTGTGGACATTGACGCCGCCGAATGATTTATCCGTGGTAAAGGCGTGAATTTCCGTTGCCAGAGTGGGAAGTTCCGCGTCTGTCAGCTCCATGCCGTACATGGCTCGGGCGGTGTCCAAAAATTTATGCGCCTCGTCAATGATAACCATCTGATAATGCGGCAAAAGCGGCCGCCTGCCATCGGTCCGGTGCAGGATGTCGGCGAGAAAATAATTGTGGTTGGTGATCTGAAAATCCAGGCTGGGATCAATGCTCTCCCGCAGATACTCGAAATATCTGCACCGCCGGGCATGGGAGCAGGAAACGGAGCATTTGCCCCCGGAAACGCACACACCGCGCTTCATGTGGGGCGTGAGGGTGTCAGCCCCGGTCAAATCA
>JAAYIN010000067.1 GCA_012523405.1 Clostridiales bacterium
AATCCATTTTCCGAAAGGGTTTGGGGCTATCGCCCCTCCATGCAAAAGCAACAATCCATTTTCCGGAAGGGTTTGGGGCTATCGCCCCTCCATACTAAAGCAACAACAATTTCCGGAAAGCAACAGGGCTGTCGCCCTATTACGCCAAACCAACAATCAGGTTTTCGGGAGGGTTTGGGAGGGGCTTTTCACTGAAAAGCCGCCTCCCAACGTCCCCCCCTCGGTCCCCTTTGTCCTCCCCGTCCCCTCCTCATTTCTTGTACTTCTTCTTGCGAGGCTGGCGCGCCTGCGGCTTTTGAACGACGTTGGTCTTTTCGCCTTTGAGCTCAAAAAGCTCATCGCGAAGCTTGGCTGCTTTTTCAAAGTCGAGGTCTTTGGCGGCGGATAGCATCTGATCCTCAACGCTCTTCATCAGCTCTTCCAGCTCTTCTGCGCTCATGTAGTCAGGTGCGCCTGCCTTCATGCTCTCGGTGATCTTGAGGAGCGCCTGCACGGTGCTCTTGACGGACTGGGGCGTGATGCCGTTGATCTCGTTGTATGCCTCCTGCAGGGCACGGCGGCGGTTGGTCTCGGTGATGGCACGCTCCATGCTGTTGGTGAGCTTGTCGCCGTATAGAATAACGCGCCCGTCGACGTTTCGAGCCGCGCGGCCGATGGTCTGAATGAGGGAGGTTTCGCTGCGCAGGAAGCCTTCTTTGTCGGCATCCAAAATTGCCACAAGGCTGACCTCGGGCATATCAAGACCTTCGCGGAGTAGGTTGATGCCGACCAGCACGTCAAATTCGCCAAGGCGTAGATCGCGGATGATCTGGGTGCGCTCCATGGTCTGGATGTCGCTGTGCAAATAGCGGACGCGAATGCCAAGGTTCATGAGGTATTCGGTGAGGCTTTCCGCCATGCGCTTGGTGAGGGTGGTGACCAGCACGCGGCTGCCGCTGTCGATGGTCTTGTTGATCTCGCCCACAAGGTCGTCCACCTGCCCTGTGGCGGGGCGCAGGATGATGAGCGGATCGATGAGACCTGTGGGGCGTATGATTTGCTCAACGGTGTTCTCGCTTAGCTCTTGCTCGTATGCGCCGGGGGTTGCGCTGACGTATACGACTTGATTTAAATGCGTGTTGAACTCGTCAAAGAGCAAGGGACGGTTGTCAAAGGCAGAGGGCAAACGAAAACCGTAATCGACCAGATTTTTCTTTCGCGCGCGGTCGCCGTTGTACATGGCACGAACCTGAGGGACGGTTGCGTGGCTTTCGTCGATGAACATGAGGAAGTCCTTGGGGAAGTAGTCCAGCAGCGAATATGGGGCATCTCCGGGGCTTCTGCCGTCAAAGTAACGGCTGTAGTTTTCAATGCCTGTGCAAAAACCGATTTGGCGCATCATTTCGATATCGTAGCGGGTGCGCTGGCGAAGCCTGAGGGCATAGAGCGGCTGACCTTCGTCCTCGAGCTCTTTGATGCGCACCTCTAAATCCTGTTCGATTTGGTCGATGTTGTCAGTCATTTTTTCGCGATCCATCGCATAATGTGTTGCAGGGAAGACTAATGCATGCTCAAGCGTGCTTAGCACATTGCCTGTAATGACCTCGATTTCACGAATGCGCTCGATTTCATCGCCGAAAAATTCGATTCGAAGCGCATGCTCGCGCCCGTTGGCGGGGATGATTTCAAGGACGTCGCCTTTGACGCGAAACGTTCCGCGGGTGAAGTCGATATCGTTTCTGGAATACTGTATTTCAATGAGGCGGCGGACCAGCTTGTCGCGGCTCATCTCCATGCCGGGGCGCATGCTGACCATCATGCCTTCGTACTCGCTAGGATCACCCATAGAGTAGATGCAGCTGACGCTGGCAACGATGATGACATCCTTGCGCTCGCGCACGGCAGCGGTCGCGCTGTGGCGCAGGCGGTCGATTTCCTCATTGATGGAAGCATCTTTTTCGATATAGGTATCGGAGGACGCGATATAAGCCTCGGGCTGGTAATAATCGTAATAGGAAACAAAATACTCCACCGCGCTTTCGGGAAAGAAGGAGCGAAGCTCGCTGCAAAGCTGGGCGGCCAAGGTTTTGTTGTGGGCGAGAACGAGGGTCGGTTTCTGAACCCGCTCGATGACCGAAGCCATGGTGAAGGTCTTACCGCTACCCGTTACGCCAAGGAGAACTTGGCTTTTTTTTCCGCTTAGGATACCGCGCGCGAGCGAATCGATGGCGGCAGGCTGATCGCCTGAGGCGGAGTAAGGGGATTTGAGCACAAATTTGTTCATCGCTGTGCATCCTTTCGTATCGGTCTACTGATTATAGCACATTTGTTCCTATGGCGAAAGAGGATTCCCAATTGGGAAACGGAGGCAAATTCGATCAAAAATATTTTACCACTTGACATTTGCCTACGGCGCATCCACGGCAGCTATCCTGCCAAACATTACCTTGGGAGTGCCGCAAAGCGAGTGCTTGCGTGGATTGAAAAACGTTTCCACACAACATCATCTTTGACTTAGGCGGCTAAAATGAGCGCGACGGGAGGGAATGAACATGGTAAAAACAAGGAAAATCGTTCATTTTAAGCGCGGCGCGCGCATTGAGGTGAAGATGCTGTGGCAACTTATCTAATCAGGCATACGCCGAGGCTCAGCGGTGAGGTTGAGGTGAGCACGGCGAAAAATGCGGTACTGCCGATTTTGGCAGCGGGACTTTTGACGGAGGATCCGCTGATCATCAAAGATGTACCGCGCATCACGGACGTGGACATGCTGCTTCAGATATTGCGCGACTGCGGGGCGGAGGTGGTGAGGAGCGGATCGGACGTGTCGGTTTGTGCGCTTCAAACGCAAAGCCCAAATCATGAGGAAAATATCAGAAAGCTCAGAGCCAGTATTCTCATACTAGGTCCGATACTGGCGCGAAGCGGCAGCGCATGCGTGGGACTTCCGGGCGGGTGCGCGATTGGGCAGCGACCCATTGACCTGCATGTGAAGGGACTACAGGCGCTCGGGGCGCAGGTGCATCCGATCGGCGGCAAGATGCAGCTGTCGGGAAGGCTCACAGGTACGCGCATCTACCTTGATCTGCCAAGCGTTGGCGCTACGGAAAACCTGATGATGGCGGCAACGCTTGCGGAAGGAAAAACAACGCTTGAAAATGCGGCGAAAGAGCCCGAAATTGTAGATCTTGCCAATTGCCTGAACCAAATGGGTGCAAAAATCACAGGCGCAGGCACAGGAACGGTGACCATCATAGGGGTGGAAAGACTGCATGGCACGGTCTATCATCCGATTCCGGATCGCGTGGAAGCAGGCACGCTGCTTTGTGCTGCTGCGATTACAGAGGGCAGCATATTGGTTCGGGGCGCGTGCGCGGAGCATTTGAGGTCGCTGCTGTTCAAGCTGACGGAAACAGGGGTTGGGATCAAAGAAACGCAGGTAGGTATCAGAATCACTGGCAGCGCTGTGTCGCCATTTGAGCTTCGTACACTAGCATACCCAGGGTTTCCAACGGACATGCAAGCACCTATGACAGTGGTTGCGCTCAAGTGTCATGGCACAAGTATGCTGCATGAAACGGTTTTTGAGAATCGATTTATGCATGTGGGGGAATTGGCAAGACTTGGTGCCCATATTCGGGTAGAAAATAACGTCGCATTGGTGGAGGGCGGGCATGTGCTTCGGGGCGGAGTGATGAGGAGCACGGACCTTCGCGCGGGTGCGTCGATGATGCTGGCAGGCATGATTGCACAGGGCGAGAGCATCTTGCAAGACCCAGCAGGACATATTGAGCGCGGGTATCAGAACCTGCCGGAAAAACTGCGATTGATTGGCGCGGATATCGAGCGCATTGAGGATTATCCCAGCTGATGAAGCCATTATTTCAGAAATGCAACAGGATGAATGATATGTTCCTCCTCGGGGTTGATCTTGCCCAGCGCGCGGTCGTAGAGCATGACCGCGCGCTGTATAGAAAAATGCCCATAGCGATCCCTGATCTGATCAACGGTGCGGTCAAGGGTCGCATTGCGCTGCCTGCGGGCATCTTCTGGCAAAAACGAAAGCTGAAGGAGCTCGTCGGCAGGGGATAGCTGCGATACGCATACGCCCAAGGAGCGCAGCGGATATTTCTCGCCCCAATAGCGAGTGAGGAGATCAAAGGCGTAGGCAAAGATGTCGTAGCTGCAATCGGTGGCGAAGGGGAGGGTGCATTGGCGCTGGATGGTGTCAAGGGCGGTGTCTCTCATGCTGATTTGCACCACGCGCCCAACGAGCTGGTGCTTGCGAAGGCGCGAGGCAATGCTCTCGCATAGACCGTACAGCGTGATGCGCGCATGCTGATAATCGCATACATCATGGGCGGTGGTAACGGAGTTGCCAACGCTTTTTACGGTTTGCTGATGGACGGCGGCCATCACAGGCGATGTGTCATCGCCGCGTGCAAAGCAGCTGAGCATGAGACCGTTCTTGCCCAAAAGACCTTTGAGTATTTGTGGGTCAATGTCAGCGAGGTGACCGATGGTGTAAATGCCAATATCATTCAGCTTGCGCTGTGTGGCACGGCCGACGAAGAGCAAATCGTTGACTGAAAGAGGGTCAAGGACGGTTTTGCGATTTTCTTTGCACACAACGCTGACGGCATCGGGTTTTTTTAGATCGCTGCCCAGCTTTGCGAAGATGCGGTTGTCGCTGATGCCAATGCTTGCGGTCAGTCCAGTTTCCTCGCGAATGGTGTGGCGCAGGTGGTTGGCGACGCGCTCGCCCGTGGAGATGCTGACACCTGGACCGCTGATGTCAAGCCATGCTTCATCGATGCCGAAGGGCTGGACATGGCTGGTGTAGCGGGACATGATGCCCCGCACCTCGTCGCTGAGGCGCAGGACCTGATGAAAATCGGGCTGCATGGTCATGAGATTTGGGCAAAGCTTGCGCGCATCGGTGAGGGTTTGCCCTGTGTAGATGCCCAGAGTCTTTGCAGGCATGTTTTTTGCGAGCACGATGCCGTGGCGCAGCGTTGGGTCGCCGCATACAGCAAGGGGCACTTCGCGAAGCGCAGGCGAGGCGAGACAGGCAACGGATGCATAGAAATTATTGAGGTCGGCATGTAAAATGACTTTGTCCATAGGGATCCCTCTTTGCCGCAGAAATAGAACATATGTTCCTATGGCTATTATACGAATATATGTTCTAAAATGCAATGACAAGATACGGTAAATCTCTTCCCCTAGGCACACCACCTATAGACTTGCATAGGATAAGTTGGGCGGCAAAAAAAAGCGGGAGGTAGTCATTTTACAATCCGCCCGCTTCGTGATATGATAGAAAAGTTAGGCTGCCTCGGAGAGTGAAATTCATGAAAAGAGGCGACATATACATGGCGGAGCTAGACCCTGTAGTCGGAAGCGAACAGGGGGGCAGACGTCCTGTATTAATCATACAAAATGACATGGGAAATTTGCATGCACCAACAGTGATAGCGGTGCCGCTGACAGGAAGCCAATCCAAGCCGATACTACCCACACATGTAGGGATAGCGGCGGGAGAATGTGGACTGTGGCGGGAGTCAATTGTGCTGTGTGAACAGGTCAGAACGCTGGAAAAAACAAGACTAAAGCGTTTGCTGGGCACGGTGTCACAGGAGACGATTCGCCAAGTGGAAAAAGCGCTGTTTGTTTCATTGGATATTGCATGCGATTGCGTGGAAGAATAGATAGAGACGATGGCGGAAAGCCATAAAAGGATCAAATAGAAAAGGGGCGATAGCCCCGAAGCCTTACGGTAAGCGAACTTGAAACTTGTCAAAAAGAAAAGGGGCGATAGCCCCGAAGCCCCGATGTCGGAGGATGCTGGGTTCGGGTAGAGTGCGGTGGATGGGCGAAAGCCTTAGACTCGAGTGACAAAAAGAGCGATAGCCCCGAAGCCAAAGGGATAGCAAAAGCTAAACTCGAGTCATCAAAAGGGCGATAGCCCCGAAGCCAAAGGGATAGCAAAAGCTAAACTTGAGTCAATAAAAAGGGGCGATAGCCCCCCCTACGACATCGATGGGATAACAAAAGGAGTATACATGAAGAACATGCAGCGGATTTTGAAAAACGAGAAACTATTTGCGTACATCCAAATTATTCTGGGAAGCGTGATTGGAGCGGTGGCTTACCCGCTTTTTTTAGTGCCCAATCATATTGCACCGGGCGGTCTGACGGGTCTTACAACGGTGCTGAACTATTTGTTTGATGTGCCGGTCGGCACAACGAGCTTGCTGCTGAACATCCCGCTGTTTTTCATCGGCTATAAGGCGATGGGGCGCGTGTTTGCGGTGCGGTCGCTGTTTGCAACCGTGATTTTTTCGCTGCTGATCGACTTGATCCCGCTGCCTGTGCTGACGACCGATCCGTTGCTGGCGGCGATCTTTGGCGGCATTTTGCTTGGTCTCGGGCTTGGATTTATCCTCAGAGGCGGCGCAACCACGGGCGGGACGGATATGGTCGCGAGAATGATCCATACGCGCTACCAGCATATTTCGGTGGGTGCAATTTTGTTCTTTATCGATTTTTGCGTTGTGGCGATGGCGGGTGTTTTCATTGAGGTGCAGTATGCACTGTATGCGTTTGTGACACTGTATGCATGCTCCAAGCTGATTGATATGGTCATGAATGGATTGACCAGAGAAAAGGCATGCTATGTGATTTCGGAAAAATATGAAGCGGTCAAAAGCGAGCTGATGGAAAAGCTGGATCGCGGGGTGACGGTGCTAAATGCAAAGGGCGGGTATAGCGGCGAGGAGAAGCCGATGCTGCTGTGCGTGCTGAGTGCGCAGGAGGTCGGTATGCTCAAGGCAATTGTGCGCATGGCTGACCCCAATGCGTTTGTATTCATCAGCGATGCGCATGAGGTGCTGGGCGAGGGCTTTAGGCAGCTGAACGAACAAGAGTGATCAAAGTTCCGCTGGTTTGATTTGCCAACATCTTATGATTGAAATTTTTTGACGCTCAGAAACGGAGAAAGCAGCTGTTGCTTTCTCCGTTTTTTATGCAGAATATTGTTATTGCGTGCTTGTCTTTGGTGGTTTGTTGCTGCTGAGCATTGGGGGGAATGCTAAGCGGCTGGGTCATCGTTTGGTAAAGAATCTAAGTGCGATTATGCAGAGCGTTCAAGGCTTAGCTTGTCTGCGAGCATAGCAATGAATTCGCCGTTTGTCGGCTTATCCTCAGGCGTACAGACCTTGCAGCCAAATGCACTGTTGAGCGTATCGATGCGGCCGCGATTCCATGCTACTTCAATCGCGTGGCGAATGGCGCGTTCAACCTTGCTGGCGCTTGTGCCAAAATGTTTGGCGATGCTTGGATATAGTTCCTTGGTGATGCGATTGATCATATCGGGCTGCTCGATCACCATCTTGATGCCTTGACGAAGGAACTGATAACCCTTGATATGTGCAGGAATCCCAATGGTGAGGAATAGGTTGCCGAGGCGTTCGTCCAAGGATTGCACATGCGTGGTGCTCATGGCAGGCATGTGCTGGATCGGCATGGCACTCTTGCCAACCAGTTCCCTGATATGTCCCATCAGGTATTCGGGCTCAAATGGCTTGACCATGTAATACATGGCACCAAGTTCTACAGCGCGAACCACAAAGTCATCACGCCCCAAGGCTGTGGTGACGATTGTCTTTGGCATGGGACTTAGCTGCATGCGTTTCATTTCCTCCAGTAGCATGTATCCATCCATCATCGGCATGACAATATCCGTAACCAGAATGTCGAATGTTTGCTCGCTTAATTGCTTGAGCGCTTCGACGCCGTTGGCTGCCTCCTCTACCATTTCCACCCCATCCTGCTTGCGCAGAAACTCGGCTACGCTTTTGCGCAGCGAGCCATGATCATCTACCACCAAAATGCGCGTACTCACAACATCATTTCCCTTCTTGCCCCCTGGCGTTTTCAGCATTATAGCACAGAAAACGCTACATATAGGTGATTTCGTGGAAAATAGTAGGAATACGCCACAAGTCGACACTACCATAAGAAACAATAAACTACTCAGAGTAGGGAGATGTTTCAAAATGAATATAATACGACGAAATAATGCGAAAGTATACAAACTAAACCGATTATATATGAATAAATCGGTTTAGTTTACCGCGTTGATGTGTATGTTTATGCGGTTTAGTAACATTCTATTGTTGATCAGGAGAACTGGCGGAAAGAGCATCGCCGCTTGCGAGGGCAAGCAGTGGCAAAGTCATCGAAACGATGGGGAGAAAGTAGCGGAAGTAATCGTTGACAGGTCCAAGCATGCACACGGCAAGGCTTAAAAGTGCAGGCAGGAAGCCAACGAGTATGCGATAACGGCGCTGCTTTAGTGCTGCCAGAGCAGCACCTACCAGTAGCCAAGTATATGCGGCGCAGCTGAAGAATATGCCAAGGATGGGAATATGCCGCCAGCCGCGAGCAAAGAGCGCGAGGAGGGAACGAATGTCTTCCAGAGCAGGGATTTGGGTGGTGGCGAGGAAACGGTCATCGCCGCTCATGAGATAGGTTTCAAAGACCATGCGGTTGCCTGCCTGATCGTTGTAGGTTTCGCCCTCGATCTTAGGCATGAATGTGTAGTAGGAGATATTCCCTGCAAAAAAGCTCTCAAGATAGCTGAGGGGGTACTTTGGAAGCATGCTCAGCCATGTGCTTTGGTAGCGGGCGAGTGCTTCCTTTTCAAGGTCTGCGCCTTGCCCGTATTGCTTGAATGTGTACTTGACAGGGTCTGAAATCCAAGGCTCATAGAGCGTTGGGAGATTTGCTGCATCAAGGACGTAATCGATTTCAGCATATTCCGCGGGGGTTACCTCATCCCCGTGATCCCGAAGCACGCGCGCGGATTGCTGGAAACAAACGGAGTATAGACCAGAGGCGGTTTCATC
Organism: Clostridiales bacterium; assembly: GCA_012523405.1. Classification (GTDB taxonomy): domain Bacteria; phylum Bacillota; class Clostridia; order Christensenellales; family Aristaeellaceae; genus Limiplasma. The sequence goes on from JAAYIN010000067.1 coordinate 8,892, forward strand.
CTTCACGTCAAGGGCGGGCAGGAGAACGTTTGAAAATAGCATCGCTATCACAATGGTAAGGCCAAGGGATGCCGTGACGGAGAGCCGTGCTCTGCCCTTGCAGCAAAAGAGTATTAGCAAAAGCGCGGTAGGCAATATGACGTAGATGCCGTTGCTGCGAATGAGGCAGGTGAGAAGCGAAAAGCAAAAGAGCCTGATGAGGGTTTTGAGGCTTGGCTTTGCGCTGCGCTGACCAATGAGCGAGAGTACTTCCAGCACAAATAGCAGCAGCGAAGCGGTGTAGAGCGTGTCCTTGCTGATGAACTGCGCATAGCCGCCCCAGAAGGGAACGAATGCGAAAAACAGAAGGCCAAAGAGCCGCACGACACGGTTCATGCCTGCCGTCTTTAGATAGTTGAGTGCAGAGGATAGCGCATACGCCAGCGCGATGGTTTGCAGGAGGGTAAAGAGAAGCGCGCCGAGATTGTCGCTGCCCACAAGCCGCCCCAGCCATACCAGAGAGCCAAAGACCCATGTGAGAAACACGGGATGCCAAGTATCGGTCGGGCGTTGTCCAAAGAATTGCGCGATCATTTCGCTTAGGTCCCAGCAGACTGTCCCAGGGTAAAAAGCGATGAGGTAGGGCGACCAGCAAAGGATTAGCAGCAGCGAGATGGAGAGGATGGGGTGATGCTGATAAAAGCGAGATAGCCCTGCGAAACGCTTGGGCACCCACTGATCAAGCGCGGTTGGTTTCTTGAGCATGCCATCGGCTAATGAATGCACGACCCATGTGAGAAATGCGATCATGGGCAAGGCTTGACCGATGCAGCGAATGAGCGTTATCAGGAGCGTCTTTGCACTGCCGAGCATTGCCCAGCTGTCAAAGGCAAATAGCATACCGCCAAGCGTATTGAGCACGCCGAACAGCAGCCCAAAGAGCACGGGGAAAACGCCTGATTTCATTTGCTTTGTGATTAGTAGATACCTAAAGAACAGGAAAAAACAGACGGCGAGTGCAGTCCAGAGCAGGCTGGTGGAGGAAGCGGGCAGAGCGCTCATGCCCACATATCCATCGGAGCTTATCACAAAGCTCATGGTAGCAGCGATAGCAGCCGCGAAGCACAAAAAGCCCCTGCAAGCTTTTTGCATGGGGCTTAGCACTTTAGCAGCGCGAGATTTGATCATTGGTTATCATCCCTTTGATGAACCAATTGGAGTAGGTTCATATTGATTTCAAATAGCTGTCGATGCTTTTTGGCAACGGTGTCCAGAATGAATCCGCAAACGAGCAGCAGGAGTGCGAAGGTAAACATCACGCCTGAGACGATCAGTGTGGGGAATCGAGGTACGAGCCCGATCTTTAGGTACTCGATAAATACGGGGACAAACATCACAGTACCCACGATGGCAAATAGGGCAGCGATCAAGCTAAAGAAGGACAGCGGGCGATAGTCCTTGTAGAGCCTTCCGATGGTGCGCAGCACCTTGAGACCGTCTGAATAGGTATTGAGCTTGCTTACACTGTCCTCGGGGCGGTCGCGGTAGCCAACCTTCACGCTCTGCACGTTCAGGTTCTTATCAAGCGCATGAATGGACATTTCGGTTTCGATTTCAAAGCCCTTGGATAGTACGGGAAATGTCTTGACAAACTGATAGCTGAACGCACGGTAGCCGGTCATGATATCGCTGATATCGCCCTTGAAGATGGTGTTGACAAGGCGCCTGACGGTGACGTTGCCAAGGTTGTGAAAGGGGCGCTTGTTTTCGGTAAAGTATGCTCCGGATAGGCGGTCACCAACCACCATATCGACCTTTCGGTTGAGCACGAGATCCACCATCTCCCGCGCGTTTTCAGCAGGATAGGTGTCGTCGCCGTCGATCATGAGGTAACAGTCCGCCTGCACTTCGCGAAACATCGTGCGGATCACGTTGCCCTTGCCTTGGCGATATTCATAGCGAACAATCGCGCCTGCTTCCAGCGCAAGCTTGTCAGTGCCGTCTGTGGAGTTGTTATCATATACGTAGATATCCGCTTCGGGGAGTGCCAGGCGGTAATCGGTGACAACCTTAGCGATTGTCTTACTTTCATTATAGCAGGGGATCAAGATAGCAATCTTCATATGTCCTCCTAAGTGCACATCTAATATAATAGAAATAATACCATTGCCCCATACGTTTGTCAAACAATCGCGTATTGTGCGCTTTTGAAAAGAGGGCTGCGAATCTTTATATGATCTGTCTCGATTTTGTTTCCCGATGTTGCTTTGTGGTCTTTGCATAGTATAATGGTTCATATGTTTAAACCATTGAATGCATCCCAAGGAGGTAAGTTGTCATGGAAACACCTGAAATCCCAAAGCAGATGATGCTATTAGCACAAGAATTTGAAGCCTGTCGTCATGCTTTTACAGCCATGGGCGATGAAAATCGGCAGCGAATCATCATCACCATGCTCAACAACCCTGGCGGAATACGCGTAGGTGAGATTACCAAGTATACCAATCTGTCGCGTCCTGCGGTTTCGCATCATTTGAGAATTCTCAAGGAAGCTGGCATTGTAAGCATGTATAAGCAAGGGACTATGCATTTTTATCATGTGGATGCCAACGAGAGCCAGTGGGAGCAAATCACGGGTTTGATCACCCATATCAATGAGTTGGTCAAGGAAGTCTCTGCCAAGCGGGAAAATGGTGAACGCTGCTTCGGCAAACAAGTAGAGGAGGAATAAACAATGGATTTAATGCAAGCAATGAAAGAGCGCCGTTCAGTGCGGAGCTTTACCGACCAGAAAATAGAGGGCGAAACCCTATCTCAGCTCAAACAGTCGATTGCGCTGTGCAACCGCGAGAGCGGCCTTAGCATTCAGCTCTGCCTCAATGAGCCCACTGCATTTTCAGGCATGATGGCTCGCTACGGTAAGTTTACAAATGTGAAGAACTACATCGTGCTCGCAGGGAAAAAGGGAGAGGGCTTTGAAGAAAAATGCGGCTACTATGGCGAAAAGGTCGTGCTGGCTGCGCAGCAGCTGGGGCTTAACACCTGCTGGGTTGCCATGACCTTTAGCAAGAGCAAGGGCAAGAGCGCTGCGAAGCTGAACGCGGACGATAAGATGCTGATGGTCATCGCCGTCGGTTACGGCACAACCATGGGCGCAAAGCATGCGGTAAAGCCCATCTCGGAGCTGAGCCATGTGACGGGCGACATGCCTGCATGGTTCCTAGGAGGCATGGAAGCAACCCAGCTTGCGCCAACCGCTATGAATCAGCAGAAATTCCTCATCGAGCTGAACGGAAACACCGTCAAAGCCAAAATCTCCGGTCTCGCTTTTTACACCAAGGTCGACCTTGGCATTGTGAAGTACCATTTTGAGATTGGCGCAGGGAAAGATAATTTCAAGTGGGCATAAGGATGTAAATCACGCTCCATATGAAAACGCCTCAGGCATTGCCTGAGGCGTTTTATGTAGCACCTTTGCAGGTGAAATCTTACTTTGCGTAGTCGGTTGCGCGGGTTTCGCGAATGACGTTGACGCGAATCTGACCAGGATACTCTAGCTCGCGCTCAATGCGCTTGGCTACTTCCTTGGCGAGTACGCGTGTGCCGTCGTCCGTGATGTCCTCAGGCTTCACCATGATGCGAACCTCGCGGCCGCTCTGGATAGCGAAGCACTTTTCAACACCCTGGAAGCTTGTTGCGATCTCTTCCAGCTTCTCAAGACGCTTGATGTAGTTCTCCAAAGATTCGCGGCGTGCACCCGGACGAGCTGCGGAAATAGCATCAGCGGCTTGTACCAGTACAGCTTCGACTGTCTGGGGCTCAACGTCGTTGTGATGAGCGAGGATGGCGTGGATGACGTCGGGGCTCTCGCGGTACTTGCGTGCCAGCTCTGCGCCTAGGGTTACGTGTGTGCCCTCAGCCTCGTGGTCAACACCCTTACCGATATCATGCAGTAGACCTGCACGCTTTGCCAGCGCAACGTCTGCGCCAAGCTCTGCTGCCATCATGCCTGCCAAATGGCTGACCTCGATGGAGTGCTTGAGTACGTTTTGACCATAGCTTGTGCGATAGCGCAAACGGCCAAGAATCTTGATCAACTCATGGTGGATACCATACTGATGGGTTTCAAATACGGCTTGCTCACCAGCTTCGCGAATCTGGTTGTCCACTTCTTTGCGGGCCTTGTCAACCATTTCTTCAATGCGGGCGGGGTGAATGCGGCCATCCATGATCAGGCGCTCGACTGCAATACGAGCAATCTCGCGGCGAATGGGATCAAAGGCGCTAACGATGACTGCCTCTGGCGTGTCGTCAATGATCAGATCAACGCCTGTTGCGGTCTCAAGTGCACGGATGTTGCGGCCTTCGCGGCCAATGATGCGGCCCTTCATATCATCGGAAGGCAGGTTGATAACGGAAACGGTGCTCTCTGCGACATGGTCAGCAGCACATTTTTGAATCGCCAATGCGATGATGTTTCGGGCTTTTTTCTCGCCCTCCTCTTTCGCACGGTTTTCGGTTTCGCGAACCATAGCGGCTGCATCGTGATAAGCATCCTTTTGGATGCGGCTGACTAAGATTTGGCGAGCCTCGTCTTGGGTCATGCCTGCGATGCGCTCAAGCTCAACGAATTGTTTTTGCTGACCTGCATCAAGCTCCTCCTGTGCTTTTTGAAGATCATTGGTTTTTTTCACCAACGAATCTTCACGATTTTCAAGAGAATCTTGTTTTTTATCAAGGGTTTCTTCACGCTGCAAAATGCGGCGCTCACTGCGCTGAACTTCGGCGCGGCGATCGCGGCATTCGCGATCTAGTTCTGTCTTTAGCCGAAGAACTTCTTCTTTGGCTTCCAGAATGGTTTCTTTTTTCTTTTCGTCTGATTTACGCTGTGCGTCTTCAAGTAGATTCTTTGCATATTCCTCAGTACGACCGATTTTCTTTTCGCCAGCCTGCTTACGATACATGTATCCGCCGGTGGCGCCCAAGACAGCCGTCACGATAGCAATTAGTATAGCAACAATAACACTCATGTCTTTTCTCCTTTCTTTTCAATCTGTTCTTCTCAAAAAATTATTTTCCATATTTAGTCGACACTTCCGAAATATACAAAAAGCCGACGAGACAAGCTCGTACGGCTACTGTATGATTCGTATTCTGGGACTGCACACCTATTTTGCGTGGGAACGATGACATACAAAAACAAAGCAATACCTTTGTCAATGGCATTGATCTTTTTATATCCATGCACACCTGCGCAGCATAAAAGTGCAAACCAAGTTATATACCCATGCAAACGCGCCAAGGCGTCTTCGTAAGCAAAGCCCGTTATTCTTGCAAAAATTATCTAGCAATAGCATCGGGGAAAGCCAATTGGTGGGGATATATCACAAAACAGCTAGGCTCTGTTGCAATGCAGTAAGCCTATTTAGCCGACTACATTATTATAGACGGTTTGTTATGCCGTGTCAAGATGAATTGCCCGTATGCGCAAGCCTTGTTTTGGCAGGGTTCTTTGATTTGACATTGACAGAAAAAAAAGATATCATTACATCGCGTTTATCGTGAAAAAATGGGGCACTGGCAACGTTTTTCAAAACGCCTATGACAGAAAAAATCGGATCAAATACGGTGTTTATTTATACGACTTGCATTCATTGCGATTTCCAAATAAACACAAGCACAAAGGAAGTGTACCAAAAGTGAAGCTTATTATACAGATTCCATGTTTTAACGAAGCGGAAACCCTGAGCATTGCGCTGGATCATCTGCCCAAGCAGATTGACGGCATTGACATCATCGAAACGCTGATTATCAACGACGGTTCATCCGACGAAACCGTGCGAGTGGCGCGCGAGTGGGGCGTGAACCACGTTGTTTCCTTTAAGCAGAACAAAGGGCTCGCGCGCGGCTTTACAGCCGGCGTGGATGCCTGCCTCCACCTTGGCGCGGACATCATCGTCAACACGGACGCGGATGACCAGTACTGCGGGGAGGATATCCAGAAATTGGTTCGTCCTATTTTGGATGACAAGGCAGAAATTGTCATCGGGGAACGTCCGATTCTTGATACCGAGCATTTTTCAATGAAGAAGAAGTTTTTCCAGCGCGTTGGTAGTTGGGTGGTTCGGGTTGCGTCCAACTCCGATATCCCCGATGCACCGAGCGGCTTCCGTGCGTATAGCCGCGAAGCGGCGCTGCACATCAACGTGGTCAACGAATACACCTACACCTTGGAAACCATTATTCAAGCGGGCTGGAACCGCACGCCCATGACCAGCGTGCCCATTCGCACCAACCCCGACCTTCGCCCCTCGCGCCTCTTTAGCAGCATGTGGCGCTATATGAAGCGCTCCGCTACGGTGATCATGCGCGCTTTCGCGATGTACAAGCCCCTGCGCTTCTTTGGCATCATCGGCTCGCTGTTTTTTGGCGCGGGTCTTTTGCTGGGCATTCGCTTTGTGGTGATTGCTATCGCGACAGGTTCTGCGAGCGGTCATATCCAGTCCTTGATCCTGTGTTCTGCATTGCTGATGATCGGCGTTCAGGTTTTTATCGCAGGCATTCAGGCGGATATCATCAGCGATAACCGAAAGCTGCTGGAGGATGTGCAGTACCGCGTGCGCAGGATGGAATACGAGCTTGCGCCTAAGAGCATCGCTGAAATTGAAGAACAATAATCCCGCAACCCTAAACCATGTAGGAGGTTTATGATATCGTGAAAGCTATGATCTGCTTTACCCATCCGGCATGGGTGCATCAGTTTCGATATATTTTAAAGCAAATGGAAGAGCGCGGGGACGAGGTGCTCGCGTTTGTTGCTGAAAAAGACGGCAACACCAAGCTGCTTGACAGCTACGGCATTCCATATATCCGCTGCGCTAAGTCCACAGGCACCAATGTCATTCAAAAGGGACTGCTCTTTATCGGGCTCTCGATTCGCTTCACATGGAGCGCACTGAGGTTCAAACCCGACATCATGATCGGCCGCGCTGCGCCTATGCTGGCGGTGGCGGCATTTGTCAGCGGCAAGCCCCATCTCTTATATGAAGATACGGAAGTGAGCAAGTTCAGCCTGCGCATTTGCAAACGGCTGTCCACAAAGCTCCTGACCCCACGCACCTTTTTAACAGACCTTGGCGAGAAGCAAGAACGGCTGGATACCTATAAGGAGCTGTTCTATTTGCATCCGTCTGTTTTCACCCCCGATAAGCAGGTGCTTCGCGATGCCAAGTTCAATCCCGATGAAGACTATATCCTCCTGCGCTTTGTGGCATGGAATGCCAGCCATGATATTGGCAAGCGCGGGCTTGATGATGCGGGAAAGATCGCGATGGTTAAGCGCTTTTCAAAGTATGGCAAGGTCTACGTGAGCGCGGAGGGCGATGTGCCCAAAGAGCTTGAGCCCTATATGCTAAAGACCCCCTATGCGATGATTCATCATGTGCTGGCGTTTGCCAAACTGGTGTACAGCGAGGGCGCAACCATGGCATCCGAAGCGGTGGTGCTGGGTACCCATGCGCTGTATGTCAACACGATTGTTTCGGGCAGCACGCGCGAGCAATGCGAGCGGTTTCATTTGCTGTATAACTTCAATGAGGGCGAGGATCGCTACGAGCGTGCCGCTGTGCAGGCGGAGGAGCTATTGCAAATGCCTGATCTGGTTGAGGTCGGATATGAAAAACAGAAAAAACTCCTAGAGGAGAAAGTCGATATTAACAGCTACTACATTTCGGAAATGGATCGACTCGCCAAAGCGGGGAGGAAAGGCTGATGACTTGGCTTGATATAGGCAACGGATGGCGGAGTATTTATCTGCTCAGCTGTATGCTCCAAGCGGGAACGCTGGGTGTGCTTTTTGCAACCCATCATTGGTTTGCGAAAAAAAGCCGCGCTGCCTGCTTTTTTACGGGCGTTGCGGTTACGCCCCTCATTCAATATCTATGGACGCTCGTGCTGGCTTTTGTGTGGCCACATGCGCCAAAACTCGTATATATTGGTGCGCTGCCGCTGGCGAGTGCGCTTCTTTTGCTGGTGATGATGCTTGTGCGCATCAAGCAAATCCCAACGCTTCTCAGGCAGGGCTGTGCGTTTTTGAAGCGCTTGCTCAGCTTTGATAAGCCGGCATTGATTGCGCTGATCTTTGCGCTCTGTTTGCTGATCCTGCTAGCACCTGTCGGCATTCGTTACTGCTCTAGCATGGACAGCATGAATGGCGGGGACGCAGGGGAATACATGGGGCTCGCGCTGAACTATTGCGAGGACCGCGATATCGAAAAACTGCTTGAAAAGGAAGAATTGGTTGGTCACTACAGAGGTCACAGCCATTTTCCCTCCCTTGAGCTGTATATGAGCTATGGTCTCTTCCATACCGATGAGGAACTGGGCTACCCCTATGATAAGCCCGCCTTTACAGGGATTGGGCTATTGGCGTTTTATATGGTGGCAGGGTATTTGGCGCTGCTGCTCGTCTTTTGCCGCGAGCGCAAACGATGGGTGCTGCTGGGCGCATTGCTGCTCAACCTCGTACCTGATTTGGTGCATTCGGTTGCAGGCGCGCCTCGGGATATCTGGCGCATTGTTGCGCTGATGATCGCGATGCTCGTCTATGCAGGGCTTGAACCAAGCGGCAACTGGAAGAAATACGCAGGCAAGCTGCTTTTATCATTTGTGCTTTGCTTTACCGTGATGAGTGCACATGTGGTGTGCTTTGTGGTGCTTCCCTTCATTGTGATCGCTTGGGTGCTGTGGCAGTGGATGACCAGCGCGGCGATGTCCTACCGCGGCAGCGGCCATGCGCTTGTCAGGTCAATCGGCGTGGCACTTGCAGGGGCAGCGGGCACGGTAGTTGCATTTTTAGGCAATATCTGGTGCTATGTGAAATGGGGCGAGATGTCGCCTTGGCGGCTGATGACCACCTACACTACCGCACCGTGGTATAATATGTATATGGACATTGAATATAAGCTGGACGAAACCACAACCCATGTCAGCTTCTTGCAAGCGAAGGATGATATCCTCATGGGCTATGCAACCCCCCTGGGGACATGGGGCTGGCGTGCGGCGATCATTGCGCTTGCGGTCTTGTTGGTTTGGCTGATTATGAGCCGCGTGAAGCTGCACCGCGATGCATCCAGACTGATCAAAACCGCGCCGCCTCATAACGACGGACCAACCTATGTGCAGGTGATCACGGATTCCAAGCATATGGATATCTTCAAAACGATCAGCCTATGCATGCTGCTAACGCTGTGCACGCTTGCGCCTATGTCGGGCATTCTGGATTCAAAGCTCTATAGTTTTTCGGGTGCATTCCTCAAACTATCAAGGTATACACTCCAATGGTTTATGCTTGGTGCCGTGATGATCTGCGCCGCACTATCAGCCGCGGAAGACCTGTGGAAGGACGGACTGAGAATCCTTCCCGCTCGTTTGCCGAAGGTTGCGGGCTGGTTTGAATCAAGGCGTATGGCTGGGATGAAACCATATATCAAGAACATACCTGCATATCTTTGTGTGCTTTTGTGTACGCTATGCTTTGTGCAAGGCACCAAGCAGACTGGCTATGCCAATAGCTTCTACCGTTATAGCAGAACCGTGATGGAGGATCAGGAGCTGCTGCTTGATAACAGCTTCCAAAAGCGATACGGGCTGCTAAGGGAAATGGCAGTGCATGTCGGGGAGGATCAGAAAATCCTGATCACGCGCGTTGGCTACCAATATGCGCTTGGCGGCAAGGGCTATGTGCTGACCACCAACCCCATTGTGCATCTGCTTAATCTGCCGCTTGAGGAAGTGGCGGGAGAGCTTGCGGAAATGAATGCCGCGCTTCTGGCCACCCAGCCTGATTTTTGGGACAACCGCTACTACCCGCTCTCAACGCTCGCGGAGTACCTGCGCACATTGCCCGAGGAGCAAGTGGTGGAAACAGAAGAAATGCGGCTGTACATCCTTGATCCGTCGCTTGTTCCCTATGCGAATATCAGTGATTGACCGCGATATGATCCCCATACTATTTGAAACAATCGGAGGAGGGCGCTGATGAACTGTCCTAAATGTGGCAATATGGTTTCTCAAGGTACTGCGTTTTGTCCTTTTTGTAATGAGCCGCTCAATACAGGCTTTATCCAGCAGAACTATCAGCAGGGATACGGCACATACCAGCAGCCAAGCCAAGGCGCACCCCAGCAGGGCGGATTTGATGCCTACGGCAACCCTTTGCAGCAGCAAACAGGCGGCTACCCGCCCCAGCAGCAGCCTCAGCAATCCCAGCAGGTGTACCAACAAAGCTATGTTCAGTACGAACAGCAAAACTACCCAACCGGTTACCAAACGCCTTATGTATACGGTCAGCAAGCCGAGCAGCATGAGAACCATTTTTTAGCAATGCTGAGTGAGCTGCCCAAAAAGTTTTTGGAAAGCTTCACCAAACCGTCAGAGGTTCTTCGCACAATGATCGAGCGCAAGGACACGCTCACGGGTATCATGGTAACAGTGCTCGCTCTCGTGCTCTCCTTTATTGCCGGCATGCTTGTGATGCGCGGCTTTGTGAAGGTGCTCTTTACGATCGTTTCGGTGATCACCAATACCAGCATTGCCAGCAACGACGCGTCCATGAACCAAGGCATTAATTACATCGCAAGGCAGTTCGGTGCGCCCATTGGCGGCATTGTTGCGCTATGCCAGCTCATCTCCATGCTGGTACCCGCGGCGGTTGCCATGGTGTATTTATGCGTGGTGTCCAAGGTGCGCTTCTCATGGGAGCTGCTCATTGGCTTTAGCGGCGTGACAACGATGCCGACCATAGCAGCAACCGTGATTGCGATGGCATGCTCCATGATTTCACCTTGGCTTGCGGTACTGGTTTGCATTGGCGGCATGGTCATCAGCTACATCCAAATGGGACAGATGGCGGCAGATATAACGGGCAAGAGCGGTTCACAAATCCTCCCTGCCAAAACGATCTGCATTTGCGTATCGATTCTATTGGTGCTATTGCTCAATGGCGTCGTTGGCGGCATGCTGATGAGCAGCACGATCACGAGAATTCTCACCTATATTTGATGCTGTGAGGTTTTGATTTGAAGCAAATAAGGAAAAGCCCCAAAGCGTACCTCTTGATAGGGGCAGCGCTGCTGATCGCGGCAGCTGCTGTGCTGGCAGTGATTTTATGGCCCGCCAACGCAACGCTGAGTGAGCCGTCCGCAGCGCTGAGTGAAGCGATGGACGGACTGGATGAAAGCAAGATAGAAGCGGTGTTTGGGCCAAGTGAAAGAACACTTGAGGTGACGCAGCAGCTGATGCTGACAAACCGCACAGGGCAGGACCTGACGACCGCTGTGCTCAGAACATGGCCCAATGCATTTCAAAATGAAGAGACCTCTCCCTGCGCCTCAGAGGAGCTTGCGGCGCAATGCTATCCCGATGGGTTTTCCATAGGTGCATTGGTGATGGAGCAAGCGCAGCTGACGCTTGGCGGGGAAACAAAAGACGTACCCTACTACTATATAGACGATGCAAAAACCGCACTCTGCCTGCCGCTTGGCGGGACTTGGCGCAGCGGCGAAATACTGGAAGCAACGATTCGATACACCGTGCGGATTCCGCATGCGGCGTATCGCTTTGGCGAGAACAACGGCATTTTTGCGATTGGCAATTGCTTCGCCGTACCCGCTGTGATGGAGGATGGAGAGCCGCGCCTTGACGAATACCTCGCGGTTGGCGACCCTGCCATCGGGGATGTGATGAACTATCACGTCAGCATCAGCGTGCCGCTTGGCTACGAGTGTGCTGGCAGCGGATACCCTGAGATAGCAAAGGCCGATGGCAACGCGGTCTACCATTATGATTCCCCTGCGATTCGCGAGTTCGCGCTGGTGATCAGCGACGGATTTGAGACGGCGCAGACCAAGGAAAACGAGGTTTGCATTACGGCCTATGCCAAGGATTCAAAGAAGGCTAAGGATATGCTGAAGTACGCAAAGCAAGCGCTTGCTTGCTACAGCGAGCGCTATGGCGCATATCCCTACCAGAGCTTCACGCTTGCTGAGATAGATTTTCCCATGGGCGGCATGGAATACTCCCAGCTGGTGATGATTGGGTCCAGCCAGATCGAGCGCGGCGGCGATACCCTTGAGCAGGTTGTGGCGCATGAAGCGGCACACCAATGGTGGTATGGCGTTGTCGGAAGCGACAGCTACTACCAATCATGGCAGGACGAGGCGCTTTGTGAGTTCAGCGTGCTGGACTATGTGGAGACTTATCACGGGGCATCGGGCAGGGCGCAAAAGCAGGAGGAGATGGACTACGCCATGCGCGTCACCGTCCCGCGCGGCATTACCCCGGGTGCGCCGCTTGATTATTTTAGCAGCATGAGCGAGTATTCGCTTGTGGTCTATAACCGCGGAGGCGCAATGCTTGCCGCACTCAATCAGGCGATGGGCTGTGCACTTGACGATTTCCTTAAAGTGTATTATGATCGCTATGCCTTTAGCAAAGCCACACGTGAGGACTTTGAAATGCTTTTGGCTGAATATACGGGCGAGGATTATTCGCCGCTTATTACTGATTATCTGGATACGCATATCCTCAATTGATATCGGATAAATGATTTACGAAAGGATGAACAATTTTGGATAATAGCTTTGTCAATGAAACGGCAGTGATCATTCCTGCCTACAAGCCCGATGATCGCCTGCCCCCTTATATTGCGGCGCTTCGGGAGGCGGGGATCGGCAAAATTGTGATTGTGGATGACGGAAGCGGCGAAGAATTTGGGTTGCTATTTGCCAGCATCCCGCAGGATGAAGTCGTCCATATCATCTCCTATATGCCCAACGCAGGCAAGGGCGTTGCGCTCAAGCGCGGCATGGAGTACATCAAGGACGAATGCCAGGATCAGCGCTTTGTGATCACCGCTGACAGCGACGGGCAACATACGGTGCACGATGTGCTCCGCATGGCGGGCAGCCTTGGCGAGAGCAGCGAGGGTCTGCTGCTTGGCAGCCGCGACTTTGCTGAGAGCCATGTACCGCCAAAAAGCCGCATGGGAAATCGAATCACCTCAGTGGTGTTCAAGCTCCTATACGGCCATTGGGTCAGCGACACCCAGACGGGACTTCGCGGCTTTGAGCGAAAGCTCTTGCCGATGATGATCGCCGTTCGCGGGGATCGCTATGAATATGAAATGAATATGCTGATCGAGTGCTCGGCTCACAAGCTCCCCATGCGCCCGCTCACCATTGAAACAGTCTATGAGAACAACAATGAAGGCAGCCACTTTAGAGCGGTGCGCGACAGTGCACGTATCTATGGCGTGATCTTTGGCGGGTTCTTCCGCTTCATCAGCGCATCGCTGATCAGCTTTCTGGTGGACTACGGTCTGTATCTGCTGATCAATAATCTGCTCAAGCAGTTTGTGCCTGCGCTTGACAACGAGTTTAACCTGATCTTTATGAAGGTCGTCTCTCGCATTGCGATTGCCACGGTGGCTGCACGCGTACTATCGGGCATTGTCAATTATGCGCTTAACCGCAAGCTTGTCTTTGCCAGCAAGGCATCCGCGAAAAAGACGTTCCCGCGTTATCTGGTGGTGTTCTTCCTGATCATGGTGCTATCTGCGGGGCTCACAAGCAGCATGCATGTCTGGTTTGGCTGGAGCGACAACATGTCCAAAATCCCTGTTGATATCGCCCTGTTCTTCCTGAGCTATTACTTGCAGCGCAAGTGGGTATTCATCAAGGAAGTAGAGCTGGAAGAAGCAGCTTAACGAAGTGCTTTAGGGATGCAATCATCGGTTTGATGCTTGCATCCTTCGCAGTTTCCCCCGCAATGACTGAGCATGATATCATCCGCTAAAATGGTCATGCGGGCGGAGGCGGGCTCGCTCGCCCCAAAGCCGTACTTTTGGAAAAAGGGCACGGCGTCACTGGGAGCATCAAGGGAGATGACATTTGCGCTATGGCTTAGGGCTTTGAATAAAAGCAAGCGGATCAGCAGATCGCCAAAGCCGTTGCCGCGCTCAGCTTCCAGCACCCCGATATCCCCAACGAAGAATGATCCGTCAGCCCACCAGAGGCGTGCGCTTGCGACCGCAGCGTCGTCCTTGAAGACGGCGACCTGCCATGCCATGTCATCAAGCTGATCGCGTCCGCGGGAAAAGACGGATTCGCGGATGGAAATCGGCAGTGAAATATCGCTGCCCATCGGAAACCATTTGCCATGTACCATATCAAAACCCCCATATCGAAAGGATGAAACTCGTTGGAAAAGGAAAAAGTGGATCGAATCAATGAGCTCGCAAGAATCAAGAAAGAGCGCGACCTCACAAGCGAAGAACACGCGGAGCGCGACCTTCTGCGCAAGGAATATATCGCTGGCTTCCGCCAAAACATGCATGCGGTGCTCAGCAATGTCAAAATCCAGCAGGAAGACGGCACTTTGACCCCTCTTCAAAAGAAAGAGGACAAGCACTAATGCCTGCCCCAACACTCTAATAATATCATAAAACCACACAAAGATCAATGATGAAATTTTCGTGAAAACCCTTGTATAAGTTGACCTTCTGGGGTATAATAAAATCAAGCCAAAGGGATAAAGGAAAGTGATAACGCTTCCCATCGTGAAGGGCCGCATGCATCGCATGATGTGATGACACGGCGATGACCGCACCTAGGTGCACTGCTGGCAGCGCACGATGAGCTCGGTGCAACATACCTTGTTTGACCCAAACCCTGAATGTCCCCATTGGCGCACCGAGAACGCTGAGACGCAGCGTTGAAATATTGCAAAGAAAGCGAGGCGATTCCATTGTACAGCGACGAGCAGAATGTCGGCGGCATGGCCGCCGAAGAGGAAACCCGTGATCTCATCGAAGGAGTCGATGAGGAAGGAAACAATGTTTTGCTGGAAGTGGTTCGCTATTTTTTCTACAACGGCGAAGAGTACGTTGTCTTGGGTGATGCCCACGAAAGCGACTGCGGTTGTGAGTGCGAACATTGCGACCACCACGAGGACGAAGAGGAAGAAGATGCCATCAATTTATATATCATGAAGGTCATTGAATCCGAGGAAGATGGCGAGGAGATCGAGGAGTTCGTTCCCGTGGCAGACGAAGCCCTGCTCGAGAAACTCATAGAGGTTGTCCAGGCAGATTTTGAATCCGATGAGGAAATCGAAGATTAACCATTTGGTGAATTACCTGTAAAACGGAAGATAAGAATACCAGATATACGATCGGTGATCGATTATATATACGTTTGTATTCCAAATTCGAGCAGGCAGGGAAATTGAATACTGGTTACACGCCGAGCGGAAGATTCCGCTCGGCTTTTATGTGCCTTAAAATGCGGAAATAAAAAAACGACTGTATCCACCAGCGGATACGAGTCGTTTTGGTTCCTATGGAAAACTTCGGTGAGCATTCATTACTCCACCAGATGGTTGAGATGCTTGTCCTCCTCTGCCGCAATCAGCAGCAGTGCACTTTTTGCCTCGGGATTGGTGGTCAGCTCCGCAAATTCGCGGTACTTCTTAGCGGAGGCTGCTTCGGCTAGGATGGCCGCTTTGAGCATGCTGTCCACATCCGTTAGCAAGCCTTGCCTCACAGCGCCCATCAGGCCGCCTTCAAACAAGATCCCATCAGCGATTGCCGATAGGGAGAGCTGTTGCTCGATGGATGCATCAAGCCCTGTATATAGTGCGCGGAACTGGCGTAGATGTTCCTGTTCATCGGCAAGCATCAAAGAAATCTGTAGATACAGTTCCTCGCCCTCTCGACCAAGCTGCTGCATCACTAGCATAGCACGCTCGTAGAGATGCACGGCCGCAGATTCCATCTCACATGCCAAGAAAATGGCTTCCTGTTCAGACTTTATCAGCACTTATCCACGTCCTTTCCACAATTTATCCTCGTCAGAAAATGAGTTATCCACATTGGGTGGAGAGGGGTTTACGCCTGTGCAGCCATGTGCTCGTTGAGCTTGGTGACGAGAGCATCGGCGTTTGCACCATGTGCAGCGCATGCATCCTGGAGGGATTCAGCGGTTGCGTGAGGGCAGCCAAGGCAGTGCATACCAAAACTCATGAAGATATTTGCCGTTCCGCGGTCGAGCTTCAGTATCTCGCCGATGGTCATGTCCTTATTGATGGTCATAATAGTTCCTCCTTATTTTGCGATTGGCTTTTGCCTACGCTTATATTATCATTGTGCCCAGATGATGTCAATCAAAAACCCCCGCCTGCAAATTGCAAGCGGGGGCAAGATTATTTTATCTTATTTGATGGTGATGCGGCCCTGAGGAGCAGCGTACTGCTCGCCAATCACGCCGCCCAGAACGGTTGTGGTGTAGTTGACAAGCGCGTCTTCAAGAGCAACGCCAGTCTTGTAACCTGCGGTCTGGTAAGCATAACGGAATGCATAGTAGGTGTCGCCGCCAGCTGCTGTGAAGTCGTTGGTTGCGATGGTGTACAATGCTTCAAGGTCGAACGCTTCGCCGCCAACGGTAGCGATGGTTACGCGGCTGCCGGGCTTTGCGGGTGCGAAGTAGGTGCTGTCAGGATACTGCTCGCCGTTTTCATAGGGAACGGTGGTATCAATGGTGAACTCGATGCCTGCGACCTGCGGGAATGCGCCGCTGGCTTCGGGTAGTGCACAAGTAGCAGCTTCCAGCGCTTCTAGAAGTTCCGCGCCTGTTACGGTGATGGTTGTTACTTCGTTGCCAAAGGGGAATACTGTCTTCATGGTGAGCATGGTGACATCGCCAACTTCAATGCTGGTACGGATGCCGCCGCCGTTGGTAACTGCTGCAACAACTGCCTCCTCGCCAAGTGCCTGCTGTGCGCCCCATAGGATCGCGTCAGCGGAGAAGTCGCCAAGGTTGGTTTCTTGGGTGCGTACGCCAGGTGCGCGCTCGCCGTCAAGAAGAACCTCGGTGGTAGCGAAGGATGCGGATAGCTGTTCGTTGACCTGTGCGTCAATGGTGTTCACAAGATCTTCAACCTCAGCGTCAACGCCGGTGTAGTTTCCTGATTTGATAACGTCCGCGCCATCAATGATGATGTAGCCAAGGTTTTGGCCATATTCGCCGGTGCTGGTGAGCAAAGTAGTGCCGAAGCGCTCGCCGCCGTTCATGTTGGTGTGGCTGTGACCATCGATGAAGATGTCAATGCCGGTGGTGTTATCAATCACGTCGATGGAGCGGTTTGGTGCGCTCTCGTCATCCACGCCAAGGTGACCTAGGCAAACGATGATGTCTGCGCCGGCAGCCTTGAGCTCATCAACCTGACCCTGAGCAACTGCGTAGAGGTCTTCGTTCATGGCAAAGGTAATGCCCTTGACCTTGTCGGGATGCGCCTTGGTCATGGTCTCAGGGGTGTCTAGGCCGAAGATACCGACCTTGATGCCGCTAGCGACTTCGTATACCTTGTTAGGGGTGAATACGGACTCGCCGCTGATGGAATCTGTGATGTTTGCACAGAGAACATCAAAGGGAGCACCCTCAAGGATTTGCTGGAGGTTATCAAAGCCCCAGTCGAATTCATGGTTGCCAAGGGTCATTGCGTCATAGCCAGCTGCAATCATGAAATCAATCGCGGATGCGCCTTGGCTGAGGTTAACAAGAGGAGTGCCTTGGGTTGCATCGCCTGCATCAAGGAGCAGCACGGAGGCACCAAGCAGTTCAAGATCAGTTTTAACTTGTGCAATACGGGAATAACCCAGAACGCCATCACCATTGACTGCGCGTCCGTGAATGTCATTGGTGTGAAGAATAACCAGCTTGCCGCTAACATCAATGGTTGATGCATCCTCTGCCATGGCAGGCAGTGCGAAGCAGAAAACCATTGCGAGTGCAAGCACAAGGGATAGTAGACTTTTCTTGTTCAAGAAGATCTCCGTCCTTTCGTCTGTGCGTTTGTTGAGTTTTGCAAGTGTTTGGAATAATTTGTTACATCCACATATATGATAGCAGAAGGGCATAAACGCGTCAATGAAATTCTGCAAAATTACACGTAAAGTGGATATGTTGTGATATAATACAGGCGTAATAATTTCTATAGGTAAGGATGAAACAGCGATGATGAACCCCTTTATATTTGAACTGATACCTGGCATGGGCTGCGTAGATTTTACGGGACACTGGCAGCCGGGTGCGATTTTTCGCGCGATGCAGGACGCAGGCGAAGGTCATTGTCGGGAACTGCACCTGACATTTGAGGAGCTTCGTGAGCAAGGTCTTGCATGGGTGATTACCCGCGCGCATGTACAGATGGACGAGTACCCAACCCTTGGCGAAACAATCACAGTGAAGACATGGCCGGGCGTAACAAGGCGCATGTTCTTCCCCCGAAATTTCGTATTTGAAGTGGGCGGGAAAGAAATGGGACGCGCGTCTATGGTCTATGTACTGCTTGACCTTGAAACGCGCACGATCGCGCAGCCTTCAAGGCTTAAGGACGGAATCCCTGTTTATGATATCCCAGCGCCGCTCCCCTTCCCTGGCAGCATTAAGAACTTTCAGGCGGAGCAGCAGATGATCCAGCATAAACCGATCTATATGGATGTCGATATGAACGGACATGTCAATAACACGCGCTATGTGGACTGGTTCATGAACGCGATACCGCTGGAGAAGCACGCGCAGGAGCAAATCACTAATTTGCTGGTTCACTTCACGCATGAGATCACGCCTCAGGAAACGATCACATTGACGATGAAGGAGCAGGAGGATGTCAGCGTGATGCACGGCATGCGCGATGATACCATTTGCTTTAGCGTGGAAGGTACATGGAAAAAAAGAGCCTAGTTATGGGGGAGACTAAAAAGACGTAAAGGAGTGACGCGTATGATGAATAAAGACCGAAGTGAAGCGGATCGCTTTACCGAGATCTGCGAGCCGTATGCCGCAATGGTTTATCGCCATTGCCTGCATATGTTGAAGAATCATCACGACGCGCAGGATGCTGCGCAAGAAACCATGCTGCGTGCATTCCGATCGTTTTCAAGCTATAAGGGCAAGGGCGTAGCGACGTGGCTGTTTCGCATAGCGCATAATACCTGCCTTGACATCGTCAAGAGCGCAAGGTATAAGCGCGAAAGCGCAACCCTTGACCAAATGCAGGACAATGGCTTTACGCCCGTATCGGGCGAGAGTACACCGGAGCAGGTCTATGAGAGAAGCGCTGCGGATGATGCGCTTTGGGACGCTGTGATGACGTTGCCGCAAGAACAGCAAACATTGCTGACGCTTTTTTATGGCGAAGGAATGAGCTATGAGGAGCTAGCAAAGGTAACGGGCATGCGGCAGGGCACGGTGAAGAGCCGCCTGAATCGAGCCAAAGTTTCGCTTCGAGAAAAATTAAATGAGGCGGAACTGTAAAATGTGGAACAAAAGGATCACTGGGTCGTCTATTCTAAATGAGAGGAGGCTAACGCATGCAAAATGATAATCATCACCTGCAGGATCATGAACTTGAGCAAGCGCTAAGCCGCCTGTACACTGCGGATGTGCCAAACGAATTTCACGATGGTTGGCGCGCAGCCGTTAGACGAGAGGAGATCATATTAATGAACAAAAAACCAACGAGAAATCGCTTTTGGAAAGCGGCTGCACCTGTGTTTGCAGCGCTTGTACTGGTAACGGGCAGCCTGTGGGCGGGAACGCTCGACCTTGCGCAAAACGGGCTTGAGGCAGGGGTGCAAATGGCCCAAACCAATGCGGCCGTCGAGGATAGCTATGAGTATGCCTATGTCGAGGGTGCTTCTAGCAACACGGCGAGTTATTCAAAGGCGATGGTGAATAACATAGCGCCTATGAGCGCTGGGGGCAGCATGCTTACAGGCGGCACAATGACGGCGGAGGATACCGATCGTAAGCTGGTCAGAACCGCAGATGTAACGGTGCGCTCGACTGCTTTTGATCAAGACGTGCAAAGCGTGCAGACGCTGCTGGCTGAGGTTGGCGGCTATGTTGAAAACCTGTACCAATACGGCGATTCGCAGAATGATCAGGAGCGCACGATGAGCCTGTCGATGCGAGTACCGTCGGATAAACTGGATCAGTTTTTGACGGGAATGAACGGCATTGGCCGCATGACCAACCGCTCGGAGGGCACGCAGGACATGACGGTGCAATACGCGGATAACGAAGCGCGTTTGCAGACGTTGAAAGATAAGATGACGCGCCTTAATGAGCTGCTGGCGAAGGCGGAAAACGTCAGTGATTTGGTCGAAATCGAAAGTGCAATTGCGGATACCCAGTATCAGATTGATAGCTACGAAACATCCCAGCGCAGCATTGACCGCAGGGTGGATATGAGCGCGGTGAACGTGACGGTTGCGGAAGAAACCACGGCGCAAAGCGCAGCGGCTGATGACATGAGCCTAGGCGAAAGAATCAAAGCAGGCCTTAACGCATCGACTAAAGGTCTTGTGAAGTTCCTGCGCAATATGGTTGTGTTCCTTGTGATGGCATTGCCTGTGCTAGTACCTGCGGCAGTGATCGCCGTAGTTGTATGGCTGATCAAGAGGCGCAAGAAAGCAGATAACTAAAAGGCTTCGCCTATTTAATCAACGTTTTGAATGATTTTATACCCTAAGAGGGATGCTAGAGATGGCATCCCTTTTGAGCATTAAAAAAGCTCGGGGCTTCGCCCATTTCTTTTCGCCCCTCCGATACCTCCTAGGGGTTCTTGGACAACCTGAAGGCTCCGCCTATCTATCATTATAGCTTTGGATGATTTTATACCCTAAGAGGGATGCTAGAGATGGCATCCCTTTTTTGTTGCGTAAGCAAACGTGCTGTTTATTGCCGCACGCTTGGCAAATAACACACCTACGATCCGCAACTCGCCCCTGTCCGTGCAAAGCACGGACAAAATGGGTCAAGGGTCCAGACCCTTGCGGGGGTGCAGGGGGCAGAGCCCCATGCGGGGTGTAGGGGGCAAAGCCCATGCTTGTTTGAGGTTGGGTTATTGTGGTATACTACTGCTTGGAAATCATTTATGGAAAGAAAGCGAGTGAAAACATGCGCTTTACAAAGATGGAGGGCATTGGTAACGATTATATCTATATCAATGGCTTTGAAGAAAAGGTTCTAAACGCTTCGGAACTGAGCATTAAGATGAGTCGCTGCCATTTCGGGTGTGGCTCGGACGGTCTGATTATGATATTGCCGAGTCAGGTTGCAGATTTTCGTATGCAGATGTTCAATAATGACGGAAGCGAAAGCGAGATGTGCGGTAACGGTATTCGCTGCGTGGCAAAGTATTGCTATGATCGCGGGCTGACGGAGAAGACGGAGTTCACGATTGAGTCGGGCGGCGGGATCAAGGTGATGACGGTGCATGTAGGCGAGGACGGCACGGTGGAAACGGTCCGCGTGGACATGGGTCAGGCTGAACTTGATGGACTGCTGATTCCGTCGAGGATTGAGGGCAATCCTGTTGTGATGCATGAGCTGATGGTGGAGGATCACGTGTATCCTGTGACGCTGGTGAATGTGGGTAACCC
Organism: Clostridiales bacterium; assembly: GCA_012523405.1. Taxonomy (GTDB): domain Bacteria; phylum Bacillota; class Clostridia; order Christensenellales; family Aristaeellaceae; genus Limiplasma. Next base: position 30,376 of record JAAYIN010000067.1, read on the forward strand.
GCATGCAGTCACGTTTGTGGATGATGTGAAGGCCGCACGGGTGACGACGGACGGACCGAAGATCGAATGCCATGCTGCATTTCCAAAGAAAATCAATGCTGAATTTGTGCATGTGATTGACCGCGGGCATATTGAGATGCGGGTTTGGGAGCGCGGAACAGGCGAAACGCTGGCGTGCGGTACGGGCGCATGCGCGAGTGCGGTGGCATCGATGCTCAATGGCTTTTGCGACCGCAAGGTTGAAGTATCGCTGATTGGTGGCAAGCTTGGGATCGAATGGAACGAAGATGATAACCACATCTATATGACAGGCGCAGCAACGTTTGTTTATGATGGGGTTTGGCTACAAGATATGTAAAGCGGAGGAATAAAGATGATCAAGGTCAATCCAAACTACGAGAAATTACCAGGTAGCTATCTGTTTGCTGAAATCGCACGTCGTGTGAAGGAATACTCTGCGAGCAATCCAAATGCTGACCTCATTCGCCTTGGCATTGGCGATGTTACGCGCCCGCTTGCTCCTGCGATTGTGGAAGCATTTGAAAAAGCTGTAAGAGAGATGGGCGACGCGAAAACCTTCCGCGGTTATGGCCCTGATTATGGCTATGACTTTTTGGTGAATGCGATTATTGAAAACGACTATCAGAAGCTCGGGGTTGAACTCGCGTTTGACGAGGTGTTTGTGTCAGACGGCGCAAAATGCGATGTGAGCAATGTGCAGGAGCTGTTCAGCGACGACGCAACAATCGCGGTGACGGACCCTGTGTACCCTGTGTATGTGGACTCCAATGCGATGGCTGGCAGGGCGGGTACATTTGTCACGGATCGCTGGGATCGCCTGTGCTATTTGCCGTGCAATGCGGAAAACGGCTTTGTGCCTCCGGTTCCGGATCGCCCTGTGGACGTGATCTACCTTTGCTACCCCAATAATCCCACAGGCACAACGCTGACGAAAGATCAGCTGAAGGCCTTTGTGGATTACGCGAAGGAAAACGGCAGCATCATCATTTACGATGCTGCGTATAAGGCGTTCATTACATCGGGCGCACCTCAGAGCATCTACGAGATTGAGGGCGCGAAGGAAGTCGCGATTGAGTGCTGTAGCTACTCCAAGACGGCAGGTTTTACAGGCACGCGCTGCGGCTATATGGTGATCCCTCATGCGGTGAAGGGTCTGAATGGCAAGGGCGAACCTGTGGAACTCAACCAGATGTGGAAACGCCGCATGGGTTCGAAGTTCAATGGCGTGAGCTACCCTGTGCAGCGTGCAGCCGAAGCGATCTATAGCGAAGAAGGCTGGAAGCAGTGCAAGGAAACGATTGATTACTATATGAACAATGCAAAGGTCATCCGCGAAGGCTTGCAGGATGCGGGATTTGAGGTGTACGGCGGCGTGGATGCCCCCTATATCTGGATGAAAACACCTGACAATCAGGATAGCTGGACGTTCTTTGACCGCCTGATGACAGGCGCTAACGTCGTGGGCACACCGGGCGCAGGCTTTGGCCCATGCGGGGAAGGCTACTTCCGGTTGACGGCGTTTAACACGCTTGAAAAAACGGAGGAAGCATTGGCGAGAATCCGCAAAGGCTTCTGAGCATTATCAATACATATAAAAAACCGCTTGCTTTCCAATGGGGAGAGCAAGTGGTTTTCGTATGCAATCGAACCTGCGCATATGCCTATGATGATTGTTAAAGTAGGCTACTCGTGAATATTTGTTTTTGAAAATCAGTGTTTGAAGTGGGAATAATAAATACATCCCGCCTGTTTTGCCTAGCATATCTTATGGTAAAGGCAGTTCCGCCTTTATATTGTCCATCGTAAACAGCGATGAGGTGTTGGGAATGATCTACCATATAGCGATTCCGATCAAGCATACAGGTTGGTGTGTATTGCCTACTAATATATATTACGTCATCGCAACGCGGCAAGAGATTAAAATAGCGATTCCTTTGTGTAGGCAACCATCTATCTGCTTGCGTTTTACAAGGAAGTGCGGCTATGAGTTTTAACTCCGGATTTTGCTTTCTTAGTTCCAAAACTAACTCCGCTGCCCATGTATTCACGCCTAGAGCCATACCAGCATAGAATGTAGTGATACCTTCTTTTATCAATGTGGAAACGATCAATTGCATCGCTTTTTTAATGCAATGCAATCTGCATGATTTTCATTATACTTAAAATGAAAATGGGTTGGACGATGTCCTGTAAAGGCACAACTGTTTTTATGATCATCATAATTACTATCATCTCATTACGGCTAATTTAAACCACCTAAACTCGCATTGTCAATGCGAGTAAATATCGTGCAATTAAGTGTTCTCGTCAAGGATAGCATTACATAAACTAATGCTATGAGGGGGCGTGGATATGAATGATAGAAAGAAAATTAATATTGAGATAGGCAATCGAATTAAAGTAGCGCGAGAGGGAGCGGGTCTAACCCAAGATCAGTTCTCTGAGATGATTGGTATGGGTACAAAGAGTGTTTCCGCTTTTGAGCGAGGGACTGTAGGGGTTTCGCTTCCGGCATTACAGCGGATTTGCAAAGTTTTATCCATTTCCAGCGATGCAGTGTTATTTGAATCGGTACCTGAAAATGATGTGCAGGCTATGGTGCAGCGACTCAAGAGGCTGCCTCCAGAGCAATTTGATATTGCCAACGATATCCTCAATCGATTGATTGAGGGATTTGGTAAGATCACAAAGTAAAAAACGGACGTATCGTCAAACTACGATACGTCCGTTTTGGATTAAAATCATGGGACTGAAAATGGGTTTCAGGACAGAGCCCTGAGCAGGGTTGTTAGGGACGGCAGCCCCTAATCGTGTTCACATCCCGTACCCCGCGTCTCCTACTTGTGATACCGTTCTCCGGCATTGATCTTCGCTGCGCGAAAGAGCTGCTCAAGGAGCATCACGCGTGCAAGTTGATGGGGGAAGGTCATTTCACTCATGCTCATGCGCTCGTTTGCACGCTGGATTACGCTATTGTGCAGTCCCAGCGAACCGCCGATGATGAAGGTAAGGTTGCTTTTGCCCTCTGTAAATAGAGAAGAAATTTTCTTGGCGAGCCCTTCGCTGGTGACCTGCTTGCCGTCTATGCACATGGCGATGACGTGATCCTGCGCGCCGATACGTTGGAGGATTTTTTCGCCCTCGCGGCGCATCACCGCGTCGTTTAGCGCATCGGAAGGCGCGGCTGGCTCGCGCTCATCGGGAAGCTCAATGACGGTGACGGGCATGAGGCGCCTGAGGCGCTTGAGGTACTCGTCTGCTGCATCGGTGAAGAATCGTTCTTTGAGTTTTCCAACGCAGATCAGCGTTACGGCCATTATGCTTCCTCCTTGAGGGTAACGGTAAAGAGGGTAGCATCGACCATGACATCCCGAAACAGGCGTTCAAAATAGGAGGCTTCCCCGCTTGGCAGGTAGAGGGTGAATAGCTGGTCATCATGCGGAACAACCGCCGAAACGGTGTGCTCGCTGCCCTTCGCATCGGTGAGGATGCAGCCGCCCAAAAGCGTGGGAGCATTCTCCTCGTCCATGGTTAGCAGGAGTATGCCCCTGCCGTCCAGTGATACCACTTCGTCCAAAAGCCTTAGATTCAATGAAATCTCTCCTTTATGCGATCTGATAGAGATGACTTGCGCGGAACCTCGCTGCTACGTGCAGGGAAATATCCCCGCCAATGATTGCGCCAGCATCGCAGAGTGCGCTGCTGGTGGTTTGGTATGCCATATCGGGCGTGTTGTTTTCGCTGCTCAAATGCCCCAGCAGCAGGTGTTTCGTGCCGTTTTCCGCTAAGTATACAGCAGCATCCGCGCCGCTGTCGTTGCTTAGGTGCCCCTTTTGTCCCAGAATGCGCCGCTTGAGGACGGAGGGATAATGCGGATTCTGCTTGAGCATATCGGGATCGTGATTGCTCTCCAAGAGCACAAGGTCTGCGCCTGTGATGGCATCGCGCACGCCGTTTGAAAAATGCCCGAGGTCGGTAGCGACCGCTACGCTTAAGTTCTTCATGTAAATGCGGAAGCCGACGGGGTCGTTTGCATCGTGCGGGATGGAGAAGGGCGCAACCTCAAGGTCGTTGAGGAAGAAGCTCTCGCCAGCTGTGATGATCACGCGGTGGTAATCGGGGAGCGGTCCGACGGTTTTTTGCATGCCCGTCCATGTGCCTTCGGTGGCGTAGATGGGGATGCTGAGCTTGCGGGACACAATACCCGCGCCCTTGACATGATCGCTGTGCTCGTGGGTGATGAGCATGGCGCGCAGATCGCGGGCATCAAGGTTTGCGGCTGCCATGGCTTCAAATATCTGCTTGCCGCTCATGCCGCAGTCAATCAGGATCGCTCCGTGGTCTGTGCCAAGGAATACAGCGTTGCCGCTTGATCCGCTAAAAAGTGTACAAAACGTTGTCAATGGAGAATCTCCTTTGTATTTACAGTCGTAAATGATGAAATAGTCAAGCTGAATCTCAGCCTGATCATTCTAGCATTTTTTGTGCGGAGTGACAACGTTTACTTGATGGACATGATATAAAGCTGGCAGGGATTTGACTCATCCCAAAGGGTGGGGAAGCATTCAAGCGCTACAAACCCGAGTGATTCGTAAAAGGCACAGGTGCGGTCATACTCGTCGCAGCAGCCGCGGCGCACGGTCTTAACCTGCAAGAACTGATAACCATGAGCTGCCGCATATGCTTTGAATGCATGAAAGAGCTGGCGGCCAATGCCCTTGCGGTGATGCGCGGGCAGTACCCCTGCAACATAAATTTCAGCGGCATGCTTGGAAGTTTCTTTGAGCGCGAGAAAACCAACGGCTTCATCCTTGGCGAATGCCGTCCAAAATGGCATGGATTGGCTCTCGCGGATATACTCTGCGGTGCTTTCGGGAATGGCAAACCAATCAGGCAATGCGGTCAATATACGCTTGGCGATTTGCTCTTTTTCTTTGGAATCCGTAATCTGCCTTGTTTCCATGATGTTCACTCCGTTTCAAGTCATATGATTCGGTGCTGGGCGCGCTGTTCCCTCTGTGGGGTCATAGATGACGTGGCTGGATGCATATCCTTTTTCACTCCCCCATAAATCTGGATGATGTAGGGTGGTATGAAGGAGGAAAAAACAGTGACACTGTCAGAGCTTCGTACCAAAGAAGTCATTGACGTGAAGGACGGCAAACGGCTTGGGAAGGTGATGGATATTGAGTTTTGCGTGGTGGATAGTCGGGTGACGGCGCTTGTCGTGCCTGCGGACACTTCGTTTATGCAGAGCTTGCGCGGCGAAAAATGCGGGCTGGTGATCCCGTGGGAGGATATCAAACGCATTGGCGATGATGTGATTTTGGTGACGATCAAATGCGAGGATAGCTGCAATGAGCAAAATTCATCGGGCAATTGGCGCTGATGAAAGATGAACGCTGGTATCTAATCCGATTAATTTTACATTTGCTATTGAAATGCTACGAAAATCTTGCTATAATTAACAAAACCTTAATACTTTAAGATGTGAGGTCGTATACATATGAGATGTCAATTCTGTGGATATTTAGACAGTCGCGTGATTGATAGCCGTCCGACGGAGGAAGGAACGTCTATACGCCGCCGCCGCGAATGCCTTCGCTGTGGGCGTCGATTTACGACCTATGAAAAAATCGAAACCTCCCCTGTGATGATCATCAAGAAGGATATGCGCAGGGAAGTCTTCAACCCCGATAAAATTAAAAAAGGGCTTCTCCTCTCCTGCCAAAAGCGCCCCATTGGCGTGAAGGAAATCGACAATATTGTGGAGAAGGTTGAAAAACTCGTGCATTCATCGGGTGAGGAAGAGTTTAGCTCCAGACGCATCGGCGAAGCGGTGATGGATGAGCTTAAGCTGCTGGACGAAGTGGCGTATGTGCGCTTTGCGTCTGTTTACCGCCAATTCACCGATGTCAGCAGCTTCATGGATGAACTGAATGCGCTTGTGCTTGAGGGCAAAAGCCGCCAAAATGCAGACAACGATAAATAATCATTTGTAAAAACCCGACAGCCCAAAGCGTGGCTTGTCGGGCTTTTTTCTGCATCAAATGTCACATTGTATCCATTAACCTTGTTTGGTATTTCGAACCTGTGGTATAATAGGACATTGGGTAGGCATCTGCCAATATGCCCATGGGAGGTTTCATGAATAATTCGCGCAAGCCAACTGCTCTTTTGGTGGATGGATATAGTTTGATTTTTCGGGGATTCCATGCACTGCCGCTGCTCACCAGCAAAAGCGGCGAGTACACCAATGCCGTGCACGGCTTCTTTAGCATGCTGCTCAAAGCACTGGGAGACTATCGCCCCGATTATCTTTGCGTGATGATGGACATGCACGCCCCCACCTTTAGACATACGCTGTACGATGAGTACAAGGGCACTAGAAAGCCCATGCCTGAGGAACTGATTCCCCAGCTGCCGCTGGTGCGAAAAATGCTCACGGCGATGAATATCAGAATCTGCGAAATGGAAGGCTATGAAGCGGATGACCTGCTTGGCACGGCGGCTCGTATGGCTGGCGAAAATGGCATTCACAGCTATGTTTTAACGGGTGACCGCGACAGCTTGCAGCTTGTTTGCGACCATACACAAGTGATTTTAACCCGCAAGGGCATTTCGGAAAGCCTGCTGCTTGATCCTGCGGGCGTGCTTGAGAACTTTGGCTATTCGCCTGACCAAGTCCCTGATATCAAGGGACTCATGGGCGACTCCAGCGACAATATCCCGGGCATTCCAGGCGTAGGCGAAAAGACTGCGCTCAAGCTGATGGGGCTATATGGCTCGCTGGACGGCGTGCTGGAACATGCGGATGAGATCAAGGGCAAGCTTGGCGAAAAGGTGCGCGCAAACAAGGACATGGCGCTGCTTAGCCGCGACCTTGGTACGATTCGCCTGAATGCACCGCTGACGATTGATTTTGAGCAATGCTCTTGGCGTAATATGGGACAAGCAGAATCGCTTCTTGTCTCCTACGACCTGCGCGGCATTGCAAGGAACATGACGACGCTGCTTGGTAAGGCGGACGGCCCTGCTCCCGTGCAGGTGAAGACCGATAGCGCGCCGCAGGTTCGCGGAACGACTGCTGCAAAGCGCGCAGCGGGCGCGTCAGATGCGCAGCCCCAAACCACGCTCATGCAAACCGAGGACGAGCTGCCGGCGCCAAAGCCTATTGCGGGCGAAGAAACGCTGATCACCCAAGACGAGATTGCGGCGTGCGTTTTGAGGCTTCTTAAAGAGAAACAAAGCGGCATTACGCTCGCTCAAACCGACGCGGAAATCACGCTGCTAACCGCTGATCTCACGCTCTATCACATGCCTATTTTGCGCGATCTAACCGGCGCAGGGCTTTATGATGATCAGATTTTGACTGCGCTTAGACCTTTGATTGAGGAAGCGTCCTTCATCGTGCACGGCGCAAAGGATTTGTTCTGGCTGCTGGAGCGCTATCGCTTGCCGCAGCCTAAGATTATGCGCGATACGATGCTGGGCGCGTATCTGGTGCACACCGCGCAAAAGGGATACAGTCTGCGCGTCTCCATCGCAACGGAGTACGGCATAGACCTAGCGGATGTAGCCGAGTACCCGACCGCCTATGATGCCTACGCCCTCTGCCTGCGCCAAGATGCAAGGATTGAAGCGCGTGACCTCACCGACCTGCTCTATGACATGGAGCAGCCGCTGACCCGCGTGCTATTTGAGATGGAACGTGAAGGCTTCTGGGTGGACGCGGATGTGCTAAGCGAGCTTGGCGCGCAGTTTACCTCTGAGATCGAGTCCTCAAGGCAAGCCGTGTACGATCTCACAGGCGTTTCTGACTTTAACCTCAACAGCCCAAAGCAGCTCAGCGAGGTACTCTTTGAAAAGCTAGGTTTGCCTGCGCAAAAGAAAACCAAGAGCGGTTTTTCTACCGATGCCGAGGTGCTCGAAGGCTTGATTCCCTATCATGATGCGATTGAGCCGTTGCTGCGCTATCGCAAGCTCAGCAAGCTGCAAAGCACCTACATCGAAGGGCTGCTCAAATTGCGCGGGCGCGACGGGAAGATACACACCACATTTGACCAGACTGCGACCGTCACAGGGCGTATATCCTCCCTTGAACCCAACCTGCAAAATATTCCGATCAGAACCGACGAAGGTCGCGAGATTCGCCGTGCATTTGTCGCGGGCGAAGGTAATATCCTACTAGACGCTGACTACAGTCAAATCGAGCTTCGGGTGCTTGCTCACATGAGCAAAGACCCTGCCATGTGCGATGCTTTTATCAAAGCACAGGACATTCATACCCGTACCGCTTCTGAAATTCATGGCGTGTCCATGGATGAGGTGACCTCCGACATGCGCCGAAGTGCCAAGGCGATCAACTTCGGCATCGTCTACGGCATCAGCGGTTTTGGCTTGGCCAGAAATGCGCGTATTTCCCGCAAGGAAGCGGATCAGTTCATCCAGACGTATTTTGAGCGCTATCCGGGTGTGCGTACCTTCATGGATGATTGCGTGAAGCTTGGCTATGAGCACGGCTTTGCCCAGACTTTATTCCACCGTCGCCGTGAGCTATTTGAGCTATCCAACAAAAACCGCAATGTGCGCAGCTTTGGCGAGCGTGCAGCCATGAATACCCCCGTGCAGGGCACAGCAGCCGACATCATCAAGCTGGCAATGGTTCGCGTATCCGATCGCCTCAAAGAAGGCGGATACAAAGCGCGCCTCATATTGCAGGTGCACGATGAGCTCGTCGTCGAATGCCCATACGATGAGGCAGACAAGGTCAGCGAGCTACTCCAAAACACCATGGAGCAGGTCGTTACCCTACGCGTGCCGCTTGTTGCTGAAGTATCCAGAGGCAAGGACTGGGAACAGGCGCACTAGGGCGCTGTGCTGCGGCGAAAAAGCTCGCTGACGCGATCTTTTCCGCCGATTCTTTGCACAAATCCCTTGTTCACTAACGCTCACGGTCAGGGATTTGCGTAAGGAATCCATGCTAGGCATGGTTCCGAAACCACCGGGGCTTCGCCCTTCTATTCGTTGCTGCTTTCGGATTGTAATCAGAGGACTTCGGTCCTCCGATACCTCCTAAGGGGGCGGGCGAATCCGAATCAATCTTGTTTTCATATCACTGAGGCTTCGCCCAGTGATCGGAGTGGTTTACCTTTTCACCACGCGCATATTTCATTCGTTTGCTGGTCTTATTCGTTCCTGCTATTTCACCACAAAGCACCCCATTATCTCTCATGCCTATCAGAGCGAAGTCTCTGGTGCATCTCATTTGTTTACCATGCGCTGCGAGCGTATAATATAGCTTTAGAATTTGCTTGTAAATTCAGAGGGGAGAGGTCATTGATGAAAGTTGTTGGACTTACTGGAGGAATTGCCTGTGGTAAATCGACCGTTGCCATGATGCTCAAGGAACTTGGGGCAACAATTATCGATGCGGATCAAATCAGTCACGAGTTGACGGCACCGGGCGGCGATGCCTTGCCTGCACTGCGCGAGGCTTTTGGAGAGTTTGTGTTCTATCCCGACGGCACGCTCAACCGATCTGTGCTTGCTTCCATTGTTTTTGAAAACGAAAAGGAACGTCAAAAACTCAATGATGCAACCCACCCCATGATTCAGGAGCGGTTGGTTGAGGAAATCGAAGTGTGCCGTAAAATGGGTGCGTTGGTCGTTGTATTGGATGTGCCGCTGCTCTATGAAGTAGGGCTTGAATCGCTTGCAGATATTACCATTTGTTGCAGTGCGCCTCAGGATGTTCAGCTTGAACGACTAAAGACGCGCAGCGGGCTGGAAGGTCAGCAGGCACTCAACCGAATTAACAGCCAATGGGCGCTTGAAGAAAAGGAAAAGCTGAGCGACATCGTTATCAAGACTGATAAACATTTTGGTGACCTTCAGCATGACGTACAAGAGTATTACAATACTTGGATTTCTTCACTGGCGTAAGCCGAAAGGAGTACCTATGATCCTACAATTGAAAATCTGCCATGATATAGACGATGATAGTGCACCCGTGGACTACTCGTACGTATCCTCCGTTCGTGAGGGACGCAGGAGGCGGCAGATGCAAAATATGAAGCATGACGAGAGTCAAGGCGACAAGGTCACACACCGTTCCGCTGAGCAAGTGCTCATGCCGCATGGTGCAGTGACCCAAGGGCTCGCAAATGGTGCGCAGGCGAGCTCTATTGCCTATCCGGAGGATTACGGTATTCCTGATAATCCGTTTGAAGTCGCCGCCCAGCCGATCGCCCAAGCGGAGGACGTGAGTCCCAATAACCGCTTGGTGGTGACGGATGTGAATGGCTCTCAGTACCAAGAACCTGCTAGTCCCGAAATGCCTGAATGGCTTCGGGTCGCGCAGCAAAACCATATCCCCCTTGATCATCGCCGCCCGCAGACCCCGTGCGTAACGCGTGCCCCTCAGCAGGACGAAGAGGTGCAGGACGATGTGAAACGCGATATTTTAGGTCGTCCGCTCAGCGGAAGCGTTAGGCAGCAAACCGCGGCGCAGGAACAATCTGGGCTGAGCGAGCAGTATGCGAACGCTGGCTATCCCCAAGAGCTTTTATGGCAGCAGCAGGAGCTTGACAGGGAGCACCGCGAACGGAGCGGTCGTCGCCGTCATGGCGCGCAGCGTGCGGGTATGGAGAAGCAACAGGAAGAATACCAGCGCAGCATGACCCCAAGAAACGCTTCCCAGCAAGCTGCCGTTTCCTACCCGCCGCCTCGCTCCGAGTACCTCGAGCGCCGCAGCGCACGCAGGATAGCCGAGCAGGACAATGAAGAACCGATGCCAAACGCTGCCCCAAGAGGGCGCAGCGCTGCTTATCATGCCGCAAAGGCATATCAGGAGCCGCAGCAGGAGCAAGAGGTCTACTCCGTGTACCAAGGCGAGAGCTACGACCAGCCGATAACTCCTCCCACAGAGCAGTGGGAGGAGGAAGAGGAGTATGAGCAGGAAACCAAGCTCAAAATCCCGTGGTTTGGAATCGCAGCTGCCCTGCTGGCATTTCTTGCGGTTGCGCTTTGGCTCATGCAGCTGAATTTTACAGACCAAACCGAGCAGATTCTGATCGCGAGGGAGCGGGACGCCGCGGCACTTCTGGACAATCATCCCTATCGCTACGAGGAGCTCATCGAGCAGGAAGCTGCGAAAAACAACCTCCATCCCGCTTTTGTTGCTGCCCTTGTGCTGAACGAAAGCTCCTACAATCCGCAGGCCGAGAGCAGCGTAGGTGCGCGCGGACTGATGCAGATGATGGACGACACGGCGAAGTACGTATATCAAAAAAAGAATGCATCCCTTGAAGGCTACCAGTTTGATAGCCTTTATACGCCTGAGGTGAATATCGAATATGGCTGCTGGTATCTTGGATATCTCAGCGATACCTTCCATGGCGATCCGATCCTTGTCGCTGCCGGCTACCACGCGGGTCCCACGCAGGTCAAAAATTGGCTCAACGATTCTACCTACAGCAGCGATAATTTGACTCTTGAGCTGGAAAGCATGAAGGATGGCCCGACCAAGCGATATGCAGGTCGTGTGCTCAACGACTACGCCATCTACAAACGACTATATTATCAATCCACGGAGGACGCTATATGAGTAAACGTATCGGTTGCCTGCTATTATGCCTATTGATGCTCCCAACGCTGGCCATGGCTGAAAACGTTGAGGACGCTATTGTCATTGGTATGATCAGCACGCGCACAACGGAAATCCGTCCCCTCATGCCGTCTGAGAGGGATATGATTTCTCTTTACGGCATGGTGTATGAAAGCCTTGTTGTCATTGATGATAACGGCATTCCGCAGCCATCCCTCGCTGAAAGCTGGTCTGAGGCGAGCAGCGGCAAGACATGGACTTTTGTGCTGCGTGAAAACGTGGTGTTTTCTGATGGCACACCATTAACCGCTCAGGATGTGGTGGCTTCCTGCCAGTATATTTTGGATATGGCGAAAAATGAAGAGCTGACGGACAAGGGCTTCTACCAAAACATGAAGTACCTTGTCTCCGCTATTTCCGTAGTTGATGAGCGCACGATCGAGGTCAAAGCGGGCAGAAGCTACTACGGCTTTTTGTATAGCATGACCTTTCCGGTCGTTCCTGCCTCGCAGGTGGATATGGCAAGCCCCCTTGGCACAGGTCCTTATGTGATCAGCTCCTTTGAGCCTGTTTCCTATATGTGGCTTGTTTCCAACGAAAATTGGTGGCAGAACAAACCGCAGGTGGAGCAGATCACCGTCAACTTCTACACCAATAACAAAACATTGATCACCGATTACGAGTACAGCCAAGTTGACGCGGCGTTTACTCGCTCGGTTGCTGCGGCGCAGTATAAGAGCGGTATCAACTCGCTCTCCATCCCCTATACCACAAGGCAGCTTGAGACCTTGCTCCTGCATCATAAGGAATTTCCGCTTGACAGCGCAAAGGTCAGGCAAGCGATCACCCTTGCCATTAACAAGGCATCCATTGCTAAAAATGTCTACATGGGCATGACCATTAATGCGGATACCCCTGTGCCGTCGGACGGCTGGCTTTATAATGACGATCTGGAAAGCTCGTTTGTATATAATCCTGAAAAGGCGGCAGCGCTTTTGGAGGAGGACGGCTGGACGGACCCCGATGGCGACGGTCAACTAAACAAGGTGGTTGATGGTAAGACCAAGAACTTCGTTTTGAGGCTGATCGTTTATGAAGACCCCGACAACGATGTGCGCTTTGAAGCGGCCAATATGATCAAGGACATGCTCAAAGTGGTGGGCATTGATGTCAATGTTGAGCAGGTGACCTACGCGGATGCGCTGGAAAAGATGAAAGCAGGCTCATTTGATATGGCGCTGTGCGCATTCCAGATCGACGTCGTGCCCGATTGGGGCTTTTTCCTGAGGAAAGGGAACAATGAAAACTACTGCCGCTATGCGAGCACCGAGATGACAGACCTTATCGATACGCTGCGCACGCAGCAGAATCAAGCGGAGTTTGCCTACACCTCGCAGGAAATTCAGCAGCAGTTTGCGACCGATATGCCCTTTGTTTGCCTATTCTATCGCACAGGAGCGATACTGACGCGCAAGATGTTCACGACCGTTCGTACGATCAGGGAATTCGAACTGTTGCGCGGGATAGAAGCTTTTGGACGATAGGAGGTTTGATCGATGAAACGCATAATAGCAGGCGCTATTTGCATGCTGATGCTGCTCTTTGGGTGCACGGGTGCACTGTGCAGCGATATGGACGAGCAGGAACTGGCGCAGATGGCGGAGGCAACGGATGCACCTATGGAAGTGCCCGAGTCGCAGGACTACGTCTATGCGCAGTCAGACGCTGAGGCATCAAGCGATGAAGTGGTAATCGACCAAGGCGAGCCGCCCGTGTTTGTGCAGCGGCTGCTGGATATTGCGATTGGCGAAATTGGCTATGAGGAAGGTGCGCATAGCTATACGAAGTATGGCGAATGGGCAGGAGACCCCAATGCTGAGTGGTGCGCGGAGTTTGTTTGCTGGTGCGTGAGCACTGTGGATGAGCAGTACGGCACGTCGATATTCAACGATATCTACCCCAACTGGGGCGGACAAAATCAAGGTAAAAACTGGTTCATCAAGCGTGGCCGCTTTGTGTTCCGCAAAGGCAATTGCCCCGATTGGGGATACCAATGGCTCCGCGGCGCAGATCATTTGATGAAAAAGAATGACTATATCCCCAATCCAGGTGATTTGGTGTTTTTCAGCTATAATGAAGCAGGCGATACGGAGCATGTGGCGATTGTGGAATACTGCACACGCGACGTGAACGATAATGTCGTGATCCATGTGATCGAGGGGAATAACCCCTCGGCAGTTGCGCGCAATACCTATCAGCTCAGCAACAGTCAGGTGCTCGGCTTTGGCACCTGCCAGGATGTGGCGGATACCACGATGCGCAGCGGCAATATTGGCGACAAAGTGCTGGAGCTCCAGCAGTGGCTCAATGAGCTCGGATTGCTGGATGACATTCATCTCACAGGCGCATTTGGCGGCAATACAAAAGCAGCGGTCGCGCGGTTTCAGGAAGAGCTGATGGAGGACAAAACCGTCAGCGGGATAGCAGACCGGCAAACCCAGCAGGCGATGGAAATCATGCTGGCTGATATCATCAATAACTCGCCTGATAGTTGGGAAGTTGTTGATTGATCCCCCAAAATGGGATATTCAAAGGAATTAACGATTTCTCCCTTTTTGCTAAAACACTGTACGTCAGGCTTGAAATGGTGTACAATATTGATCATGTTAACGCGCGAAAGGATGCGGGGAGGGGGGAAAGCCTTGCGGGTTTCGCAGTCGTTCTTGCTTTGGTTCCTCTTTTTGTTGATGTGTGTGAATCCGCAGCTTAGCGTTGCGGCAACATTGGATACGTCGGATGCAGTGACAGAGATAGAAGCTACACAGATTATGAAGGAGCAGGCGCGTAATGAACGTGCGCTGCTTGTTGGTGTCGATCATTTTGTGACCAAACCAAGCATTTACCCCAGCTCCACCAATAATATTTATGCGATGCAGACGGTGTTTCAGTCCACGCTTAAGCCCTTGAAGGTGCTGATGCTGCCGGATGAACCCATTACCTCTGCTGAAAGCTTGACAGCCCTCATTCAGGATACATTTCACAAAGCCAAAGAAGGCGATGTGAGTTATTTTTACATCAGTACCCATGGCGTCTATGACCCCGAAAGCGGCGAGGAGCCAAGGCTGCTCCTTAGCGATGGGGTGACGGAAGGATGCATTACCCCTGCGCAGCTAGAGGCGGCCTTTGACGGGATACTGGGCACAAAGGTGCTGATGCTGGATGCGTGCAATTCAGGCTCGTTTATCAGCAAGGGCATGGTTAGCCGCCCCGATCATATTTACTTTCAGGGCGATGATTTTAAGGTGCTGACCAGCAGCGGTGCGATGGAGGAGAGCTGGTATTGGAATGCGGAGGAAGGTACGGAGCTGTCGGGCAATGAGCCTCAGGGAGCTTTTTACTTCACGCTGGCGCTTGGTCAGAGCCTAAGCGCAGGCAATGGATACCCTGCCGATCAAAACCGTGACGGCAGCGTGACCCTAAGCGAGCTCTATCATTATCTATACCTCAACCACGGCGCGTCCTCCCCTCAGGTATACCCTCAGGAGGATTCGTTTGTTGTGTTCCGCTACGATGCCGCCGAAGCCTTGCCAACAGGCCTTGACCGCTCGCCGATCATTGACGTCACGTTTTCAGGCACATTGCTGAGCAAGACCTCGCGCAAGATCGCCATTGAATTTATCGCTACACGACCTGTTCGCGTGGCGTATCAGGTGGTCCCCCAGATCGATGGCAAATGGCATTTTGACAGTGCGAAGCTCATCTACGATCAAGATGAACGCTATACGGCGTATGGAGATCGTGCGGGCGCTGTATCGGCAGGTCGTAAAGAGCGCACCCTAGCGATAGACCTTGAGGGCGAAAACTACGGCTATGTGCTGGTGCAGCTGGTGAGCATTGACGATGGCAAGCTGACGGTACACGCAGGCCGTGTGCTCTCGGTGCCGCCTGATATTGGCGAGGTGAATCTGGAAACCATTGTGCAGCCTGTATTTGAAATGACTGGCGGCGCGGAGCTCAGCATCTTTGTGGGGCATGATTATCCCTGCTCGCTCAGCGTTGCGATTGTGGATGAAAACGACAAGGTGATTCACCGCATCTGTCACCGCCAAAGCGCCAGATCGATGCAGCTTGATCCGCAGGGCAGCATCTTTTATTGGGACGGCAAACTCAAAAGCGGAGACCATGTGACCCCGGGGACTTATCGGGTTCGCACGCAAGCAATTATGAACGACACGAACATTACTGCATTTTCATCCGAATTTGAGATTAAATAGGAGGAGAACAGATGGCAAGCAAGCTAATCGTAGTGATTCCCTGTTATAACGAGCAAGAGGTATTACCCGAAACGTCCAAGCGCTTGGTTGTGAAGATGGCGTCCCTTGTGCAAAAAGGTCTGATCAGCGATGACAGCCGCGTGCTGTTGGTCAACGACGGCAGCAAGGATCGCACATGGGAGATGATCACCGAGCTCCATGAGCAAAACCCCCTATTTGACGGGGTGAAGCTCAGCCGTAACCGCGGGCATCAAAATGCACTCCTCGCGGGGCTGATGACGGCGAAGGATCGCTGTGATATCAGCATCTCAATGGATGCGGACTTGCAGGACGATATGGATGCGATGGATCGCTTTATTGAAGAGTATAACAAGGGCTGTGACATCGTATATGGCGTGAGAAACAAGCGCGATACCGATACGGTGTTCAAGCGCCAAACCGCGCTGATGTTCTATCGGCTCATGAAGGGTCTCGGTGTGGACATCACCTATAATCATGCGGACTACCGCCTCATGAGCAACCGCGCATTACGCGCCCTTTCGGAGTTTAAAGAAGTCAATCTATTCCTGCGCGGCATGGCGCCGCTTGTCGGCTTTCAGAGCGGCACGGTCACCTATGACCGCAGCGAACGCTTTGCCGGCGAGAGCAAGTATCCATTCAAAAAGATGCTGGCATTTGCGATTGACGGCATTACCAGCTTCTCCGTAAAGCCCCTTCGCCTGATCACAACGGTGGGTGTCGTGATTTTCATCATTTCACTGTTCATGCTGCTGTATGCGCTGATTTCATGGATCTCGGGCAAAACCGTCATCGGCTGGACAAGCACGCTCGCATCCATTTGGATGATAGGCGGCATTCAGCTCCTCTCCCTTGGCATCATCGGCGAATATATCGGTAAGATTTACCATGAAACCAAGCAGCGCCCGCGTTTTATCATCGAGCGCTACCTGAATGAAAAAAATGATGACCCTGTGGTGGATCATCATTAAGCCAAAATGAACTCAGAGCTCCTGCGTGAAATGATCGCAGGGGCTTTTTTCATGCACAAAATCCAGCGAATTTCATACGCTGTGGCAAGGATAGTTGGCGCATTTGTGATTTTCATCTGTGCGCTCACATATCATTGCACAGCCGAAAGGAGGGCGGGGCATGAAGGTTTTTATTGCCCACACGCACGACCTGTTGATAAAAGGCGGTGCTGCGGTTATTGGCTTTTTGCATGGAATGACAAGCGGTGATAACCGCGCTGCTGTGCTGCTTGCAGCGATTATGGTAGCGGATTATATCAGCGGCATCGTGGCTGCTGGGATGGGCAGGAGTAAGAAAAGCGCGGGCGGCAGGCTGTCAAGTGCAGCAGGATCAAAGGGCATTTTGAAGAAGGCCATGATGCTAATGGTGGTCATGCTCGCCTACTTGCTGGACTTGTTTGCAAACGAGGGAAACTCGATGTTCGCAAGTGCCGCCATATGGTTTTATATCAGCAACGAAGGGCTGTCGCTCATTGAGAATTTAATGCTTTGCGGCGTTCCTGTCCCAAACAAGATCAAGGTGCTGCTAGAGCAGTATGCGGAGGAAGAAAAAGACCCGCCGAAACAATCGACGGATCAGCAAAATGATGAAAATGCGGGCAATGGCTGATTGGAATCAGCAAAGCCTAATGACTTCCAGATCATCGGGCACGAGTAAATTACCCTTATAGTATGCCTGCCCTTCGGCGGTATAGAGGCGTTTGCGCTCAAGGATGCGCTTATCCTCGGTGTGCCAAATCACAAGGTTTGGCACGCTGAGGCTCTGGGCAAGTTCGCATGCTTCCTTCACGGTGGTGTGATGCTTTTCGTAGGGCTTGAAAATATCGCGGTCTTCATACAGGCAAAAGGCTTCGCATAAGAGCCAGCTCGCGCTCTGAACATACTCGGCGCATAGCGGATTGTAGGGCTCATCGCCAAGGCAGCAGAGCATCTCGCCCGATGAAAGCTGGATGGTAAAACCAAACTGCTTGAGCTTGGTGGAATGAATATCAAAAAAAGTGATCTCGCGTCCGCAGATGCTTTCCTTCTGTCCGTCAAAGATGGTATGGAAAAGAATGCGCGTGCCGATCAGGCTGGTGACCTTCTTTTGCAGCGTCAGGTTTGCCATCTGCACCAGCCCGTCGATGATGGAGGAATGGCAGTAGATATGCAGGTCGCCCTCGTACTTTTTGCTGCTGATCATCGTACCGATGATGCGCAGCACCCAGACAACGCCAAGCAGATGATCGCTGTGGGCATGGGTGATGAGCAGATGATGGATATCATCCCACTTCATATTCGCACGCTCAAACTGCGCCAGAATTCCGTTGCCGCCGCCTGCGTCACATAGGATTGTTCCTTCTTCTCCCTTGACGGCGAAGCAGGTATTATAGCATTTTGTTACCGTGGCGTTTCCTGTACCTAGTACGATCAGCTGGTCCATGAGGGCACCTCCATTTGATTAAGACAATCAAAATTATACCTCAGGAATCCTGATGAGACAAGAGAAAGTGATAAAATGGGAAAAAAGCATGAATTGCACATAGGCGCAGGCGAGCGCAAAGACGCGAATCAATTGACAACCATAGGCTTTTTTGATACACTCATCACCGTTGTAATTGCTTGATAGCAAAGAATACAATGCTGCACAGATAATGACTTGTTGGCTTTTGAACGGTGGATTTTGACGCACATTCAATGCCTTCGCGCCGCTTAAAAAGGAGATCAACCAAAGATGCATGATCCAATACGACTAGAGCGTGAAATACGAAAAGAACAGGGACTCCATTATTCGATATGGATAGCGATTGCGGCCATTTTTGCCTTTTCGCTTTGGATGTTCCATCGTGAATTTGCCTATGTAGGAACTGATTTTTACGTTCACAGCATCATTGCCAGTGAATTTGATTTCTCGGATCTGCATTCAATTACCAGCCGCCTGGCATACCCGCTATGGCATTTATGCGTTGCGGTGATCTATCAGCTGGGCATGCCGATTGAATGGGCTGCCGCGCTGGTATCCGCGCTTTGCAAAATGGCTGCGTTCTACTTCACCCATCGCACGATCAACGCGATTTGCGGCGATCAGGTGAAGCAATGGCATGTGACGCTGATCAGCTTCTTGCTGATGCTGGTTACCGCCGTCCGAATCTTCCCCATCAACCAATTTGTCTACAAAGGCATCGGCTCGCCCAATGTCTGGCATAACCCCACCCAGCAGGCCGTGACCGCGGTGATGATGCTTTGCATCCCCTATCTGGTGCATTGCTGGTGCGAGTTTGAGCGCATGCGAGACGCGGGGAATCAGCAGATCATGCTGCCTTGGCGCAAGGTGCTTTGGCTCGCGGTGCTGCTCATGGCAAGCCTAGCCTGCAAGCCGACCTTTATGCAGGCACTGCTCCCCGCAGCGTTTGTGATGTTCCTTGCGGAACTGATCAGAAACAAAAAACAGTGGCGCTACTTCATGCAGATCATCATCGCTTTCTTGCCTGCGGTTGCCTACTTCCTGCTTCAATACCTGTACTATACAGGCGAGCTGGTGGAGTACACAAGCGGCGTTGAAATCGGGATCACGATGGAGTCCATGACCGTGGCGATCAGAAATACAGTGATGATGTCCGCATTCCCTCTCGCATCCATCGCGGTATGTTACCGCAAGGGAATGTTCAAGGATCGCATGCTGGTGATCGGTCTCCTGATGACAGCCTTTAGCGTGATCGAAGCGATGGCGTTTCGCGAGACAGGGATGCGCTCGGGTCACGGCAACTTCACATGGGCGGCTAACAGCAGTTCGTTTTTCATGTGGGTGATCATGACGGGAATATTCCTCAGAACCCTTGCGCAGGATATCAAGCAGCATCAGCTAACGCTTGTAAAGAAGGCGGGGTACGGAATCTCCCTGGCACTATTGGTATGGCATCTGGGATCGGGTATCTACTACCTGTACTACCTCCTGTCCTCCAACAATGCATTTTAACCAAATACATCCATTCGCACCCGAGGCATCATGCCTCAGGTGCGTTTTTGGTTGGATTCGCATTTATACTTGAAAAATCGCCAAAAGACTTGCAACACAAGCCTGTACGTGCTATAATCTATCCGATTACGCACCTTTGTCGATTGGACGATTGTGCTGCATTTTTTGTGCAGTGTTCGCTCTGAGACGACACAAAGGGTGGAAAAACAAGGAGGAAACCCAAAATGGCAGTTATCTCAATGAAACAGCTTCTAGAAGCGGGCGTTCACTTCGGTCACCAAACCCGCCGCTGGAACCCCAAAATGGCACAGTATATCTTCACCGAGCGCAACGGTATCTACATCATCGACCTTCAAAAGACCGTTCGCAAGGCAGACGAAGCGTATAACTTTATCCGTGACGTCGCAATGGACGGCAAGAGCGTTCTATTCGTTGGCACAAAGAAGCAGGCTCAGGAGTCTATCGCAACTGAAGCAACTCGCTGCAACATGTATTTTGTAAATCATCGTTGGCTCGGCGGCATGCTGACCAACTTCCGTACCATCCGCACCCGTGTTGATCGCCTCAACCAGATCGACAAGATGGAGCAGATGGGTCAGTTCGACCTTCTCCCCAAGAAGGAAGTTATCAAGCTTGAGCATGAGCGCGAAAAGCTGGAAGCTAACCTTGGCGGCATCCGCGAAATGAAGAGACTCCCCGGCGCACTCTTCATCGTTGACCCCCGCAAAGAGCATATTGCAGTAGCAGAAGCTCGTTCCTTGGGCATCCCGATTGTTGCTATTGTTGATACCAACTGCGATCCCGACGAGATCGATTATGTGATCCCCGGCAATGATGACGCTATTCGCGCTGTCAAACTGATTGCTGGCAAGCTAGCTGATGCAGTGCTGGAAGGCAAGCAGGGCGAGCAGGATGCTGCTGGCGAAGCTGCTCTTGCTGAACAAGCTGCGAAAGTATCAGAATAATTTAGGCTTGTTAGGGGAGGGATAACTCCCTCCCTTCGGGCACTACATATGGCATCATTTGTTTGGAATGATGCTTAGAAGCAAGGAGAGATTTCAGATGGCGAACATTACGTCGCAAATGGTTAAGGAACTTCGCGAGACAACCCAAGCGGGTATGCTTGACTGCAAAAAGGCACTGATCGAAGCAGAGGGCAATATCGAAAAGGCTGTTGAATGGCTTCGTGAGAAGGGTCTTGCTGCTGCTGCAAAGAAGGCAAGCCGCATCGCTGCAGAAGGCATTGTTGCTACATATATTAACGAGGATGCAAGCGTTGGCGTTATTGTTGAAGTCAACTGCGAAACAGACTTCGTTGCTAAGACCGACAACTTCAGCGATTTCTGCAAAGATGTTGCGAAGCATGTGGCTCTTGCAAACCCCGCCAGCATCGAAGAGATGATGGACCAGAAATTCGTTGACAACGCAGACAAGACCATCACTGACCTAGTCAGCGATGCAACTGTAGCGATTGGCGAGAAGATCTCGGTTCGCCGCTTTGCTCGCTACGAGACCAATAAGGGCATCGTTGAGAGCTACATTCACTTGGGCGGCAAGATCGGCGTATTGCTGCTTGTTGAAAATGACAAGGCAGACACATTCGCAAACGATACCTTCAAGACCTACTATCATGACGTAGCTCTGCAAATCGCAGCAGCTAAGCCCTCTGTAGTTCGCAAGGAAGAAGTTCCCAGCGACAACCTGAGCAAAGAGCGCGAGATTCTTCGTGCACAGGCTCTAAACGAAGGCAAGCCTGAGAAGATCGTTGATAAGATGGTCGAAGGCCGCATCGAGAAGTACTACAAGGAAGTTTGCTTGCTTGAGCAACCTTTCGTCAAGGATGGCGACAAGAGCGTTGGTCAGCTGACTGCTGAAGTTGCTAAAGAAATTGGCGCAAACCTAAACGTTGTATCTTTCGAGCGCTTTGAGCGCGGCGAAGGTATCGAAAAGCGTCAGGATAACTTTGCTGAGGAAATCGCAGCTCAGATGGCTGCAAAGAACTAAGCAAATTACGTCAAATGACGAATCGGTCAGGCATTGACCTTGTGGCACGCGGGCTATGCTTGCGTGCCCTTTTTGCTGTTTTTCTAGAAATGTGATAAAAGAAAGGTTGTTATAGCAATATGCCAAACCCATACAAGCGCGTTATTCTAAAGCTAAGCGGAGAAGCTCTGGGCGTGGACGGAAAGCTCTTTGATCATGAGAGGTTTGAAGAGGCGGCGAAAATGCTGATAGCGATTGCAAAAACAGGGGTGCAGCTTGCGGTCGTGATTGGCGGAGGAAACGTTTGGCGCGGCAGGCGCGGAGCAGGAATGCGCATGGGTACGGTCGCGGCAGACCAGATGGGCATGCTTGGCACACTCCAAAACTGCCTGTATATGCGCGACACGCTTGCGCATATGGGCGCAAAAGCGACTGTGATGAGCGGGGTGGATATCCCTCGCTTCGCCAAGAGCTATAACACCGTGGAAGCGATTGAAATGCTGGAGGATGGGCATATTGTATTTTTTGCATGCGGCCTTGGCAATCCTTGCTTTTCTACCGATAGCGCAGTGGTGCTGCGCGCAATTGAACTTGAATGTGACGCTGTGCTGATGGCGAAGAATATCGACGGCGTTTATAGCGCTGATCCTAACGTCGACCCCACAGCTGTGCTGATTAAGGATATCAGCTACTCGCAAGCAGCGGAGCGTGACCTGCGCGTCATGGACGCAGCAGCATTTATTATGCTTCGCGAAAACGCCGTGCCGATGGTGCGCGTATTTGGACTTGAGCCGCCTCAAAACGTGCTCAAGGTGCTCGCAGGAGATACGATGGGAACGGTCCTTCATCCCTAGGAAATACCTGACCCGACAATTGAAAGGAAACGAATCATGCAATCGATACAAAAAATGTTTGCGCCTCGCGACTTAACACAAGGCAAGCCCATGACGGGCATTGTCCAGTTTGCGATCCCATTGCTGCTTGGCAATTTGGCGCAGGTACTTTACAATACAGTTGACGCCATTGTTGTTGGCAAATACGTTGGCGACAATGCACTGGGTGCAGTTGGGCTTGCAGGGCCTGTCATCAATCTGATGATTGTGCTCTTCATGGGTATTTCCACGGGTGCATCCATTGTTGTCTCCCAATATTTCGGCGCAAAGGATCGCGACTCGCTGAGCAAGTCCGTTGGGACCATCATGATGCTGACGCTGATTAGCAGCGTGATCATGAGCATTGTCGGCACGCTTTGTGCCAATCCGCTCCTTGTGCTTCTAGGAACGCCCGCTGAAATGCTGGAGATGGCCTCTGCGTATCTGAGCATCGTCATGATGTGGATGGTATCCAGCGCATTCTATAACATTTTGGGCGGTGTACTTCGCGGTATGGGCGATAGCGTTGGACCGCTCCTGTACCTGCTTGTGGCATCGATCCTCAATATCATACTGGACATTTTGTTTGTGACCCAGTTTGGCATGACGACGGATGGCGTGGCACTAGCGACAGGCATTTCGCAGTTTGTCTCTGCGATTCTATGCGTTCGCCGCCTGTATAAGATGAAAAATGTGATCGACTTTAATCGCTCGATCTTTAAAATCGACAAACCGATCATGATGCGTATTGTCCGCTTGGGTTTGCCCTCGGGTCTAACCCAGATGATCTTTTCCCTCAGCAGCATTTTGGTGCAGTCGCTTACCAACTCCCTTGGCCCGCTGGTCGTTACAGCGTCCACCGCAATCATGCGCGTGGATGGCTTCGCGATGATGCCGAACTTCACCTTTGGCGTTGCAGCAACGACCTTCACAGGTCAAAACATCGGGGCGCGCAGGCTGGATCGTGTGCGCGAGGGCGCGAAGGTAACCATGAAGCTTGCAGTGGCCGTGTCGACGGTCATGACGCTCGGCATTCTGCTTTTCGGCGAAAACCTGATGCGTGTCTTTACCCAGACGGATGAAATCGTGAATCTTGGCGTGACGATGTTCAGAACACTGGCGGTCGGCTACATCGTCTTTGGCATCACCCAGACGCTGCAAGGCGTCATGCGCGGTGCGGGCGAGACGATGATCCCCATGTATATCAGCGTTATTACGACCGTCGTGCTGCGCATGCCTATCGCTTATCTGTGGGCGCATCTGAGCACCACCCCTGAACTGCCAAACGGCGATCCCATGTGCCTCTATGGCTCACTGCTCATCGCGTGGATCACGGGCTGTGTGCTGACTAGCATCGCCTACCGACAAGGCAACTGGAAAAAGAAAAGCGGGATTGTTGAAAACGAAACGATACAGCCTGAAGGGAGCAACTGATATGGATATGAAGCAAAGCCTAGCGCAGCTGATTCATGAAGCAATTGAAGACTGCTATGCAGGTGTGGATAGCCTGCCCTCTGTGGAGGACATTGCAGGGTTTTTGGAAATCCCGCCTGAAAAGGAAATGGGCGATTACGCCTTTCCTTGCTTTAAGCTCAGCCGTGCACTGCATATGGGTCCGCCCCAGATTGCATCCACGCTGGCATCCGCCATCAGCGAACCTGACCTTTGTGAAGCAAAGCAGCAGGGCGGCTATCTGAACTTCTTCTTTAACCGCGGCAACTTTGCGGAGCAAACGCTGGGCGTCGTGCTTGAGGCTGGCGAAAACTACGGCGCAGGGGAGGAGGGCAATGGGAAGACCATCTGCCTTGACTTTAGCTCCATCAATATCGCAAAGCGTTTCCACATCGGGCATTTAAGCACAACGATGATGGGACAGAGCCTGCGCAGAATCTTCCAGTTCCTTGGCTATAAGACCGTAGCGATCAACTATCTTGGCGACTGGGGAACCCAGTTTGGCAAGATGCTCTGCGCCTATAAGCTTTGGGGCAATAAGGAAGAAGTGCAAAACGACGGCGTTGATGCACTCACCCGTTTGTATGTCAAGTTCCACGAAGAGGCGGAAAAAGACCCCTCCTTGGAGGACGAAGGCCGCAGATGGTTTAAGGCGATTGAGGACGGCAACGAAGAAGCACTGACGCTTTTCAGCTGGTTTAAGGAGCTGACGCTCCGCGATGCGAGCCGCGTCTATGACATGCTCGGCATCACCTTTGACAGCTATAACGGCGAGGCATTCTTCAACGATAAGATGGATCGCGTGATCAGCGAGCTCAAAGAAAAAGAACTGCTCACCATCAGCGACGGCGCATCGATTGTTGACCTTGATGAGGAAGAATCAGGCATGCCCCCCTGCCTCATCCTAAAGAAGGACGGCGCAACGCTGTACTCCACGCGCGATATTGCAGCAGCTCTTTGGCGCAAGGATGAATACAACTTTGACAAATGCCTCTACATCGTGGCGTATCAGCAGGATTTGCATTTCCGGCAGTGGTTCAAGGTTGTTGAAAAAATGGGCTATGAATGGTCAAAGGATCTCGTGCACGTCTCCTTCGGCATGATCTCCTATGAGGGCGCAAGCCTGTCAACGCGCAAGGGTCATGTGGTATACCTTGAGGATTTGCTCAAGGGTGCAAAGGAAAAAGCGCTCAAGATCATCGAGGAGAAGAGCCCCGACCTTGAAAACAAGGAACAGGTTGCAGCGCAGGTTGGTATCGGTGCTGTCATCTATGCAGACCTTCAAAACAACCGCATCAAGGACATCGACTTCAACTGGGATCGTGTGCTCAGCTTTGACGGCGAGACGGGCCCCTATGTGCAGTATACCCATGCGCGCTGCTCGTCCGTGCTTCGCAAGGCAGAGGGCACAGAGGCAGCAGAGGCAGACTTTGCTGCACTGGAAGATGACTTTGCGCAGGAGCTTTTGCGCCAGCTGAGCCGCTTCCCCCAGATCGTTCGCGAAGCTGCGCTGCGCTATGAGCCCAGCATCATCACCCGCGCGGTGACCGAGCTTTGCAAGGCGTATAACAAGTTCTACTATGAAAACCGCATCTTGGATGCGCCCGCAGGCGTGCGTCAGGCCCGTTTGGAGCTGACCAAGGCAGTCAAGCAGACCATTAAGACAGGACTATACCTGATTGGTATGGAAGCACCGGAGCGCATGTAATGCAGGAATTAAGCAGTCGCAGCAACCCAACAATACAAGCGGCAAAGTCGCTTCAAACAGCCAAGGGCAGGGAAGCAATGGGTGCTTTCCTGCTGGATGGCGAGCATATGGTATCAGAAGCCTTGGCGATCTGCCCAGATAAGATTCGTCAGCTTTTTGTGACCGCAGATAAGGCAGAGCAGTTTGCATCCTTGCTTGCGAAAGCCGAAGGCTCAGAGATATTCTCTGTTCCCCAGCATGTGCTGGAAGCCATATCGCAGGTCAAGACCCCTCAGGGCATTGCCGCAGTATGCGAGCTGCCGCCTGATCGTGCGATTGAAGAGATGGGCGATAAGCTGCTGCTCCTTGAAAACGTACAAGACCCCGGCAATGTCGGCACGATCATGCGCACGCTTGATGCAGCGGGATTTGACGGCGTGATCATGACAAGGGGATGCGCAGACCCATACAGCCCCAAGGTGCTTCGGGCGACGATGGGGAGTATATTCAGAGTGCAAATCACTAGATGCGAGGCTGCTCTCAGTGCTATGGAGCAGCTGCACGCCAGCGGCTATGATACGGTTGCAACCGCGCTTGGCGGGGAGCCCTTCTATGAGCGCACAGCGCTTGCAGGGCGCATCTGCGTGCTGATTGGCAATGAAGGTGCAGGGCTGAGCAGCAGGGTCATTTCCGCTGCCAAACGCTCCTATAGCCTGCCCATGCGGGGCGGCGCAGAGTCGCTGAATGCAGGGATTGCAGCAGCGGTTGTGATGTACGATTTGATGAACCGCTAATGATTGATGTTTGCTAAGGGAAAGGAAATGAATGATAATGATACGCAATGTTGTATTTGATATGGGCGGAGTGCTGCTGAATTATGATCCAATGATGGCATGCCGTAGGCACGCGGGCAACACGCAAGACGCTCAAAGGGTCGCAGACGCTTACTTTGGTACGCCTGAGTGGATCAAGGTTGATCATGGCACGATAACTGAGGAAGAGATGCTCGCTCGTGCGCAAAAGCAGCTAAACGATCCAAGGCTTGCCCAAATCGCAGAGGGTGTCTTCCATGATTGGCATTTGGATTCCCTTTGGCCTAAAGAAGGCATGGCAGAAATCATTGAATGGATTTCTCAAAAAGGCTACAAGCTCTTTATCCTGTCCAATGCAGGTCTGCGTTTTAGGGATTTTGAGTATAAGATTCCGCATCTGGATCTGTTTTCGGGCATTCTGGTGTCTGCGGAAGAAGTGATGCTCAAGCCCAATGCTGAGATTTACAACCGCCTATGCGAGAAGTTTGATATCAAGGCGGAGGAATGCTTGTTTATCGATGATTTACAAAGAAACATCGATGGTGCAAAGAACGTAAACATGCAGGGCTACTGCTTTGCAGACGGCGATCCCATAAAGCTAAAAGCATATCTTGAGACGCTATAATCACAATATAAAACGCCTGAATCAGTCAATGACTCAGGCGTTTTTTACATTTCATTGTTATATTGCATTTAGGCGAGCTTCAGTCGGTAGCCGCATTTGTACACGGTCTCGATATAGTCACCGCCAAGTTTTTTGCGCAGGCGCTGTACATGCACATCAACCGTGCGCGTCTCGCCCATGCTCTGGTAACCCCATGCTTTGCGCAGCAATTGTTCGCGGCTCACGGGCATGTCTGGTTTTTCCATGAGGGCAAGCAGAAGTGCGAATTCCTGAGCCGTTAGCTCCACTCTTCGACCATCCAGCATAGCCACACGTTCTTTTTCATCCAGTGAAAGCTCTCGCAACGGTCTGCGGTCGCCAATGAGCACCGAGATCTTTGCGAGCAAAGCCTTCACAGAGATGGGTAGTGTCAAGACCTCGGATGGTCCTGCATAGAGTGCACGCAGATGTGTACTCATCTCTGCGTCTGCAGTAATGAAGAGTATAGGACAGTTGTGCTTTTGGAATTCTTGAAACAGGGGTCGACATGTGGTCCACTTAAGCCGAGCATCCAAAAGAATCAGCGGTGGCTGCTCTGCTGTCAGTTCCTGAGAAAAAACGCTTTTTTCATCGCAATGTCTTGCAAAACATTTCTCCTTCTTCAGGGTTTCGCAAAGCCGTCTTGCGAGTGTTTCATCAGGGCTGTAAATTAATATAGTTGCCATGCGATCACCTCTCTGTTATTATGACGAACGAAGATGGACTTTGGTTGCATAAAGTGTGAACAATTTGAAACAAATGTTGAATTTCTTTGTCAAATAGGTGATAAATGATTGAAAAAGTGAAAATCTGCCGTTGAGACAGCCGATTTTCATTGCAATGGAACCATCATCAGGAAGTGCCTGCACAAGGGGCGGCGGGCTGATGATGCGGGTCATGCTGCTGGTGAAGCATGAAATTGTTTGTGACTTTGGAAGGTTGCCGTACTCTTATTAAACGTATGTGTAGCATAAAAGCTTCCAGATATATACTCTTTTACAATCATTACGAAACGCCATGCTTTTTAGATAAGGCGCTGGCGGGAAGGCGTTGGTGACCAGTCGAACATTTTCGCTGGTCAGCCAAGCAAATATTTGCATCAAAACCAGAATGGCACTGTAAAGTAAAGATGAAAGGAAAAGCTGAAGAAAACATAGCAATGCTTCAAGCAACGAGCGGAAACTCCCTTTTTTGATTTTTGGTAAGATTGAGACCCGCAACTTGCGCCGGCGTAAGA